>CAYVMA010000053.1:0-7013 GCA_964452455.1 uncultured Fervidobacterium sp. | reverse complement strand
CGACTTGAGGTATGCGATTGATAGTAGTAAAATAGAAAAAGAACTAGGATGGAAGCCAAAAGTAAAATTTGAGGAAGGGATAAGAGAAACTATTGAATGGTATGTGAAAAATGAAAGATGGTGGCGCGAAATTTTGAGTGGGGAGTATTTAAGAACTGCCGAAAAAATCTTGCCATAGAAACAGGTTCCGTCTTCAAGCTTGCAACTGCGCAAGCGTGAACACATAACTTAAACTGCTGAAAGGGATTTTTAACAAGGTAATACCGACGCGGCTATGTATATGTATTATGTGTTTCCTTATTTGTCGCGAATGGTATATTTGAATCGTGTTTGAAAACTCAAGAGCGAGCAATGTTATGTCTCAAGTGAGGTGTTTTAATGAAAATTTTGCACTACTTTCTTGGATTCCCTCCGCTGCATAATGGTGGTCTTATGATTTATGCGAGAGATTTGGCCAAAGAGCAATTAAAAATGGGGCATGACGTTATTATGTTGATGCCAGGCAAATATAGAAAGTACTCGGAAAAAAGCAAAATAAAGTTCTATAAAAGGCAGGATGGATTACCAGTTTACCAAATTATAAATTCACAGCCTGTTTCTTTCTCAGGAGTTATTGAGCCCTACGAATTTATAAAAGATATAAGCCAGAATAACTATCGAGAATTTTTAGCTAAAAACAAAATTGATGTTTTGCATGTCCATTCGCTTAGTGGGCTGCCTAAAGAATTTATATATGAAGCAAAAAAACTAAAGGTTAAGGTAGTATTCACCACCCATGATTACTTTGGCTTATGTCCCAAAATAAACCTATTTAATTACAACAATTCAATATGTTTAGATTATAGAGCTGGGGAAGAATGTGTGAAATGTAACTATGATTCAACCCCTCGGAAGTATGTAGCAAGAAATCTCTTTTTATCCTATCCTTTAGTCTACAAATTGGTCAAAGGTGTATATAACCACATTAGAAATTACAGTGGTAAGATTACCAGTAATACGAAGGACACTCTTAAAAAGGTCGAGAACAATAACAACCTTTACAGAAGTAAAGGATATGCCAAATTTAGAAGTTACTATATAGATATATTAGAGCAAATGGATCTTATAATATTCAATAGCTTTGTAGCAAAGCAGACTTTTTCCCAATATATAAGCACAGAGCGCTTACACACGGTTGTTGTACCTGTAACGCATTCACAGATAAAGGACAACAGAAAAAAATTTGAGTACGTTCCTCTAAAAGATGGAAAAGTGAACTTCGTTTATCTGGGTTACTTAAACCGAATGAAAGGATTCTTTGATTTGATGGATGCTCTAGAAGAGACGAAAGAACGATATAAAAATTGGCAGTTACATATCTACGGTGATTACACACAATTGGATTTAAAAAAATACGACAATAAGTTTTATAAGTTTTATGGGAGATATTCTTATGATAATTTACCTGAAATTTTCTCAAATGCAAGTTTAATCATTATACCGAGCAAATGGAAAGAAACTTTTGGCTTCATAGGTCTTGAGGCATATAGTTACGGTATTCCTGCTTTAGTTTCAGAAAATGTTGGGTTCTCGATGCTTATAAAGAACAACAAAAATGGAATAATCTACAAAGAAAGCAAAGATAATCTCTATCTAAAACAATCAATTGCAGCGATACTAGAACAACCAGAAATACTACAGCGATTAAATCAATCGATAATCGAAGATTACGAGTTTGACAACCATCTTATAGAAAATCACGCAAAAAAAATTATCGAATTGTATATTAATGTACTTCCCTGAAGAGCCAAGGTTTGATTCAATGGCATAAAAATGACTCACAGAACGTGAGGTGGATGAACAAGCAAGTTCATGTATATCCCAATGCTACACAATAACAGTAAGGAAGCAAGTTGAGTTGAAAACAGCACCACATGCATCAGCCTCTTGTAGCTTTTTGGTGCTTACTATTGTGCAAATATCGCTAAGTACTTTTATCTAACAATATTAACGTCCTATGCTTATGGAGGTAGACTAGCATGAAAATAGCAATAGTTGAACCGCTATTAAGCGACTACGTTGGGCACTACTTCTCGCTAGTGTCTCGGCTAAAAAGCGGATTTCAAACCATATGTTCTGAGTGTAAGGTAGACATTATTGCAGCTGACTGGTCAGAATTAAGCAAAAAGTTTTGACTGCCGTTTAAAAAACGCTATTTTGAAAGCTTACAAAGAAGCATGAAGAAAAGCAAATTCTTGGCACTTTTACCACTTTTATTGTCATATATACATATAAGAAGCATATATACATATAAGAAGAGTGTTGAAGAAATTACAAAAGGAATACGATATAATAATTCTGCCAACTGGTTGGTATCTGCCAGTTTTCTTGGCTTCTACATCCACTGAATTTTCAAAACCGGTAGTACTCTATATTCACACGCTTTCACTTATTAGTAAGCGAACACCTAAGTTTTTATTGGCGGCACTTAAAATTTTGAAACCTAACATGTCAAATCTGTATATCTTGACCTACGACTCCACTGTTCCATCCAATAAGCTTGAACTAGTAAAAATGCTTGATTTCCTGAGGCAACTAGGAGCCAAAGTTGCTACCGACGTGCCATATGGAGCGGTAGATTTTCATCACCATGTTAAAGAGCAGACAAATCTAAATCAAACAAACACTAAAAGCATTTTAGATAAATGTGAGGCACTTCCTTGTTTGTGTTATCTCGGACACGCGGTTACTGAGAAGGGTTATAATTACGTTGTTGACTTCATTGAAAAACTCTTGAGATTTGATCGTAACAAAAAGTATAAATTCGTTATCTCTTCATATCTGGACAAAGCCACTGAGAAACAGAACGTTCAGAATTACAGAGAAAAAGTGCTAAAATTGCAAAAGATCTATCCAGAAAATATCGAGGTTTTTAGCGAACCGTTAACGATGGAACAGTATAACAATGCTCTGAAAAGTTCGGACATAATTTTACTATTGTACGATCCTAAGATCTACAGCACTTGCTTCTCTGGCATTCTTCTCGAGGCATTTACTTACGGAAAACCGGTTATCGTTAGAAGTGGTACATGGCTTGCCCAACAGGTTGTTGAGCTGGGTGGTGGAGTCAAGATACTGTTAAATTGTAGTGATGGAAGTAGCTAATTGAGAAATGACATTATTGATCTTGCTCTTGTTGGTTTCCAAAAGATTCTTCACTACACAAAAACCATGAATATATAAATCAAGGTTCGCCAACTTCTTCAAACTCGCTTAAGTCGGAAAAAGTCTTTTAACAACGAGAATTTAGATTCACATTGGTTATTTTTACCAAGCGACACTGCTACGTGATTGATATTCTTGAACAATATTTTCACTGCACTCTCATACGCGCCAAGTGGTTTTGTAATGAATTCAATACTTTTGTCTTTGGTCTTTGAATACAACAACAGTTTCGTCGGCATGAACTCTGAAACCATTCTCAATGTTAAACGTTAGTGAAAACACAGAGAATAAAGCACACAACTTAAGATTTACCACAAGAATGGCATTTAGGGTAAGGGAAAGAGAACTTTTTGTGCTTATGAGAATGAGAAAGTCTGAAAGAATGTTTACTGACTTTGCAAAGGAATTGTTGGTTGCCGTATTTATCTTGACCGTTTTTGTAGAAGTTGGTAGAACCGCAGTTTGGGCAAGAAGGTGTTGGATTATTCATCTTGGGGAACCTGCTTTTGTTAAAAGTTGGTGAAGGGGTCCCGATTTAAAGAATAATGTGGTTTTTGGAGAGTTTCAATACTTTTAGTTAACATTATCCTTTACGTAGGAGGAGGAGCGAATGTGAAAATTGGAATTCTGACATTTAATTGGGCCTTGAACTATGGTGCTGTTCTCCAGATGTATGCAGAGTACAAATACTTAAGCAGAAAAGGGGAAGTATTTGTTATAAACTACGTTCCAGATTACTTGGCTAATCTGTATAACCCAAGAATTTTTAGTAGGCCTTTAACGCTCAAGGCTGTTATTGGGAGAACCGTAACAAAAGTGTTTTGGAATAAGCTACGTAGGAAATTCCGTGAATTTATCTTTAATAATATGGTTTTGACAGAAGAATTAAACGACAGCCAACAGCTCGCACAAAAAGCAAAAGATTTTGACTTAGTGATTGTGGGTAGTGACCAGGTTTGGAACTATGAAATAACCAAAGATTACTTGAAGGACTACCTTCTGCTTGGGGTTGGGTGTAATAAGGCAAGTTATGCCGCTAGTTTGGGAAGGAATGAAATAAGTGCCGAGGTTTTGGAGTTATTTAAAAGAGCTTTGTCAGAGTTCAATTTTGTTTCCGTTCGTGAAATGGAGTCCATTGGGTATCTCAAAAAATATACGAGAGGGAAGATTACAAATTTTGCGTGGATCCTGTCTTCCTGCTTGGCAAGTCGGAATGGGAAAGTGTGGCTCGACTAAGTGACTACAACATACCTTACAGTGAGTTTATACTTGTCTACATGCTGGAGTATAACGAAAAGCTGTTAGAGGTATCAAGGCGCCTGGGCGAACGATATAAAATTCCCGTTCTTATGATACCGCTGCCTTTTTTATGGTATAAAAGGTTAAATGGGATAAAAAAACTTCGTGATGTTGGACCTCTAGATTTCGTGAAGCTTTTTATGCGTGCAAAACTCGTGGTAACAAATTCTTTTCATGGGACTGCCTTCTCTCTAATATTCCAGAAACCATTTGTCCCATTTGCACACTCGCGATTGAATCTACGACTTAAAAACATACTGCAGTTGTACAATCTTGAAGATGTCCAACTGACCGGTAACGAGACATCGACAGACCTTACTGAAAAGAGGATAGAAGAAATATTACTGAGAACTGCTCAAACCCACGAAGCACCTAATAGTGAACTGGAACGGGTAATAGAGGAGTCGAAGAGATACCTAGACAATGCTATAGAAGCGGTTAAGCGAGGGGGTGGAAATTGATGAAGGATAATGTATTCACAAAGGTAGGGTTAAATTGTATTGGTTGCGGCCTTTGTGAGAATTTGTGTCCGAAAAGTTGCATAAGCATCAGAGAGAAGTCGAATGTAGGAATAGTACCATTTGTAGATGATATTAACTGCATAAACTGCGGGGTTTGTGTTGAGGTTTGCCCAACTGATGTAATAACGGAACGGGAGAAACTAAGTGCTGCGAAAGCTGTTTATACGGGTCGATCGAAGAATCAAGAAATTGTCAAACGCTCAAGTTCTGGCGGAATCGTATCGTCCATAATAATAGATCTATTTGATAAGGGCAAAATAGATGCAGCTGTAGTTGCGTTCTTTGACGAGAGATTGAATATCTATGGAGATGTTATAACCTCGAAAGACGAAGTTATCAATCACTCTGGATCTTTCTACCACACAGCAAGAATGCTAAAAAATATAGACAAGATTAAGAATTACAAATCTGTAGTCTTTGTTGGTCTTCCATGCCATAACGCTTCTCTGAAAAAGTTTCAAGAAAAATACAATGTTAAAAACATCTATGCGACGATTAGTTTATTCTGCACTATAGGAAGAATGAAAAAAGGATTCGACGAACTTTTAAACGAGCATAGCTTTCTCATCGATGCCGAAAATGGTGTTATCGAGTACAGGTCTAGATATGGTGAAAAGAGGCTTGGGGACGTCTATATAAAAATCAGGAATGGAAGAGAGTTAACCTTCCCTGCAACCAAAATTCTTGACAAAGACTACTTTTATTGCCCGCACGGGTGTTTGAATTGTAGAAAACTGTTCGGCGTAGAATTTTCGGACATCTCAGTAGGGGACAATTGGGGAGTAAAGACTGAGGAAAAGATCGCCATTATAACTGCTAACTCACAGAATGGTTTGAGAATTATTGAAGAGAATAAGCTGATCCATATAACACATTCAAGTGTCGACGAGTTAATAAAATCACAGCCTCTTGGTTATCCGTTGAAATATGGCAACAGGAAGTGGGTTAACGTGGAAACCTGGGGAATAAGGAACAGAACTTAATAATCCATTGTAGACGGAAACATGAGGGACTTTGATATTCAAAGAGTTAGCGAGGGCACAGAATGAATAATTATATTCCATTTATAAAGCAAAAGCTTTCAAGACAGTAAAGATAGGAGGAAAACTGTTGTTTAGAGATGTCGAAAGCATATTCGAAAAGAATAGAAGTGGGATTTTGAATAGCATAATCGTTGAACTTATCCTTGGAGATGTCGATACCGACAAAGATGGAGAAGCTTTCAGACACAGTGAAACCTCTTTTCAATTAATTTGGTTAAAAAGCAAGAGCATGGGCTTGGTGAACCAAACCTCCCAGGGTGACGCTAAAAACCAACCAACTTATTGCGATTAAAGGCAGGCGACAGACTCCTGAAATAGCTTAAAATCCAAGAAAGAGTACGTTATCCTGCACTCTCTATTTTTTTGATTGAAGTATTTATACCATACTTTTATGTAGGAGAGAGTATAGTATCCAAGAAATCAAGCATTACGGCTTCGTCTGAATTCTCAAGAAAAAACTTAGAAAAATGTTGAAGGTGCTTAGTAGGAAGGATTTGGACACTAATACTCAGAAAAGTAAGAATTATAATAAAACCGGTTGTGAAGAGAATTATTAAGCGTAAAGGCTAAGCGTTCAGTCTGTTTCAAGGAGTGAGATTGTTTTGCGCCAATATAAAAGGCTTGCCCTTAACACGTTTTGGTTCACAATAGGCAACATAGGTTCAAAGAGCATAGGTTTTCTGATGCTACCGATATTTACAAGATACCTACTTCCTGCTGATTATGGAAGGCTCGAGGTTTTAAACACGACGATAAGCCTATTGATGCCCGTTGTAAGCTTGCAGCTTATCGAGGCAATATTTAGGTTTGCTGTTGAGTCAAGGAGTGATGTAGATAGGTCAAGGAAGGTTTTGACGACTTCGTTAGTCTTTATGCTATGGACCTTTTTCTTATTTCTACTCTTTCATCCTGTTCTTGCGAACTTTGAGATAATGAAGCAATATAG
>CAYVMA010000052.1:0-2803 GCA_964452455.1 uncultured Fervidobacterium sp. | reverse complement strand
ACTTCCTGAGAATCTCTAACAATCGCCTTCAAGGCGAGCAGGTCAACGCTTGTGGAAAAATTGAGCAATACTGAGAGAACAATCACCGGTAAGGCGAACTTGATTATTTTGCTGTATCCGATATACTCAGAAGTTCTTATTGGAAAGCTCGCAATAGCAACTGCAATCAGCAAACCAGCTGCTGGAGAGATTGCAAAGCCCAAAACCGCGCCAAATACAGAGAAACCCATCAGAACCAGCCCGAAGATGAGTGCGATTTTTGAGATGCTGTATACCGCTGAAATAACAGACTGGTTTCGATAATCTCTCAATCCGTTGAAATAACCTGTGTAAAGGGAGAAAATGGCATAGATTGGTATCATGATAGAAGAGACACGAATGAGGGTTGTGAGAGAACAATCTTTAAGAATTTCAGCTAAAAAGCTCGCCAAGATAAAATACAGGGCAAATATTAACAGGCTGAGACAAAGCTGAAGCTTTCCAGCTGTCTTCAGAATGGATTTAGCCAGATCAGGTCTTTCAGATGTGAATTTGGAAACCGTCCGCGGAATTCCTGTAGTTAAAATTAGATTCACCACAGTTACAAGGGACACAACAACAGCATACATCCCGTAAAGCTCAGGGCCGAGCATTCTTCCGAGACCAATGTGAATTGCGTATCCGGATATAAGAAATAGAAGCTGAGCCATTCCGAGGTAGAGTGTTCCTTTTGCGATGGATTGGTTCACGAATTTTGATTGATGTTAGGTTTAAAAAGTGTGTTCTCTAACATTTGCCAAAATAAGAATTCAAAATTTCGGGAAATGAAAACACAGGAAATTTGCTAAATTTAATTTGACAAAAATGATGTGTGAATATTGCAACTTCTATAGAATTCTTTTCTTTTACTCTTTATTATTTTCTCCAAGACCTTTCAAAACAAGGAGTTCCCGCTCCTTCAACATCTTTTAATGGCTCGACTACTTATTGGCTCGCTACAAATCTATTTGCGGTGGGAGATTATGAAGTAATTTTGTCCCAAAGTCTGGCTATTACTCCAGCTTTTTAAGAACTACAAACCACATCCACCTTCCATGATAGGAGAAGTATTTTTTATTCTCAATGAAGACTAAAAATTTCATTATTTTTTTGGTGATGTTTCTGGAAATGCTCCACATAATCCTCAGTAGTAAATATAATCTTCCATACAACCAAATATTTATACGCTCAAATTTAATTATCTCAAATTTGTTGTAGCTAAGTGATCTAAACAATGATTCTAACTCGACCTTGTCATATCCTTTTTTTCTGTAGTGACCCCATTTTCTGTGTATCCAATCAGTTAAAAAACTTGGAAAGATTTTGAGATCAATATGGGGAGTGGTAATAATAATGTATCCCATTTTTTTACATATTCTGAATAATTCGTTGATAAACTCAATTTCGTCAGATACATGTTCAATAACATCCAAAGCGAAAACAACATCAAAAGCATTATTTTTGAATGGCATTTTTAAAGCATCTCCTCTCACATAGCTCACATCGTCATATTTTTTTGAGGGATACAAATCGAGAGCTATTTTAAGATTAGCTTCTATTAAGGATAACCAATAACCATCGTAAGCGCCTACATCCACTACCTTTTCATATTTCGAAATTTTTAACTCATTCAGTTTATCTATCAATTTTAACGTTCTATAATAGCTACCCAGTCTCATACAATATCACCACTCTCATTTAATCACCCTTTCTGGCAATAGCTAGTAGACCCACACCCTTGTTTGTTGAAAGAAATTTTGTATCTGTTAATAGTATTATTCTGGGCATTATTTTAGGAAGCCATCTAACTACCCTGATAATAAAAGAGTCGAATTTGTTGTCCTTGGTAGTCTTGGAATCTATTTTTGAATCTATTTTTAACATTTTACGAATATTCCAGTAAATTCTGAGTAGCGGAAAACTATAACAGTACATTCCTACAACTTTAAGCCCTGACGAAACCAAAATGTCTGTAAGGCTTTCACGGGTATATCGCCTCTTATGTCCTGAATATTCGTCAGAAGTTGACCACAAAGCAGGATCAAAAGGAACACTTAGAATTAACACTCCCCCCTCTTTCATCCAACTAGCCATTTTGCGAACTGCTAAGAGGTCATCTTCTAAATGCTCAAGGACTTCTGAAGCGAAGATTACGTCAAATTTTACTTGGGGTTCAAATTTGTATATATTATTCTTCTCTATGTGTACTCTATCTCTTAAATTTGGTGGCAAATTTTTTAATCGTTTTGTAAAAATATTAATGGCATAGAAAGAGATGTCGAAACCGTAGTACTCGACATCATATTTAATAAAAATGTCGAATAAATAATCCCCAACACCGCAACCTACATCCAAAATTGTATGTTTTGGTTTGAGATATTGGCTTATAAATTTTGTTAAAAGGTATTTTCTAGTGGTGTAAGTTGGTGAACCGAGTTCGTAGTGTTTTTGCCAAATTTGGTGTCTATTATCGTAATTCCATTCGCTCATACTATATCAACTCTTTTTATCTTCTAACGACGATTTCAAGACATCCATATATTTTTTACCAATAATATTCCAATCAAAGTTTATACTGGAACTTGAAGCGTTATTGATTATGGTTTCTTTTATTTTTTCGTTTGTGAGAACATTAATGATCTTCTCAGCGATCTCACTTTCGCTTTTTTGTTTAACTAAAAATCCATTATATCCATCTTTAATAGCATCTCTTATCCAACCAACATCCCTTGCAACAACAACTTTTCCAGCTGCCAACCCATCTACTACAACCACTGGCAAACCC
>CAYVMA010000051.1:0-4608 GCA_964452455.1 uncultured Fervidobacterium sp. | reverse complement strand
AAACCCACCCAAACCTTGCTCTGCGCTCTCAAACAACCCTTCGCCCCTACCCTAAGCCCTTGCTCGACCCACCACCCACGCATTTACTAACGCCCAACCCCTAAACTCTGCGCCCCAATAGCCCTAAGCCCACCACCCTGCCCTAAGCTCGCTTTCAATCGCTACCCCACCCTGCTCTTCCCAAAACACCGCACCCCAAAATATATTATACATCATACCGAAAAATTTATGACTTTTACTTTGGCATCTCTTATTTGAGATTCCCCCTTGCTTGACTATTTTGTGAGAGATATTTTTCCATGAATTCATCAAGGTACAATATTTGAACAAGGTCGCCTCTTACTTTTTCGAGAAAATCTTTTCTATTTTGAGCAGGTTTGAAACCTGGAGAGCGAATAAGGTACAACTGTTCTTTTGCTCTCGAAACCCCAACGTAGAACAACCGTTCTTCCTCATCCATACGGGCTCTCACATGTGGAAACCTGCCCGGAACAATCCCTATCAAAAACACCACTTTCCACTCTAATCCCTTTGCTTGGTGAAGTGTTGAAAGAACAACTTTACCCTTCCTTAGATCTTCTTCCACCGACGTGAAATTTGAATCTATACTGTTTATAAATTTTAAGAACTCACGAACATTTTCGTAATTCTCAGATGCTTTGATAAATGTTTCGGCAATTGTTTGAAAGACCTTCAAACATATCTGAACCTCCCGACCACGAAAGAAAGTCTTAAAACAAAAAGGGTATGGAAGTATGCCTTTACCAGTCATAATCTTCGTAATAGTCGTCTTCATCGTCATAATCAGGGTCGTAATCATAATCATCGTAATTATCCTCAAGATTTCCTTCCCAATAAAAAAGCCAACCGCAATCCCAACACTCATCCGCATCGTTTGGAACAATCTTCCCACAGCGTGGACATTTCTTTTTACCAAATCTATACCTACATTCCGGACAATATTCTAAATCATCTTTAATAAACGCTCCACATTTTGGACATTCCTTCCTTCCAAAATGCCCTTGGTGATAATAGTCGTAATCATCAAAATCATCGTAATGATTGTAATCATTGTAATTATCAAAATTATCCTCAAGATTTCCTTCCCAATAAAAAAGCCAACCGCAGTCCCAACACTCATCCGCACCGTTTGGAACAATCTTCCCACAGCGTGGGCACCTCTTTTTACCAAATCTATACCCACATTCCGGACAATATTTTAAATAGTCTTTTAAAAACGCCCCACAATCTGGGCATTTTTTCCTACCACTTGGCATATACACACCTCCGAAAGAACCCTGGTGCAATCGGGAAACTTCCAGGATGAAACCTTACACTTTTTTGTCTAAATCCAATTACTTTACTTACCATATATAAAATATTTTGAAGACTTTTGCCATTCAGTCCCCATACTTAGGAAATAATCCACTTTTACTTGATAAACCCAGGTTTACCAGCCCAGTAACTGTCTTTGACTTTCTTAAGGTAGTATCCTTCTGCAAAAAGAAAAAAATAGTTCCAATGAAAATATCTTTGAATCTTATCTTCCTAAAATTGTTCACAAATTGTTAATCAAGCGAATAAATTAACCAACAGAAATAAAGATAACTTTCGAGCATTTTTCTATAGTTGCACAGCTATCATACAATTTTATCTTATCATTTTTTTAATAGAAAAGTCAACTTTCCGATACGCTTAAAATAAAAAAATGCCCATGCATACCTATTGTACCGATGCATGGGCATAAATTTCGAATTTGCTCTTGATTCTCGTGACTTCGCTTATGTTTTCAAAACCTTCCAAAAATTCTCCAAAACAACTTTCCTAATATTCGGTTCTTTATCCTTCTTTGCACTGCCTTTGGACCTCTTGAGACGGCTTGAATATCTCCCAAAATTCGAGCGATTGTATACAAAGTGCGTCTGACTTTCGATATAGAGAACCCAGATTTCCTTGCCATACCCTCCCCCCTTTTCTCACACAAGTCTAAAAGTACTTATTAACCAATTCAGAATATCTCTTCTTTCCAACACCTTCCAGCGACAAAAATTCTCGAAATCTTCTAATTTTCATCTCTATCTTCTTTTGAGGTTCTTCAAACAACCCGCCACTAAATTCTCTCATTGCAAGCTCTATTGCCAATTTTTCCCTTTCGCCTGCAAGTAAATCAAGCGAAATGATTATCTTCTTGTCCAGTTCATAAAGTCTTGTCACTATTACTTCCTCAACCGCTTCCCATTGCAACTTTCCCAAACCTGCTCCAAGTTTGGGCAACGCTACAGCCTGTATTTCATCTCTAATTAGCATATCTTTGATTTCATCTACGATTGATTCAATCCATTCCATCTTTGAAGGGAGTTTAAAATCATCCTTGGTAGCTGCGTTCAAAACCTTTAAAAGCTTTCTCTTTCTTTCTCTTTTTGCTTCAACATCTTCCCAGTATTCAACCTCCACCTGATATACCCACACACTTCCAGGTTTTATAATCCCCTGCTGACAAGCTTTCTTGTATGCTTCTTCCATCTTCGGAAACCGCAGTGCAAATTCCAAAGCAAGTCCTTTTCCCATGTATCCTTTTGTATTTATAGTATTCACTATCGCATCCACTTCGTGAATGTGCTCAAAAACAGAAAACGGAGATATGATTATCATTTTCTTTCATCCTTTCCAATTTTTTGTTCAAAATTTCTCATTAAACAACGTTCCCGTTCGTCCAACAGTCGAACCTTGTTCATCCAAATAGTAGACAAACCTCTCAAATGTTGACGAGTCAAGTTTAATAAAAAATCCGTTATTGCTACTTAATTTATAACCTGGGCGTGGGGCATGGAGTGTTTTACATCTACCACATGCAAAAATTCTGGGTATTTTTACAACCCCTTCTTCAGTTTCTATTGCGAAATCTTTGTGAAAAACTGTTTTCATCATATTTTCTCCACATTCCGGGCAAATGTAAGAGGAAATATAAAAATTCTTTGTTAAAAATGGCCAATTTATACCAGCATTCCCAAAAATTACCGGTCCAATAACTGCTGGCATTTCAGAGTATCTGAACAAAGTTTTCCTAAAAACAACTCCATGCATCTTACACCCTCCCCCTATAAGTCGTTCTCAAAAAATATGTCCTCAATTATATATGAACTTGAAGCTACAGGAATATTATATCCTAACTTCTCAACAATTTTTCTCACTTCCCAAATGTAATTTTCCGGAACTATAATCCTGTAAACAAATCCTACAGGTACAAATCCCCAAACTAAAACCTCTGATTGCATTATCTTTTTTATGTTTTCGTCCCCATTCCAAGAAGAAGAAAAAATCTCGTTGATGTGTGCCTTTATTATATCTGGACTTTCACTAATTATAGCATCATCGGCAGACGCATTTTTCAAAGAATACCTAACATACTTAAACTTCGATAAAATGCTTCCAGAAATTTCCAACACCACTATCTTTCGTCTCTCTTTCAAATAACGATACAACATTGCATTCCTTGGATTTATATACAAATTCACGTAATCGTGAAGAGTGTAAGATTTATATATTGTCTTATTAGCTCTCCTTTGCTGGACTTCTTGATCGGAAGGATCAGTTTTTATTAACCCTTTTTCCTTTGCCTTGTTCCGTGAATAAATTTTTCCCTCTCTTAGTATCCCCACCAAATTCTCTACAGGAACTATGTAATACAATGCCTTGAACACCACAACACCCCCACTTTTTCAAAAAAATTTTAGATAACCAAGCCATTGCTCCACACATTCGTCTATTAACTCAAATTTTTACTCTTGTCCTCCCAAAGAAAACTTGGTTCCTAAGTTTTTGAGATGAAGTGTTGAAGTGTTAGAGGATAATAACTACTCATATCTCTTTCGAAGAGTAATACCTTCACAAGGCAAGCATGAAAACTACAGTTTGGCATTTTTTGAAACCTATTTCCTTCGGAAAGTTTCTTTATTACCTTTTTCTTCCCCTCTTAAACATGAAAAATGCAATCACTCAATATGCAAGTTTTTACTCAATAGGAAAAGAGGACATTGTATAAAATTCGTGCTTCTCACAGATCAATAATAATAGTAATTATCATGCAAGATAATTATCTCCAACCTATCATTCATTCCTTCTGAATCCTTTCCCACCTGGTAAAAATTCGTCCAACTCGTTAATTGAAAGCATCGATATTACATTTTTTAGACGTATCACAAAAGCCGCCACACCTTGTCCCCACCCGTGTTAGCTCTTAGAGTACCTTTTGGGAGTAAAGATACCCTTTGGAGCAACTGGCTGTCGAGTCAACTTTTAACTTAACCACGTCGATATCAAGACAGACAGCTGTCCACGGCCAAGATGTGGCAGCGTAAATAGCAAAACGCTAGAGTTTTTAATTCTATCCCATTCGGAAAAAACTTCTTCCTAAGAAGAATTGAATTTCTTAAGTATGAATCCAACACACAATTCATTTTTCATCCATTTCAGAGATGAATTCCTTTCGCAAGCATGTTCCCACCTGCGAGCGGGGTTTTCCATCTCTTTCAGAGAGAAGTTCCTTCCTAAGGTCCCAACTTCCAAACCTGATGCCGTATGGAAGGCTAATGTGTTTCCATCTCTTTC
>CAYVMA010000050.1:0-9774 GCA_964452455.1 uncultured Fervidobacterium sp. | reverse complement strand
ACGATTTATGTTATGCGAAGAACAGGACTGTTTTTTGGATTTGAAGATACTCTTGTTAACGCTGGAGACATTGATATTCAGAAAAGGGGCGAAGTGAATCGATCACTTGAAAGCTACAAATAATAACGCGTATGTGGTAACGATGAAACACTTTCGTTCAGCAAAGTCAGTAATCTTGAAGGGAGATCAACTAAAAATTCAAGGGAGTGCTGTGTTATGTCATACAAGGCGTCTGGAGAGCACTTTGAAACTGGGAAAGACGATAGCTTAGAAGAGTTGCAAAAAGTGGAAAACTTCACAGTGCTAATGTCAGTATATCACAAAGAAGTGCCGAAGTATCTTTTTGATAGCGTTCTTAGCGTTATGAGTAACACTGTTTTACCAAACGAGCTTATCATCGTCGAAGATGGACCTCTTACCAGGGAGCTCTACTTAACCATAGAAAAGTTACAAGAGCAGTACCCTATTGTCAGAACAATTAAACTTAAGAGTAACATTGGGCTTGCTAAGGCTCTTAACGTGGGGATCGAAGCAGCAAGTAACGAATTAATAGCACGAATGGATACAGACGACGTCTGTGTGAAGAAGCGTTTTGAAAAACAGTTAAACTTTCTGAAATCTCACAACATAGATGTTTGCGGTGGGCAAATAGTTGAATTTGATGAATCTATGACGAATCCTATAGGGATGCGGGTGGTTCCACTGGACCATGACAGCATTGTGAAATTCGCAAGAAGGAGAGCTCCACTTAACCATATGACTGTACTTTACAAGAAATCAGTGGTGCAGAGTGTCGGAGGATACCGCTCTGTCCCGTTTCTCGAGGACTATGATCTTTGGGTAAGGCTTATCATTGCAGGAGCGACCTTTGCAAACCTTCCCGATGTTTTAGTGCATGTTAGGGCTGGAAAGGGTATGTTAAGAAGGCGGGGCGGCTGGAGATACATTTTAGCCGAAACAAAGTTCTTTAGAGAACTTTATCAAAAAGGTTTTATTTCGGGTTTCGAGCTTGCTTCGAATATTTCGATTAGGTTTGTAGCCAGGTTACTGCCACCGTTTCTTAGAGGAATTGGTTACAAAATGTTACGACACAAGGTGGGTAACTTATGAAGAAATTCAGGATTCTTTACATAGTCTCAAACCTGAGCAAGACAGGACCTATTTTACAGTTGTTTAATATCGTGAAGTATCTTGATCGAAACACCTTTGAACCCATTGTCCTTACTATTAGCCCAGAAGATACTACAAGCATGATTGATAAGTTCCTTGAATTAGATGTTAAAATTGATTCGTTGAATATGCCAAAACGAGTGTTTCCAAAAAAATCGACTTATTTAGATAAGGTATTGAAGTTTGACCCGCATATTGTTCACTCTCACGGTCTTAGGCCAGACTTCATCGTTGCATCACTGCCAGAAGGTTGCTGCGCTAAGTTTTCAACAGCTCATTGTGATCCATTCGAAGACTATCCGAGGATGTATGGCGTGGCAGGAATTCTTGCCGCGGGATTACATATTAAAGTTTGGTCTCGTATTCAGAACCTAATTGCATGTTCGGGTTCTCTTTCCAGTAAGCTCTATACGAAATACCGATTGAAATCTTCAATTATTTTGAATTCGTCAGATATAAGGCAAAGATTCATGGCCGAAATCGATCACCGGAAAGAATTTTCACAAAAAGCTTCAGATAAGAAATACACCTTTATCTTCGTCGGGGTGTTAGTCAAAATAAAAAACCTTTATACATTATTGGATGTATTTAGAGAGCTTGAAGATGAAGTGAAGCTTGTAGTGATTGGTGACGGAGCAGAAAGGAAAAAACTTGAGAAGGTAGCTCCAAACAATGTAGTTTTTCTTGGTTGGCAAAGAGATGTCGCACCTTTTTTAACGGAAGCAGATGCATTTATATCTCTGAGCCTTTCAGAAGGTCTCCCAACGGCAGTTTTAGAAGCTCTTGCTTTAGGGAAACCTGTAATCCTGTCTAACATACCTGCTCACTCTGAGATTATGTTATTAGCAGAGAGTGAAAGGGTAAGGATTGGTACATTAGTAGAACCAACAAACATCCAAAGTATCTGTGAAGTAATTAAGAGTTTTACTCATGAAGAATTCGATCACAGGGCAATAGAAAAGTTTTTTGAAAGACATTTCTCCCCGGATATTATGAGTGAAAAATATCAAAGAATGTATATAGAAGAAATTTCGAAAACTAGGAGGTAGTAATGAAACCGCGAGTCAACATAACACCAGCGAATGGTAGAGTTCCTGTGAGGAAGATTTTAATTTACGGCTTCTTCCTTTTTAGCTCAGCTTATTTGGTTGATATTCGTCCATCATTCCTCGAATCGATAGGATTGAACGCCAGTCCCATATACTTGTGGACAGTCATAGGAACCTTTGCGTTTTTGCTGTATATAATACTTGCACGAGACCTTGTTAGACTAAATCTTGTGGCACTTAGTTCAGCGACTATGTGTTTTTACCTTTCAATTACGCAACCGCTTTTAAAGCCACAAATTAATGCTTTATCCCATTTAATCATGAGTTTTTTTTACGCTTTTGTTGTGTCTGTAACGTACAGAAAGCCTACAGACAAAGATAAGCTTATTGAAACCATCTTCTTATATGTGAACTTGCTCTTTCTTACATTAGACGCGTTTTACAGAATAGGTTCTTTTGAAAAGTTAAGACTTGGTTTCTTAAGCTTATTTACAGCCGAAAAGTACTTTTATACCTTGAAAACTAACAGCCTAATGTTTGGTGACAGCAATTTAGTTGGTTTCCTAGCTGTGAGCTTATATGTATTCGCTAAATATTTGGACCTTCAAGACAAGAAAATGAAAAAGGCGTTTTTCCTAACATCTTTTTTCGTTTTCTCTTTACTGTCTTTTTCAAGGGCTATCTACTTTGTTCTAGCTATTTTCATTATCTTGGAGGTTTTTGAGTTTTTCCTTAAAAAAAAGGCACAAGCTGTCGCAAAATTATTAGAACTTCTTTGCTTCATTTACCTAGTTGTTTTCACTTTGTGGCCAGAATTTTTTAATATAATTGATGACGGCAGTTTTCAGACTAAGATCTTCAATGCTCAAATAGCACGTAAGTTTTTCACGACATGGAATTCGGTTTATTCTGTAATAGGTATAGGTGCTGGAAATGCGATGTTTTCCGAGGAAATTGGTATGTGGATGCATAACTTGCTATCGGTATTCATCGTCGAAACGGGGTATCTAGGATTTGCTCTTTTCATGTTCTTTCTATGGTCTCTAATTAGGGAAACCGGTAACAAATTTCCGAGGTTTTTTATCTTACTATTTTTGGCCGGAGTTTCTTTTGTTCCTTACGGGATTCCGTATTTTTATGTTATGATCCTATACCTGAATGTTAGAAGTAGGACGAAGAACCACACTTTCAACACAGAGGTGTCTTGATATTGGTTTGGCTGTTCACCTCTGGATATTCTCTCTTGTTAAGACGATACTGTTAACTTGTAGTGATGAAAGTAGCTAACGGAGAAATAACATTTTGATATTGCTCTTGTTGATTTTCCAAAGATTCTTCACTATACAAAAGCCGAATACATGAAACTCAAGATTTTTCAACTTCTTCAGACCTCGCTTAAGTCGGAAAAAGTCTTTCAGTAGTGAGAATTTGGATTCACACATGTTTTTACCAAGCGATACTACTACATGATTGATATTTTTGAACAATATCAGTGCACTTTCATATGCACCAAGACCGTCGGTAATGAGTTCGATACTTTTGTCTTTTGAATCACCTAAGAACTTTTCAAGCAACACTTTTACCTGACCCATGTCACGATACTTTGAGACATGCCAGCAAAGGATATAGTTAGTATCGTGGTCAACTAATAACCAGACATAATATTTTTGGTCTTTGAATATAACAATAGTTTCGTCAGCATGAACTCTGAAAACATTCTCAATGTCAAACGTTGGTGAAAGCACAGAGAATAAAGTACACAACTTAATAACCCATTTGTAGATAGAAACATGAGAGACTTCGATATTAAGAGAATCTGCAACAGTACGATAAGGCATATTGCGTTTCATATACAAAACGAAAGCTTTTAAGACAATAAAGATAGGGAAACGGAAGTATTTAAAGTAATCAGAAACAAAAGAGACAGGTTCAGGGAGATTAAAAGGTACTCTATCTTTTGTATGACAAGTTCTACAACGGAAGACAACGAAAGAACGATGGGTTTTGTGAATTTCCATAGATTTACCACAAGAAGGGCACTTAGGATAAGGGAAAGAGAACTTTTTGTGCTTGGGAGAATGAGAAAGTTTGAAAGTACGTTTGCAATTTTTGCAGAAGAATTGTTGATTACCATATTTGTCATGACCGTTTTTGTAGAAGTTGGTAGAGCCACACTTTGGGCAAGAAGGTGTTGAGTTATTCATATCGGGATACCTCCTTTAGATAAGAGTTGGTGGGGGGTGTCCCCTATTTAAAGAATAATGCGGTTTTTGGAGAGTTTCAATACTTTTAGTTAACATTATCAATTAGCTCAAAGGGGGTATATGTATGAAAAAAGTCTTGACGCTACTTGCGGTCCTTTTAGTTCTCAGTATATCCATGGCAGCTTTCAGAGATATTCCAAAAGGACACTGGGCAGAATCATTTGTAACGAGATTGGAAGAAGCTGGAATTGCAACGGGTTTTCCCGACGGCACCTATCGTGGTGACGAGGCAATAACGAGGTATCAAATCGCGGTTTTCCTTGTTAGAACTCTTGATTACGTTTTTCAGACGACGGATTCAAAACTGGATTCCTTGAAAGTGAAAATCGAAGGAAATGTGGCGTCTCAAATTAACGCGTTAAAAACAGTTGTTGATAACGCAATGGTTATGGTTAAAACAAACAGTAAGGATATTGAAACATTGCAATTTTTAGTTAAAGAGCTCCAGGAAAAGCTTGAAAAAGGAGAAGTAGAAACTACGTCACTAAACGAAGAACTACAAAATCTGTTTATAGCACTTGAAGACGCAAAGCTTGTTCTTGATTTACATGACCAAGACATAATAAAGCTGTATGACCTTGTAAATTCCATTCAAGACAAATTTATTTACACAGATGAAGATGGTAATCAACAAGAAATTGACCTTGTGGCACTAAAGAGCGATATTCAAACGATAAGCGAAATTCTTAACGGATTAGCGGCTCAGCTCGGTGATGTTGACTACCTTTTGAGAAAGCAGATTGCTGATTTAAACAAGAACCTCACAGCTCAAATATCTGAGCTTAACTCAAAGACAGACGGTAAAGTCGATAAGGAAGAACTTGAAACAATTAAATCAAGAGTTGAACTTTTGGAAGAATACGCCAACATGATATATGACCTTCTTGGAACAAAAGTTTCCTCAGATGAATTTGAAAGTGCGCTTGCGGATTTAGACTCAAGACTTTCAGAACTTGAGACTCAAGTATTGAATATCCAGAACACGCTTGACACGGGATTACCGGCAATCAGAGATATGGTCTACGAACTTTACAATAACCTCACAGCTCTTGAGGAAAGAGTAACGACGTATACAGACGTTAGGGTGGATGAACTCATCGAAACGATTGAGGCTTTAAAAGATGCGAACGAGCTTATGGCAGCAAAAATTGAACAACTTGAAGAGAAAGTCGATGGTAATTATACTATCCTCAACGACGCAATAATGGGAATCTACGAGGAACTTAATACAAATAACGAAAAAGTCGAACTGCTCTCTGAAAGAGTCAACCTTCTTGAAAACCAAGTTGTAAGCCTTGGCCAGGTTGTTGAAGAAGTCAAAGCTGACAAGAGTGAAGTTGAAGAAGTAAATGAGAAATTAGAGGAACTAAAAGTTGAGAAGTCAGCGGATGTAAAACGATTAGAACAGATGGCGCAATGGGGCATTGGGCTTGGTATAGTAGGTATAATAATAGGTATATTTGGATGGTTCAGACCGTAATTTCTGTCCAGTCTGTTCAATCAGTTTAAGATAGTTTGCTTTCATATGAATGGGGAAGCTATAAACATCCAAAAGGGGGGATGGTAAGAACACAAAGTCAAAAAAAGAGTGATTTTCTTTAGGTTTCATTTATAAACATTTCACACCTAAACTCACAGGAGGAGGGAGAAGGTTATGAAGAAACTTTTAACGGTTTTGGTGGCGCTTTTTGTAGTTGTTAGCATGTTTGCGGCGAAGTTTCCACTAACTATGGAAGTTGAGTATGCAGGTTCAGCAACGTTCAGCCTTTTGATCGACGAAGCGGGTGTAGATATTAGTGGAACTTATTCCTTTACAACAGATCCAAAATTAAACCTGTTGGGATTCGCTCAACCGAACGCATCTTTAACGTTATCTTTCAGCATGGGTACATGGAACACCCCAGAAATAAGTCTTAGCGAAATTAGATTCTCAACACCAAACTTCGGATTCAAATGGAACAAATCTCCTTACTTCATCAACGATTACTTTGCGGGTGAAGACGATGACGGCAGATCGAATTTACCAGGTGTAACTGACACACTCAAAGTTGATACAAAATTACTCCCAGGACTTGAACTTTACTACGCTGACTTAAAAAATGGTGAGGCAAACAAAGAAGCAAGCGATGTAGCAAGCAGGTTCTTCAACGACCTTGTCATTGTCAAATATTCAGTTGCTGAATTTAACATCTTTGGTGGACTTTGGAAAAGCGACCCAGAAACCGATGCAGATACCTACGAATTTGGTGTCTCAGCAAATGGTAAAGTCGACCTTGGCGTTGTAAAATCAGATATAACAGCTTTCTTTGGTATGGTTGAAGGTGCAACTTCAATGGTTAACGCAGTTGACATCGACCTCAAAGCTTCTTATTCTATGGCAGGACTTACTCTTGAACCACAATTTAAATACGGTGAAAATCTTGATAAACTCAATTACAAGTCAGATTCAGTCGTAAATGGAAAATATGTTCAAGTTGTCACATCTTACGGTCTCAAAGTTGATCCTATCGAATTTGCCGTTAAAGTAACACCAAAGTATACACTCGATCCGGCGACATTAACAGTTAAATTAGACCAAGTAAAGGTTGCGTACAATACAGAACCATTCGCAGTCTCAGTAGC
The DNA here is from genome assembly GCA_964452455.1 of uncultured Fervidobacterium sp. Classification (GTDB taxonomy): domain Bacteria; phylum Thermotogota; class Thermotogae; order Thermotogales; family Fervidobacteriaceae; genus Fervidobacterium. The sequence continues at coordinate 2,669 of CAYVMA010000050.1, read as the reverse complement.
TGTTTCAAACGACAACTTACTTGATGCCTCAAAGAAATACAAACTCGATGTAACTGGTAAAGTAGTAGTGGATCCAGTCACGATCAATTTCAGCGGAAAATGGGCGGATATTACAGAGCCAGCAACATACACATACCTCAGAGCAGATGCAACAGTAAAAGCCACAGACAAATTAAAACTTACGGGAATGGTTAATATGGTAACAGACCTTAATACGTTGCATAGCTCGGCCAATGAAGTAAAAGAAGCCTACAGACTCCAAGTAACATACGATTACGGCGGTGGAGTAACAAGCACGTTCTTCTTCGGAAACCTCTTTGGACCAACCGGTGGAAAATACAAACACTACAAACACCCACGCTGGTACGTTGAATTTATGTACAAGACAAGTTTCTAATAATTAGTTAAATACAGAAACCCCGTCCGAAAGGACGGGGTTTTTTCGTGCGCCCGGCATGAGTGACAGCTTGGCGGTGAAAGTCCGCTATGGGCTTTTTAATGGCAACGTGAATGTGGTGAGTTCATGTGATGAAGGCGGTCATTCTTATCCTGGGAGGTCTGACGGAAACACCTATTGTTAACCTGCTCAGTGATGGGTAGCTGAACTGTCAAAAGTTAGCAAAGTTCAATAACCATAAGGTAAAGGAAACCAGAAAACCAAAGAGAAATAGTTTGAAGAAAATAGGGTGGAACCCAAGAATAAACAAAGAATAAAATGCCATCAACGACAGTTCCAAAGTCACAAGCCAGTGCGCAGCAGCGCAGGTCAACTAAGGGAACCGCCGTATACCGGACGGTACGTACGGTGATATCAAAAAAGCTGAGTAAATTACCTACGTACGCAGCTTCTACTCGATTCGATTAACACAAGTGTTAATAACAGTTTTTGCAGAATAGCCAGGGTAAGCCTTGGGACGTTTCTAGTGCTAAGACGTGTACAAATCCAACGAGCATAAAGAATAGTAAAAACATATACGAGTTATGAAAAATTCTGATAACAGAAAGTGTCATATCAGTCTAAACGGTTGAATAAGCTAAAAAAACGCCCCTCCTATTTGTGGAGGGGCTTGGCATTTAGATTATTTAGTTTTGCTTATCTTTTAATCGAATAGAACGCATTCAATCCTTTGTAAATCGCAGCATCACCGAGTTCTTCTTCGATTCTAAGTAATCTGTTGTATTTCGCAATCCTTTCACTTCTTGAAAGTGACCCGGTTTTAATCATACCTGCGTTTGTTGCAACTGCAAGGTCTGCGATGAATGTGTCTTCCGTTTCTCCACTTCTGTGAGAAATGACGTTTGTCATACCTGCGGTCTTTGCCATTTCAATTGCATCGAGTGTTTCTGTGACTGAACCTATCTGGTTTAGCTTTATGAGTATTGAGTTTGTGGCAAAGAGTTCGATACCTTTTGAAAGTCTTTTGACATTTGTCACATACAAATCATCACCGACGATTTGGACCTTTCCGCCAACTTTTTGTGTAAATTTCACGTAGCTGTCCCAGTCTTCTTGTTCGAATGGGTCTTCGATGGAGATGATAACGGGCCAGTATTTATCGATGAGCATGGAGTAGTATTCAATGAGCTCATCGCCAGTTTTTTCTGTTCCATCGATGTTGTATTTTCCTGTCTCTTCGTTGTAGAACTCACTTGCTGCACAGTCGAGTGCGATGAATATGTCTTTTCCAGGTTCATAACCAGCTTGTTCAATTGCCTTTATGAGCACCTGGATTGCCTCTTCGTTTGAAGAAAGGTTTGGAGCAAATCCACCTTCATCACCAACTGCTGTTACGTGACCAGCGTCTTTGAGTATCTTTTTGAGTGTGTGGAATACTTCTGCACCGTATCTGAGTGCTTCTTTGAATGAAGGAGCTCCGGCTGGCACAAGCATGAATTCTTGTATATCAAGGCTGTTATCTGCGTGTGCACCACCGTTGATAACGTTCATGAATGGAACTGGTAGAACTTTTGCATTCGCTCCACCAAGGTATTTGTAAAGTGGCAAGCCTGCGCTTTCTGCTGCCGCTCTTGCAACTGCCATTGATACACCAAGGATAGCGTTTGCACCGAGCTTGGATTTGTTTTCTGTGCCATCAAGTTCCAAAAGCACCTTGTCGAGGTAAACTTGGTCAAACGCGTTCAAGCCAACAATCCTTGGTGCAATGACCTCATTAACGTGTTCAACAGCCTTGAGAACGCCCTTGCCCATGTATCTCTTCTTGTCACCGTCTCTCAATTCGAGTGCTTCGAACTTACCAGTCGATGCACCACTTGGAACTATCGCACTACCAAAGCTACCATCTTCAAGAAGAACTTCAACTTCAATCGTGGGATTTCCGCGGGAATCAAGCACTTCTCTTGCCCTTACATCAATAATCTCTACGTACATACCTACACCTCCTACGTAAAAATATGGTATAAATATTTTAGTCAAAAAGTAGGCAGGGCAGGACGACTTATCTAGCCTTGGCTTTTAAGCCATTTTAGGAGTCTGTCGCCTGCCTTTAACCATGATAAGTTGGTTGGGTTTTTAACCCTTGTCACCCTGGAGGTTTGGTTCAGCAGGCTCCTGCCCTCGCCTTTTAACCAAATCAATCGAAAGGAGGTTTTATCATGTCTGAAAACTTCTCCATCTTTGTCGGTATTGACATCTCCAAGGATAAGTTCAA
>CAYVMA010000049.1:0-50498 GCA_964452455.1 uncultured Fervidobacterium sp. | reverse complement strand
TTCCGATCTCGGTGCGATGTTGAGACTTGCTTAATGTGAATTTAACATACTTTTTTCACTAATTACTCATTGAAAGTTACATTGCGAATGATATAATAGGCATGAAAACTAAAGATATAGTGCTTAATTTTTTCATAACTTATTAAAAGGAGGTTGGAGCTATGGCATCCAAAAAAGGTTTGACGGTAACACTTATTGTCATCGCTATCATTGTAGTAGCTATCATCTGGGCAGTAGCAGCAAACAAGAGCAAGGCAGCTGCAGAAGAAGCAACGGTTGAAGAAACAACAGTTACGGAAGAAGCACCAGAAACAGAAGAATACACAACTGAAGAGTACACAACAGAAGAATACACAACTGAAGAGTACGCAACAGAAGAATACACAACAGAAGAACCCACAACAGAAGAATACACAACAGAAGAATACACAACTGAGGATTACACAACAGAAGAAGAAGAGAATCAATAATCAAAAAGTTGTTAACAAAAAAGAGCGGGTTTTAAACCCGCTCTTTTTATATTATCGTTATCGTTACTTACTAAATCTTTCGTATATGCTATTAACATTTCTAAGGTAGTAATCCGGCTTAAATAACTCTTCTATTCTCTCCCTACCAAGTAGTTCTAATACTCCACTTTCAGAAAGAAGTTTATCCTTGAGCGATTCACCACTTTCCCAACATTCCAGCGCTAATTTTTGGACAAGCAGATAGGCTTTTTCTCTACTCATACCTGCCTCAACCAACGCAAGGAGCACCCGCTGAGAATACACGAGGCCATTTGTTAGCTCAATGTTTCTCAGAATGTTTTTCTCAAACACCCTCATGTTTTCAATGATATACCTTACTTTTTCCAACATGTAATAAATTGTCATTGTTGAATCTGGAAGTATATAACGCTCTGCTGAAGAATGCGATATATCACGTTCATGCCATAACGCCATGTTCTCGAACGCAACCTGCGCGTAGCTTCTTATCAACCTCGCCATACCAGTCAGTCGTTCACAAAGGATTGGATTTTTCTTATGAGGCATGGCTGAAGAACCTCGCTGTCCTTCCTTGAATGGTTCCATGGCTTCAAGTACTTCCGTGCGTTGTAAATGCCTTATTTCAATTGCTATGCGTTCAATTAAGCCTGCAATTAGAGCAAACGTTGCAAGCAGATGAGCTATGTAATCACGCGAAATGACTTGTGTGGCTACAGGTGTCGGTTTTAATCCAAGCTTTTCAAGAGCAATTTTCTCCACTTTTGGAGAGATATTTGCGTAATTCCCAACAGCCCCACTTAATTTTCCAACAGCTATCTCTTCACGAACACTTTTCAGTCTTTCAATATCTCTGAGAAGTTCCGCATACCATGAGAGAAACTTCAACCCAAAAGATGTGGGTTCTGCATGGACACCATGCGTTCTACCAATCGTAGGAAGAGTCTTGTATTGGAGAGCTTTTTCATAAAGAGCTTTGCCCAGTCTTTCCATCGATTCCAAAATGATATCCGTTGCTCGGACAAGTGCAAGTGAATTTGCTGTGTCAACAACGTCAGACGAAGTTAGCCCATAATGAAAGTATCTGGCTTCATCTCCCATATTCTTTGTTACGGACTTTATAAACGCAATAACATCATGGTCAACCACTTGCTCTGTATTTAGTATATCATCTACATCGATAACCGCTTTCTTTCTAATTTCTTCAGCCGTTCCTTTTGGTGCAATCCCTATTTGCTCGTATGCCTCAACCACTGCAAGCTCAACTTCGAACCATCTTTCATACTGAGCTTTCAAAGTCCATAAACTCTTCAATGGTTCAAGTGCGTATCGCTCTACCATCTTACTACACCCCCCACTGTGGTGGGTCAATTACCAAATGTTGCCCACCGTTTTTCTTTCCTCTAACAACTACCAATTTTGCTTCTTTTTCAGGTGTCCCATGTAAAAAACACATTCTTTGAACAGTGAGATTTACCTCACTTAGATAACTCAAGACTGTGGTTAAGATATTCGGTGAAAAGACAAATACAAACGTTCCACGGTTCCTAATCAAATACGAAGCGCTCTGTATAAAAACCTTTATGGTTTCTAAATCAGTTGTGCGACTCAAACGTCGTATTTTACTTGGGCTTTCCTTACCTTTCCCTGATAAATGAAACGGAAAATTCGACACAACCATATCAAACATCTCGGGTTTATAAAAGTCTTTCACGTCCCTAACGTCCAGATTTCTGAACCTTACTTTATCATCAATCTCGTTTAGTTTTGCACCAAGGTTTGCGAGCTCAACAAGCTCACCTTGAATCTCAATTCCCTCAACAGTAAGATTATACAGTTTGGCAAGTGCAAACGCAACTATCCCTGTTCCACTTCCAAGTTCTACAACGGTTCTCACATCGCTTGTTGGCTTAGAATACCAAACTAAAAAAGCCGACGCGTGCGTCGGCTTGTGATGTGGTGTATCGATAGTTTTTATTCCCCGCAAAATCTCTGAAGAAAATCTTCCAAGATTCATCTCAAAATTTTCCCCTTATTTAAAATTATCCAACAATTATCCACCAACGAAATCGACTAGTGATTTTTGTATAGCCATGGCCGCTGATTTTAAAGATGCCTCAAGTACAGCTTGTTGCATATTCAGTTGCGTTAAAACCTTTGTCAAATCAGCATCTTGCTCTTTAGAAAGGTATTCAGTGTTGAAGAGTTTCAAATCTTCTATTCTGGAGGCTACCATCTCTGCCATTCGTGACGTTGCACCAACGGATGCAAAATGCTCCATAACTGAACGCTCCAAAACACCGATTTCTTTCAAAGATATCTCAGAAAGCTTTCTTTCATTTCCTTCGTATAACGCGTTTATTGCATCATCGATAGTAGAAAAAACTGTCTTACCGTTTTCGAGGGTAAAGACATCGTAAACCGTCACTCCATAAGTAATGGTGTAACCTAACGCATTGATTCTCCTTCTTACATTTGCTTCTATCGGCGTTTGTATGTTACCATTTTCATCAACAGGTCTCAACTCAGATCGTGCACCACCGAAGATATATTCGTCCCCTACTCTTGTATTGGCTATCTCGATGAGATGCTCCTTCAACGCCTTAAGCTCAGCTGCTATTGAGTTCCGTTCGTCAACGGTATTTGTGCCATTCGCACCTCGGACCATCAACTCACGAATTCTGTGGTAGACATTCGATAGCTCTTGGAGTGTGGTATCGTAAGATTGGACAAAATTGTTGACATGGTCAACGTTCCTTTTAAACTGTTCAAGTTCTCTCAAACGGCTCGATATATTGGAAGCCCTTGTAGCAATAACAGCATCATCACTGGGATACTGGACTTCCTTTCCAGAAGAGAGTTTATCATGCATTCGTGCGATTCTGTACAAGCTTTGCTGAATATTGAAAAGTGTTCTTTCGTTAATCATGTTATTTGTAATTCTCATACCTATCACCTCTTCAGCTTATTCGGACAAAGAAATATATTATCTACCAACCAAACCTAATTTATCAATAACTCTTGAAATCATATCATCTACAGCGGTCATCACCCTTGCAGCCGCGTTAAACGCTTGTTGGTATTTTATCATATTCGCCATTTCCTCATCTAAAGAAACCCCTTTTACTCTTTCCCTCTCACCATCAATTTCCTTTTTCATCAAATCGGTATTGCTCTTTATCTTCATCGCAGTTTCACTCTCAACACCGAGTTCTGCTACAACACTACCAAGATATTCGTTAAATGATTCCAACCCATCGTTGAGAACTTTTTTGTTTCTCAAAGCCGAAAGAAGTTCTACAATACCTGTGTTTGCACGACCGGAAGGTTTAAAGACCTTTGCATCCCAGTTTGGATTTTCCTCAGTGTATCCAATATCCACAGCCAACGTTTCGGGATTACTTTTTATCGTTGAGTTAACAGCGAATTTTTCGACAAACCTGTATGGGTCTTTTGGCACTTGTTTGTCTATGAATAATGCGTCAGCTTTGATATACCTCATCCTCTGGTCTTTTGGTGGCTCGAAAGGATTAACAAATACAAATCCTTCGTCCCAATCGTTCAAAGGATTTCCGTCCGGGTCTATAAATCCAAGTGCCGTCCAAAGTGCTTCAGGACCTTGGATAACCTTCTTAAGTTCAAAATCTAAAGACCTTGAGCCACGCAAAACAAACTTTCCGTGTGGTGTAACATCCGCTATGACACCTGTATTTGCATCGTTTATCATTTTTGCCAAATCTCGTAGTGTAGTCTTTGTTGGGTCAATTCTTATCTCCGTTGCACCAATTCTGATGGAAAATGCTTGGCTTCTACCAACGATGTTTTCAACCGTTTCACGAGATGTATCAAGAGCTCTATATGTTTCTATGTGGATGTTCGCTTGTGTGAATAATCCCCCCGAATCTGATAATTTTATGTTCTTTAGATTAAATTCGTTCGCTTTGGTTGGGATTATAAGCAACTTATCATCGTGCACGAATGCCTTTATATCACTCCCAAAATGTGTGTTAAGCTGATTTGCCAGGTCCTCAAGTGTTGTAGATGCTGTGATGTTTAAGATTTCCTCTTTTCCGTTGATAGCTATCTTGTAGCTCCCAGAACTGACTTTGAAATCTTTTCTATCAACCACAAAAACATCGACGTTTTTCGTAGCAAAACCCATAGTGTTGAACATGTTACCGTTGAAGTCAAGTGCAAGTGTATTTCTCAAGTTCTGATTAGATTCAAAGTAGAGCCTGTATCCACCATCACCGTGTGCACCAACTTTCAAATCAAACCACCTATCTGAAATCGATGAAAGAGTATTTTGAAAGTCCTCAACTTTATCGTATGGGTTAACCCGTGCAGCGAAGATTTTTTCTGTTCCATCAAAGAACACTATCGCACCTTTTTCGATAAAAGGTTTGGTTAAAATATCGCTGAAATCCTTTCTATCACTCATACCAGAGATGAACTTGATAGGACCGTTTTCAACACGTTTCGCTCCAGCCAAACGATACAATTTAGAGTCCTCAATCCTCTCAGCGGAAATGTCGTTGAAAAACTTTAAGCCGGTAACACTTCCATCGCCGTTAAAGCCATCTTGGTGGATTAGATTGAATTCATCGGTGAGAGAAAGCACAAACTCATCGAGCCTATTCATGTATTTGACAAGAATTTCATCGCGAAGGTCAAACAAACTCTTCAACTTTCCATCGTTGAATACCACTTTTGAATTCCCCGCAAAGATTTCTTTGAATCCCTTGCCAAACGGTCTTTCCAAAGCCCTCAATTCAACAACATCTTGACCTGTTAAAACAATCTGGTTGCCTATCCTCAGTGTTATTTGACCAGCGTTATCTTCGTAGTAGTATATGTCAGTAAGGTTTGACAACTCATCCAATATTCTGTCTCGCTCGTCAAGTAAGTCGTTCGGCGTGTATCTCAAACTCACCGCTGTTCTTACTTTCGCATTTATATCAGCAAGCCTTTTGACCATCGCGTTTATTTGCTGTGTGCGTTGAGCAATTTCGTTATCTAAATCAACACGTAACTGTTCCAAACGCATATACAAATCCTGGACATGCTGGACCAACTCTTCCGCCCTGCTTACAAGTCCACGTTTCGCAGCAGTGTTTGTTGGGTCTGTTATAACCTCCTCAATTCCCGACCAGAGGGAATCAAACAAATACCTAATTCCCGCTTCGGAAGGTTCAGCAACGAGTTGTTCAACGAAGTGTAAATTTGCAGTGATTGTGTCCCAATAATTGTATTTGTTGTTCGTTTGTCTGAACTGGATATCGAGGAACGCATCCCTCACCCTTTTGATGTCACGAACGTATACACCCGTTCCTATCTGCAAAGGAATTGAAGGTTGGGTGAGCGAACTTATAGGAATTGGGGGCATGGTAAGTAGTTCCGGTCGTTGCCTTGAAAAACCAGGTGTATTTGCATTTGCTATATTATGTGCAACAACGTTCATTGCCAACTTACTTGCGTAAATTCCAAGGAGTCCGGTGTTTAGTGTTCCAAATAAGCTGATGTCTGGCAAATTGTATCACTCCCTTTATTGGCTTGGGAACAAAACTACTGGTCATTTACTTTAAACTGTCGTATCTGGAAGTGTTGTAGTTTGCAGTATACGCAGATACACCTTGTTTGTTTTGGTTAAAAGAATAATTTGGGGATGGGTTAACACCTCTGACAAGATTGTTGAGAAACTCGAAATAGTGGTTTTCAAATTCAAAAATCTGTCTTATACTCTCCATAACAATCGTCAATTCATTGAGTTTCTCAACAATCTCAGCAGCAAGGTAAGCTACCTGTGGAACATCAGATGCAGTTGATTTATCGATATAATCCTTGACACTTTGGTAACCCATTTCCTTTAAAATAACATCCCTTTCATCTTCCAACCTCGAAATTTCCAAAGATAGCTCTTCTATCGTGACTGCGTACCTCGAAAGCATATCCGTTTGTCTATTAAGAACAGCACTTTCAAGCCCCCTGAAGGCTTGAATCATACTGTCAAACACCCGAATTTCATTTTTCAAGTTGTCAATTAACACTATCTCATCCCTCCAATATCTTCTTTGCTATCTTCTCCACATCGACTTTGAAAGTTCCATTCTCAATCGCTTGTTTAATTTGGTTAACAAATTCAACTCTGATTTCAGGATAGCTCTTAGCCATCTCAATGTATTCGGCAACTTTCTTTCCTTCCTCGAGAATAATAGAATCGGCTACGTTCTTTACTTCGCCCTTCACTTTAGATTTTTCTACGTTCTTTTCTGTTTTTCCTTTAACTTCCTGTACGTTCTGAGCACCCTGTAATCCTGCTTTGTTGATTTTGTCAATCATGCACCTCACCATCCTTTCAAAGATTTATACCCAAGTTAATTATCGGCAATAATTCATCTTTTCTTGAGTGCCGACATCAGTAATGGTACTTTTCGTTTTTTAGAATTTTAAACCCTCTGAAAATTTGCTCAAGCAAAAGAATCAGGCACATCTCATGAGTAAATGTCATCTTAGAAAAAGAAATCCTCTCGGTTGCGTTTTTTCGCAGAGTTTCATCGATACCGAGAGGACCACCTATGACGAAGACCAGTTCAGAATCTTTCATGAAAGCTTTATCCATATATCGTGCAAATTCTTCACTGGTCATCTGTTTCCCCCAAAGGTCAATAAGTGTGTATTTACGTTCCTTTAGCCTTTTCAATATGTGCTCAGATTCTTTTGAGATTATTACCTTTGGATCAAGTGTGTTGATATCTCCTCCGAGCGGGATAAAGTTTACCTCAACTTTTGCAAAACGCGAGATTTTTTCTTCGTAGAATTCCTGAGCTGGCACAAGATGTTTGGAAATTTTCCCTGGGATGATGATTTCTATTCTCATACTGGTGAGTAGAAATACACACCTCCTATTTCTATAACTTCTCCTGTTTGTTGTAAAAAGTCCAGTGTTTTCTCAAACAATGCCTCATTGTTCGAAAATACTAACTCTTTTATGTAAGGCATTTCTTCTTTGAAAACGAATGTTTGAGACAGTATACGCTTTACAAAATAGGCAAATGTAGAGACCTTGAGCATTTCCAGGTCACACACTATTTTTGCAGGTGTTGAATATGATATGTAGTCACTTTCATCCAAACCTTTCAAACATCCGCTTCTTTTCACAGCCTCGACGTAAGTTTTGAATTCGCTTGATGAGATTTTAAACTCGCTTTGCAAAAGTTGGTTCAAGGCTTTGACTCTTCCATTGACAAACGCTTTGTAAGTCTTTTCAACAAATTCCAAAAGATGTTCCGCAACTACTGGATATTTTTCAAGTAGTGTTGCAAAGAAGGCTTTATTTCTATTTATCTCGTAACCACTTTCTGAAAGTAATAAAACTTTGTCATTAACCAGGATATCAATTGCCGCTTTAAGGTCACCTATGGGAATTTTGTTATCTTCCGCAAATTGCGGAAGTCTCTTTTCACTTAATGACTCATACAACACAGCTCTCAAAATCATTAGCTTTATATTCTTTAATCTCTCAGGTTTCTGGACTTTCCTCTCGTAAACTTCGTCAACAAGTTCGTGCATAGTCTGGAAACCGTATTTGGAAGGGTTGATGTTAAAAGAAATTAAAAAGCGAGAGAGGTTGTCACGAGTGAATTCCTTTCCGGAACGTTTTAAGAATATCTCCATCTCTTCAGCCAACCTGTCCACAGGGTCCGTGAGATTCTCGTTTTTCACAATGTCCTCGTAGGGTATGAACTTATCAACGGCAGAAACGAGCTCATAACTTGTTGATTTCGTCCTTGCAAGTGCAATTACACGTTTACCATATGATTTGAGTTTATACACCAGTGCGGTGAAATCTGCATCACCGGTTACAAGGAAAAATGTGTCAACGATGTTATTCTTGAGCGCCTGTTCTATACAATCCACCGCTAACCTTATATCGTTCCCTTTCTTGTTTGGTAAAAACTCTGCTTCTGGCACTTCGACAAGTTCTATACCGTAGTTGTACAAAGCAAATGCTGCTATTTTATTTTTCGACCAAGAACCGTACGCCTTTCCACCAACGATTCTCCCGTATTTCTGTGCTTCTTTGTATACAAGCTGGACATCAACCGGTTGATTCTGAAAATCAAAAAGTAGGAAGATATTGGAAAAAGTGGAAAGACCCGCCCCTTCCATTTTGCTCACCTCTTCCCCCCAAATGTTTTTCGCGATTTTAAAAGCCAGAACTAAAGCTTAAAAATCTTTACAGTAGCAGTTATCACATTCTTTTTGTTCAATAAGATTATACACCAACTCACCTATTGGATTATCAATTCCTGCGAGATAATCTGCAAGATGGAGATGAAGACATTTTATCGTTTTCCAATCCCTTATTCCACCTGTCCCAACAGAAGACAGAACGGAAGACCATGTAGAATCCTCAGGTTTCAATAAAGCCAGTCTTTTTGATATAACTTTCTCATGTGCAATCCGAAGTTTCTCGAAAAGTTCTGGGTCACTTTTAACTAGTTCTTCGTACTTGGTGATATAACCTTTTTCTTCTAACTTGGAAACTTCTTTTCTCAAATGAGGGCATGTGAGGTAATGAATTGTGGGAAAAGGTTTGCCATCTCTGATGGGATAGCTAAGGACAACCTGTGGAAAACCACAAGAGCAGTGTTTTTCAACTCCCAGAACATTATCAACACTTCTACCGAGTTGCGAGTGGATAACTTTTAGATCCTTATCACTAACGCGTTCCACTCGTCCATCACCATTTTTTCAACGATATTGTACCCTTCAAAAAGATTAGCCTTTTGAACGATGATTCCAGATAATATTAATAAACCATCTTCTTTCAGATAGTTCTTAGCACTCTTTAACATCTCAACAAGTATTTCCGCAATGATGTTTGAGACGATTATATCGTACTTTCCATCAACGTTTGAAAAAAGGTCAGACCATTTCACTTCAATGTCCACGTTGTTCCTCAGAGCATTTTCCTGCGCAACCTCAACTGCAAAGGGGTCGTTATCAACCGCCAAAACCTTTCCTGCTCCCAGTTTCTTTGCAAGTATTGCCAATATTCCGCTTCCACAACCAAGGTCGAGAACATCCATTCCGGGTTTTAGATACTTTTTAAGATACATCGCAGACATTTTAGTTGTCTGATGTAATCCTGTCCCAAAAGCCAAGCCTTGTGGTATTTTCAAAACGACGATTTCATCCTTTTCTTCCAAATGATGTTCTTCCGGGTCTACCCAGACACCTTCTATCATCTCAAAAGGCTCAGTTATTATGTTCTTAAACCAATCTTCAGGCTTTGTTTCCCTATATCCAACAAAAACCAATCCAGCATTTGTGAGGGTATTCTTGACCTCTTCCAATTTCTCCTCATATGGCGAAACAACAGCGAGGAACTTTCCCTCGCTGCTTTCTATCTCGTAATAATCGTATTCACCATATAATATTTCATCTACAATGTCTTGCTTTGACTCATCGAAAGTAAAGACTATCTCTTTGAAAACTTTGTTGTTCTTTAAATTACTCAGAAAGTACCCTCCTCATAACGTAAGTATTGTTTCTTGGCAAATAAGCTACGGGATCTTTTGGCGATGAAGCGACTCTAACTTCAAAATGTAGATGCGGACCTGTTGATGTACCCGTGCTTCCAACTCTTCCGATAAAATCACCTTTTTCAACCCTCAAACCAACAAAGACATTGATTTTCGAAAGATGTGCATAATAAGTCTCGATACCACCACCATGGTCGATGATTATTAAATTTCCGTAGCCCGATTTCCATCCAGCAAACTTAACGACCCCCGACCTGGCGGTAAATACAGGATTACCTGTATCTGCTCTTATATCTAACCCGTTGTGGAACATAGTTTTGTTGTATATCGGATGGATTCTCCAACCAAACTCCGAGGTGATACTACCATAAACTGGCCATACGTAATCTACAAGTTGAGTAAACGAAGTATTTACTCTACCAAGTGGCACAAAAACTTCTTTACCAGCTGGTACACTATTTCCAATCGCAGGATTTATTTCCAAAATCTCCTCTGGGTCAATAAAAAACACTTTAGCCAAAGTTGAGAGTGACAAAGTTCTAACCGGTTTGTACATTATGCCAGGAACAAATGGTATTTTCAGCTTCTGCCCAACTTTTAAACTCGAGGGTGATATATCTGGATTCCAATCAAGAATAACAGGAATAGGTATCCCAAAACCCTTTGAGATACCATATAAAGTGTCCCCTGATTGCACTTGATAGTTTATGTAAAAAGCTAATGCCATTCCAACCATTGCTAGCATCAGAAATACTAGTATTTTTCGCACTCCTACCACCCCTTATTCTAATTGTTACAAAAAAATCCTGTTATATTTTACCATAAAATTTCATTATGTCAAAATCTGAGTACCAGTGACCATTTTCACCCATCAAGTTCTAAAAATTCTTATTTTTTCCTAATATAGGTCAATAATGCCATGATATCTGCCGGTGTTACACCAGGAATTCGCATTGCTTGTCCAATTGAGAACGGTCTAATTTTTTCTAACTTCTCACGTGCTTCGGTCGATAAGTTAGGCACCTCTGTAAAATTTAAGTTTCCAATATGTAAATTTTCGTATTCTTCAAATACTTTTACTTGGTCCAACATAGCCTTTATATATCCTTCGTATTTAAGCTGTATTTCAACTTGTGTAAGAACTTCTCTGTCCGTAATAGGTTCCGGGTCCAAGATTCTTATATCTTCGTATTTAATCTCAGGTCTTCTCAGTAGCTTTGCTAATCTTGTCCCTTCACTCAAAGGAGATGAACCAAGCCTTACCAAAAGTTCATTCACCTGCCCTGAAAGTGGGACTTTGACGTTCTCAAGTCTCTCTAATTGTCTTTTTACTTCGCGCTCTATCTCCAAAACTCTTTCGTAAAACCATTTTGGAATTAAACCAACTCTGTAACCGTATTTTGCCAACCTGAGGTGTGCATTATCGTGTCTAAGAAGCAATCTGTACTCCGCTCTCGAGGAGAGTAATCTGTAAGGTTCGTCTGTTCCCTTTGTTACAAGGTCATCAATCATGACACCAATGTAACTCTCAGACCTTTTTAAAATTAGTTGTTCTTCTCCTCGTAATTTCAACGCTGCGTTGATTCCAGCTATAATTCCCTGACCAGCTGCTTCTTCGTATCCACTGGTTCCGTTAATTTGACCAGCGAAATAAAGATTTTCAACAATTTTTGATTCCAATGTGGGATAAAGCTGTGTTGGGTCGATGTAGTCGTACTCAACAGCGTAAGCAGGTCTAACAATGACAACATTTTCAAGTCCTGGGATTGTTCTGAGCATCTTAATCTGAGCGGCGTAAGGTAGGCTCGTAGACAAACCGTTCAGATAGTATTCTTCCGTGTCCTTCCCTTCTGGTTCAACAAAAACTTGATGACTTTCACGTTCGAATTTCACAACTTTGTCTTCTATTGATGGACAATACCTAGGTCCTTTTGCTTGGATAAGTTTTACTTCACCATACAGTGGTGAGAATATCAGGTAATCACGTATGATTTTGTGCGTCTCAGGAAGGGTATGAGTTAACCAACATGGATAGTCTTTCGGAAGAACCTTAGGTTCGTTGAAATGGGAAAATGCCCAAGGTATATCATCTGTATCTTGTCTTACCATTTTTGAAAAGTCGATACTTCTTTTCAGTACACGCGCTGGGGTTCCTGTCTTAAACCTCCCAACTTTAAAGCCAAGATTTATCAGTGATTCTGTTAATCCATGCGCAGAAAAATCGCCCATCCTACCCGCTTCCATCGTTTCTCTGCCGATGAATATCCGCCCTCTAAGGAACGTTCCTGTGGTTACTATGACTGCTCTTGCATGGTAGTCTATCCCAAACGAATCGACAACACCTGCAACCTTTCCATTCTCAACGATAAGTTCTTTTACAATCCCATAACGTAAAAGCAGGTTTTCTTGATTTTCCAATTTTCTTTTCATCGTTCGAGAATAAGAGTATTTATCTATTTGTGCCCTCAATGCTTGAACCGCTGGACCTTTACTTGTGTTGAGCATCCTCACATTTATCATGGTTTCGTCTGTAGTTTTTGCCATCTCTCCGCCAAGTGCGTCTATCTCTCGGACTACAATGCCTTTGGCTGAACCACCAATTGCAGGATTACATGAAGCCCAGCCTACGTTGTCAGGGTTTCCTGTTATTAGCATTGTTTTTAATCCAAGCCTTGCACACGCAAGCGCTGCCTCAATTCCAGCATGCCCACCACCAATTACAATGACATCAAAAGAGTAATCATCTTCTGGTCTTTCAAAATATTTGCCATAGTCTATTTTCATCTTCTTATTACCTCCTCACCATTCACAAATACGGCAACAGGGTCTTCTTCAAAAGGGTCACCATCGTATAAAGCAAAGTCCGCGCAGTACCCTATATCTATTCTTCCACATTGATATCCAGCAATCTTAGAACCTGCTTCGGTATAGTAATAAATCCCTTCTTCCATTGTAAACCCCATCTTAAACGCATACTCAAGCACATACTTTGGGTCAGCTGGTGAAACAGGAGAGTCTGTAGAAAATGCCATCATATATCCTGATTTGTGCATTTGGATAAATGGATAAGCAAGTTCAAAAGAAACGTCATCCAATAGCGGGATATCTTCAAAGTAAAAGTGTGGTTGGACTGAGAGATAAAAACTTCTCAACTTTGGAAAATCTTTTTTCAAAATAAATTGCAAATGAATTAACCTGTGTCTTGTCTTGACTTTAGCTTTTTCAAGTCTGTTTAAAACTTCCGTAAGTGCCCTGTCACCAATCACGTGTATGTTTAATTGTATATTTCTTTTCTCTGCAAATTCCACTATCTCATCAAAATTGTCCGGCAACGTATTCATACCAAAACTGCCTGTGTCTTTGTATGGATAAAACATCCATGCAGTCCTTCCACCAAGCGAACCATCGGCAAACAGCTTTATACCACCAATTTTCGAAATGCCAAATTCTCCGAACTCGTAATTCCACGGCTCATAGGTGTAGAGCTTTTCAAAAATTCTAATTTTGCTGTTTCTTAAGAGCTTTTTCAGCGTCTCAAAACTAACACCATGAAAGTCATCTGAGTGCACTTGGGTAACACCGTGTTTCAGAAATTCTTCCTGCCCTTTTTCAAATGCCTTTGAGAAAAACTCATCTCCGAGGAAATTCCAAACCTTTTCTATCTCTTTTTCAAAGAGTAAATTATTCTCATCTCTGTTCTTTCCTATTTTCTCTTTCAAATAATTATTTATCCAGGCAACATGTCCACATTTTCGCACTAACAAAACGGGAATCTTCAGTTCATTCGCTTTATCGAGTAGTTGTTTTTCTGGAAGATTTTCCCAACCACGCGCAATAACAAAGCTCTCTGAAGACTCTCTTGTTTTTGTAAGGACGTCGAAAAGATTTTCTCTCGTCAAGTCGTGTGTCAAAAATTTCATTCCAGTCCCTATGACGTGCGCATGCGAATCTACCCATCCAGGCATTACAAATAGACCTGTGGCGTCCACCACAGGTCCGGTATCTGAATAAGGCACAAACCTACCATTTTCGATGTAAAGGTTTTTCTTTTCGAAAATCGTCCCGTTCCAAACGTAACCGCCTTTAACTATCAAACTCACACCTTCTATCTGTCATTTTTATGAAAGTATCCCAGCGAGCTTTACCAATTCCATATCGAGTCGTTTCTTCTCTTTTAACACCTCATCAAGTTTCACCGTTACTATCTTTCCACCTTGGAGTGCCGTCATGACACCGCTTTCTCCACGCAGCAAAGCATCAACGGCTGCCACTCCCATCCTCGAAGCAAGGAGCCTATCGAACGCTGTTGGAGAACCTCCTCGCTGGATATGACCAAGTATAGTGATTCTTGTTTCGTATCCTATTCTGTGTTCTAAGTGCCTTGCAACGGTGTATGCACTCGCCGCACCTTCAGCAACAACAACGATACAATTAATCTTTCCTCTTTCCCTTTCCTCCAGTAATTTATTTGCCAATTCTTCGTAATTCACTGGAACCTCTGGGATAATTATCGCTTCTGCTCCGGTTACTAATCCACTTACCGTTGCAATATAACCCGAAGACCTACCCATAACCTCGACTATAAATGCCCTTTCGTGTGAACTGGCAGTGTCTTTTAGTTTTTGTATTGCATCAACAACTGTGTTGAGACAGGTATCTACACCTATACTCATATCGGTCATGGCAATATCGTTATCTATAGTTCCGGGGATTCCAACAACAGGTATCTTCTGTTCTTCCTCCAAGAACATCGCACCATGTAAACTACCCTCACCACCAATGACAACCAAACCTTCAATACCATGTTTTTTTAGAATTTTTGCCGCTTCCGCCCTTGTCTCTTTCCTAACAAACTCTGGACATCTACTCGTTCTCAAAATAGTTCCACCCTTTTCCATAATGCCACCAACGGATGCAAACGTCATCGGTTCGATATCCTCATCAAGAAGACCAGCGTATCCACGTTTAATTCCATAAACTTCCAAACCGGACTTGATACCATATCTTACAACAGCCCTGATAGCGGCATTCATTCCTGGAGAGTCTCCTCCACTTGTCATCACTGCTATCCTTTTCAATTCGACCGCCTCCTCCTAAAAAAGGATTTTACATTTTACTTCAAGACAAGGAAAATTATACCACAAGTTTTAGAATAGTCTACTTAATCCCATATTATCAGTCTTTTCAAAACATATTACATTCTTTCTCGTTTTTTCTTTGTCTTTTTCTCTTTACCTTTTCCCTCAGCTATGTCGTGAGAACGTTTAAGTGCTTGGACAACGTAATAATTCACCGTCCCCCTTGGATATTCGTAGTTTTTGTTCATAATTCCTGCTTTCATATCGGTCATTAACTCAATTGCTTCGTCCACATCATCAACGGTCCAGATGTGGAACAACCCGTTTCTTATCGCATCAAGCACCTCATCAGACAAAACTAAGTTCCTTACGTTCGCTTTTGGTATGATAACCCCCTGATTACCTGTGAGACCTTTTATTTTACAAATACGGTAAAAACCTTCCACTTTCTCGGTAACCCCACCGACTGGTTGAACGTGTCCGTGTTGGTTTATCGATCCTGTAACCGCTATGTTTTGCTTTAGCGGTATTTTGGAAATCGCAGAGATAATCGCTAACACTTCGGCAAGTGATGCACTGTCACCTTCAACATATCCGTAAACCTGTTCAAAAGAAATTGAAACGCCTATCGAGAACGGCACTTTCTTGGCATATTTACTACCTAAATATCCTGTTAAAATCATCACAGCCTTGCTGTGTATCTGACCACTCAAGTCAGCCTCTCTCTGGATATCCAAAATACCAGAACTACCAAGATACGTCTTTGCTGTTATCCTCACTGGCAAACCGAATTCAAAATCACCGAAGTTCATAACAGTTAACCCGTTCACCTGTCCTACAACTTTACCAGATACATCTATCATGAGTTCCTCTTTTCGAAACATCTCATCATATTTTTCTACAACAAGCTTCAAACGTTCCTCTCGTTCCTTTAAAGCACGTGCAACATCTTCGTATTCAATATACCTAGAATTCCTCTTTGTGGCAAAAAAGTTTGCCTCTTCCAAAAGGTCAATCAATGCCCCAAGTCTCATCGAAAGTTTTGTTCTATCGCCAGATAGTCTTGCCGAATACCAGATTACTTTTTCTATCGCACCTCTTCTCACAGGTAAAAGCTCTCTTTCTCGAGTGTAATCTGTAATGAAAGCAACCAAATCCGAGATGTTTTCAACGGTAGCATCAAGTTCCCAGTCCATTTCCACTTTAACCTTGAATAGCTTTTCAAAATCAGGGTCGTATTCATATAATAGTTCATATATCTCAGGTGTTCCTATGAGTATCACTTTAACTTTCAACGGTATAGGTTCCGTTCTTAAAGTTGCTATCGTCGAATAACCATACGCTGTATCGATGTTCTCAACCTCGAGTTGTTTTGAAAAAAGGATTTTCTTTAGCCTGTCCCATACAAACGGATGCACGAGTAGTTCCCTTGCATCAACAATCAAAAAACCTCCGTTTGCCTTGTGCAAAGAACCAGGGCGAATCATATTGAAGTCCGTATAAAGCATTCCTTCACGCTCGATATATTCGATTTTTCCGAACAAGTTATGATACGTCGGTGTGTCTTCGAAAACCACTGGAGCACAATTCAAATCCGAGTTATCAACCACGAGATTGACGTTGTAAGCCCTTCTAAAATAATACTCAAGGTCCGAAAGCTTTTTCGTTGAACTAACTTTTTCTATTATGTCCTCTTTGATTTTGTGTATAAACTCCCTCACATCACTAAATGGGTACTTTGCTTCAATTACGGAGAAAAACTCTTCCGTAGCAAACAACAACGCGTACCGATTTAAATCTCTCACACGCTCTTTGTATAAACTCTCAAGTTTACGTACATTTTCCACAGCAGCTTCAATTAATAATTGAACTTTCTTTTCATTTTCTTCTATCTTTCTTTTTTCATCTTCGCTCAGAGCTGTAAAATCTTCCTCTTTCAAGACCTTGCCATTCATAACGGGATAGTAATTCACACCGGTTTGTGTGAACTTAATCAAAAAGCCCAAGGCTTGCGCTTTTTCAATCAAATCTTTCGTTATACGTTCTTGTTCACTTTCGAACTCTTCATCTATCTCTCTTCTTCGTGCTTTGTAATCTTCTCCCTCAAAGACCTTTGAAATTTTTTCCGTTAAGTTTTCCACAAGTTTTTCCATATCTTTTTTGAAATCAACACCCTTTCCTGCAGGCAAGAAGAGTGTGTTTGCTTTTTGTGGATCATCAAAATCCATTACGTAGGCAACATCCGACGGCACGGGTTTTCTCTGAGCGTATTCGGTAACGAAATGTTTGACAAAGGTCTTCCTACCGGTGCCAGGTAGTCCGACAACAAAGACATTGTATCCATCCTTGTCCATATCCAGTCCAAAACGCAAAGCCTTTACAGCTCTTTCACGTCCAATGAAGGATTGAGTTTTCTTAACTTCTTCGGTAGATTCTATCGGCGGAACGATACGTTTATCTACGACCAATTCTTCCCATCTAATCTTCCTCAAAGGCATCAATCTCCACTCCTTTCTTGGTGAAGTGGTACTTGCCTTGTGGTGTTAGAACAAAGTAGGCACTTCCTGAACCAGTGAGTGCTGCAGGGTTTTCATTTCTTAACACTTCTATCCTATCTAACAATTCCTCAGGGATAACTTTCTCAAAGATGTTGTAGGTCCCCGACTTTATCTTTTCCAAATCTTTGGAACGATAAGCTTCGTATAGTTCAGTTGCTTTCATCGGTGCTTTCCCAAACCATTCCGCGCTCAGCTTCCCGTATGCCTCTTTTGTTGATATCGAAAAACCAGGGAAATACACATCTACATTGAAACCTTCAAGTGGTTCGACCTTTTCAATTACTTCACCTCTGCCTGAAACGATTGCAGTACCACCGTATAAAAAGAAAGGCACATCACTACCTACAGATTTTGCCAATTCAAACGCATCTATTTCGCTTATAAACCTGAAAACCTTTAAAGCTATTAAAAATCCCGCGGCGTTGCTACTACCCCCACCAAGTCCTGCACCGATGGGTATATTCTTTTCAAGCAAGACATGTGCATCGTAGTCGGTGATATTAACCAATCTCCAAATTCTTTCGATTATGTTGTTTTCAATTTCCACGTTTGATTCTAATTTCAAACACCCATCTCCGCGTGTTATTTTGACAATCATCCTATCAAAAAGCGAAATCGTTTGAAACAACGAATCTATTTCGTGGTAACCATCTTCCCTTTTTCTCAGAACATCCAGGCAAAGGTTCAACTTTGCGAATGTTCTAAGTATAATGCTACCACCTTTGCCCATCCTTCCATCTCCTCGATGTAATCTTTTAATCTTTTTGACCTGATTTCTACAAAATTTTCCTTCTCGACTATCCCGTTGTATTTAACATCTGCAATATAGAGCACGCCAATGTGAACGCGACTTACGGGATTCTCAACCTCGTTTATCAAACCTACATAGTTCAGTGATTTCACTTCAACATCGACCTCTTCTGATAATTCTCTTGCTAACCCATTTTCGAAACACTCAACTGGGTCCTGTGAATCTTCTATATTTAAATGTCCACCAACTCCAAGTGTAATCAGGTTATGAAGCCTTTTCTCAGTCTGGTTTGCAGTTCGCCTAAAGAATATATATTCGTCTCCTTCTTTCAGAACGATGTATGGAATCACTTGCCTTATCGTTTCGTCGTATTCTGCTATTCCCCGCTCAACAAAAAATCCGTTCTTTAGTACGTTGAAGAATTCTTCTTGAGGAACCTCAACGACTCCTGTTCTACTTTTACACAATCTCTCCACTTCTTCTGCCTTTATAACGAGTACTTTTTCTTTCATTGCGTTGTTCTCAACAGCGCTCATGATTGTTCTCTCCTCCTACTCTTAATATGGTTCAACATCCATCTCAAGAAGTTGCTTCGCTATATCTTTATCTATTTTACTCGCAATAAGTCCTATTGCGGCAAATATGTAGTGTTTATCTCTGTACAACCTTACCTCTTCCGAGGGTAACAACTCCATTGGGTGCAGTTTTGAAAGATGTTTCAAACTTTCTAAAACCTCTTTTGCATGCTTAGACCTTGATAGAAATCCACCTGTGCCAAAGATTACACGAACAGCGGTCAAATCTTTTCCTTCAGCTATCGTCTTTCTACCTGTTGGAGTGTAAAGGTGCTTTTTACTTCCCGCGTGTCTTCTCAATCCTTGTTGTGCACAGAACGTTGCCAGCTTGCTTATAAAATATTCATCACGCTCACTTGCAGGATACGGACTTATTCTCTTGACAAGCTCATCGTAATCTTCAAATTGCTTTCTTAAATTCTCCTCGCCAATCATCTCGATAACGTTGTGTGCGTTTACGTATAGTCCCAAATCGCCCTCAACTGTCCTTTTTGCAAAAGGTTCAGGAGAAATGAGCATTTCCTGGATTTCGGGAGAGCCATCGGTAACAGAATCTACATCTGTTGTTGCACCACCGATATCTATCGTCAAACAATCACCAAAATGTTCATAGGCAAGCTCTGTCGTTATCATAACTGAGGCGGGTGTGGGAATAATTTCGTAGTTCACCATATCTTTTATCTTATCCATTCCGGGTGCCCTTACAATATGCTCGGCAAATACTTCCTTTATCACATTTCTTGTTGGTTCTACATTGAGATAATCAACCCTTGGATAGACATTCTCAGTAACATAGACCTTTTTCCCTGCGTTGGTGAGTATGAATTCTACTTGCTCAGCCGCTGCAACATTTCCTGCGTAAACAATAGGCACATCAAGTGGCAACTTAGCCAACATTTTCGCATTATGGATAACCGTTTCACTTTCTCCGTAGTCAACACCACCTGCTAGAAGAATCAATTTGGGTTGTATAGACTCTACCTTTTTCAAATGGAACTCATCCATTTTTCCAGCCGTCACATATTTGATAACTGCTCCCGCACCGAGGGCTGCCTCCTTTGCCGCGCGAACGGTCATATCGTAAACAAGCCCGTGAACAGTCATCTTCAAACCGCCCGCAGCGCTGCTCGTTGCTGCAAACTTCTCCCAACTGATATCTTCACCAAGTTGCTCTTTAATCTTTCTAAGAGCGCGTTCTATACCTATTGTCACATCACCTTCATTAACCGTGGTCCAATGTTCCGCCTGGGCTATTACTTTCGGTTTAAAACCAAAATGAAAAGCTGTTAGAACCGTTGTTGTCGAACCTATTTCTGCAAATAGTAAATCGATTTTCATAACCTATCCCTCCAGATAGTGTTCTAACAAGTTATCCACACTAATAGTATTATACTATCCATTTGACAAATTAAAACTTATATATCACAAGAATTGCACTCATCGTTGTTCTAAAAGAGTTATCAAATAATGTCAGGTGAATTTTGATGAAAATAAACGAAAAAATAAGCAATCAAAAGGATTCTTCTTGTGAACTATTTTTTCTTTCTGAAAGAAATATTTTAAGAAAACTTGTGAATTATGTTTTCATAGGCTGTGTATGTTATACTTTTCGTCAAGGGTGGTCACACCCAAAAAACGCATTACTTTTAGGGAGGGAGACGTATGAAAAAGTGGTTACTCTTAGCTGTGTTCTCAGCACTTATGGTTGTCACAGTCTTGCATTTTGCAGTTGATGTTGGGATTGTGCTTCCAACAAACGTAGAACCAAGATGGGTTCAGGATGAAACCAGGTTTAGAGAAGCTTTAAAGAACACGAAGTACTCTGTTGAAATTCTATTCAGCCAAGGCTCGCCTGCAAAGGAAAGAGAAAACGTTGAAGCACTTATCGCAAAAGGAATGAAAGTTTTAATCATTTGTCCACATGATGCAGTTGCGGCTGCAGCATCAGCAGAGCTCGCTAAAAAAGCAGGAGTATATGTCATTTCTTACGATAGGCTTATCATGAACACCGAAACAGTTGATTACTACGTAACATTTGACAGTGTAGAAGTTGGTAGAGCCATGGGTAGGTTCCTTGTGGAAAAAGTTAAGCCCGGGACAAAGAATAACCCACTTTACCTTTACGCAGGTGCTCTTTCTGATAATAACTCTTTCTTGTTCTTCCAGGGCGCATGGGAAATTCTACAACCAAAGATTGCTGATGGCACATTTAGGATAATCAACTCTTCGGAAGCTCGAAAAGTTCAGAACAAGAAAAATCTTACAAGAGACGAGATGGCAAGAATAATTGGTCAGATTACCACAAATTGGGATTTTAACGTCGCTAAGAGAAAAGCAGAAGACGACCTTACGAGAGCAAAAGCATCTGATAAGGGAACAGTCTACATCCTTGCTCCAAACGATGGAACTGCCAGAGCAATTGCCGATGCTTTTAGAGCTGATAAAGCTGTCAAGGAATACTACATCACTGGTCAAGATGCTGAGAAAGCATCCGTACAATACATAATTGATGGAAAGCAATCAATGACCGTCTTTAAAGACGTCAGGCTCCTTGTCAAAGATGCTATAAATGCCGCACAACTGCTATTGGAAGGGAAGAAACCAACAACGACAGCTGTCTATGACAACGGAAAGAAAAAAGTACCTGCAATACAATCTGAAATTCAGGTTGTTACGAAGGACAATGTAAAACAGATTCTTATTGATTCTGGTTACTACTTTGAAAAGGACTTTATCTGGCCAAAGAAGTAAGATAATTTGCTGCTTTAACTAAATCAAAACTGGGTGGTGTGAAATATCACCACCCAGTTTTTAGAAAAATACTTTAGATTGTCGTAAAAGTTTTTGGAGGTGATTTAATGGCAGAAGATTTTATTCTGGAAATGAAAGGTATAACAAAAGAATTTCCCGGTGTTCGAGCTCTCGATAACGTAGATTTTAAAGTTCGACGGGGAGAAATTCACTGTTTAGTAGGTGAGAATGGTTCTGGGAAATCAACTCTTATGAAAATTTTAAGCGGCTTCTATCCGTATGGGGAATATGAAGGCACGATAATTTTTGATGGACAAGAAAGACATTTCAGAAACATACATGACAGTGAAAATGCAGGTATTGTAACAATATTCCAAGAATTAGCCTTAATACCTGAACTTACCGTCTATGAAAACATATTCTTGGGTCACGAGATAAAGAAAGGTAGATTCATCGACTGGAACGAGACTATTGCTAAATCTAAAGAAATACTCCACGCTCTCCGTCCCGATTTAGATCCGTCAAGAAAAGTTAAAAACTTAGGTGTTGGATTGCAACAAATTGTTGAGATAGCGAAAGCCCTTAGTAAGAATGTGAAACTGCTAATATTGGACGAGCCAACATCTGCCCTAAATGAGGATGATAGCGAAAACTTGCTAAGGATTATAAAAGAATTGAAGAAAAAAGGTATTACCTCGATCCTTATTTCACACAAACTTAAAGAAGTCATAGAAGTGGCGGATACGATTACTGTCTTGCGCGATGGAAAAATGGTCGCAAGACTGGAAGACAAGTCACAGTTCACCGAAAGCAATATAGTGAGGTATATGGTTGGTAGGGAAATAGAAGATATTTATCCAAAAAGAAAAAAGAGAGAATTTGGTGAGAAGATATTTGAAGTGAGGAATTGGAAAGCTTACGACCCAAGGTTAAACAGGTACATAGTTAAGGAAGCTAATTTCTACGTAAGAAAAGGTGAAATTGTTGGAATTGCTGGCTTGATGGGAGCCGGAAGGACAGAGCTCGCACTGAGCCTATTTGGAAACCCTTTGGGATATATAGTAGAAGGAGAAATCTACTTCGATGGGAAATCGGTAAAATTCAAATCACCATCTGAGGCTATTAAATCAGGTTTTGCATACCTATCGGAAGATAGAAAAGCTTTAGGATTGATCTTAAATTTTGATGTAAAGACAAACATCACCTTAACTGGATTAAAACAACTCAAAAACGGTCTTTTCGTAAATGAAAACGAGGAAATCATAGTAGCCGAAAGGTTTAAGGAGTCATTACGCATAAAAACACCTACGGTTGAACAAAAAGTTATGAACCTCAGCGGTGGTAATCAGCAGAAGGTTGCAGTTGCAAAATGGTTATTTGTAAAGCCAAAACTTCTTATCCTGGATGAACCAACACGTGGTATAGATGTTGGCGCTAAGTATGAAATATACACACTTATGAATAGGTTGGTGGAAGATGAAGGGATGAGCATAATAATGATTTCCTCCGAATTACCTGAAATCATAGGAATGAGCGATAGAATTTATGTAATGGCTGGTGGAAGAATAGTAGGCGAACTTGACAGGGAAGAAGCAACGCAAGAGAAGATAATGCACATGGCAGTTGATTACTAATAATTGACAAAGGAGGGAACCAGATCATGGGTTTTTTTGCTGAACTTGGTAAAGTTATAAAAAAGAACATCAGAGACTACGGGATGTATATCGCTCTTGGTGTTATAATGCTGATATTTACTATTCTAACGGATGGACTTTTCCTTTCCTCAAGAAACATAAGTAACCTGTTTAATCAAATGGGATATATAGCTGTCCTCGCAGTTGGTATGACGCTGGTAATTGTTATTAGACATATAGATCTTTCGGTTGGTTTCATGGCTGGTTTTCTTGGTGCCATCGCTGCTAGGCTTTTGAGAGAAGGCATGCCTGTGTTACCAACTATTTTGTTAGTGCTTGCACTTGGTACGGTTTTTGGACTCGTTAATGGATTCTGGGTTGCAAAAGTAGGATTACCTTCTTTCGTTGCCACGCTTGCAGGTATGTTGATATTCAGAGGTGCTTTACTGCTCTTCACTCAATCCACGGGAACAATTATCGTCACAAATGATACTTTTAACCAAATAGGCAATGGATTTATACCAGACGTTTTAGGAAAGGGCGATGTCCATCTCTTAACACTAACGATAGGAATCGCAATTATCGGATTCTACATTTATAGTGAAATAAGAACGCGAAACAACAAAATAAAATACAACTTTGAGGTACTATCAACTCCTATTTTCATACTTAAGCTTCTGTTTGTAAGTGCTATCGTATTCTATATCTTCTGGATTCTTGCTAATTATAATGGTCTTTCTTGGACATTTGTCATAACCATCACTATAACCTTTATATACCACGTACTTACAACAAAAACTGTCCTTGGACGACATATATACGCTGTTGGCGGTAACCCCGAAGCTGCACGTTTAAGCGGTATTGATGTTCAAAAAATCACTCTTTTCGTTTTTGGTTCTATGGGATTTTTGACAGCGATATCAGGTATACTTTATACCTCAAGGCTTCAGTCTGCTGCGCCTGACGCTGGAACATTGTTTGAGCTTGACGCTATTGCAGCTGCATACGTTGGTGGTGTCTCTGCTGCAGGTGGTGTTGGTAGAGTTACTAACTCACTAATAGGTGCCCTTGTCATGGCTTCACTGATTAACGGTATGAACCTCCTTGGTGTGGGAATATCACTGCAGTACATAATCCGAGGTGGAGTACTTATAGCTGCAGTTGTGTTTGATATCAAGACAAGAAGTAAAATTAGCTGATATTACTGCTAAAACAAAAAATCATTAGTTGGGGGTATCCAAACTGGCAAAAATTCTTCATGAGACAATGAAAGAGAACAATTATTCTTTTATCTTAAGAACTTTATATCATCTCCAACCAATCGAACGAGTATGTCTGGTACAGCAAACTGGTCTATCACCAAGTACAGTTACACGTTGTATTGCAGAACTAATAGATGCCGGTTTTATTTCAGAAGTAGGAACCTCTGAAAGGACAAAACTTGGTCGTAAGCCTGTAAAACTTAAAATCAATCCAGAAGCTTTTAATGTGTTAATAGTTGACATCGGAGCTTTTAAAACCAACTACGCTCTCGGCTTCTCAGATGGAACGTTACAGAAACTTCAATCTTTGAATACACCAGACTCTTTTGAAGAGATATTGAACGAAGTAAATAAACTTTTGAATTCGTACAAAAGAGTAGAAGTCGTCGCATTTTCAATTCCTGGAATGGTTGATGTAAATAGCAGCACAATTTTGTTTGTTCCAAGTAAGGGCTGGCGCAATATAAAGATAGAGGTTGAAGGAAAGATAGTATACGCAGATAACGAAGCAAATCTTGCCATGATATCAGAAGCTTTCGAAAGAGAGGAGATTCGCAGTTCAAAATGTTCCGTTTTTGTGACTGTCAGAGAAGGATTTGGAACAGGTTTGTGGATTAACGGCTCTATCTTTCGTGGACCTTCTTTTACAGCTGGCGAATTTGGGCATACAACGTTTGATTTATTTAGTAAGAATATATGCCATTGTGGAAATACAGGATGTGTGGAAACTTATGTATCACTGTCCTCCTTCTTTGGAGAAAATTATGGGTTTTTAAAGTCTTATTTTTCCGAAAAAGATTGGAAACAAAATCCTAAGATTTTTGAGTACATCAATTTGCTTTCCCGAGCCCTGTCAAATATAGTTAATGCGTTGAACCCGGAGTACATAATAATTGGCGGAGACCTTTCCGGAATCGATGGTGAATTTTACGAAATACTAGAAGAATTTACAAAGCGTTATTCACTTGAACATGCTGCAAAGATTTTAAAAGTCTTGCCTTCAACTTTTATAACTGACACGTATTTGTATGGTGCGCTTTATGCCGTAATTGAAGAATACTTAATACCAAACATAATTCGTAAAATTACAAAAAAATAATCAAGTGGAAGCTAGATAGTTAATTTACCCATCGTTTTTTCACGCGACCGTATGTACTGACCGGTATATGATGGTTCGTTAGTCAAAATATGCTTTCTCATATTGTTTTACCGATGTGTATTGACGGGGTTCGCCTAACAAACTCATAGCCGACTTTCACTATTAAGCTTTCGCTCATGCCGGGCGCACTAAAAAAGATGGCCTGGAGACCAGGCCATTTTCTTGTTATTTATTTTTCTCAAAACTTCACACTTGGCACTTCTTCTGCTCCAGGTTTTGCCTCAAAGTATTGTTTTTCCTTGAAACCAAACGCATTTGAAATCAACACGTTCGGAAATCTTTTTATAAACGCATTGTATTCCCTAACAGCTTCGTTGTAGTCCTTTCTTGCCACGGCTATTCTGTTCTCCGTTCCTGCAAGTTCGTCCATTAGCTGTCTGAAATTCGCATCGGCTTTAAGTGTTGGGTAATTCTCAGCAATTGCAAGCAATCTTGATAAAGCAGTGTTTAATTGTGCATCAGCCGTTGCTTGTTCTTCCGGAGTCCTTGCTCCTATTAACTTAGACCTTGCATCAGCAATCGCTTCAAAGATTTCCTTTTCATGTGAAGCGTAACCTTTTACAGTCTCAACAAGGTTTGGTATCAAATCCGCCCTTCTTTGCAGTTGGTTTTGAATTTGGCTGTAGCTCTCTTGAACTTTCTGTTCTAAAGCAACCATTTTGTTGTACGTACCTATCACCCAAAAAATTGATATAAGAACGATGATAAGTACCACAATCAGTGCTATCGCCCATGGTTTCAACTTCAACTTCTCCACCTCCAATTTTATACGTTCGCTTCGACACTATTGTATCACAATTTTCGTATTTTTACTAACAACACCTATAATCTCTCCATCCACTAATTCCAAAACCTTGTCTAAGTTCTCCCTTGAGGTAATCAAAATCATCCCATACCCCATATTAAATGTGCGCACAGCTTCTTCAATTTCAACATATCTCAACACCCATCGCATGTAATCTGGTAATCTTACGGTAATTTCCCATCCTTTTTCTTTTAAAACCCTTCTTAATGCTCTTAAAATACCCCCACCTGTAACATGGGCGATACCTTTAACAAGTTCAAAAACTTTAGTAACCTCACTGTATATCTTTGTCCCCTTCAAAAGGTCAAAGTCCAACTCTTTGATACTTACCTTTTCTTCTTTTAAAATTTTTCTTATCAGTGACCATCCGTTGGAATGAAACCCACTGGCTGGTAGTCCTATGATTACGTCTTCATAATTTATCGTCTCAACAGGCATCCTTCTTTGGAGTGTGCCTATACAAAAACCTGCAACATCCCAATCTTTTTCGCCGTAAATAGATGGTATTTCTGCCGTTTCACCAGCAACAAGTGCCATGTCATACTCTGAAAGTTTTTTAGCGAGTGCGTTAATAAATTCGTAGTGGTCTTTGTCTATATGGTTCACACCTAAATAATCAACAAATGCCTTCGGAAGTCCGCCCACGCACACGATATCGTTGTAGTTCATTGCTATCAAATCTTGAGCTGCATCCTCCCATCTGTTGTGTTCAATATGTAACAACAACTTTGAACCAACACCGTCTGCCGTCAATACTATCGGAGGATTTGTGAAATTCAAAATTGTGGCGTATCCTGTAGGTTCTTTAACCACCCATTCTGGGACTTTGACGATGCTTTTGATATAATCGGTAAATTCATCGTTTCTAAGAACATCCACACCCGAGCCTGAGTATGTGTATTTTTTTCCTTCTCCATTCATATTTTCACCTCGCAAACTGCTTAAAGTAACAAACTACAAAGCAATATCTTCTCTGTAGAACATACCTTCGAAGTGTATATTTTGGATGTTTTCGTAGGCTTTTTCTCTTGCTTTTTCCAATTTTTTATCGATTCCAACTGAATGCAGAACCCTTCCTCCGGAGACGACTAATTCGCCATTTTGTTCTTTCACACCAGCGAAGAAGAGTATGTTTCCCTCATTCTCAATATTTTCTATATTCTCAATCACAATCTTTTGCCCTTTCCTTGGGTTTTCTGGGTACCCTTCCGATGCGACGACCACATCAACCGCGAATTTTGATGCTTTATATTCCTCAAAATCATCATTGTTGAAAGCCTTCAGAACATTTTCCACAAACTTTTCAGGTTCCATAGCAACTATCACTTCCGTTTCTGGGTCTCCAAGTCGGACGTTGTATTCCAAAACGTAAGGTTCGTCCTCTACAATCATAAGACCTACATAGAGAAAACCTTTGTAGTAAATCCCTTCTTTTTCCAATCCGAACAACGTTTTATCAAATATAGTTCGTATTTTTTCAACCAGTTTCTGATTTATTTCAACAGGTCCATAGGCTCCCATTCCACCAGTGTTTGGTCCTTTGTTACCTGTAAAAGCACGTTTGTAATCACGTGTAAACGGTAGCAGGGCGAATTTTCGTCCACTTACGATGGCGATAGCAGATAACTCCCAACCCTTTAAAAATTCATCCACGACTACGGGACCACTAACCCCTGGAATCAGAGTGCCGTCCATAAGTTTGCTACCCTTTTCAATTGCATTTGAAATGTTATCCTCTATTACTACACCTTTACCTTGCGCAAGCCCATCCGCTTTAATGACGTAAGGAGGTGCGAATGATTTGAGTGCATCAACCAACTGGACCTTATTTCGTGCAATTTGGAATTTTGCAGTAGGTATATTGTATTTTTCCATAAAGAGCTTTGCAAAGCATTTCGAGCCTTCAAGTTTCGCACCAGCCGAATCTGGTCCAAAGACATTTATTCTTCCATCTGCGACACCTTTCACCAGGAAATCCTCAGAACCTGGAATTACCAAATCAAAATCACTTAAGATGTTGCCACTGAAAAGTTCTGCTTCGTTAATGCTTAAATTTTTACCTATCAACTTTGTCCCAGCGTTACCTGGGTAAAAAGAAACTTCACAACCAGCTTTTTTGAACGCCCATCCAATAGCGTGTTCCCTTCCACCGCTCCCAAGGACCAACACTCTTTTAACCTTCCCAACTCCACTCATACATCTTCACTCCCAAAAATACGTTTTCAGTGTCTGAAGAGTCTTATTGGGGATTTGTAGAACGTTATGCCCTTCTCCCGTGCAAAATTCAGCACTTCCTCATCTCGTATAGAACCGAGTGGTGCAACGACGCATTTAACACCTGCATCGATAAGTATTTCCAAACCATCTGTGAATGGGAAAAATGCGTCAGATGCTGCTATCGCACCTTTTGCATTATCCTTAGCCAGAGTTGTGGCTATCCACGCTGACCTTTTTCTTGATGGCTGCCCTCCGCCTATACCAACAGTAACACCATCTTTGACAATCACTATCGCGTTAGATTTCACCGCTTCTACAACAATGAGCGCAAATTTTACGTCTTTAACATCACACGGCTCACCGAAAAGTAATTCTGGCTCGCCTTCGAATTTTCTTTCAGATAAAACCAAGCTACCAAACGCGACTTTTCCTGCGTATGGTGTGTATTCCTTAGGTTGTATCAGTCTGACTTTCTTTTTCGATAAGTATTGCACTGCCTGTGGTTCAAACTCCGGTGCAACGATAACTTCAAGGTAGGTGTTTATAGTTTTAGCCATATCCAAAGTAAATGGAAAACTTGTTGCGAGTATACCCCCGTAGCTTGATTCACTATCCGCTTCAATTGCCCTTGTGATAGCATTTATCTTTTCTTCATCGCTATCGGTTCTTAGATACGATACCCCACAAGGTGTTTGATGCTTTATAACCGCCACACCACCGCCAATGGTCTGCAAGTTTTTGGCAAGGACCCATGCTGCCTCAGCATCCAATATGTTGTTGTATGAAAGTTGTTTCCCTTCATGCAGCAATTCAAACTGAGGCTTTCCGAAGATAAAAGCCCTCTCATGTGCGTTTTCACCATACCTCAACTCGATATCGTATCTTTCAAGCTCAAGTTTCTCAACGCTTTCCACTTTCAAAAATTCCATAAACTTACACCCCCCACGTGACTTTTCTTCCTTCTATCTTGCATGCTTTTTGAAGCAGATTGTTGATTACCCTCCAATAGTTCTCATGCTCAAGCTCATGAATCTTTGACTCCAGCGTTTCCAAATCCCAACTCTCTTCAATCTCTATAGCTTTTTGAAAGATTATCGGACCGGTATCAACACCAGCATCGACGAAATGTATAGTAATTCCTGTTACCTTGACCCCATAGTCATACGCTTGTTTTATCGCATCCTTTCCTGGAAAGGCTGGAAGCAAAGATGGATGGATATTCACAATCTTAGGAAAATACTTAGCCACGATATGTTCGGTGATAATCCTCATAAACCCTGCTAAAACTATCAAGTCTGGATTTAAGTTACCGATAACCTTTTCGAAGTCCTCATACCAAGGTTTCGAAAGAATTATTACTTCTACACCTAATCTCTTTGCCCTATCAATTGCTCCACATGCTCTGTCGACGATAAGTGCCCTCACATCTGCTATTAGTTCTCCGGAAAGCGATTTTTCTGCCAGCACTTGGAAGTTACTACCATTACCAGAAGCAAGAACAACTATGCTTGGTTTGTTAGATTGTTCAGCATTTATACTGGATAGTTCAGATCGAAACATCCCATGCATATTCCACGCACCCCACAGCTTTCAAAGACTTCTCGATACCCTTTAACAGACAAGTAAACCAGCTTATCGGCTCCAACATACTCTTGGAGTTTTTCAATGTCATTTTGAGAAGCTATCAGTTCACTTCTTCTTGATGTATCTATTCCATAGTTACAAGGTCCAACCACAGGCGGTGAATGGATACCAACATAAACCTTTTTAGCAGCGGCTTCCCTCACCATCTCGACTATCAACTTTATCGTTGTTCCTCGAACAATTGAGTCGTCAATTAACAAAACTTCCTTACCTTCGAGCACAGCACTTAAAGCTGCTAGTTTTCTTCGAACAATGTCTTGCCTATTTTTCGGCATGATAAAACTTCGTCCAATGTAATGGTTCCTTATCAATCCATACTCTATCGGTATCCCAGATGCTTGACTGTAACCAAGCGCACCGGAAAATCCACTATCTAAAACAGGAACAACGATATCTGCAACTAGCTTGTGTTCCTCGTATAATTTTCTTCCCAATGCTTTTCTAACTTCGTGTACGTTCACGCCATAAAAATTACTATCAGGACGAGCAAAGTAAACGAACTCGAATGAACAAAACCTATCATCTCGCTTAGCAAATCTAATAATTTCAGGAGGGTTGTTATCGGTAAAAAACACAACAGTTCCGGGCTCGACTTCCTTTATTTCTTCACAACCTAAAACCCTTAATGCTACATCTTCGGACGCTACGATATAGCCTTCTTGAAACTTACCGTAAAAGAGTGGACGAATACCAAACGAATCCCTTGCCGCTGCAAGGAAAGAGTCGTGAAGAACCACTATAGAATACGCTGCTTTTATCCTGGAAAGTGCCCACTGGAGTGATTCACGCGGATTTGAGTAGGGAGCGATTGAAAAATAATGGATGATAATCTCTGTATCAAGTGTGGTTGCGAATATACCTCCACTTTCCATTATGAACCTTCTTTTTTCGTCTGCATCAACTATATTTCCGTTATGTGCAACAGAAATTCTCCCTTTCAGAGTGTGGGCTGTTATCGGCTGGATTTCGTCAAGCGAGCCATAGGTGGAATACCGCACATGCCCAATTCCTTTGGTACCAGGAATGTAACGTTCTGAAGTTAAAACATTTTCAACCAACCCTTCACCTTTCACTGATTTGAACCCGTTCACAACTACACCAGCAGATTGCTGACCTCTGTGCTGGAGCGCAAGTAAAACATCATGAATAACGTTATACGCCTCGTCAACATTCCATACACCAGCTATACCACACATCTTTTTCCCCCCACGTGAATCTAAGATTTTATTTTTTCTACGTATTTTTTTCTCTGCTTACGGTATTAAAAACACGCAGAGGAACCAACCGGTTCCTCTGCGCACACTTATCCCTTATTTCACATCAGGTATTAGTATTCTCAAGATGTCTTCATTCTTGATTCTGATGTAGCCTTCTTGGAGTTCTTTGAAAGCGATGCTAACAGAGTAGTTATCAGGTGTTGTGACAAAAGGTTTGGCAAAATCGTTTATCGCTTCTGCCCTCTTTGCAATAACTATTGGTATTGCGTACTTGTAGGGTATCTTTTCCAAAAGCTTGTCGTATTGTATAACAAGTCTGCTCACTTATTGCACCTCCTCCATTAAACGTTTCACTTTTGAAGCATTTTTGATTCTTTCAAACTTTATTCTCTCTGCGTAGATTATGGACATCAAGTTTCTTATCGATTCTTCTAAGTCTTCGTTAATTATTAAGTATTCAAATTCTGGGATGAACTTAAGTTCCTTCTTGGCAGTTTCTAATCTTTTTTGTATTTTATCTTCTGTTTCAGTTCCTCTTTTCTTAAGCCTCTCTCTAAGAACTTCGTAACTTGGTGGTGCGATAAAAATAAACTTGGCACCCGAGAAATTCTTCTTAACAGTTAAAGCACCTTGGACATCTATATCAAGTATCACATCCAAACCTTTTTTTATGTTGTCGTAGACCATCTCTGCAGGTGTTCCGTAGTAATTGTCATGGACCTTTGCCCATTCAATAAATTTGTTCTCTTCTATCATTCTTTCAAATTCTTCGTGCGTCACAAAGAAATAGTCTACTCCGTGTATCTCGCCAGGTCTTTGCTTTCGAGTTGTGCACGAGACGGAAAAGACAACTCGTTCAACTCTTTCAAGAACGGATCTAATAATACTTGTTTTACCAACGCCACTTGGACCGCTTATAACAAACAGTATTCCTTCAGCATGGACTTCATTTTGCACATCAAAGTCCTTTTCCTTACCATCCATTCCCGTCTTAGCCCTTTCTTATCTTTTCGAGTTGTTTTTCAATTTCAACCATAGATTCGATGAATCTTTGGGCAATTGTTTCAGGTTGGATAGCACTTAGTATGATGTGGTTAGAGTCCGTAATGAGTATGGACCTTGTCTTTCTTCCGTATGTTGCGTCTATGAGTTTTCCTTCGTTCTTTGCATCTTCTTTCAATCTCTTAAGTGGGGCACTCTCAGGGTTGACTATAGCAATAACCCTGTCACCAGCGATGACATTACCAAAACCGATGTTGATTAATCCAAACATAATCTACACCTCCCAAATTGGTAGAACCTACTTTCAAAATCACGGTTAAATTGTTACTCGATGTTCATTATCTGCTCTTTGAATTGGGAAACCAAATATTTCCCTTCGAGTGCGAGATTCGTGATATCGGTGAATCTGCTCTTTGATAATATCGTATTGAACTCTCTTAGAATTTCTTGTGATATGAAATTCAGCATGTCACCTACAGGTTCGTCCTTTGAGAGCAACTCGCGCGTTCTTTTGAGATGGCTATCCAACCTGACGAGTTCTTCGCGTATGTCAGCCCTATCGGCAATGAGCGCAACTGCACTTTCAAAAAGTTCTCTATTAAGTTCAACATCATCAGGTAGCAAATCACGTGTGTTTGTTTTAATCCTTTGCGCAACTACTTTTGGAATCTCCGATGCTTTCTCGTTTATCTTCTCCACGATTGACTCCATCTTTTCTACCATTTCTACCAAATCTTTTGTTAGTTTTTCACCTTCGATTTTTCTCTCCTTGACTACCTCAATCAGTGTTTCTTCTAAAACTGCCTTTGCGTGTTGCCACGCATTTTCAATCTCTTCGTTACTTATCTCAAATTGAAATGCATCCCTGAAAGTAAGTAGGTGTTCTAAGCTAACAGGCATTGGGATGTTCAGATTCTCTCTGATGTCGGAAAGAGCATCGTAATACGTTTTAAGCAAAGAGTAATCAACAGAAACTTGGATTGGCTTGATGAATTTAACCCAAATCCTTGCACTAACTTTCCCTCTGGAAATGTATTCTTTTATCTTTGTTATGGCATCAAGCTCTTTTGAGTTAAGAAAGTAATTCATGGAGACGTCGATTGTAAGTCCCTTTGAGTTCAACGTCTTCACTTCGCACGTAATTTTGTAATCTTCAAGTATTTTTTGAACCTTTGCATATCCTGTCATACTTCTGGGCATTTAGACCACTCCTACACTTTGCTGATACTATTATACATTAAATTTCCAAAAATTCCAAGTATTTCACTAAAAATTAAAAATAAATGCGGGAGTATCCCTCCCGCACTTTTTTTTACAATCTTACAACACAGTTCACTGAAGTTTTGAAAGAATAGTTTCAGCAATTCTTTCTCCACTTAGTCCATAGATTTCAAAGAGCAATTTTGCCTCACCAGAGACAGGGAAATCATTTAAGCCAAGTTTGATGAACTGACCTGGTAGTATGCGCATTTCAAAAAGTTTTTGGGCTATGAGACTACCCAAACCGTTCAGCACGTTGTGGTCTTCAACAGTGACAACAAAGTTCGAGTATTTTCTGAGCACTTCTTCATCCAAGTCATACGGGCAGCTCACATTGATAACTGCAAAATTGACCCCTTTGCTCTTCAGAATTTCATGCGCTTTAAGTGCGTATGGAACAGCGGAACCTATCGCGTATATCACACCATCAGTTCCATCCCTCAGGATATCCATTCTTCCATACATGAACTCGTAATTTTCATCAAAGAATAAGCTTCCATCCTCTTTCCTTACAGGTTCAACTTTACTTCTTCCAACCGCGACAACGAAGTTTCCATATTCTTTGGCTATGTATCTAACTACCCTATCTGTCTGATTCGGGTCAGCCGGGACTATGACTTTGAAGCCATACCAAGCAAGCGGTGCACCGATGTAGTTAAGTGCATGGTGTGTTTTACCATCTTCGCCTACATCAATACCACAGTGCGTCACAACGACTTTAAGATTTGTGTTGTTGATAGCATTCAATCTGTGTTGGTTGAACGTCTCGTCAATCCCAAAAACCCCAAAATCGGCAAAGAATGTAACGATACCATCCGCAGACATCGCACCAGCCAAAGCGGCTGCGTTATGCTCTTGCACCCCTAATTCGACTATTCTGTCAGGTCTTTCCTTGTCCAAAAAATCCAATTTCACAGAACCCTTCAAGTCACAATCTACAGCAACCACGTTGTCATTAATCACGGCAAGGTCCGCGATTGCCCTACCAAGCGCACTTCTGTTGTCTGTTGACTTATCGTATACCCTGGCTTTGCCCGTATCCAAACGCACCTGGTAATAAAGCTTTACTTTTTTGTGAACCTCAACTGGTAATTTTTTGCGCATCTCTAAATATTTCTCAACGTCGTTCTCAACCCCAAGTTGAGCTAACGCTTTTTCCAATTCTTCTTTGTTTAAAGGCTTCCCGTGGTAATCAGGTTTATCTTCCATAAAATCTACGCCTTTACCGATTACGGTATGAGCAATTATTGCCGTTGGGTAACCATCATCTCTTGCAATTTTCAATGCCGCAAGTATTTGTTCAAAATCATGACCATCTATCTCAATCGTCTTCCAACCCGCCGCTTCAAACTCTGCCTTAATATCCACATACATAATCTCGTGTGCGTGTCCGCTAATTTGAATGTCATTGTAATCAACCAACACAGTTAAATTATCGAGTTTATACTTTCTTGCAGTCCTTCTTGCCTCTTGAACTTGCCCTTTAGCACTTTCTCCATCGCTCATTACTACGTAAACATGGTAATTCTTATTTTTATACTTCGCAGCAAGAGCAAAACCAACACCAGCAGACAAACCTTGTCCAAGATTTCCCGTGGTCCACTCCACACCCGGAATCCCGCGAGTGATATGTCCTTCAAATATAGATGCTGGATGTCTGAAACCTGCTATCACTTCGTCTCTATCAACAAATCCAAAAGCCGCTAAAGTTGAATAAACAGCTGGTGAGATGTGACCATGGCTTATGACTATTCTATCTCTATCTTCATTCCAAGGGTCTTGTGGATGCACATTGGCAAATGAATAAAGGGCTAATAGCATATCAATAGAAGACATCGACCCACCGGGATGTCCAGAGTTCGCTACGTAGGTCATCTTCAGAATATCACCACGACACTGAACGCTTAGTTTCTTTAGTTCATCAAGTGTTTTTCGCACTCCTAATACCTCCCGTCTTTGCATTTTTTAGTATGTCTTTGATTATTCATAGGCTATTTCGTATATCTTTCTGATATCTTCCATCTTCAGTTCCTTAACTGTTCCAAAAGGAGCGTGTTTGTTGGCAAGTTCAGTAAGCTTTTCAATATCTTCCTTGCTAATACCAACCTCTTTTAACGTCACGGGAGCACCAATTTTCTTGTACCAACTCTTAAGTTGATTGATAACATCATCTGGTGAGAACTCACCACTCATATTGAAAATATTCTTACCAAACTTGATAAGCTTTTCAGATATTCGGTCTTTCACGTAAGTCATCCAGGCAGGGAACACAATTGCAAGACCTGCACCGTGAGCGATATCCGGGTTGAACGCACTTATAGCATGCTCAAGTTCGTGAGAAGACCAATCTCCACCTGTTGTACCCATACCTGTCAAACCATTAAGTGCCAGTGTGGTAGCAAGGCAGAAGTTTGCCCTCGCTTCGTAGTTTTCAGGCTCTTTGAGTAGGACTTCTGTAGTTTCCATCAGCGTTTTGATTATACCCTCGTCTATTCTATCGATTAAATCACTACCAGCAACATCGAAGTAGTATTCCATAACATGACTTATTGCGTCTATCGCACCATATACAACTTGATTTGCTGGCAAGCTGTATTGTGTAGTTGGATCAACTATCGAAAGAACTGGATAAACATGTTTTGAGCTGAAATAAAATTTCTCCTGAGTTTTTTCGTTTGTCACGACCGCATTTCCGTTCATTTCAGTGCCTGTGGCTGACATTGTAAGGATAACATACAAAGGAAGTGCTTTTTTTACGTTGTATTTACCTGTGAACGCATCCCAAATATCACCTTCGTAATAAAAACCTGCTGCTATTGCCTTTGCACTGTCGACAACACTTCCTCCACCTACTGCAAGAATCGCCTCAACGTTGTTCTCACGCGCAACCTGTATAGCTTCGTGAACTTTTGAAAGAACAGGATTAGGCCTTACACCTGAAACTTCTACCTTCTCTATCCCATTATCATGGAGCGACCTAACGACCTTTTCATAAACGCCGTTCTTCTTAATTGAGCCTCCACCGTAAAGCATCAAAACCTTTCTTATACCATCCTTTTTCAAGTATTCACCTATCTTTTCAACGGTTTCTTTTCCAAAAACCAGTTTTGTTGGGTTGTGAAAAACAAAATTTTCCATATCTGTTCACCTCCTAATCGCGAGTTTTTTAACCAAGAGTTTGATACTTTCCTCTGTTTGATATTATATCACATGGTATATAATATTGGTAGAAATATTCAGCTTGCCCAAACCCTGTGAAAGATTACAAAACGAGAAAATCCACGGAGGCGATAGAGTGTCAAAGATTTTTCAATATAAAAAAACAGTCCTAATAATAACCATCATGATCTCAAGTATTCTTTCTATCGGAATAGTAATACTCATAGCAAATCTGTTAGCCAACTCAGTTGCAATCCATCTGATATCCAGAATCCAAACAACTGTTGTTGAAAAAATATCGTCAGATATAGAGCATTATTTAGAACAACTCGCAAGTCCTCTTAGAAAATACACTTCTGACAACGACCTTTCAATTTACATAAAGGATCCTATGGATGAATTATCGACAGGGCTATTGCAATGGCAAGTTGCAAACGTTAACAATGCTATGCGCTTGGAAGGTTACCTGGAAACATTTATTATGCTGAAAGATAACCGTGTTGTCTCTGAAGATGGATTAGTCCAAATTTCTATACCTGCCGAGGTAACTGAGAAGATTTTCTCCGGTGAAAAAGAACATGATATTTACATGATATATGAATACAAAGGAAAGAAAAACATCGTTGTTTTAGTAGGAATCAAAGGTCCAGATAGGAAAACAAAAGCGATTTTGATGGGACTTTACCCGACAGATGGACTGCAAAAATTGATAGCTCAGACAAAATTTGGAAAATCTGGTTACGTAGGACTAGTCTACGGCACATTAACGGTAGCACACCCTGTCGAGGAATATGTGGGGACCTTCGATTTGATGAATAATCCTTGGACTAAATCTTTTGCTGAAATGATAACAAAATCTGTTCAAGGCCATGGAATTTACACTTATCACTCCAAAAAGTTCGCAACATTTCGTAGAGTTGGGAAATACAATCTCACGGTAGTTGCAGTTATTCCATATTCTGAGATAGTTGAGGAAGCTAACAATGTAGTTAGGTTAAGAGCTTCTTCCCACGCAATAATAACGCTCAGTACGGCTTTGGCGATTTTGTTTTCGTTCGTATTCATTCTTTTCACCATCAACGTTGAAAAAAACGAAAGATTGAAGAAAATGGTTGAAGAACT
Organism: uncultured Fervidobacterium sp.; assembly: GCA_964452455.1. Taxonomy (GTDB): domain Bacteria; phylum Thermotogota; class Thermotogae; order Thermotogales; family Fervidobacteriaceae; genus Fervidobacterium. The sequence goes on along the minus strand of CAYVMA010000049.1, from coordinate 12,271 downwards.
AAACGAAATGAATAACGAACTTGAAGTTGCTTTTAATGAACTGGAGGAAGCACAGAGCAAAATAATCAACGCAGAAAAGATGGCGGCATTGGGCAAGATGATTGTAAATATAGCACACGATGTTAACACACCAGCCGGAGTGATTTACTCATCACTAACAGAAGTTGAACACACATTAAATGATATGAAGAATAAATTCTTCTCAGAAGAACTAACCGAAAGTGATTTCCTGGACAAGGTCGATGTCCTAACACAGTTGACAGAAATAATGACCAGAAATATTAGGAGAATCATTGACCTCGTTCAAAGCCTTAAACGCGTTGCAATGAGCGAAATGGTAGAAAGTTATTCTTCCGTAAATCTGAAAGCTCTGGTGGAAGATGTAGTTAGAGCAATATATCCAAAGCTTAGAGAATCAAGTGTACAAATACACACGGAAATCCCAGATGACTTAGTTGTCCACACTATCCCGGGTGCACTAGCACAAGTTTTAATCAATCTCATAGACAATGCGTTGACACACGCATTTGAAGAAAATGCAGAAGGAACGATACTTATAAAGGCGGAAAGAATAATCACATATGGAAACAAAAAAGTGCTAAAGATAATATTTGCAGACAATGGAAAAGGGATGGACGAAAAGACAAAAAAGCACGCATTTGAACCTTTCTTCACCACAAATCCAGATATTGGCACAGGGCTTGGTCTGAGTATAGTCTACACATTAGTTGTTGAAAAGCTCGGAGGAGAAATAGAATTGGAAAGCTCACTTGGAACAGGCACAAGGATAATCATTAAAATACCCGAAAATAAGGAAGTGGAACCTAATGAATAAGGCAACAAAAGCTCAGAAAAGTAAAGTATCAAGAAGTAAGACTAGGATAATCGTAATTCTCATTTTTCTCTACTTGATTTTTCCCGCCAAACACTTGGCTGTTTCTCTGGAAAATTACCTTAAAAATACAGGTATCCCGACTTATACTGTAATTTCTTCTTCAAATTCTCTTTTCGGCGGGAAGTTCTTTCTTCTGAACGTGAAGAGTCAAACCTGGAGAGGTATCGAATGGAACCATAAAGTAGGTATCTACATCCCACGAAATTTAGCTTACAAAAACCACGGAATCCTTATGGTCACAGGTTCAGCACCTAAAGATCCCATGTCTAAACTCAACCAATACGCTCTTGTTATTGAAAGTATCGGTGCTCCATTTGTGATACTGTGGGATATACCCAACCAACCACTATTTGGTTTGAAAGAAGACGCTCTGATTGCTTACACTTTAGCAAAATACCTAGAAACAGGCGAGGAAGATTGGCCCCTGCTCTTTCCCATGGTAAAAGGCGTTACCGCAACCATGGACTGTGTTCAAGACTTTCTCAAAAAAGAATTAAACCTTGACCTTGAAAAGTTTTTAGTAACTGGTGCATCCAAAAGAGGTTGGACCACATATCTAACAGGAGCTGTCGACCAAAGAATTTTTGCGATTGTTCCTATTGTATACGATAATTTAAACATGCCTGAACAGATGCGAAAACAACTTGAATACTACGGAACGTTCAGTGAACAAATAAGAGATTACACAAGGTATGGTCTCACGAAAATGATAGCGGACGCTTCCCCAAACGAAGTTCCAGAAATTGTTATGGCAATTGACCCTTTCTATTACAAAGATAAACTCACCATACCAAAACTTATCGTTATAGGGACAAACGACCCGTATTGGGTTGTTGATTCTTCCCGGCTATATTTCTACGACCTACCTACCCCAAGGTATGCATACGTTATGCCAAATGAAGCACACAATGTAAGTAATCAGATTGAATTTTTCAACACTCTCAAAGCGTTTTTTTCACTGTCCACATTGAACAAACTTCCAGAGATATCGTGGAAAGAGACCGAAAACGGGATAGTTCTTAGAACAGCCGAGGAGTTAGAATACGCAAAAGGGTGGGTTGCTATTTCAGAGACGCTGGACTTCAGAAAGGCACGATGGGAAAGTATAGATTTGCAAATAGAAGTTAGTGAAAACGGAGACAAAATAGTTGAGTTCATACTCAAAGAAAGCAACATAAAAAAGAACGTAGCAATTTTTATTGAGGTCAGAATTGTAAAAGATGGATATTCATTCAGTTTGACAACGATCCCAAAAGTTTTCAAGAAAAAACGATAACTGAAAAGCCCGCCATCGGCGCATCGGCGGGCTTTGTTTATTTAATTTCTAACCACAGATCATCCATTATTAATGGATCCGTTGGATTTCCTCCACCCATGATGTAGGCTTTTGGTTCTTGCTGGAGTGGTCTGAATTTGTTTTCGATACCATCGTAGTCCCAACTTGTTACATATATCGTCCATCCTTCGAAAGATGATGGATTGCCAAGCCAGTCACCCTTTATTATTATCTTCACCCAGCCATCTTCAACAAAAACTTCAGGAGAACCTATCTGCGTCCCAAACCTATCTTTTGATGCTCCTTGCGAAGTGTAAATCGCACTAGACCAACCTGTTGCAAAGACTTCCCAATCCCAGTCCCAATTGTCAAACTCGTAGTTCTGTAACGGCAAAACTCCCGTGCCTTTCTTTGTTGGGGCATCGATGAATATTTGATATGTAACATGGTCGAAACCGTTTGGTGGTCCCCAGGTTTTTGTTAAGTCCCTCGGTTTAACAGAAATTACTAACGTGCTACCGATACTTTCAACTTTCGCTTCAACAATATCCATCTGTCGTTTGAACGTTGCATCTGTTGGGTAAAGATATGTCCCCGTGAAGCCTATATCATCATCAAGTGGGTCCTTTGTTTCAGCTAATAATTTCTTTTCCAGCTCAACTATAAATCTTATTTCATCTGTGTACACTGTATCTTTAACGTTTTTTCCAACCGCTCTGACAAGTAGTGTATGTTCACCTGGGTCAAGTTTGAAAGGGTCTATTGTAATTGCGAATTTTCCATCCTTTGGTTCTATCTTAATTTCGTTCTCAACCTTTCTGTCTATGTAAACATAAACTGCTTTCGCATTTGTTGTCCCAGTTATTTCTCTCAGCGCGGTTATCTTTTCAGCGTTTGTCAGGTTTAAATTGATAGTCGTGGTTGGTTTGTAAACTTCTGATTTCTCGCTCGATATACCGAAAACAGTTAGCGTTCGCGCTGGAATTCGCAAAGTCACATAGCCCCCATCTTTCACAACAATGGGAGTACTTACGCCTCCACTGAAATTGTAAATAGGTTCTAAGGTGGTTCCAGGTTCATAACCTGTTTTGAAGTTCGCAATTCTTGGATCGTTTGCTGTATTTAAAACAACAAGCAGTTCTTCTTCATCACATTTCAAAGTATAAACCAACAACCCCGCACCTCGTTTTTCGGACAAAAGCACGTTAACTTCTCCGTACCTTGTTGCAGGGTGTGATTTTCTAAATTCGATAGCGTTCTTGATAAACTTGTACATATCGCTCTCGGTGTTGAAGTGATCCTGACCGAACGAACCCCAACCACCTTTGAACATGCTTGCACGTGTTTCTTCAAAATACTGTTCTGTACCATAATATACGACTGGCATACCGGGTAGTGTTAACAACAATCCAAGAGCTTGCATAGTGATATTAGGTGTTACCCCTTTTCCAAACCTTTCCATATCATGGTTATCAATAAATGTTACAAGTAGACCTTTTTTTAATATCTCGTTTCGCACTTTGAGTCTGTAAGCAAGAAAATCGGTTGGTTGCCCACCTTTTATTACGCGCCTGATTTCCTCCATCAAGGTAAAATCAAGCATAGAATTGAAACCATGGTCAAAGTAGGAAGCTATCTCCAGGTCAGATTTATTCTCGTATGGTTTTGAAGAAAGCCAGGTTTCCCCGAAGGCAATGAAGTCTTCTTTCAAAGAGAACATTCCACCGTCACCTTTGAAAAACTCGTCGAAAAACGTTTTGGGAACGTACATTGCTGTATCCACACGAAAACCATCAACTCCAACTTCTTTAATCCAGTAAGCGTAAGAATCTTTTAACGCTTGAACAACTTCTGGATTTTCAGTGTTAAGGTCGTCTAACCCACTCATTTGGTAGTTGAGCTTTTGCTCTGGGTCTGAGTAGTTGTTGATATCTGGCGTCCAGTGGTATATCGCTCTTTGCCTTTGTTCAGGATCGTTGTAGTTGTTCAAATTGAATGGATATTGAGTAGGTGCTGACGTTGGTACACTTCCAACGTTTAATTCGAATTTCCCATTTCTAAACCTGAAATAGTTCCCAACATGGTTAACAACTATATCCTGGATTAATTTCATTCCATTCTTGTGCAGTGCTTCAGCAAGAGCTTTATAATCTTCAAGTGTTCCAAAGTGTTCGTCAACCTTTTTAAAATCCCTTGCCCAGTAACCATGGTATCCACCGTAATTTACCCAAGGGTCCCACCATTGATTCGCCACGGGTGGTGTTATCCAAATTCCATCGACACCAAGACCTTTTATGTAGTCAATCTTGTCAATAATACCCTTCAAATCTCCTCCGCTGTATTTCGCTCCATCACGAGGGTCGTATTCACCTTTTCCTTGGTTGTTGTTGGAAGGTTCCCCATCGTTAAAACGATCAATCATTATCATGTACAAAACCTTATCAGCCCACCCGCCTTTGTACTGAGTTAGCACGTCGGCAAAGCCTACAGAACCTAAAATGTAACTGAACATCAGTCCAGCAAGTAACAAAATCACCACAGAACTTAGGAAACTTGTAAAAGTCCTCTTTCTTTTCATACTTTCTACCTCCTATGGATTGTCCTACCGAAGCTTTTCTTATTCTACCATGGAAAGTGCATAAAAAACGAAGGTGTGGTATAATTTCCAAAGAAGGAGGCGATTGAAGATGATAGATGTCCTGGTAGTTGATGATGAAAAGCATGTGAGGAATTTGTTGGTTCGAATGATTTCCACAGCTTACGAATGCAATCCTGTTGAAGCAGCAAACGCAGAGGAAGCTCTGAAAATTTGTGACAAATATAAATTCGACTTGATCACAACGGATATCAGGTTTGAGAATGAAACAAATCTTGATGGAATTGAATTCATAAAACGATTAAGATTAAGAGGAATATTTACACCTGTATTGATTATTTCGGCTTTTGCGACGCCGGAGAATATTGCAGAAGTTTGCAAATATCATCCTATAGATTACTTAGCTAAACCATTTACCCAAGATGAATTACGAAGAAAAATAAAAGGATTGCTTGATTATAAGAAAGATTCGTTTGAAAGATACTTAAGAGAGGCTGAAGGGTTAATACATTCTAACTTCCCTGGTGACTTGGATAAAGCAGAACAACTTGTCAGAACTATGTTTTCCCTCATGCCATCGTCACCGATACCGCATTATTTACTGGCAGAAATACTTGAAAAGCGTGGAAATTCTGAATTAGCTGAACGTCACAGAAACGCTGCAAAAGCGTTAGATGTAAACATGAAAGGATATCGAAAGGGTGATGAGCTTGACTCCGATTAACATAAACATACCTGTCGGGCTTAAGTTTTATGTTATCGTGGTTGGATGTGGGAAGGTTGGTCTCGAAGTGGCAACTAGGCTCTCAAGAATAGGGTTTAACGTCACTATGGTCGATAAAAACCCCAATACGTTAAACCTACTGCCCGAAGATTACGGTGGTTTTGTAGTTATAGGTGATGCTACCGAGCGTGAAACAATGGAAAGGGCAAAAGCTATAAAGGCGGACTTACTAGTGACAACGACAGGCGATGATTCAACTAATTACTTTGTATCGTTGGTTGGAGCAAAGATATTTGGGATACCCAGGGTTATCTCGCTTGTAAACAACAGGGAGAATGTGCCACTTTTCATAAAGAGCGGTATTGATGTAATATCACCAATCGATTTAACAGTAGATACCTTTGAACACAACATCCTCGAACACGTTGAACCAAAGGTTGGTGAAAAACGATGAAGATAATAATCATTGGTGGTGCACGAGTTCCTTACTTTCTTGCTAAGAGATTGATAGCACAAGGTTACGACGTCTATTTTGTTAACAAAGACCAAGATCTATGTGAAGAATACTCGAAGACGCTGAACGCTACAATCGTCAACGGGGATGGCACATCAAAGAAAGTCCTCGACCAGCTTGGAATTGAGCCTAATGATATTGTAGTCTTACTTATGGAAAGAGACAGAAAAAATTTCTTTATCGCTCGTTTGGTACAAGAGTATTATGGGGTAAAGAACGTGGTTACTCTATTGAACAACTCTGAAAACCTCGACTTATTTGAACGCTTTGGTATCAGAACACTTGGTGTGACAGACTTAATTATGAGAAATCTGGAACCGTTGCTTTTTGGAAGTCAGTTGACACGCGACCTTGAAGAGAAGACATTCTCCAAAGGTGTAGTTGTATTGGAAATCACTTTAACCTGGGACTCGAGTATCATCCGCAAAAAAATCAAGGAACTTAGTGTACCAGAGGATGTGGTTATAGTTGGGTTAAAAAGAGGCGATAGCTTCTTGATACCTCGCGGAGAAACTACACTTGAACCCGGTGACGAGATTATCCTTGTTTGTCGAGAAGAAAAGCGTATGGAAGTTCTATCATTTTTTAGCTCATGAACAGCTTGTTTTCTTCCTGAGGTAGTTAACGAAACACATATCTACAAGCGACCGAATTTTCTGGAGGTTGTTCTAAATGATGAAAAGCTATCTAAGGATATATAAGGCATTCACACTCGTTATATTTCAGTATGCATTCATCGTTTTAGTTCCTACAGTATTTTGCATCTTCTATCCAGAAGAAATCAAGAATACTTATCCGTTTTTAATTACAGCTGTGCTTTCTTTTATCATATACTTCACAGGTTTCGCGGTTAAAGTTGAAGACATAGAAACCATAAGATATAGAGAAGGTGCTGTACTTACGGTCTTCACGTGGATTATGATTTCGCTACTTTCCGCCATCCCACATATTTTATTAGGAAATCTTTCGTTTTCTCAAGCTGTCTTTGAATCAGTAAGTGGACTAACTGGTACAGGATTGACGATGTTCACAGACGTAACCAAATTGTCTAAACTTCTTCTATTTTGGAGGTCATTTACACAATACGTAGGTAGTGCGGGTTTCGCGGTCTTGATGCTGGGCATGGTCTTGGGCCCTAGGGCTTTGGGATTTTATAAATCAGAAGGAAGGTCCGACAACCTTGTGCCGAATATAAGAAGGTCCGCCCAGCTCATACTAGAGATTTACCTTGCCTACACGGTTGTTGGCACAATAGCTTTGAGATTAGCTGGGATGAATTGGTTTGAGGCACTTAACCATACGATGACCGCATTAGGAACTGGTGGATTTTCTACCCGCAACGGTAGTATAGGAGAGTTCAATAACCTAGCGATAGAAATTGTAACAATAGTCCTCATGATTATCGGGGCAACTGGATTCGGAATACACTACGCTCTCTGGAAAGGAAATATTAGGGCTGTTTTGAAGAATGGCGAGCCTTGGTTATTGATAGGTTCTTCATTTGTTCCAGCAATTATCTTATCTACTTACGCTGTAGGAAAGTATTACAAAAACTTTGGAGATGCTTTAAGGTATATACTTTTCCAAACGGTCTCGGCTGTAAGTGGAACAGGTTTCCAAACCTTGCCGTTAAATGAAGAGAAATGGATAGCTTTTTCGCCATTTATGTTTATTCTAATAGTACTTATGCTATCTGGCGGTATGATGGACTCAACATCTAGTGGCATCAAACAGTTCCGTATCTGGGTCGTACTGAACACACTGCATGATAGCGTAAAAGGGTTCCTTATGCCAAGAGGCACGGTGAGGAAAAAGATAATATTTAAAGGAGAGCAACAAATTATCCTTAGTGACGACAATATCCGTGAAGCTTTGCTTGTCGTATCACTCTTCCTGATGACATTTGTTATTGGCTCATTTATACTCATGCTACACGGATACGGTGCTTTGAACTCGATGTTTGAGTTTGCTTCAGCAATGGATGGTGTCGGACTTAGCTGTGGTATTACATCTCCAAATATGCCATTAACAGCCATGTGGACACTGATAATAGGAATGTTCGCCGGAAGATTCGAATTTTTGATAGTGATATATGCTATAATGAAAGTAATAAACGACTTAAACGAAAAAATTGACGAAAAAAGGCTATCAAAAAGAATAAGCTCAGGTTCTTCAATTGAATGATACCAGTAGGGAAAGGATGTTTGATATGGGAAATAAAACGGTGATCTATTTACTTATACTCATAGTCCTATTCTTTTTAATTACCGATGTGATTACACTGATATTCAGAAGTCCTAATTTTACTGTTGAATACTACAACTCAGACGTTTTAGTTGGTTACAGCGAGTTTGCTACAATAACAACCGTGAGCGGGTTGAAGTTCAAAAGTGAGAAAAAGAAAGAGGAATATATCACTACGTATAACCAAACTTCTCTCGATACGTTCAGAAAATATTTCAGCGAAGTCTCAAAGGATATAGGCAAGAATATCGAAGTATTGGATTTCAAGTCAAATATAAAGAACAACGGAAACATCTTAGAAATCACTGAAACGGTTGTTCTAAAAGGTATTGTGCAATCAGAAAACGATACTTACATCCTTGACATGGGACAAATTCGCATGAATTCTGTTGCGAATTCCACGTTCAAGGTGCATTTGCCAGAAGATGCTCGCGTTGAAAGTATTGAACCAACACCAACGAAAAATCTTGGAACCTTGATTATTTGGAGTGGAGAAGATATAAAGACATTTCCGAGAATTGGATACAAAAGATTGTCCCTCCAAGACTATCAAAAGGAGGGTGAATAAAAGATGTCCGCCTTCCATTGGTTTGTAGTTTTGGCATCAGTAAGTTCCCTTGTGTTTGCGTGGGCTACCTATATATTGGAAAGCTTCAAGAGAAAGACAGAAAAGAGCGAAATAGACGAGGAAGAAGAAAAACTTGTGGAACTTATTGGAAAGGTAAGAATCTTCGTTGACTCAAAACTTGAACAACTCGATAGAAAAATGGAAGAAGCGAAAGCTTTGATTAAAGACCTTAACGAGCAGTATGTATCATTAGCCGCCTTAGCAGTCCAGTTGCAAAACCAATTGCAAAAAACAGAAATCTCAAGTGAAACATTATCTAACCAAGAACTCAAAAACGAAAGCTTCAAAGAAAATAGCAAAAATGAGGCCACTAAAAAGATCTCCGACATCGATACAGAGCTTTCCGCTGCCGAAAAGGCATTAATACAAGGATATGTTCTCAAAAACAAATCAACCTCCTCAACGCGTGTTCTTGAAACAATGAAAGAAACTGTTGACGAATATGCAAACTATGAAAAGAACGAATATAACGATGACGTTGCAAAAAACAAGAAAGAAGTATTAATATTCGACATGTATCTAAGTGGTTTGGAACCAATTGAAATCGCCAAGAAAATGAAGATGGGTGTTGGAGAAGTTCAGTTGATAATCGACCTTATGAAAAGACAAAAGCCATGATTAACATCAAAAGGCGAGATTAGTGTGGTAAGGGGGGACCAATATGATAGGCGAGCACCCTTACGTAAAATGGGCTATAGAAGTGATAGAAAATTACGTTAAGCACAGAAGGATTATAGAACCACACGAAGGATTACCTAAAGAACTATTCGAGAGAAGGGCTGGATGTTTTGTAACCTTACACAATACAGATGGCTCGTTAAGAGGATGTATTGGAACGTTCATGCCCGTTCGTGAAAATCTTGCATACGAGATTCGTGACAACGCAATAACAGCTTCAACTCGTGACCCCAGGTTTCCACCAGTCCAACCTTACGAGCTTGATAACATCATCGTTAATGTTGACATTCTTAGCCCATATGAACCGGTGAGAAGTATCGCTGAACTTGACCCAAAAAAGTATGGAATAATCGTTCAAAAAGGATGGAGAAGAGGATTACTTTTGCCAGATATAGAAGGCGTAGATACAGTTGAAGAACAAATACGCATAGCTAAACTCAAAGCAGGGATATTTGACGATGATTTTGAAATATACAAATTCACAGTCGAAAGATACAAATGATGTTTTCAGAAGCCAAAAATGTAGTTACACGGCAGTGCCGTGAACTAAACGGCACGGAGGTGAGTAATTGATGGCAACAAAAGGTAGTGAAAGGTACAACCTAAGAAAATTGAGGACAGAAGATATTAAAGACATGGTCGTCCTATCGTTTGGCTTTTTTGGGATTGGTTTTTTCATACCAACATACATTTACATAATGCTCAACTTCTTGCTGAGGTCTTCTATTCCCAAGTCGATTTTGCTTGGAAGCTTTTATTCGGAGCTGATACTACTCGCTTTCCTAAAAGATAAAATACTCTTCCTTTTTGAAATAACAAGAACAGCTATAGGTCGAAGAACACCATACATACTTGTGTTTGGAACAATGTCTGCCTTTTTGCTTTCCACAATTTCTAACTTGCTAACAGTTGGACAGAATTTGCTAGGTCTCATTTTGATTGTGATAACTTTCAACTTTTCGTTGTTTATTTATGCACTATCCTTACTTGGAATGCTGGAAGATAAGAAAAACTTTTTTAACCAAAGGTTACTAAGCATTCAACCCATGCTCTGGAGTATCCTTGGCGCTCTTTGGTCATACGGTAACTCATTCAGACTTTTCACAACGGATTCAAATAGCGAAATAGTCTCGCACGTCAGTCTTTTATTCTTCATTTCCGTCTTTGCTGTAGCGTTTTTGATAGTTGAAGATAAGAAATACAAAGTAAAGCTTACTATCAGTGAAAAAACAGAAATATACGATAAATTCCAAGCAAAGAAAACTTCTTGGAAACAACTGAACTTTAGTCCCCAGCAAATTGTAACAGAGGGACTTGCAAAGGTGTTTCTTTACCAGATAGAATTCCTATTACCTTTGCATGCGTGGTATCAACTAAATATCCGTAAAGGTATACCTGCCGAATTTGCGTCTGCTAAAGCCTTATATTTCTTTGTTTTAGGCTATGTTTTAAATACAATTTTAGTTACTTTTTTCAAAAATTATTCTAAGAAGCTCGACCTATTGGGTCCTGTGACTATTGCGCTTGCATTCTTTATTTATGCAACAACTTTCATATTTCCAACAACAGGTTGGTTATTTACGTCTGTTTTCTTGGTTGGTTTCTTCATCTGTCACCAAATACAAAAACGCCTTGGTTTTACCCTTCCGGGAATAGTGAGATTTCTATCAGAATACAATTCGAATAATGAAACGAACAGATTTAAAATCCACCCAGTAAATCTTCTTGTGGTATACATATCTATCATCTTAACAGGGATTTTCATAGATGTCATTGGTATACAATCATCAAGTTACATTCTTGGTCTATTAATCGCTGGATTAGTAGTTATTGAACTTTTGAACACCCATGCTAAAATTAAAAATAACCAACAGTGATTGAAAAAAGAAGGCAGGTGTGAATAAATTGATAAAGGATGGAGACAGAGTCTTGCTATATGGTGAAGATGGAACGAAGTTCCTTGTCAGAGTTGAAGCGGGAAAAAAGAAAGGAACCCACCTTGGCGTTGTCGAATTTGATACAATTATTGGAAAAAACTACGGGGATGTAATTACTATAGGAAAAACAAACAAATCCTACTACCTCTTACAACCCACTTACATCGATGACATATTCTCAATGAAAAGAAAAACACAAATTGTCTATCCCAAGGATTCGAGCTATATTGTAATGAAACTAGACATTAAACCAGGCAGCAGGGTTATAGACACCGGCGTTGGTAGTGGTGCTATGTGCGCAGCGATTGCAAGGCTTGTGGGAAACGAAGGAAAAGTCTACGCTTACGAAAGAAGGGAAGATTTTTACAAACTCGCAACTCAAAATCTCACTGAATGGGGACTTATAGATAGAGTCGAGTTAAAACTGCGCGATATTGCTTTCGGATTTGACGAAACAAACGTAGATGCACTGCTTTTGGACGTACCTGATCCGGAGAACTACATACAAGTCTGCTGGGAAGCGTTAGGTGGAGGCGGACGGATAGGTGTAATCTGTCCAACAGTTAATCAAGTCTCTATGGTGCTTGAAAAAATGTACGAACTGCCTTTCATAGATGTCGAAGTTTGGGAATCTTTAATGCGACAATTCAAACCTTACCCGAATAGACTGAGACCTGTTGACAGAATGGTTGCACACACAACCTATATGATTTTCGCAAGAAAGGTGAATGCTTTCGTCAAAATTAAAGAAGAGTCAAGCAAAGAGCAAACGAAAGAAA
>CAYVMA010000048.1:0-37277 GCA_964452455.1 uncultured Fervidobacterium sp. | reverse complement strand
GAAACTTCCAAAAAACAAACTAACCTTGAGAACTTTTGTTCCCACATTTTTTCCATAACGGTTACTTAAATTTGTTACATCGAATACTAAAAACTTTCTGAAGGAATTATTCCGATACAGAATTTGAACATAGCATTCATTCTGTGCAGTCAAAGATATTGTTTTGAAATCAGCAGCATTTAAGTCACTGTTAATTATACGCTTTTTTTAGCAAAAAAAAAGATAACAAATAGTAAAATTTAGAATACAAAAAACAACTACATTTCATTTCACTTGTGCTTCAAAGGTGGAACAATAAAAATTAGAAGTGACAAGTGGACAAAATTAATTGTACTATGTCAAAAAGTTGACCCAAATGATTTAATTTTAATTAGTACTTTATAAAGTTTTTTGAATGACTCGTCACACTCTTTATCCATTTCCGCTTTGAGATACAACGGATTTTCTGAAACGCTTTTAAGCTTTTGATAAATGTCAATCATGTCTTTTGCGAAGAATTCTTTCCTGCTTGTGTACTTTCTAAAGAATCTTTCCGCTTTAGAATTTTCCAGAGAAATAAAAGGAATACCGAAATACGCACCAACGACCGTGGGGTGAAATCTTTCAGAGATTATAAATTTGGACGATAATAAATATGATAAAACCGAATTAACATCATCAGGGTTATCGAAATAGTCAGCATTTAATCTTTTGCTTACTATTTTTGCAATGTTTATATCAGTGTTCTGCGCTGGGCAGACAATTATGTTACTGAAATACTTTAGCAGTATGTCGTATTTGTCAACATTCTGAATATTTCTTGGAACAAGAATCAAATCGTATTTTTTCTCTGGTAAAGTGTCAATCGTGCTGAGAAATCTAACGGCTGGGTCGCAAGAGAGTACTGTATTCTTGTTAATGCGCTTTGCGAATCTGTAAGAGACTAAATCTCTTGCAAAGATATAAATCTTTTCGTTTTTGAGAGTTTTATTTAACAAACATCTATCCAAAGACTTTTTAATAGGTCCAAAGCTGTTACCAAACAAAATAACAGGTTTATTTAAAAGAAAGCTTATTTGTATCGAGGAAATGTAATACAAAAAGCTCTTTGAGCTTGTTATATCTTGTAGTAATCCTCCACCACCGTATATGAGAACATCAGTATCAAAAGTTGCACCAATAAGTTCAAGTAAATTGAACCGAGATATTGAATCCTTATTTACTCTTTTCGGTAGTGCGATGATATAGTCAATTCTGTATTTTTTTAAGAAATCCTCCATGCTTAATCGCATCAATTCATCGCCGAAGTTACCATAACCGTAGTATCCAGATAGTAAAACTTTCAAGGAATTACCAACTCCTTTGGAGAAAAATTTATGTGAAAACACATCATCAACATGATAAATGATTATTGAGGTGTTGCAAAGTGGTAAAAAAAGTTACTGAAAATGTGTATTTAATCGAGCACGAAGAAGCTGCAAATAATGTGATAATCATTGGAAAAAAAGGTGTTGTTTTGATTGATACTTCACTTTTCCCAGAAAAAGCAAAAAGCATTGCAAAATTCGTTCGTGACTTTACGATGAAAAATATAAGTCTTGTTTTTAATACACATTACCATCCAGATCATACATTCGGAAATGTTGCTTTTGACGTTCCTATTTTAGCACACGAACTTACAAGAAGAAAAATGGAGCAATTTGATGCTTCGTATTTTGAAAGTTTGGGTATTGAGTACATGGAACCCAAACTGCCCGATGTACTCTTTCAGGACCGATTCGAATACGAAGATGGCTTAAAGATAATCTTTATCCACGGACCAGGACATACGCCAGACTCATCTTACGTGTATATACCCAGCGAATCAGTCTTAATAACAGGTGATACTGTGATTAATGATATACATCCAGAGATAGTTACTGACAGCAATTTGAACATATGGTTGAAGACCTTAGATAACATGCCACAAGCAAAGTACGTAATTCCGGGACATGGTGATTATGGTTCTCATGAAAGCTTGAAAAAAATGAGAGATTACATCGATAAAATAAGAAGACTTATAAACGGAGAACTCAGCCCCTATGAACTCGAGTCTGACCCGAATTTTGTCGAACGAAAGCATGCGGAGATGCTTGAATGGGGCATCAAAAACCTTATGGCTGAGTAGTTAACGTTTATTTACTGAGCAAGTTCTTAAGGTACATTTCTTGCTTTCTGAACATTTCCTCAGCATTTGTTGTATCGTATTCGTGGTCGTAACCAGCCATGTGCAAAATAGAGTGAACAACCACCGTCAAGAGTTCTTTTTCAAATGTATTGTTGTATTCCTCAGCATTTTTCTTAACAATATCTAAGCATATATATCCTTCGGCGTATGGTTCTGTTGTGTTTTCAAATTCTTTCTCGCCTAGACTTTCAACTTCTTTGTTAGAGTTCCCATAAACAAATGTTAGTACGTCGGTTGGTCCTTCCTTTCCTCGGTAATCCATATTCATCTCTGAGATTGTTTCGGTATCAACGAAAACAAATTGGATGTAAACTTTCCCAATTTCCTTTTCAACGATTTCTGAAAGTTTCTCTTTGTAGGAACTTATTATTTCTTCCACCTCTTCAGGTACTTCGAAAAACCTAACTAACTCTTCCAAGAATATCACCATCCTATTTTTTCGTTGCTTTATTTTTTTATCCTATAGTTTCTATTTCTTTATTTATCGTTGGATATTCTATCCTTTGTACTGAAAGGCTTTGGAAGACACTTAAGAAACTGTCCATTATGGCTCTTAATTCTCCCAATGTTAAACCGGTTTCGTCGAACTGATTTTCCTCAAAGAGCTCTATTATAGTCTTTTCTATGACTTTTTTTATTTCTTCGAGTGAAGTGTTTTTGAGACTCTTTGATGTTGCCTCAACAATGTCAGCCAGCATCAAAATACCCATTTCTTTACTCTTTGGTTTGGGACCTTGGTAGCGATATTCTTCTATGGGGGTATTAGGGTTTTCTGTCAAAGCTTTTATATAGAAATACTTCTGTACCCTTGTCCCATGGTGTTGAGGAATTGCTAGTTCTATTTGGATGGGTAACCTGTTTTTCCGAGCTATTTCGATACCATCGGTAACGTGTTTCATAATGATGTTCTTGCTAACGTCAGGTGGTAAAGTATTGTGCGGGTTTTCTTCAGGTGATTTTAAGTTTTCTACAAAAAACTCAGGGTTTCTTATCTTACCGATGTCATGGTAAAGTGCGCAAGCTCTGACAAGTACAGAATTTGCGCCTATACTTTCTGCAGCATGTTCAGCTAGTTCGGCAACACGTAAGCTGTGTTGATAAGTACCGGGTGCATGTAGTGAAAGAGTTTTAAGCAAGGGATGGTTAATTGTTGCAATTTCAGCAAGCCCAATGTTTGAGTAAATTCGTGTTGTTATTTCAATATACGGCAGAATACCAACAACGGCGATAGATGAGAATATGGGGTTCAGGAATATCACAATATAGTCTCTCATAGAGAAGTAAAAATGCCTAACTGGTTCTTGTAGAAGAATCATTACTAAGCTAACAATACCTGATATTAAACCCGCTTTTGCAACCTGGATTCTATTCTTTGTGTTCTTTAGGAGATATGTAGAGATAAACACTTGAGGGAAAAGGTGCAAAAACATAAAGAAATCGTGGTGATGAAATGCAGTTGAAAGCGAAAGAATTAGCCCGGCACTGGCACCGAACTCATAGTCGACAAGAAGTGTAATAATCATTGGAGCAATTATGATTGGTATGTAGCTGATACCGTACGTTTTATAAACTATAGTATTTAAAGCAGCCCCGCCAAGCAGTGTCGTGTAGAAAAGTAATCTATACCTGATATCGAAGTTGATGACATTGGAGTTTCGGATGAAATGTTCTATAATGCCGTACCATATGATTAGTATCAAGATGAACTCATTTGCAAGGTCAAGGACTCCGAGGTCGTAAAGGTTATTTGCAACGCTTATGATAAGTGCTATAATTACTCCATCGTACATGAAAGATTCACTTAGCATTACTTCTGACCTGTGAGTTCGTTGTTCCATTCTTCCCGTTCTCTCCTCGTATGAACATCGTTTTTATGTTCTGATAATTCATCTACTTGTTCTTTTGCTTCTCCATTTTTTCTTGCTTTTCCATTCTTTCAAAGTTATCGTAGGCTCTTATGATCTTCTTAACGAGAGGATGCCTTACAACATCAGCATCAGTTAAGTAAACAAACGCAATACCCTCTATGTCTTTGAGTATCTCTTGCGCTACTACTAGTCCTGACCTTTCTTCTATGTCTATTTGCGTAATATCGCCAGTAACTATGACTTTTGAACCAAACCCCATGCGTGTCAAGAACATTTTCATTTGTTCGTACGTTGTATTCTGTGCTTCATCAAGTATTATAAAAGCGTTATTCAGTGTTCGGCCACGCATATATGCCAGTGGTGCTATTTCTATAACGTTTTTCTCCCTAAGAGAGATGAATTTTTCGATTCCGAGCATGTCAATAAGTGCGTCGTACAAAGGTCTGAGATAAGGGTCTACTTTCTCTGTCAAGTCGCCAGGAAGAAATCCAAGTTTCTCTCCAGCTTCAACCGCAGGCCTTGTGAGGACAATCCTTTGCACTTTTCCTGATTTTAGATAATCTACAGCTACAGCCGATGCAAGATACGTCTTACCCGTGCCTGCGGGACCTATTGCAAAGACTATATCATTTTTCTCTATGGCTTCTAAATACCTTTTTTGACCTTCTGTTTTAGCTTTTACCTTTCCAACGGATTTTTTGTATACTTCCCTTGGATTTTCTATCTTTTCGTTTTCTTCAACAATGTATTCAAATTCTGTCCAGTCAAGTAAGTGACCATCGCGCGTTATATTGATAACTTCCCTTAGGACCTTTTCAACAATATCAAGCGACCTCTCATCTTCTCCTTTCACCCTGATTTCGTTGTCCACAACAGAGATTTCCACGTTGTATCTCCTTCTCAGATACCGTGCCTTGTTATCGTATTGTCCAAGCACTTCTATCATAGCAACATCATCAGGCACAACGATTCTCCTTACTGACACACCTTCACCTCGCAAAATATTTGTATTTTTAGTTTCCACGTGTATAATTATATCAGAAAAGAGGGAAGATTTCTATTAAGATATGACGTTTTATTTTTCTGATGTGTATCACGAAGGTTCAATTTAGATTTAATAACCACGATGAGTGTAATAACTGTTCGAAAAGGAGGATAAACTATGGCTATTGTGAGTGCATCTATACTTGCAGCCAACTTAGCACACCTTAGTGAAGAGGTTAAAAGAGTGCAGGAGCTGATAGATGAAATACACCTTGACGTCATGGATGGGCATTTTGTTCCGAATTTAACTTTTGGATTTCCAATGATAGAAGCTCTTAGAACATTTACCAATATGCCCATCGATGCACACCTCATGGTTACAAATCCAACAGAACTTATCAAAGGTTTCGTCGAAAAAGGAGCTACAAGAGTTACAATCCATCAAGAGGTATGTTACCATTTACACAGAACGGTTGAGTATATAAAGTCTTTGGGAGCGGAGGCTTTCATTGCTATCAATCCGGCAACACCGTTGTCCACATTAGATGAAATACTACCCTACGTTGATGGTATATTGGTAATGACAGTCAATCCAGGCTTTTCTGGACAAAAATTCATTCCAACGATGATGGATAAAATAAAAAGGCTTAATGGTATTAGGAAGGAAAGAGAACTAAACTTTAGGATAGCAGTTGATGGAGGAGTAGGAAACGAAAACGCCGTAGAACTTGTTAGAGCAGGCGTTGATATTCTGGTGATGGGATACGGTGTGTTTAGAAATCCAAGGCTTCCAGAGTTGAGACGCGAAATCTTAAATGCATCTTACCAGTGAAAATATATCTGAGATACCGATTGTTTGAGGTGGTTGATTTATAACTATTTGCGTTGCTTCGCCTTACTCTTTTGAAGGTTCTGTGATAAAATTTGGAGAATTATTTAAATGGTGCCTGGAGAACGGTTTTGACCAGGTGGTGCTTTCTGATACTACATTCTGTGGTGTCGTTAAATTTTTGGAAACAGCTATGATTTACAAATTGAAAGGTATCGTAGGACTTAGAGTTGATACGGAGACTTATATTGCCAAAGACACTAACGATTTGAAAAAGATGTTTAGCATATACAGTACCTATGGAAGGACTCCAAAGCTTGTGGAACTTCTTAAGCATAACTTCGAGTCCATCTCCCAGCCACCGATTTACTATCTGCCGGGGCAGGAGTCCTATTTTAAGGCATTGGTAGAATATTTTGGAAAAGCTCCTGAGAAAGTTTCGTTGGTGACAGATTTCAAAGATTTTGAACTCAAAGTTAGAGGCGAATTCAGATACGATTTGAAGAGCACTCAAACGTTACATTATGAAAAATCAAAGGATGTGCTCCTCGAACTTTTGAAAAACGAGAAGGAATATTACGACAGGCTCAAACACGAAATTGAATTAGTCAAGAAATTTGGATTCGAGGGGTATTTTTACACAATTAAACGTATAGTGGACTTAGCAAGGGAAAATAACATAGAGGTTGGACCGGGAAGGGGAAGTGCTGTCGGTAGTTTACTTGCTTACAGGCTTGGAATTACAAAGGTAAACCCTATGAGATTCGGGCTGTTATTTGAAAGGTTTTTGAACGAGGGTAGGAGAGATTATCCAGATATTGATTTAGACGTCGAAGATATACAGCGTCAAAGACTGATAAGTATTCTAAAAGGGGAATTTGCAAATGTTTACAATATAAGTGCGTTCGCAACAATGCCAGAAAAGGTATTGAATGAATACGGACCTTTATCAGATTACCTATCTGATATTCCTGTTCAAAGAACAACACATGCAGCTGGTGTTATAATTTCAACGACCCCAATGGACCTTCCTCTTGCCCCCGGTACGGAAACGATAGAGTGGGACATGAAAGATTTGGAAAAGCTAGGATATGTGAAGTTCGACATTCTTGGTTTAAAGACGCTAACCATTTTAAAGCACATAAAAGAAGAAGCAAAACGATTATGGAGTTTTTCTGTAGTTTCTAAGAATGGTGAATTGAACGACTTTTACGACATGCTACCTGAATTTGAAAAAACCGGCGAAGGTAAAAAGACCTACAAGTACATATCTGTTGGCTTTACGGATAATATTTTCCAACTAGACAGTTTAATAGCTAAGCAAGTTGTTCGAGATTTAAAACCCAAAAAGTTTGAGGAACTTGTTTTAGCAATATCGCTCAATAGACCAGGACCTATTAAAGCTAGTGTAACCAGAGAAATAAGGCAACTCAAATTGAAAAAAGAGGTGAAATTCAAAGTCCCACAATTAAGTGACACTTACGGCTTTCCCATCTACCAAGAGCAGGTGATGAAAATCGCAATGGACTTAGCAGGATTGACAAGTGTTCAGGCGGATGAACTGAGAAAGGCGATAGCAAAAAAGGATATAAGCAAGGTTAGAGAAATATACGAAACACTCACAAATAAACTTGTAGAAATTTACGGCAGTGAGGGTAAAGAACTAGCAAGAGTTATACTTAGTTTGGGAGAGTACGCGTTTAACAAATCTCACGCGGTAGCGTATGCGCATATTACATACCTCATGGCATATTTCAAAATCAATTATCCAAAGCTTTTTTACGATATCTATCTGAAGCACGACACAACTATTCTACCTACAGCCCTTTACAATTTACAAGCACTCGGTTTCACGATACATCCACCTAAGGTGAACATCGGGTCTTCACTTGCTCAAAATACCGAAGAGGCAGAAGAAAAAACATATGTGATGCCGCTCTATGTTGTCCCTGGGATTTCTCCGGAAAAGGCAGAAATCCTACAAACTCAAACGTTCGATTCATTTGAAGAGTTTGTAGAGAAATCCGGGTTTTCACTTTCCACAATAGAGGCACTAATAAAGATAGGAACATTCGATGAGATATTTGGAAGCAGAAGAAAAGCTATCCAAAAATTACGCTCTTTGAAAAGTGGTATTAACCCAGAGGTTGTTAAAATTGGTAGCAAGCTTTTCGGAAAGGTGATACAAAAGGAAGAGGTAAAGGTTGAAGATGACTGGGAACGGACCCAGATGGAGTACGATATTTTGAAGGTAGCGTTGACTCCCCCAACAAAGGTTGAGAATTTATTAGCTCCTTATTCACTTGCGTATAGCTTGGGACTACCGTTTGGCATCCATGTAGCGGTAAAAGCAGGCTTTGGAACCGATGGAAGGAGTGTTTTTAAGGCTCATATTCCAGACGGTGAATATACACTAATATACCCAAACACATACGAATTGGGAAAGCTAAAAATAGATTACGTACTTGACGAAGAACCTTTGAAAAGTGAAATATCCAAGGCAACAGCTGGCAATGGATATGAAAGAATCGTTTTACCAAATGGTGAAATAATACAAAATGCAAGACCTCTTAAAAACTCTTTTAAGACGTTATTTGTTAAAAGTTAACAAAGGTGGTGAGTATGAATGAGCATCCACGAATATGCTAGTGTGCCTGAGTTTATAAAGCTTAAAGAAGCGATGTTTTACGAACAGCTAAATAATAATATGGTTCGATGTGGTTTATGTCCGCATAGTTGTGTAATAAAAGAAAACGCTGTTGGAGTGTGCAAGGTTAGGAAAAACGTAAATGGTAAATTATATTCATTGAACTATGGTGAAGTCAGTTCGATAGCACTTGACCCAATAGAGAAAAAACCTCTTTTCCATTTCTGCCCGGGTAGCTTGATAATATCCGTGGGCACTTGGGGTTGCAACTTTCGATGCCAGTTTTGTCAAAATTGGGAGATTTCCCAACAAAGACCTCCATACGTTAAAAAGATAACTCCAGAAGATTTAGTTGATATTGCAACAGAATACAAACACGAAGGAAACATAGGTATTGCTTACACGTACAGCGAACCGATAGTATGGTATGAGTTTGTATATGAGACCGCCAAACTGGCAAAAACTAAAAATCTCAAGAACGTATTGGTTACAAATGGTTACATCAACGACCAACCACTCGAAGAATTGATACCTTTCATCGATGCAATGAACATAGATCTTAAAGCCTTTAACAACGATTTTTATCAAAAAGTTTGTGGTGGAAGGTATGAGTATGTGCTGAGGACTATAGAAAAGGCTCATGACGCAGGTGTTCACGTAGAGGTTACTACACTGATAGTTACATCAGGAAACGACAACTTCGATGAACTTGAAGAAGAATTCAAGGCATTGGCAAAGATATCCAGCGATATTCCGCTCCATCTTTCTCGTTACCATCCTGCATATAGATACAGTGAGCCTCCAACGAAAGTGGAATTCCTAATAGAAGCTTACAAACTTGCCAAAAGATATCTGAATTACGTGTACCTGGGTAATGTTTGGGATGAGCGATATGAAAGTACATATTGTCCAAAGTGCGGAAGTCTTGTTATAATTAGAAGAGGCTATGATGTGAGGATTGTAAATTTGGATGAAGAAGGGCGGTGTAAGACGTGCAACAACCAGATCCTAAAGAAATCATGATACTCAACAAAATCGTTGTATTTTCGGTTATTGTTTTTTTCATAATTATCGCGGCTATCTATTTGCTCTTTGTTTCTGGAAAAACAGGTCAGTATTCAGATTTTGAAGATTACATATTTGGAACTTACGTTCGCATCAGGATTTCTTCAAAGGTCAATCCTTCGACCATTTCCAAAGCGATATTTGCCGAGATGAAACGATTAGAAAAGAAATTTGACCCATACATTGAGTCATCTATTATATACAAGCTGAACCACTCAGAAGATTGGGTTGAAGTTGATGATGAAACATTATCGGTGATAGATTTGGCACTTAAAATTGCCCGTGATACAGAAGGTGCATTTGACCCTGCATTGGGACGACTCATCCAGCTATGGGGATTCAGCAAGTTTACAGAAAGAGAGGCAACAGGAACATTCACAGTTCCAAGTGCCCGTGAGATTGCGGAAGCAGCTTCAAACTCCGGTTATCAAAAGATAGCAATTGATTATGTTAACAAGAAGATTAAAACGAACGGTGCATGGATAGACCTTGGTGGCATACTTAAAGGGTATGCGCTGAGACGTGCTTACCAAATAGCTAAGGAATTCGATAAATCGTGTCATGGATTTGTGGAAACAGGCGGTCAGATAATGATTCTTGGTCCAAAATACAACAAAACAAATTGGGTTATAGGTGTCAGAGACCCTCGAGGACAGCCAGGAGAAAATATAACGATAGTCTACCTGAGTGAAGGTTCTGTAGCCACAAGTGGTGATTACGAGAGGTTCTTTATCGTTGATAATGTGAGGTACCACCATATACTGGACCCAAGAACAGGCTACCCTTCAAATAAAGCAATCAGTGCAACAGTGATATCTAGTGACCCTGTTATTGCCGATGCGTTTTCAACCGCAGCGTTTGTGCTGGGAGAAGATAGGTGGTTATTTACGCGAACCGTTTTCCCAAAATACGGTGCAGAGGTCCTTTTAGTTACCCCGAAAAAGCAGTTGCTCAGAACTGATAACTTTAGGATATACGAGATGTCGGACAGATAATACTACTTAAAAATCACAAAAAGGAGGATAACAGTATGAAAAAGTTGAAAAGCTTTGGCGGAAGAAACCTTGGTGGTGGCGGTGGTGCACCAGGAATTCCAAAGAACTTTGCTGAACTTCAGAGGCTACAGGTGAAGATGGAGGAAGAACTCAAAAACTTGGAAGAATCATTCGCTCAAGAACAGGTAGAGGTCGAAGTCGGCGGTGGTGCACTTAAAATCGTGGCAACGTGTGATAGGCAAATACGAGACATCGTATATGATAAGGATTTATTAGATGATTTGGAGATGTTCAACGATATGCTTAAAACAGCTATGAATGAGGTATGGCAAAAAGTCGAAAGTTTAAGAGAAGAAAAAACGAACGAGATAATTGCGAAATACAACCCACTGGCTTAATTTCATTTAATGGAGGAGTATTATGTTCAGATTCCTTGATAAAATAGCTTCAAGAAGGCAGTTATACAGGTATATCATACTGTTAGATTCCATAATCTTGCTTGCATTTTACATTGCTCAGACGTTTTTCGGAATGGGTGAGATGTCTTATTTATTGTTCGGTGCTCAATACGGTCCGCTTGTTGATAGAGGTGAATGGTGGAGAATTGTAACAGCAATGTTCATGCATGGCGGATTTCTGCACTTGGCGTTCAATATGTATGCTCTTTACATACTCGGTAGCTATGCGGAGGGGATTTACGGTACATACCGTTTCCTCTCCTATTTTATTTTAACAGGTATAACTGGTAATATAGCTACTCACTTTTTCTACCATGATGCACTATCGGTAGGTGCAAGTGGTGCCATCTTTGGATTGGTTGGAGCACTTTTTGCATCTGGTTTTAGAAAAGATACACCTTTCTTTTTGAAACCGATAACAGGTAGCGCTTTCCTGCCGATAATAATATTAAATGTCGCACTAGGATTTATACCAGGTTCTGGTATAAATAACGCAGCACATATAGGTGGGTTACTATCAGGTATGCTCATTGGATACGCAGTTCCTGTTTACTCATCGTATCGTGCGGAGAGATTTTGGAAAGCAATGGCAATTTTGCTTCTGATACTCGTTGGAGTAAGTTTTGTAATGCTGATATACTCTGATGTATCATTAATTTTATAATGTCTCATTAATTCATTTGACGGGGCTCCGCAAACAGTGAATGTCTAAAATACCAAGGGGGAATGTTTATGGGAGGTCCCGATGACAGTGAGAAGATTGATGTTTTGATAATGTTTAGTTCATATGGTTTATTACTCAAATCGGTGGAGAACGGTTTTCTCGTACCTGACGACTGGGATGTTTTGCACGTTTCGGCTTCCCAGTGGTTCTTAGAGACAGAAAAGATGGATGAAAAGTATGAATTCCCAGCGGAAGTAAGACCTGGTATTTATAGACTTGAAGAGGATTATCTTATCTGCGAAAGCGGAGAGGTTTTTAAAAAGTTGGAATATGGCATTGCAAAAGTCATTGAGAAAGCACATTCGAGGAAAATGCTGAGAACAGATGAAAAGGCAGAAGGACTGTTCAAAATACCTGCAAGCTACAAGGTTTATTACATACTCCATGGCAATAATCTCGAACAATACCTTCAACTTAACGCGCCTGTTGAGGAGGCTTACGTTATCATCTCAAATGCTCCGGGAGAGTCAAAAAGAGATTATTTTGCACTCCGCATGGCCGAGGAAGCTCCAAGGATGTTCCCGGATGACTTGGAAAGTGAAGATGAGAGCACTGGAAGAAAATTAATTCCACTTGGAAAACTTAAGGGCTTAGAGAAAGGATTGAACTTAAAGGCTAAAGAGCTGATAGTTGAGCGACGGGATTTAAATATCGTTGAGTTTAACTACCGCTACTTTTACAGTTGGGAACCTGCGGACTATTGTATTGAGATAAAAACAAATGAGGAACTCATCGGTGGAATGATGTATGTATATGCCGACGTCTTTGGGAAGTCGATACCTATCAAGCGTGTAGTGATAGACGATATTAAACAAGAGGAACTGATTCACATTTCCAAAAGTTGGCAAGTGTATCATTCTTGGCTTTTAAAGAAAGCCACAAAAATTGACAAAAGAGTTTACGTTGGAGGCGAACTAAAATTAAGGGGTAAAGGACCTGTCAGGATTATTTTTAATTTCAGAGAAATAAACAAACTCGTTGTTTCAAAAGGAAAGGTAACGAAAGAAAGTTCAGACTATGTGGAAGTAGAGTTGGAGTTTGAAGGAGAAGAGAGTATCTACATTGAGTTCGATTACCATGAGTAATAAGGTTTCGGGCAAATAGTTTGTATATGGCGTGAAGAACACTAAAAACAAAAAACAAAGAGGTGGTCTGGTATGACCAAAAGGTTTTTGATTCCTCGAAAAGCGTCAAGATGTCTGTTAACTCTGTTAGTTATGTCAACTATGCTGGTCGTGTTCTCAGTCAATCTATCTGCCGATGTGCTTGTCTTGTTCAATTATTATGGTTGGCTGGTCAAAGATGTCGAAGATGGTTTTGTTATCCCGGAGAACTGGCAGGTCTTACAAACATCGGCATTGAAATGGTACGTTGAATCAAAAGTAACACAAACAAAGTACGAACTGCCTACAACATTACCGCTTGGAACTTACAGAATAGTGGAAAACTATCTTCTTTCTGAGACAGGCGACATGTTTGCAAATACCGCTTTTGGACTCGCAAAGGTGCTTGAGAAAGGAAAGACTGAAAATATTCTTAGGATCAGTGAAAAGGCGGATGTGCTTTTCAAAATCCCTGGTTCTTACAGGATATACTACAGTTTAAAGAAAGACATACTTGAACAGTTTTTTGAACTTAGAGCACCTATCGAAAAGGCGTATGTTATTCTATCCACGGCTCCAGAGGAAACAAGAGCAACGACTTATAGCAAAATGGCTTTAGCACAGTCAGTAGAGGCGCTAGAAACAATTTCAGCTGGTAGAAAGATTTTCATTTTGGGAAACATGGAAGGCTTGGATAAGGGGTTAAATATCAAAAATAAGATTATCAAGGTAGCTAGAAAGGATGTCAATAGAATAAATTTAACTTACAATTACAGCTACGACTGGCAGCCTGCCGATTACGTTGTTGAGTTGAAAACAGGTGAAGAACTCCCCGCCGGAGAGTTATACGTTTACGGCGACATTCTGGACTATGTTGTTCCTATTGGAGTTACGCAGATGCCTGATTTGAACAAAGAGGGGAGTGTCTTTGTTTCGAAGAGTTGGCAAGTCTTTCATTCCTGGACACTTACTAAGTCAACAAAAGTGGGAGGAAGGGTTTATATAACTGGAGAGTTAAATTTAAAAGGGCATGGACTTACAAAGGTGGTCATACAAGCAAAAGGTATTTCAAACCTCTCTATCACGACTGGAACTATCGTCAAACAGTCGGCAGATTATGCAGAGGTTGAGTTAAATGTGTCTGGTGTTGCGAAGATTTCTATATCTTTTAATTATCTAATAGATTGACGTTGTAGGAGGTATACCGTGGTACATTTGAGTAACGAAATTCTTAGATTTCTTTCTGAACATTTAAACACAATCTCCAAGCCTGCACGGTACATTGGTGGAGAATACAACAGCGTAATTAAAGAAGTTAAAAAGGATACTCTTCGTGTCGCTTTAGCTTTTCCGGATGTCTACGAAGTTGGAATGTCACACTATGGGCTTGAGATACTCTATTGGCTTGCGAACGAACTGGATTTTGTTTATGCAGAACGTACATTTCTACCATGGACCGATATGATTGAAAAAATGGAAACGTACAACATCCCACTCTTTACACTTGAAACGAAAACTCCTATCTATGAAATGGACGTGCTCGGAATTTCTCTTGAATACGAATTATCCTATACAAATGTGCTCAAGCTGTTGGAACTTTCGCGTATTCCCATTCGTTGCCACGAGAGAAAGGATAGTGACCCAATAGTTGTCGGTGGAGGACCTGTAGCGTTCAACTGCGAACCAATTGCCGAAGCGTTCGATGCTGTATACTTGGGCGATGGTGAAGTGAATTTTAAAAATTTTCTTAGGGTTGTAAAAGAAACAAAAGGACTCGATAGAGAAACGCGCCTAAAAGAACTTTCAAAGATTGAAGGAATTTACGTTCCTATCTTTTATTCATACACTGGTCGAAAGGTTGTGCCAAAATACGATTTTGTGCCAGCAAAAGTCAAGAGGAACATACTGAAGGACTTGGATAGTGTAAAACATTTTGAGAGAAAAATAGTTCCGCATGTTGAGAGTGTTCATGATAGGGTTGTTGTGGAAATCAGCAGGGGGTGCACTCGTGGATGTAGGTTTTGTCATGCAGGGTATGTCTATAGACCTGTGAGGGAAAGAAGTTTTGATACGGTTGTTGAAATTGCAAAAAAGCTAATAGAAAGTACAGGATATGACGAAGTCTCACTATTATCGCTGTCCGCGTTAGACCACTCTCAGATTAACGAATTAGTTGATGAATTTCTTCCGTATGTAAAAGAGAAGAAAATATCACTCTCCATACCATCGACCCGTGTTGATGTTTTCAATATACAACTGGCTGAGAAAATTTCCACAATTCGGAAAACAGGTCTAACTTTTGCTCCTGAAGCTGGAAGCCAAAGGATGAGAGATGCGATAAACAAGCAAATCTCATATGACGAAATATTAAGAACTGCTCAAGAAGCTAAGAAAGCAGGTTGGAGAAGAATAAAACTGTACTTCATGGTTGGTTTCCCAGGTGAAACTGAAGAAGATATACGGGAAATAGGTGAACTTGTAAAGGCTATCAAGAAAGTTGGTTTCATGGACATAACGGCATCGATAAACTTGCTTATCCCAAAACCACACACGGCGTTTCAGTTTGCAAAACTCCAACCACCAGAATACATGGACATGGTGAAAGGCATATTGAATCCATACAGAAAATTTGGAAAATTGGACATTAACGATGGAAAAAAAAGTTTCGTCGAAGGTATACTCTCTCGTGGTGATAGATTGCTCTTTCCAGTCATTGAAAAGGCATACAAAATTGGTTACTATGATGAATGGGGTGAGTATTTCTCATACGAAAAATGGTCAAAACTTTTTGAAGAAATAGATATATCACGTTACATGGGACCTTACGGATTAGAAGATTTTCCGTGGGACCATCTCGATAGCGGAGTTGATAAAAACTTCCTTTGGAGCGAGTATCAGAAATACTTTTCAGGTGAGACTACCATAGATTGTCGTGAGCGTTGTACATTATGCAGAGTTTGTATCGATTACAAAACAAGCAATGTTCTGAAAGGGAGGTAAGACGATGAGCGAGCAGAAGAATACGAATTTTAAAAGATTACATCCCAAGGTCTTTAAAGTTCCTATTGATAGAATAAGGATGGGATATTATTCGGACAAATACTTCACTAGATACGTTGAAGTTTTAAAGAAGGACAACAGACACCCAAGAGTGTATTACCAATTCTTTCCACGTGACAACGCAATAGTTTGCGGAGTTGATGAAGCGTTGGCTATCCTTAGGTATTGCACAGGGTATTACAAAGATGAAGGAAAGGCAAAAGAACTCTACAACGAAATTCTCAGCCTTGACAAAGCGATGCAAAGCTTATCTGTTGAAGGAAATGTGGAAGAGATTGTAGAACTTACAAGGAAGAAATGGGACATTAGGTTGAAATTGAACGACCTTTGGGTTGATAAGTGGGATGAGATAGAAGTGAGAGCAGTCTACGATGGTGAATTTGTTCCTGAAGGTGAGCCACTGATGACTATCGAAGGTGACCCTGTCTACTTTGGTTACCTTGAAACCGTCTTACTTGGAGTCATAGCCCGCGCAACGAGCACAGCGACTGCTGTTAGGAAAGTTGTTGAAGCTGCAAACGGTAAGCCCATACTTTTCTTCAGTGCTCGTTTTGACCATTACTGGGTCCAAGCAACGGATGGATACGCTGCGCTTAAAGCAGGTGCGTTCGGGGTATCGACCGATGCGAACGCGGATTACTGGGGAGTTGAATCCATGGGAACTATACCACACGCATTAATCGCAGCATACGATGGTAGCACTGAAGACGCAGCTATTGCATTTGACAAATACATGCCGGAAAATGTGAACAGGATAGTCCTTGTAGACTGGGACAACGATGTTATCGGGACAACGTTCAGAGTTGTTAAAAAGCATTACGAACACGTGATGGGGAAACCTTTCATCCTTGGAGAGACGGATCCATCGCCAATAATAGGACCTGGCAAAAACAAAATCTGGGGAGTTAGATTCGACACTTCGGGAAATCTAAGAGATAAATCAGTTACTCCAATCGGTCCTCAATCGTTTGGTGTGTGTCCTGAACTTGTTTGGAAGGCAAGAAATGAATTTGACAAGGTCGGATTAAAGGATTTAAAGATAGTTGTCTCAGGTGGGTTTGACGAGGAAAAGATAAAACTCTTTGAATCATTAGGGGTTCCTGTAGATGTCTACGGTGTTGGCTCGA
Source organism: uncultured Fervidobacterium sp. (assembly GCA_964452455.1). Classification (GTDB taxonomy): domain Bacteria; phylum Thermotogota; class Thermotogae; order Thermotogales; family Fervidobacteriaceae; genus Fervidobacterium. The sequence continues at coordinate 20,211 of CAYVMA010000048.1, read as the reverse complement.
AACTTTTGAAGAAGAAAATAGATATCACTGCAGACATTGTGGAAGTTAACGGAAGACCGTGTGCGAAGGTGGGACGATACAAAAAAGACGCTTCACACTTAAAAATCGTTCCTAAACGTTACTGGGAAGAATAAGGGTGTTTTGAAAAACTTAGAGTTGCAAACTAAAATAGATTTTGAGGAGAAGATTAACTCTTTTCTGGAGATGGTGTCAGTCATGTGGAAGATAATCAAAAGTACAATAGGCGAAATAGAAGCAAAACTTGTTGAGAAGTTTTTAGAGGCATATGGTATCCCGGTGATTATTCAAAAGACGGACGTGTTTGTTCATCCGATTTTTGGAAGTAGTGCTCAATGCGAGGTATTAGTGCCTGAGGAGTATTACGATGAAGCCTGTAATTTACTTCAAAAGGAGGGAACTAAGGTGAAATACACACCGTTGTATGAAGACCACGTAAAGTTAGGAGCAAAGATGGTAGAATTTGCAGGCTATTACATGCCATTGCAATACGAGGGAATTGTTGCTGAGGTAAACATGGTAAGAAAAGAAGTTGGAATGTTTGATGTTTCTCACATGGGAGAATTTTTGTGTGAAGGACCAGATGCTATAAACTTTGCAAATTATGTAGTAACTAACGATTTTGGTTCGATTGGATTTGGAGACGTCATCTATACAGCAATGTGTAATGAAGAGGGTGGATTCGTAGATGATTTACTTGTGTACAAAATTGCACCTGATAAGGTTATGTTCGTAGTGAACGCAGCGAATATAACGAAAGATTTCAATCACTTATCGAACCTGGCACAGAAATTCAACGTTACCCTTAAAGATATATCGGACGAGACGGGTCTGATTGCCGTTCAAGGTCCAAAAGCCCAAGAACAACTCCAACCACATACAAATCTTAATCTCGAAGATATAGGATTTTATTCCTTCGCAGAAGGTGAAATATTTGGAGTGAAAGGTATTATTTCACGAACTGGTTACACAGGCGAAGATGGTTTTGAGCTCTACCTACCTGCCAACGAGACACCCTTTGTTTGGCGCAAATTACTTGAGACTGGTATAAAACCAGCTGGGTTGGGTGCAAGAGATGTTCTTAGACTTGAAGCAGGGCTTTTGTTGTATGGAAACGATATGGATGAAACAGTAACACCACTCGAGGCGGGAATTTCCTGGGCAGTAAAGTTTGAAAAAGGTGATTTCCACGGCAAGGAAGCGTTACTCAAACAAAAAGAGGAAGGACTAAAAAGAAGACTCAGAGGGTTGACGTTCGAATCAAAGCTTGTCCCAAGACATGGCATGGAAGTTTACAAAGATGGGCAAAAAGTAGGTTACATAACAAGCGGAACGTTCTCCCCAACGTTGAACAAGCCAATAGCCTTTGCTCTTGTAGATGCGAATATCAAACTTGGAGATATTGTTCAGGTGTTAATAAGAGACAAATATGTAGACGGAACGGTTGTTAAAACTCCATTCTATCGTGGTAGTGTAAGGTCACGAAAGTAAACAATTTGAAATCGAGCAGGAAGTTAGAAGGGAGTGAGTTACGTGCACAGGTACATACCGCACACTGAGGAAGAAATCAAACAAATGCTCCAAGAAATAGGTGTTAACAGTATCGATGATTTGTTCGTCGATGTGCCCAAAACAATAGATGGTTACAACATACCCGAAGGTAGGGATGAATTTACAGTAAGGAAAATAGTCGAAAGCTTGGCTAAAGAGAATGTATCGTTTGACCCTGAGAACGTCTTCTTAGGCGCAGGTGTGTATTACCACTACATTCCTACGGTCGTTAAACACTTGGCTTCAAATCCTAACTTCGTTACCGCTTACACTCCTTACCAGGCAGAAGTCTCTCAAGGCACCCTCCAAATGTTATTTGAATACCAAACCATGATGTGTGAATTAACAGGCATGGAAGTGGCGAACTCCTCCATGTACGATGGTGCGAGTGCCTTTGCAGAAAGCTTGTTGATGGCAACAAGAATAACTGGAAAAACCAAAATGCTTGTTGCACAGTCAATAAACCCCGAATACAGAACGGTTGCCAAGACTTACACCAAACCTCAGGGGATTGAAATTTTGGAAATTAAATACGATGAGACTGGAAAAGTAGATATTAACAACTTGAAGAATTTGCTTTCCGAGGACGTTGCAGCGGTAGCAGTTGCGTATCCAAATTTCTTTGGAGTTATTGAAGACTTAAAAACTATCAGGGAGCTTGTGCCTCAGAATGTTGTGTTCATAGTTGTGGCGGAACCGGTATCCTTAGCGTTGCTGGAAGCACCAGGGAAGTTTGGAGCTGATATCGTTGTTGGTGAAGGGCAAGCGCTTGGTGTTACTCCAAACCTTGGAGGACCAGGCATAGGCTTTTTCACAACACTTGAAAAACACGTAAGGAAGATGCCTGGAAGGCTTATTGGAGAAACAAAAGATATAGAGGGTAAGAAAGGTTATGTAATGATACTTCAAACAAGAGAACAGCATATCAGAAGAGAAAAAGCCACATCTAACATCTGCTCCAACCAGGCATATATAGCTTTAATTAACGCAATTTATCTTTCCACGATGGGACCACAAGGGCTAAAGGAAGTTGCTTGGAGGTCTTACAACAACGCGCACGTTCTTGCCAAGATGCTCGAAGAAAAAGGATTCCAGAGGATTTTCAAAGGTGAATTCTTCAACGAATTTGTGATTAAGGTACCAGAGAATTATAGGGAAAAGTGGCATGCTATGGTTAAGGAAGGTATACTCGGTCCGATACCAATAGACAGGGTATACAAATCACTTGGACCGAGCGCGCTTGTGTGTGCAACGGAAGTTAACACCAGGACATCCATGATGAAACTTGTTGAGGTGATGTCAAAATGACAATATTTGAAAAATCCGTTCCAGGGAGAAAAGGTTACGAATTACCTGTTTACGATATCGAAGAAGTTAAATGTGAAATCCCAGAACACTTACTGAGGAAAAAACCTCCAATGCTTCCTGAAGTATCCGAAGTGGATGTTGTAAGGCACTACACAGACCTTGCACTTAAGAATTATTCTGTTGATAGAGGTTTCTATCCTCTTGGTTCTTGTACAATGAAGTACAATCCAAAGATAAACGAAGACATGGCAGCACTCTTTACAAACCTCCATCCGTTCCAACCAAGGGAAACAATTACCGGTGCGATAAAGCTCATGGGACATCTAAAGGAACTGCTTTGTGAGATAACAGGAACCGATGATATGACACTCCAACCAGCAGCAGGTGCACATGGAGAACTGACAGGGCTTTTGGTTGCGAGGGCTTATTTTGAAGATAAAGGCGAGCTTGAAAAGAGAAGAAAAGTGCTTGTTCCAGATAGTGCGCACGGAACGAATCCTGCATCTGCTGCAATGGCAGGATTCGAGGTTATTGAATTAAAATCTGGCGAAGATGGATGTGTAAACCTCGATGAGTTGAAAGCACACTTGGACGACAGCGTTGCTGTAATAATGCTTACAAACCCGAATACATTGGGTCTTTTTGAAAAAGACATACTTGAAATAGCAAGGATGGCACACGAAGCTGGTGCACTACTTTACTACGATGGAGCAAACCTGAATGCAATTATGGGTAGAACCCGCCCTGGAGATATGGGATTCGATATTGTTCATCTAAATCTCCACAAAACGTTCAGCACACCACATGGCATGGGTGGACCTGGAAGTGGTCCAATAGGTGTTAAAAAACATTTAGCACCTTACTTACCCGTGCCCGTTGTGAGAAAGACGGAAAATGGATATGATTTGGACTACAATTTACCAAAATCCATAGGTATGGTGCGTAGCTTCTACGGTAATTTCTTAGTAATGGTTAAAGCATACACGTATATCCTTACGATGGGAAACAAAGGACTAAAACACGTAAGTGAAATGGCTGTTCTAAACGCAAATTATTTAAGGAAGAAGCTTTCAAGGCTTTACAAAGTTGCATACGATGGAATTTGCATGCACGAATTTGTAATCGACAACGAGGAATTCGCAAGGAAAACAGGTGTGAAGACATTAGATATTGCAAAGAGAATACTTGATTACGGAATGCACGCGCCTACTATTTACTTCCCACTTATCGTTCACGAAGCGATGATGATAGAACCAACGGAAACCGAAAGCAAAATGACTCTTGACAGGTTTGTGGAAATCATGGAAAAAATTTACGAAGAAGCTCACAGCAATCCAGAACTTGTTAAAAAGGCTCCATACACAACCCCTGTTAAAAGGTTAGATGATGTCTCGGCAACGAAATTCCCAATATTCAGATACAAAAAGTAAGAGAGTAAGTCAAACATCAAAACACACAAAACGTGCAAATTAGGTGGTGTTATTAAATGCATCCTACAGAATGTATAGCACCGTCAAAAACACTGGAGATTGATGCACTAGCAAAAAAACTCTTATCCGAAGGCAAAGACGTAATTAACTTTACCGTTGGAGAGCCAGATTTTCCAACACCGAAAAATATAGTTGATAAAGCTATTGAAGCTTTGCAAAAAGGGTTCACAAAGTACACAGACAGTAACGGTATACCTCAGCTACGCGAAGCAATATCGAAATACTTGAAAGAAAAGAAGGGTGTATCATACTCTCCCGATGAAATTGTTGTTAGCAACGGAGGCAAGCAGGCACTCTTCAACGCTTTTTCTGCAATACTTGAAGAGAACGATGAAGTTTTGATGTTCGCTCCATTATGGGTTAGCTACGTTCCGCAAGTGTTGATAGCAAGAGGTAAACCAGTGATTGTTAGAACGAGATTCGAAAACGGTTTTATCCCTACAAAGGAGGAAATTATCTCACACGTAACGGGGAGGACCAAAGCCATACTCGTGAATTCACCAAACAATCCAACGGGTGGCATTTATGATAAGGAAACGCTCGAACTCATTGCAACGATAGCGAATGAGAGAAATATATTTGTTATTAGTGATGAAGTATACGATGACCTTGTTTACGAAGGAAAACACATTTCTATGTATGGGCTTGTAAAGGATGAACTACTTATATACGTCAACGCATTCAGTAAATCCCACGCGATGACAGGTTGGCGTGTAGGTTACACGGCAACTAAGAACAAAGAGATAAAAAAGAGGATTTCCAAAATCCAGGGTCATGTTAGTTCGAATATAAATACCCCAGCTCAATACGCGGCAATAGAGGCATGTAACACGGATAATGCCCCCATGATTGAAGAATTCAAAAAGCGAAGAGCGGTTGTATTGAAATTTGCAAAAGACTACGGATTAGAATTTGTTGAGCCAAAAGGTGCGTTTTACCTTTTCTTCAAAGTTGATGGTAGCGATGAAGAATTTTGTAAGCGGCTACTTTCAGAAAAATTAGTTGCAACAGTTCCAGGTAGTGCGTTTGAAATGCCAGGTTTTGTGAGAATCAGTTTTGCTACATCAGTTGAAAAGATAGAAGAGGGCATGAGGAGATTGGGAGAGTTTATTAAACAGCAAGCATAAAACAACACGAATGGGCAAAAAGCAAAACGTAACGAAAAAAGACAGTATTAAAATGGGCTACAGTTTGCGTAGCCCATTTTTTACTTTTTGTTCACCTTTCTTAACCTGAGCCTAAGAATGTTAATCTGTCGGTCGGTGCAAGAACCTGGGTTTTATGGTATAATACAAAAAAAGAAGAACTAATCAAAAGGAGCTGGTAAAGTGCAAAAGGTCGTCAAGTTGAAGAAAGAAAAAACCCTTTCTCAATACGAACTGATAAAGCTTGCCAACTTGGGTGATGAAAAAGCAAAATCAGAACTGGAGGAAAGATTAAAGGACACGGTGAAGAAGCATGAGAAAAAGAAAGACTCAAAGTAAGATAACAAATGTAACCTGTGAAAAATTTGGTGCGAAAGTAGAAGACAGTGTGCTATTTGAAAATGTGAATGTATCTCTCAATGTCGGTCAACTTGCAGTTTTGTATGGTCCCAGGGGTTCCGGTAAGTCCGCGTTCCTCAGGAGCTTTGCCCTGCTGAACCAAGAAGTTTACCCAAATATAGAATACGCAGGGAACGTATATTTTGATGACCGAAGCATCTTTCAAATGGATGAAAAAGAAGTTAGGCAGATAGTTACTTACTTGGATACAAACTTTCTCGAATCGCTTGATTATCTCAACTTCAAAGAACTCATTAGACTAGTTTTTGGTTCGAGTTATAAATTCAAAATAGAAGACCACGCTAGAGAGCTTGATAATTTTGGAGTGTTAAAGGCTCTTTATAAATTCGAAAAAACACCAATTTCTTCTTTGTATGTGCTGGAAAAAATTGGACTGCTTCTTTTTGTTTCCTCTCTTAGACAATCTTCAATACTTATACTCGATTGTTTGCTCGACCATCTTGATGACGAGCATGTAGAATCAGTTACAAGAATGCTTAAAGGACTTTCCGAATACAAGCTTATAATATTGGCGACAAGAACACTGAAAAGATTTATAGGTTTAGGTGATGTGCTCATTGTGATGAAAAGCGGACAGGTAAAGTTCTACGGGGATCCCAAAGAGTATGTATTGGGGGTATGAATTATGGAAGTTTTGGCTGTATGTCTTAATCCAGCTTTGGATCGTGAATTTGTTATTGACAATTTTAAAATCGACAAAATGAATATTGTTCCGAATGAAAAAAATACAATGAGCCCTGGTGGAAAGGGAGTTAATGTTGCTGTTATCTTGTCTCATTACGGTGTTAGTTCTATTGCAACAGGTTTTCTCGGTGGCTATGTTGGTAATGTATTACTTTCTGAGTTACGGAAGAAAAGTACGCTTATAACCACAAGTTTTTTGAGGATAAACGACGAAACTCGTGAGAATATAGCTATCGAGGATACAGTAAACCATACACTAACAGAGATAAACTCGGAAGGTCCGACTGTAAGTGAGGAAGACGTTAGAAAGTTTATAAAAAGATACGAAGTGCTGGTGCAGAAGGTAAAGGTAGTTGTGATTTCAGGGAGCATTCCAAGAGGTGTGCCAAACAGTATCTACGGCGAGCTGACGAAGATAGCAAAGAAATACAATAAATTTGTTTTTTGGGAAGCGCGCGATGAGATTATAGCCGATTCCATAAAAATTGCATTTCCAGACGTTCTGAAATACGACATGCGAAGAAGTGAAAAAGTGCTTGGAAATATTTTGAGCACCGAGCAGGAGTATGTAAGGGCAGCGAAAGACTTTGTTAAACAAGGAGCAAGACTGGTTATATTGTCATACAAAACGATATACGATTTTGTTGCAAACGAAGACGGTGTTTGGAAGTTCTCACCAAAAATTCAGATAGACCACTCATACCTACTTGGTAGCGGAGACACGTTTGTTGCTGCAATGGTGTATGCGCGTCTTCAAAACAAGTGTTGTCTTGATATGGCAAGGTATGGTTACGCGGCGGCCGTTGCAAAGACGAGTTATTTGGGTAAAGAACCTCCATCAGTAGGTCAAATTGAAGAATTCCTAGCCCATATCACAACTGAGAGGGTGGAATAACATGCAGAATCTCAAGGTTAAGGATTTCATGACCTACGATTTAACTTTCGTTTTCGAAAATGACACCGTTGAAGAGGTTATAGAAATACTTAACAAAACTGGACTATCGGGTGTTTGCGTTGTAGACACAGATTTGAAAGTTGTCGGATTTGTAAGCGAAGATGATATAATCAAGGCGTGTTTACCAAGCTATTTTAATTTACTTCAAACAGCAGCGTTTTTGCCAGACACGAACTTATTCATAAAAAATTTGAAGAAGGTAGCCAAGGAGCCCATTGGTAAATACGCAACAAAGCCTGTATTCACCGTCAAACCTGGCGATACGTTGCTTTATGTGTCAGATATGATAATGAGGAAAGGCTATAAGATGATTCCTGTTGTTGATGCGAACAACGTACTGCTTGGTTATGTTACAAGAGTTGCAATTTTGCAGAGAGCTATTAATACTGAGATACCCGAGGAAGTTAGGTAAAAACATTTGATTGAACAGGAGTGGTGAAACGCTGATGAGAGTTTCGGTAATTACTCATGGTTGCAAGATTAATCAATACGAAAGTGAATTAATGATAGAAATGCTTGAAAACGCGGGTTATGTGGTACTTTATGGCGAAGACAGGGGAGCAGAGGTTTATATACTCAACAGTTGCGCTGTCACAAGCGAAGCAGAGAGAAAAGTTAGACAAACAGTAAGGCATTTAAGAAAGCTCAATCCAGATGCTAAAATAATACTCACAGGTTGCTATGTTCAAGTTCCCAGAACAGTTGAAGAATACAAAAATCTGGGTGTAGACTTAGTGTTAGGAAACCTTGAAAAAAAGCGTATACTGAGCTTTATAAACGAAGTAGGCGGTTATTTCAACTCACGTTACTGGGAAGAGGATGATATATCGTTTGAAATTGTTGAAAACTCGGTAACTGAGCGTTCCCGAGCTTTTGTGAAAGTTGAAGATGGTTGTAACAATGGATGTACATACTGCGTTATACGTTCTCTGAGAGGCACGAAGATTAGAAGCAAACCGTTGGAAGTTGTCGTCAAAGAGATAGAAAAGCTTGTTAGCAAAAAACACAGAGAAATAGTGATAACAGGTTTAAACTTAGGAAAATATGGTGCAGATTTAGGTTTAAATCTTGCACAATTACTCAGAACGATTGCAAAGCTTGAAGGGGATTTCAGAATTAGGTTGAGCTCGATAAATCCTGAGGATTTGACAGATGAGTTGATAGAAGTTATTGCTCAAGAAGAGAGAATTTGTAATCATTTGCATATCCCTGCTCAAAGTGGAAGCACAAGTGTGTTGCGAAGGATGGGTAGAAACTATACGGCGGATGATTTCATCTCTCGAGTTCTCAAACTCAGAGAATTTGACCCATTGTTCTCTATCACAACCGATATAATGGTTGGTTTTCCTGGAGAAACAGAAGAGGAATTCAAAGAAACTTTAGATTTTGTTAAAACTGTAGAGTTCAGCAAAGTCCATACCTTTAGGTATTCGCAAAGACCTAATACACCTGCTGCACGTTTTGAAAACCAAATTCCAGGAAATATCAAGAAAGAGCGTGCAGAGATTCTTATCAAGCACGCAGATAATGTTGCATACGAGTATAGAAAGAAGCTTGTAGGTAAGACGACCATCGTATTGGTCGAAGGTGTCCAGAATGGAATTGCTTATGGATATGATGAATACTACTTACTCCACGAAAGTAACTGTGGTGTTACAGGAGAATTCTCAAAAGTAAAGATATGTTCTGTTACAAACGAAGGCGTGGTGTCGAAGGTTGTTCAAAAGCACGCATCAAACGAGTGAAATTCTTGAAGCATTAACAAGGGGAATAGCTGTTTACGAAACTCTTAGGAGTTACAATGGAAAACCATTTGCGATTAGTGAACACTACCGTAGACTCTGTAAATCATTGGGATACTTAAGGATAGAACCTCCTACTTATAAGGAGTTTGAAAAGCTAATATACGACAATCTTTCAGAAAGAATAAGAGTAGTATACGTATACGACGGTAGATTGATTAGTTACGTTCTTCAGGAATCTACCGAAGATTTTGAAATTGATTACGTTAAGATAGATTTCACAACCGTCCGACGAGCGGATGCAAGTAGCATCCCTCCAGATTTGAAATCTATAGGAAGACCAGATATATACCTTGCAAGACTTACAAAAGGTGATAATTACGATGTGCTTTTACTTGGTAGTAAAGGACAACTTTGTGAAGGGACATTTAGTAACGTGTTTTTAGTGAAGAACAATAAGATTGTAACCCCATCATTAGATTCTGGTATTTTGGACGGAATTACACGTATGTATGTGTTAAAATTTTTAAAAGAAAAAGGATACAGTGTCGAAGAAAGATACGTCGAACCATATGAAATATTCTACGCTGACGAAGTCTTCTTAACACACACAAGCAGAGGTATTGTTCCAGTTCATCAGATTGGCACATTAAAAACTCTTAGTACAAGCCTTTCTGAGAATCTAGCCAAAGAATTTGAGGAGTATGTAAAATGCTTACTCTAAAAAGAGTATTTGAAGATTTAGCAAAGAGCAACGAATTCTTTAGAAAGTTGCTTATCATGTCTTTATTGGAGGATGGAACTATGCAGATACTCGGCAGTGCAATTTCAAAGCACTGCGCTTTCAAAAACTTCGATTCAGGGGTAGTAACGGTTGTGTGTGACGATATAATGTGGGTTAATGAACTAAGGAAGATGAAACGTCAGGTCAAAAAAAGGATAGAACAGCACTTAGGGCTGGCAATTTCAGATGTGAAGATTGAAGTTGAACGTAGGGGTTAAGAAGAGTTTTTTAAATTGGAGGTGGCAATTGTGGATAACGTTGTGAACAAAGAAGAAATGACAAATCAATACACTGCACAAAACATAAAGGTTTTGAAAGGTCTTGAGCCTGTTCGCGAAAGACCCGGTATGTACATCGGGTCTACGGGGAAGACAGGTTTGCACCATCTTGTGTACGAAATTGTTGATAACAGTATAGATGAAGCCATTCAAGGTTACTGTGACAAAATTAAAGTGACTATAAAGGCCGATGGTTCTGTTGAAGTTGAAGACAACGGGCGAGGAATACCTGTTGATATACATCCTGAAACAGGAACCAGTGCACTGGAAGTCGTAATGACCACTCTTCATGCTGGAGGTAAATTCTCAAAAGAGAGCTACAAAGTTAGCGGAGGTTTACATGGTGTTGGTGCTTCCGTTGTGAACGCACTTTCAGAATGGATGGAAGTTGAAGTTCACAGAGATGGTAAAATCTACCGCCAACGCTACGCACGAGGTCAAAAAGTAACAGAAGTAGAGGTTATTGGTGAAACTACGAAACGTGGAACGATAGTTCGATTCAAACCGGATAAAACTATATTCACAACCGTTGAATTCGATTCAGACACGATACTCACACGACTTAGAGACTTGGCATTTTTAAATCCAAATGTCACTATTGAATTTATTGACGAGAGAAACAATATCCAGAGAACCCTTCATTACTCAGGAGGATTGAAAGAATTTGTATCCTACTTAAACAAAGGAGAAAAAACGCTCCACGAAGTAGTTTACATAGAAGGCAGTGTCCAAGATACTCAGGTCCAAATAGCTTTTCAGTATACCGATGGTGATACTGAGGAGATTATCTCGTTTGTGAATAACATAAAGACCGTCGACGGTGGAACACATGTGACAGGTTTTAAAACAGCTTTCACAAGAGTTGTTAACGAACTTGGAAAGAAGAAAAATATGATAAAAGGTGAACCGTTCAAAGGTGAAGACCTGCGTGAAGGGATGACGGCAGTCATAGCTGTCTTGATGATGGGAACACCTCAGTTTGAAGGACAGACGAAATCCAAACTTGGTAACGAAGAAGTTCAAGATGCTGTCGCAAAAGTTGTTAGGGACAAGCTAACAGATTACTTTGAAGTTAACGAGTCTGTCTTGAAGGTTATAATCCAAAAGGCACAGCAAACACGTGAGGCAAGAGAGGCTGCAAAACGTGCAAGAGAGGCTGTAAAAAGAAAAAGTAGTCTTGGTGCATCGACATTGCCTGGAAAGCTTGCAGACTGCATAACCAAAAACTTGGAAGAATCAGAACTTTTCATTGTTGAAGGTGACTCAGCAGGTGGAAGTGCTAAGCAGGCAAGAGACAGGAACTTCCAAGCAATCTTGCCATTGAGAGGAAAAATACTTAACGTTGAGAAAAGCAATGAACTAAAACTTCTCAAAAACGAACAAATTAGAGATATAATCACAGCTATTGGAACCGGGACCGGAGATAATTTTGACGAATCAAAGTTGAGATATGGAAAGATAATAATAATGACCGATGCTGACGTCGATGGTGCACATATTAGAACACTACTTTTGGCACTCTTTTATAGGTACATGAGACCTTTACTTGAAAACGGAAGAATATACGTTGCAATGCCTCCACTTTATAAACTAACAGTCAGTGGAGAAAAGCCTGTTTACCTGTATTCCGATGAAGAACTGAAGGCAAAGCTTGCGAGCATAAACGGAAAACGGTATGAAATACAAAGATACAAAGGTCTTGGAGAAATGAACCCAGAACAACTTTGGGAGACAACTATGAATCCAAAGACCAGAAAGATAATTCGAATAACAATAGAAGATGCGGAAGAAGCGGACAATCTCTTTGAAATTCTTATGGGTAAAGATGCAGAAGAACGCAGAGGATACATTATGAGACATGCAAGACAGCTGAGTTTAGTTGATTTGGATGTGTGATACGCTGCTCTGTGAAACCAGCAGAAGCGCACTCAGTGTGCGCTTTTTTTATTTAAGGATCCTCAAAGTTTATTATGGAATGATAAATAGAGTTTAAGTCAAGTAACTGAGGTGATAAAGTAGTGACTCGTATAAATTTATTAATAGCGATAATATTTTTCTTCTTATTCATCGTATCTAGAAGTTATTCATACTCCGTCTCATTCAAATCCTCCGTTACAACTTCCGGAGGACCTGTGACTATGCTCGAGCTTGTTGAAGCTTCTCAAACCGATGTTCCAAAAGAGCTACTTGAAAAGATAATCGTTGCATATGTGCCTGTTAATAGTTCGCTTTCTTTAAATAAGCGTTATCTTGTCAATTTAATCAAAAAGCGTGTTGGTAACGTTGAAGCTCAAATAGACAACGTTCCAATTGTAATTGAAGCTAAACCACAGGAAAGTGCCCTTCAAAGTGCTACCGGCGAGGTTTTAACTGTCGATAATATAAACAGTATTGTGCTGAGTGAACTTTCAAAACGGTATCCAGAAGGAACGCAGTTCAGGTTGAAAAGTCAAGTTGGACAAATCATAGAGCATGATAATTATTCTATTTCTGTTCAAGTGTCGAATAAGAGTTCTCCATTCGTCAGAGTTACGCTGAGGAAAGGTAACCGAACGGTTGGATATGTTTCTCTCATGTATGAAGCGATTCTTTTAAGGAAAGTTGCAGTTGCAGGTAGAAAGATAGAAAGGGGAGAAATAATTGGGGTTAAAGATGTGGTTTATAACGAAAAGAATGTACTGGCATTGAACAAAGTTCCTATTTTTGAAGAAGATTTGCCTTTGCTTGCAGACAAGGTCTTTATAAAGGGTGAAATACTCGATATGCGATATACAAAAGATGTTCCCACTGTTATAAAAGGTCAGATTGTAAAAGCTTACAGTATTGTGGGAGGTGTCACAGTTTCTGTTCTTGCCCAAGCGTTGGAGCACGGCTATGTTGGGAATGTCATATCTGTGAAGAATCTAGATAATGGAAGTATCATAAAAGGAACTGTTCAACAAGATGGAACTGTAATTGTGTTGGAGGTGAAGTAAAGATGAAGAAGATGTTCCGGATGTGCATCTCAAATAAAATTTTAATAATATCACTTTTTGCGATATTTTTCTTGGCATCCAGTCTATACGCAACTTCTCTTTACACGTCTTCGACCAATCCCCAGTTTAAAAACCTTATAGGGACATACAAACCTTCCAGGGTTGGAGATTACGTTACAATCGTGGTCTATGAATCGCCAAGGATTTCAACTTCATCGCAAGTCAATTCTTTGACAAATGCGTTTCTAAATGCGATAAATACGGGGACAAAACTTGTGGGGCTTGATTTAAGCAAGTATCTACCAACGAATGGTTCAGCAACGGATAAGCGTGACAACAAAAGTCAGGCAAACGCTGTTTTGGAGCTGACTGCTGTTGTAAAGCAGGTCGATGAACAGGGGAAGTTATTCCTCGAAGGACGTAAACAAATTAAAGTTGGGAATGACCTCAGGGAGATTATCATAACTGGTTGGGTCCATCCTGATGCAATAAAGCCTGGTAATATAGTTAATTCAACAGACCTTATCAATGCACAAATTTGGGAAAATGGCAAAATCGTTTTTCAAGATGATCCACAACAGAGTTCGTGGCTAGGGCTACTCCTTTCTGCAATTGCAAACTTGTTTAGATTTTAGATTCAGTTTATCTGAGACTTGATGGAGGCATGGGGTATGATGAGTATGATGAGTATGGTGAGAAAGACAATATTCATTATGCTTTTCTTAGTTTTAATTTCAACAATTTTGTTCTCAGCAAATGTTAGAATCAAGGATTTTGCTAAGTTTCGTGGTGCCAGGGATAACCAGTTGTTTGGCATAGGGCTTGTTGTGGGTTTGAATGGGACGGGCGATAGTGGGTCACTCAGTTCTTCGCTTTTGGTAAATATGATGAAGAATTTCGGAATAGCAGTCAATCCCAGTGACCTGAAGAGTAGAAACGCGGCACTTGTTATGGTTATTGCCGATATACCACCGTTTTACAAGCCGGGGATGAGGCTGGATGTCGTTGTGGCGAGTATAAACGATGCGAAGAGTTTGCGTAACGGTGTTCTTTTACAAACTCCACTTTACGGTGCCGATGGTAATATCTACGCGGTTGCGCAAGGACCGATATCTGTCGGTGGAGAGGATGCAAAAGGCTCTGCAAGCTTGCAAAAGCGCTTTACAGTAGTTGGCTATATTCCAAACGGCGCACTTGTTGAAAGGGAAATACCCATGAACATAGTCGATGAAAATACCATAACGATATTGTTAGATAGGCCTGACTTCACAACAGCTGCACGAACAGCCACCGCTATAAATACTAAATTCAAAGCAAATATTGCAAAAGCTATCGATGGGGCGAGTGTAAGGGTAACTGTTCCAAACGCTTTCGTTGACGATGTGATAGCGTTTCTGGCATTACTTGAGGAAATTGAGGTTCCTATAGATACTCCAGCGCAGGTGGTAATAAACGAAAGAACTGGAACCGTGGTGTTTGGTGGTGATGTGAAGATTGCTGATTTTGTGCTTTCGTATGGTAATTTCGTTATTGTTATATCTAACGGGCAAATTGGCGATAAGCAAGCTACGATTGGTAATCTCATAACGGCCTTAAAATCAGTTGGTGCAACGCCCCAGGATATTATTGCGATTATTCAAGAGTTGCACAAAGCTGGTGTGATTTACGCACAACTGAGAATTATGTAATTTATTCAAGAGGGGTTGAACATGGCTATAGAATTCAATAAAGTCAACAACGTGAGTAAAATTATCAATTTTGAAAATCAAAAGCCCGAAAGTGGAAAGATTTTGAATCCAAAAAAGCACCCCAGCGTAGATACGAAATCAGAAGAATATCAAAAACAGCTCAGAAAGGTTTCTGAGGAGTTCGCAGCGTGGTATATATACGAGGTTTTCAAGAAGATGTATAACACTGTCCCGAAGAGTGGGCTTATCCAGGAGAGTTTTGGTGAAAGATGGTTCAGAGAGATGCTTTTGCAACAGTATGCGTTAAAGGCGGCGAGGACAGATTTAAAGGAACTGAGCGATATGATTTACAGAAGTCTTGGAGGAAAGGTAATCACGCAAGAAACTAAATCTGAAAACAACGTAGAGAAAAGGTTAGAAGCATTGCAGTTATTAAATTCCCTTATTTCTAACAACCAGGAATCTGGAGAGTGATGGTGGAGCCAGAAGGACATATTCATTTACATTATCGATAAGCACATATTGGCTTCCTATTCGATTCAATACGCTTCTGAGCATGAATGCTTTGGTTTGAAAAGAGAATCGTATTTCTTCACTTTCTCCTTCGATTGGTATCGAACCTCTGTATGCAATTGAACCGTGTTGTGAAACAACGACGATTTCCCCATGCCTTGAGTATATTTCCACATCCGAAAACCTTCCTGCAATCAACGACCTTCTCAACAATCTTTGGAGTAAAGAAGACAAGATTCTGATTTTTGGTTCAAATCTTATGCACAAGTTTCTAAGCATGTGAGGTGTTTCCTCAGGAATATCTGCACACATTGTGAACATATCACCTGAGAAGATAACTACCTTGTTCTTGATTGGGTCGAACGAGAAGTGCACTTGGTTAGTCTCTTCGATTTCAAGAACTTTAATCAAATGCCTTGCGGATACGTATGGTATACGAATTGAAAAACTGCCTATGTTAAGTTCAGAGACCGACTCAGGATTTTCCATATTCCTTTCAACGTCTAAGCGAGAGTAGGCAACAAGTCCGTAGTGCTGCGATATAACCTCGAGAGCGTTTCGAGAAAAATATAGGTCTACATAGCTCCCTTCTTCAAGAAACGACGATGCAAAATCTAACTCGGATAAAAGTTTTCTTTTCGAAAAAACAGCACCTTCCGTATGTTTTGGGACAAAGACTTTCTCTTCTCTATCTTTTTGAAACGGTGCAATCCTAAGTCTCAGCGTTTCATTCTGAGATTTTAAACTAAGCACACCATCTTGGAAATGCAAGCTGATTTTTCCGCTGAGCTCTGATACAAAATGTTTTACAACATCAAGAGGGATTTCAAAAGGAGAGGCTATCTTGGAATAGAATGGGACAACAGGAAAATACCCGTTGAGACAACCGTCGGATGCAATAATATACAACCTCTCATCTTCTGAGAGAAATACCAACTTTCTCATCGATGGTTCTAACGTGCCACAAACTTTGTCTGCTTTCTTGATTATGCTTTTCAATACTTCTGCTTCGACTTCAACGATATAATTCACACTCGTATCACCACTACTTAGGATTAAGAGCTGACAATAATTTCATTCATCTCAAATAAATTTGGAACGGGCTCAAGCATCAATCCATCGTCGATACCTTTTTTCAACAGCTCCATCCCAGCCCTTGCTATCATGGCTGCGTTGTCTGAGCAAAATTCAAGAGGAGGTATATAAAACTCAATCTCAGAAGCATATTCGTTCAATTTTTCCCTCAACCTGCTGTTTGCAGCAACCCCACCAGCCAAGACTATTTTATCCACATTGTTGTCCTTTGCCGCTTTTGTTACTTTGTAAAGCAACACATCTATCATCGCTTCCTGGGCACTTGCTGCAAGGTCGTTGATTGGTAGTTCAGAAACACCGCTTTCTTTGAGTTTCTTAATCTCATAGAGCACAGCGGTCTTAAGTCCAGAAAAACTGAAATCGTAGTCTGCATCGTACATCTTTGGCCTTGGAAAGTGGAAAGCCTTAGGATTCCCCAATTTCGCAGCTCTATCGATTTCGGGACCACCGGGATAACCCAAATTTAAAAGTCTTGCTATTTTGTCGAAAGCTTCACCAACAGCATCATCAACACTTCTACCAATGAGTTTTATGTTTGAGTCATTTTCAACTTTCAGTATGAGTGTATGACCACCTGAAACCATAAGAACAATGTATGGAGGTTTTAGCTCAGAATATGCTAAATAATTTGCATAAACATGTCCAACTATGTGGTTTACCCCAACAAGTTTTTTATTGTATCTCAGTGCCAATCCCTTAGCGAACGATACACCGACAAGTAAAGCACCTATAAGTCCTGGTCCTTTTGTGACGGCGATACCGTCTATTTGCGAAATATCCACCTGGGTTTCAGATAACAATTGATTAAAAAGAGCGGGGAGCTTTTTTAAATGCTCCCTCGCTGCTATTTCTGGCACAACTCCACCAAACTTTTTGTGCGTAAGTATCTGTGAATAAACAAGATTTGCTATAACTTTGTTGTCTTCAACCAAAGCAATTGATGTCTCGTCACAGCTTGTCTCAATCCCAAGTACTATCATCTACAACACCTTCGTCTTGTTTAAGCTTGAGCATGTATTTGTTGAAAGTTGATTAAGCCGATTCTTTCATGTATATCTTTGGTCGTTCGCGCTTAGTGACGCATTCTTCGGTCACGACAACCTTTTCAACGGCTTTCAAATCAGGAATATCGAACATGATATCTATCATAACCTCTTCGAATACACTCTTGAGAGCCCTTGCTCCTGTGCCACGTCTCAGAGCTTCTTTGGCTATGGCATACAATGCACTCTCCTCAACTTCCAGTTCAACACCGTCTATCTCAAAGAGTTTTTTGTATTGTTTGAGAACTGCGTTCTTCGGTTCTTTGAGTATCCTGACTAAGTCATCGACGGTCAAATCATCAAGTGTCCCGATTACTGGGAATCTTCCAACAAACTCTGGCATTAGACCGTACTGGACCAAATCATCAGGGGTGACGTGTCTTAAGATTTCACCAAGTCTCATCTGCTCTTTACTTTTCACAGGTGCGTTGAAACCAATCGCACTACCTTCTATCCTTCTTTTGATTATTTCATCTAGCCCATCGAACGCTCCACCAACGATGAAGAGGATGTTTGTCGTATCCACTTTGATAAATTCTTGGTATGGGTGCTTTCTTCCTCCCTGTGGTGGCACGTTAGCTATCGTTCCTTCAACGATTTTCAACAATCCTTTCTGGACACCTTCACCACTTACGTCTCTTGTTATCGAAGGATTGGGAGACTTCCTTGCTATTTTGTCGATTTCATCGATATATATGATACCGTACTGTGCACGCTCAACATCAAAATTCGTGACTTCAAGTAATCTAAGAACTACGTTTTCAACATCCTCACCAACGTAACCTGCCTCTGTAAGGGGTGTGGCATCGGCTATAGCAAAAGGTACATCGAGTATCTTTGCAAGAATTCTTGCCATAAGTGTTTTTCCACTACCTGTTGGACCGATAAGAATTATGTTTGATTTCTCAATCTCTACGTCTGACGTATCTTTGCCAAAGAACACGCGTTTGTAGTGGTTATAAACCGCTACTGAGAGTATTCTCTTAACTCGCTCTTGACCGATAACGTATTTGTCGAGCTCGCTTTTTATCTGTGAGGGGGTTGGTAGTTCTTTTCTGTCTCTTGAGCCAAAGCTTGTTGGTTTTATCTTCTTATCGCTCTGAAGGATATCGTGGAATAACTCGACACACTCGCTACAAATATAGACGTTTCCGGGTCCTGCGATAAGCTTTTCTACTTTATCCGCTGCTCGTCCACAAAATGAACAAAACTTTTGTGCCATACTTTACCTCCCTGTGCTCTGTTATATTCTTCGGTTCGGTTTTAACGTGCATTAACCTTTTTAACCTGCACGCTCCTTTTTATTATATACCAAAAAGTGTTTTTTACAAAGCAAATTAAGTTAAGAGTATATAAACTTTATGTTTTTTGACAAAAAGAGGGGACATAATAATTTCATCCCCTCTTAATTTTTCCACGGTGTTATGTTTTTCTTTGTCAGAATACGAACCTGTGTTATTCTACGGTAACGCTCTTTGCCAAATTCCTGGGTTTATCTGGGTCATAACCGCGTTTGTCGGCAATGTAGTAAGCGAACAGTTGGATTACAGGTGCAAAAATCAAAGGATAGAGGTCTTCATGTGCTTCTGGGACGTAGATGACATCATGTGCAATTTTCTTTATTTCTTCGTCTCCTTGAGTTGCAACTGCTATTATTTTTGCGTTTCTTGCCCTTGTTTCTTCGATATTACTTCGCATCTTTTCATAGAGGCTGTCTTTTGGCGCAAAGGCAAAGACTGGGAATTTTGGGTCCAAAAGTGCAATCGGTCCGTGTTTTAGCTCGCCAGCTGGATAACCAACCGCATTTATATAACTAATTTCTTTTAGTTTAAGTGCACCTTCAAGTGCCGTTGCGGTATTTATGCCTCTGCCTATGTACATGAAGTGATGGTAATTTTTGTAATTATCTGATACATTTTCTATTTCTTTGTTTGAGATTATTCCTTTAAGGGTTTTTGGTGAGTCGACAATTTGTTTGACGATTTCGCTGTGTTCCTGGTTCCAAAGACCTCGCTTTTTAATTATGTACAAACCAAGTAAATAAAGTAATACAAGCTGATTTACGTAAGTTTTCGATGCTGCAACTCCAATCTCCGGACCTGCATTCATATACAAGGTTACGTCGCTTTCTCTTGTAATTGTCGAGCCTACAACATTTGAAATAGCGATAACCTTTCCTCCGGCCTTTTTTACAGCTCTAACACTCTCAAGTGTGTCAGCTGTTTCTCCTGATTGAGAAATGGCGATTGTTATAGTATCTTCAGTGATTCTAATAGGTCTGTATCTGAATTCGGAAGCCACATCTATAAGGACGTCAACATCTAGGTATTTTTCGGCAAAGTATTTGAAAACAAGACCTGCGTGATAGCTCGTTCCACACGCAACAAGAAGTATCCTTTTTACTCTTTCTAAGTTGAATTCATCAAGTTCATGTAAGCTGGGAGTGTAGTTAGAATCTATTCTTCCAACAAGAGCACTTTCTATAGCTTCTGGAATCTCGTGGATTTCTTTTAACATAAAAT
>CAYVMA010000047.1:0-39051 GCA_964452455.1 uncultured Fervidobacterium sp. | reverse complement strand
ATAGTAACATGATTAATACCAAACTTTTCAAGTTCTGATTTGATTTCGTTGTATATATCCATTGTCTCACTTACTTTAACGTCTTCCTTGAGATTGACATGTCCTTCAAAAAGGATACTCCTTTCGTCAAGTGCCCAGATGTGAACATGATGGATATCTTTTATCACGGGGTTTCGCAACAGTTGTGAACTAATACTTTCAATATTGAAACCCACAGGAGTGCTTTCCATAAGAATCGATAGAGAACCACTAAAGATTTCAATCGCTTCTTTGATTACATACAGTGCTATTAAAATAGTTACAATCGAATCTAAGAATTTCAAGCCATAAAACTTTATGAATATGGCACCTATTAGAACTGCTATAGATGACAAAGAATCCATCAACATGTGCAAATATGCGGACCTTATATTTAAGCTTTCTTTGGACCACTTTTTCAATATCATCATGCTCAAAAGATTCGCGATAAGCCCAATGGTTCCGACAACTAAAACGACGTTAGTATTTATCGATGATACTGGTTCAAAGAATCTGCGAATTGCTTCCAGTGTAAGCAATCCGCCTATGATCAAAAGTGTAGCTGAGTTGAAAAATGCAGCTATTATATTTGCACGTTTATATCCAAAAGTTTTCTTGGAGTTTTTTGGCTTTCTCGAAATTCTTTCAGCCACGTAAGAAAGCATTAAAGAAAGTGCATCACCAAAATTGTGGGCAGAATCTGAAATTAGTGCTAAACTGCCTGCGATAATACCACCAACAAGTTCTACCAATGTTATTCCAAGGTTTAGTATCACAACGAATGTAAACCGGGCTACATTTATTTCCGTCCCTTTTGTGGTATGCTTATGAATATTGTGATGATGATGTCTGTGCAAGTGAGTATCTTTATAATGTGTGTCGTGTTCCGCACCAGTATGTTCTGTGGTATTAGCTTTCTTTGGATTGTTTTTTTCTACCATACAACCTCCTCCCTCATAGTTACAATATTACAATATTCAAAAACAAGTTTTTGACAAAGTCATATTTTTTGGCAAAAAGCATTAGTTGAATTCATGTTGAATTACCAAAAATTAACCAAAGCTTTTAACAAGGCTCACAATAACCGACTCCCATCCATTTGCTAAAACGAATATGAGTACTTTAAAAGGAAGAGAAACTAAAACCGGGGGAATCATAATCATACCAAGCGAAAGAAGGATACTTGCTACTACCATGTCTATTATTATAAAAGGTACGTATATTAGAATACCCATTTTGAAGCCTATTTCTATCTCACCTAACACAAACGCCGATGTTAGCAACGGATCTGGAGCGTCTTCAATCTTCTGAACATCTTGCTTGAGGGCGTTGGCAAGAACGAACACATTGTCTTCGTTGTGGTGATTAACAAGCTCGGTAATCATGAATTTTCTAACAGCTGCCATTGTTCGCGAAAAGAACTCTTCATAAGTTATCTTGCCATCCATATATGGTTGCAGAGCATTTGTATTTATCTCATTCCATGTGGGTTGCATTATGAAAAATGTCAAAACGAGTGCGAGGCCTATCAGCACCTGGTTCGGTGGTACCTGCCTTGTACCCAAAGCATTTCTCACAAAAGAGAAAACAATTATTATCCTCGTAAAAGAGGTAAAAAGCATCAGAATGCTCGGTGCTAAGGTAAGCACCGTCAACACCAAAAGTATTTCCAATGTTGCTACAAGGTCACGAGGAGATTGATTAGGAGTAACTTGAATACGTATACCCGGAATAGGTACCTCGTCTTGAGGAAAGAAAGAAGTGGTCAGCATCAAAATGAAAAGCAACGTAGCTATCTTTTTCATTTCTTACCACCAACAAATCTTTGAAGGATGGTCTCAAAATTTGAGCCAATCTCAGAATCTATTTCGCCTTCTTCAATTGTGTCCAACTTTTTTACAACAGTCGCTTGGTTCTGACTTATTAAAATAACATAGTACTCTTTCAATATTCTAACAAGCACTAACGATGTATTTCTATCCAAGTAAATTCTACTAATTACTTTAGCAAAACGCCCCCCAACTGCGTTGGGGAGCCTTTTTCTTAATATCCAATAAGTACCTAAGAGTATCACTATTATGGAAACCAGACCTATTAAAAAACTAACAAGTCCTCCGATTTTCCTCTCTCCTTATATAAATGCGATTTGGAAAATTGTATTTAAAACTACTTAAGTACTTTTTGAACCGCCTCGATTACCCTTGCAGGTTGGAATGGCTTAACTATGAAATCCTTCGCTCCAGCCTGAATAGCTTCTATAACCATTGCCTGTTGCCCCATTGCGCTACAGACAATAACCGTAGCGTTTGGATCAATCTTTTTAATCTCCTTGATGGCATCTATACCGTTCATTTCAGGCATAGTGATATCCATGGTAACAACATCTGGTCTAAGTTCTTTATATTTCTCCACCGCTTCAACTCCGTTGGCAGCTTCTCCAACAACTTCATGCCCCGCCTTTGTAAGAATATCCTTCAACATCATACGCATGAAAGCTGCATCATCAACAACTAAAATACGTGCCATCTTATGCCACCTCCGACCCTATAATTTCTTTGACTATTTCTTCTAAATTGAGGTATACTATCAAACGTGCGTCTTTCTTTATGAGACCTTTTGCTTTTTTACCGTAAGTATTCATCTTGCCAAGGTTTGTTTCAAGTTCTTCGCTTCTTACTCGCATAACTCCGACAACTTCGTCGACCATAAGCCCAAACTCAACATCTTCTAGCTTGGCAATTATTATTTTCCTATATTCAGTGTTACTCTCATTGGCAAGCAACATTGGGAGACTTATAACCGGAACAATTTTTCCTCTTAGGTTAATCACGCCCTCAATTATTTTCTTAGCTCTTGGAACCGGTGTTATTTCGGTTTTCTCTATGACTATTTCAACCATTTCAACACCAATCGCCATCTCTTGATTAAGTGCTTTAAAAACAAGAACTTCAAATTCCATATTATCTGCCATAATATTCACCCCCTTAAAATTGGTTAAAAACTCAACTTCAGTCTTTATCATGCCATCTCAACAATATTTGCTACATCTAATATCAACGCAATGCTTCCATCACCAAGCGTGGCTCCACCACTGAAGATTTTGACATCGCTGAAAATCTTTCCAAGAGATTTGATAACTATGTCTTCCTGACCAATAAGTGTATCAACGGTTAGCCCATATTTTCTATTCCCATGCTTTACAACAACAACGTTCATTTCACTCGGGGTTTCTTCGTGCGGGAAGTTAAACACATGCCACAACTTTATCAACGGTATAACTTCTCCTCTGATAACAATGACTTCCTCGTTTTGAACAACCTTTATTTCTTCAGGACTAATGATTAAGGTGCTATCAATAATGGAGATAGGAATGGCATAGACGTAGTTGTTAACCTTAACGAGCAATGCTTGGATTATCGCCAACGTGAGTGGTAAGCGTATAGTCACTTTTGTTCCCTTTCCAGGTTTGCTCTCTATGGAAACTGAACCATTCAAAGATTCTATGGTGTTTTTAACCACATCCATTCCAACGCCTCGACCAGAGAGTTCGCTAACCCGGTCTTTTGTTGAAAAACCTGGTAGGAAGATAAAGTCAAAGACCTTTTCATCCGGGAGCGCTGCCGCTTTTTCTTCGGTTATTAAACCTTTTTCTATTGCCTTTCTCAATATCTTCTCTCGGCTCATACCTCTTCCATCATCTTCCACTTCAATAACAACATTGTTACCCTCGTGCCGTGCTGACAGTTTAACAGTTCCTATCGGAGGTTTTCCTAACGCAATTCTTTCCTCTTTCGTCTCTATTCCATGGTCAATAGCATTTCTGATGAGGTGAACCAGCGGATCACCTATTACTTCAACAAACGTTCTATCAAGTTCTGTTTCTTCACCCTCCATGATAAAGTTGATTTCCTTACCTAAGTTTCGTGCCAAATCCCTAACAACCCTTGGAAATCTGTTGAAGACAAATTCGATAGGTACCATCCTGACCTTCATGACAATGTTTTGTAAATCCAAGGTTATTCTGCTAAGTTGTGCCAATGATTCGTCCACTTCTTTGATATTGTACTTTTTCAAAATATCTGCTATCCTGCTTCTTGCAATAACAAGTTCTCCCATCAAGTTCATCAATGTATCGAGCTTTTCCGTATCAACTCTCACGGTCTGTGTAATTTTTGTTCTTTTTTGTTCTTTTACGCTTTGCTCTTCAGATTCTTTAGCTTCACTACCAACAGCCGTTTCTTTTTTCTTTTCTTCAACCTTCAGTGGTTTAACAATTACGCTTTTAATTTCTGAAATCCCCATTATCCTTTCATATATTTTTTCCTGAGGTACATTACCAATGCCTATCAATTCTACAGTTAAATCGAACTTTTCGTTCTCTATATCCTCGACAGGTGGTATAGAGTGAACTATCTCAACGCCTATTTCTTCAAGCGTGTGGAATACCATGTACATTCTTGCTGATTTAAGCTGTGTGCCCTCTTGGAGATTTACAACGATGTGATAAGCAGGGATGCCCTTTTTATCAGCTTCTTCCAACACATCTTTTAAAACCTCTTGAGTGAAACTTTCTGTAACTACTTTTGTGCTCGTTTCTTCGCTTCCCTTCGTTTCTTTCAACTCGCCAGCCTCAGCTTTATCAATTTTTCTACTGCTTTTTTCCACCTTTTCACCTTTTGCAATTCTCTCAAACACTTCTACAAGTCCTTCACTACTTTCATCTAATTCATCTGAACCATGTTCAACAATAGCTTTTAGCATCTTTTCTATCATATCAAGACCTGCAAACAAATAGTCAAGTTCATCACTTGTAATTTCTACCTTCCCGCTTCTTACCGCATCCAAGTAGTTTTCCATTCTGTGGCACAACTTTGCAAGCTTCTCAAACCCCATGGTTCCAGCCATGCCCTTTAGAGTATGTAACGCCCGAAAAGCTCTGTTAATTTGTTCAACGTCAGATGTATTCTTTTCTAGTTCTAGTAACGCTTCGTTCAGAAGTTGAATATACTCTTTTGATTCGTCGATAAATACGCTGAGATATTCATTGTGCTCTCCCATGTTCTTCCCTCCTTTTAGGAGATTATAATTTTGTAATAGCTGAAATAACCCGCAGTGTATTTCCAAAATAACATTTTAGAAGACACATTAAAACCTGTGGTCGATTTAATTATATCACCAATATCCAGTAAAAGTTTAAAGTCATATGTTGTAAGTTTGGAAAAATCGAAATACATTGGTAATTCTTTCAACCGTCTTCTAGTCTTTTCATACCGTTCGTATTTTGCCCTATCAATTGAGCCAAAAAAACCCCTATTTGCAATGTAAAAAGTATACAATTTAGAATTTTGAAAAGTAATTTCCCATTCCTGTTTTTGCGCATCGTACTTTGCACCAAGTTTAGCAACACTTGTTTCTAAAACCTTAGCGTTAGAATTATCGAATATAAATAGAAACTCTCCTGTTTCGAGTCTGCCAACAACGTAAACATTTGAAGAGGATTTCGAAAGTACCGAAACAAACTCAAGGACTCTTCCTAAATCTGCATTGGAACCCTGTAACCACTGCTTGAGAATCTCAACAACGCTTTCCGTGTCACTTGAAGGCACCGATAAGTAGTAATTCCAAGCCATGGGAATGTTTCCGATATTCTCACTTATACGTTTAGTTGTCAACTGATTCTTATTTTTCTGTTCAAATGTTATGCTAAGGTTTCCTGCAGAAACAGTTGAGTAAAATAGAACATATTCTGACTCAGAAGAGTTAATCGATGCTCCAGGTAAGTTAAATCTCAAAGTTTCTGGTTTCGAATACCCGCTTATAAAAAATGTTCCTGCCTTCAACCTTTCAAAAACTTTTGATGTTCTTGATAATTGCATGTCTGGAGTTGCATAGGTCTTTAATGCCAACTCTAACGCTGTCTTACTTCCAGCTATTACAAAATACTTTCCAGAATATCCACAGTAAAGGCTATCACCGAGCAAATACTGATTATTTGGCAACGGTTTGTAACTAACCGAGAGCAGATACGCGATTCCTTTTACAAACTGCGACGGAGACTTTGTTTGAAAAGCAAAGAAACTGTTCGTGGCTATAGTTTTTACAAAGTCGAAGTAGTAGTTAATATCGAACGACACGACGCTACTCAAGTCAATTTGGATTCCTTTAGAAGCAAATAAAACATCTGTTGAAATCGCCTCTTGGATAATTGAAGGTAACACACCTGTTCGATAGCGCATGTCTTCAAGTATCCTTAAGAATGATTCTTCAAATCCTAATCCCTTTCTATTTAAAACAAAAGAGAAAAAAGGTACCTTCTTAAGCTCCTCGTACCAATTACCACCGTTCGAAACTCTGATAAAGAAATCATAATCTTTATGAACCAAATCTATTATATCAGAATCTGCAAGAACGGTTGTTAAGGTAATGAGTGCAAGAAAAATTGTGAGGACTAATTTTAAGTTCGTGATTTTCGCCATCACCTGAGCTCCTCCCAAGCACTGTTAACAACCTCAACTATCGCGTTACCCAAAAAAACATCAGAAATGTTTTTATCGAAAGAATCATCTAAACATTTTTGAAATACCGCGAAGAACTCAACATTTCCATCTCCACCAGGCACCCTGGAAAAATCTAAAAGCACAAACCTAAAACCCTCTTTCATAAAATCCGTCACGACCTCTTTTAAAACCCTCACATGCTCTGATTTATCTTTAATCACTCCATGATGAGGATAGCCAACTTCAAATTGTGGCTTTATCAAAATTATACCATATCCTCCAGGTTTCAGTATATTCAAAATGTTTTTCTTAATTTTTCTGACGGATATAAAAGAAACGTCTACGCTAACAATATCAACAAATTCTCCCAAGTCTTCAAAACTCAATTCTTTCGCATTTTTCTGAATAAGTTTCACTCTTTCATCGCTTCGTAGCCTGGGATGTAATTGCTCTGTATTCACATCAACAGCGTAAACTTTTAGAGCACCGTTTTGGATAAAGAAATCAACAAAACCACCTGTTGAACTTCCTATGTCACATATCACTTTTCCACGAATTTCTATTTCTGTATCTCCTGTCCGAGAAATATTATTAAACAGGCCTTCGATTTTGTAACCCGCACGACTGACATATCTAAGAGTCTCTAAAACCTCTATATTATCAGAAAGGCTAACTAATTTGGACGGTTCCTTGCACATCTGCCCATTAACTGACACTTTTCCGGACTGGATAATTTGTTTGGCTTTTGTCCTACTTTCGGCAAGACCGTTTTTGACCATAACTACATCTAATCTTTCTTTTTGATTTCCACTTGCCATGTTCCCACATCCGTTACTACATTCAACACGCCTTTTGAGACAAACATGTAGAAAATTGAATTGCCGAGGTAAACATCATCATAAAAAAAGCCAAAACCAAAATCCTTGATGTTGGTGAATATTGGATATAGCCTTTTAAAATCATTTTTGAAGAAATTTCCTGTTCTATCCACTTTTATTGAACCATTTACAGACAAAACGTAGTTTTCTTTCAAAGATTTTAATATCACAGTTGCCCTATGTTCGTCATAATTGAAACAAATAGCCTCTTCAAAAGTGCCTGCAAAAATAACTTTGCGGGTTTTAAGGTTTACCACATAAACGTTTTTAGTAACGTCCAATAGATATAGCATATTCTCTACCAGCAAAAAATCCAGAGGAGCATTCGAAACCTTCAATTTCCAAGTAAGAGACACATCACTAATCGAACCATCTGCATAAATGATATACTTGTCCCAGCCAAATATTGGTACTGAAGAAATTACTTCTTTCCTGCCAGTTCTAAGGTTAAGAATATAGTTATCCGTCAAAATAGAATAACCTGTGTATAAAAGCGGTAATGAATCAACTTGATATTGGATTTTTTCAGATACGTAGAGAACTTTATCCTTATAAAGGCTTCCATCCATAGTTACAGTAGCTGGTATGAAGTTCATATAGTTTGGAACAACTATCAAAGGTACGCCTGTTGGAACGGTTACGTATAACTTGCCAAACTTTGGGTCGTAAACGACAGTCTCTGGATATAAATCGGTTTTATTCTTGCTTGAGCCAGTTTCAATACGAACAAAACTAAGATTGGTGGTAATGTATTCGAGAAAACCACTCAAAAAATCTTCTTCAGATTCAAATACTACCTTACCTGATTCCGTTGTCAAGGAAATAGTATGTCCTGTAGATTCAACACTTATCTTCAAAAGCTCTCGAGTAGCGAAATTAGAAACATCAATCGATGTGGATGTGGATGCAGAGGCTAAATCAAGTTCTATCTCACTATCAAGCTCATTGTTCAAGATTACGTTGGTTACAAAAAAACCAGCGCTTGACAGTTCTTTAGTGATAAAGACAGAAAGTTGTGGAGCGATATTTCTTTCAAAAACAACAATTTGAGGTCTCACCATCCAAGTTTTTATTACAGATAAAACTTCCGCATCTAAACTTTCATCTGGTATTTGAATACCAGCAAAGACAATGCCTAAAACAACACCTTGTACAAAAACAATCCATGCGCAGGTGCCAATCCAGCTGATTTTGAGCGATCTTTTGATTCTAACACCTCCAGTATCTTCTCTGGTTCCCAGCTTCCAACTCCAACCTTTACGAGGTTTGCAACAATACTCCTAACCATTCCTCTTAAATACGATATACCTTCAACCCTCACAAGTATGAGGTTTTTCTTCAATCTTACAATTCTAATAGCGGTAATGGTTCTCTCTGTCTTTATATCTTCTTCCCCCTTTTTGCTAAAAGATGTAAAATCATGTGTCCCTATAAGATATTTAGCACCTGCTCTCATCTTCATAATATCCAATTCATACGGGAACCACCAAGCATACCTTCTAAGGAATATATCGTTCATTTTCGAATTTAAAATGTAATAGTGGTAGATTCTACGCTTTGCCTCATATCTTGGGTTGAAATTTTCATTTGCAAACCAGACTTTTTTAACGTATATATCTTTCGGTAGGTTTGCATTTAAAGCATTTCTGATATCGTTTTCCGTAAGTTTGTCGTTTGGACAATCAAACACTGCAACTTGTCCATTAGCATGAACACCTGTGTCCGTACGCCCCGCTGCGTATGTTTGGATGGGCATTTTAAATACTCGTTCAAGTGCTTTTTCCAACTCTCCTTGCACAGTTCTCACATCGTTTTGACGTTGATATCCAAAAAAATCCGTGCCATCGTATGCGAATTCTATGGCTACTCTTCTCATATGTTGATTAAACGTCCTCCCCCTGACTTCTTACTTGCACTCAAAGCGGTTTTCGCTTTGTTCAATATCCCTTCCAAATTGTCTGCATCAACTGGATACTTGACAACAGCTCCACTGATGCTCACATAAGGGTACTTCTCTTTAACATTTTCAATTACTTTTTGGACTAACATCAGTGCATCCGACTTGCTTTTTGTCCACAGTAAAATCATAAACTCATCACCTACATGGGTGTAAAGCCCATAGTTTCTTACTTCATTTTCTAAAGAATTCTTGATTTCTCTTAATATTTCATCTCCGAAAACGTAACCCTTTTCAAGATTAAGCTTATCAAAATTATCTATGTCCAAATACACGAACGAAAAGGTCCGTTTCATCTCTATAGCCTTCGACATTTCTTCCATTAATTCTGAGACTGTAGCTTCTTCTGGGTAATAACTCAAGAAAAATCCTCGATACTTACTTTCTTTTACAATTTGGACAAACTGCCAAGCAAAAAACTTTGAAAGTTCGATTTCTCTTTTTGCCGGTCTTAAACCATTGACAGGTTTGTCGAAGCTAATGTAACCAATTGTCTTGTTACCGTATGTTAATGGTACAAGGAACAAATCATCTGGGTCCCAAGCATTATTAACATCAATTGCAGCATATTCTAAGGGTCTAAAAATATATGTTTGGTCCAAATCAATACTACCTTTAGGAATAAAGTAAACACCCCCTGCATCAAAACGACTTTGCATCAATACCAGTGTATCCTTTATCTGTGGTTGCCTAGTTTTAAGCATTTCAAAATCTTCATCTTTAATTCCATACTTCGCAATTCTTACGACCCTACCTGACTTGTAATCAAATAAATTTAGTAATGCCGCTGAAAAACCTATCATTTTACACGATACTTCAAGCAGGTCATTTAATACTTTGTCCACATCCTCCGTGCCCAGTTCTTCCAAAACAGCTGGTATTTTTGAAAGGTTTTCAATTTCCCTTTTAATCTCATCTTGCTCATACTTCAATTCTTGGTACCACACTTGTGCTGTTACTGTATAATACAATTGGACCAAAAAACCCGCATATAGTAGAAATGTAAAAATCAAATAGGCTAACTTCACTTCTGGCAAAATGTAAAGCGTCGTTACAATCAAAGAGGCGTAGAGACCTAGTAAAAACACAAGAAATCCAACACTAAGATAGTTTTTCAACTTCGTCTTTGTAAAAAAGGGTATGTAAACAAAACTGAGTATAATGTTTGTAGCAAAATAACCGACAGCAAAATAAACCAGCGACAGATAGTCATATACAGCACGTTTAAACAAGAAGATACCTACTGAAAATTGCAAGAATTCAAAAGCTAATCTAAGAAACTTTGTTTGCCAAGGAATTTTCTTTACCAGAGGTATTGTGAACAACGAGAGAAACATCACCGTTTCCGGAGTGATAAAAGGAATTAAAAACAGATACAAAAAAGGCTTGGCAGTAAATCGAATCCCACCAATGGGAATCTCAATATACTGGGCTAAAAGCATAGCTATCAATGAAGCAGCAATCATCCGTATGTCGTAACTAAAAACAAACGGTTTTGAGAAGAACAAGAAGACAGAACCTATCAAGAACAATGAAAATACAAATATCAAAGTTTTTTTGGTCACTTCTTTCCCCCCAATGTTATGTTATACAGATTGTAACATTCTAACACTGTATTTTAAACTTCTGTTTATGTATATTCTGGCAAATATATTCTATCATAAGACCGACATTTTACACAAGGAGGTATATAAAGAGATGGAAAAACTCAGACAAATTGCAGAGATTTATGGAACGCCTGTTTTAGTGATGGATTTGAACGTGATAAAGCAAAATTACATGAACCTGGTTGAGAATATTAGGAACTGTAAAGTGTACTACGCAGTTAAAGCAAATTCACATGTCGAAATTGTAAAACTTCTAAGAGATTTGGGAAGCCATTTTGATGTTGCGTCACGGGGGGAAATTGAAAAACTACTCTCACTTGGTGTGGAACCACACAGAATGAGTTTCGGAAACACAATTAAAAAGTTAGAAGATATAAAATTTGCATATGAACATGGTATTAGGATGTTCGCTGTAGATTCCGAAATGGAACTAGAAAAGATAGCTATGGTTGCTCCTGGCTCAGATATTTATGTAAGAATAAGTACAAACGGTATGGAAGACGATGCTGATTGGCCGCTTACAAGAAAGTTTGGAACAAGCGTAAGTCATGCAATTGAACTTGTAAAGTATGCAAAAACATTAGGGTTGAACCCCATAGGATTGAGTTTCCATGTTGGGTCTCAAAACTACAACCCTGAAAACTGGAGAACAGCCATAAGGGAGGCTTCCATTGTTTTTGAAGAAGTGAAGGAATTTGGTGTCAACTTGTCCATGATTAACACAGGCGGTGGGATGCCAGTTAAGTACATTAAGGACATACCAACTGTCAAGCAAATAGCAAAAGTGATAAACGAGGCTGTGGAAGAATACCTGGGTGATAATATAACCGTCATAGTAGAACCCGGTAGGTCGATGGTTGGAAATGCGGGAATTATGATTACAAAAGTCATCTTGAGAAGTAAAAAAGGTGAGGAGAACTGGTTATACCTTGATGCAGGTGTGTTCCATGGCCTGACAGAAACTATTCAGAACATACGCTACCGAATAACTGTTGACGGTAAAGAAGATGAAGAACTCGATACTTTTGTCCTCGCCGGACCTACATGCGATAGCGTTGATGTAATGTACTATGATGCTCAATTACCAAAAAGTACAACACTTGGGGACATTGTATACTTCCACACAGCAGGTGCTTACACTACCGAGTATGGAACAAATTTCAATGGTATAGATTCACCAAAGATAGTGTTTGTAAACGGAATTTTGTCAGACGAAGAATACGAGGTAAAAATTCCTGAAATTGTAGAAGTTGAAAGTGAAAATTCAGAAGATTAAGCAAATTTGTAAACGTTAATAAATAAGGGCTGGAATTTTCCAGCCCTTATTTATTACCACCAACGGCTTATTCTTTTTCTGCCTATGATAACATCTGAGCGGTTTCCTTCCTGAATTCTCACAACATGCCTTCCAGACAAAACTGAAAGCACATTTGTAAACAGCGTCGGCAAAGAAACGTATTTTCTGCTCGATATCTTTGCAAAGAGTGGAACTATCGAATATCTCAACACACTTTCTATTATGAAAAATATCTGCAAACCGTAAATATGGAAATCTCCTATATAGAAATCAAAAGAATTGAAAAACCTTGCTAGGGGACCTCCAACAAGAGAACCAACCATTCCACCCAAACCTCCAAGAGCAGAGAAAACTGCAAAATACATTGGTGAATTCGAAGACGCTGTTTCCATCGGAAGGGTTATAAATGCAAGGTTCACTGCTGCCCAACCTACACCTGATAGAACTGCATCCAAAACCAAGGCTAAAATCCAATCCCTTTCGTTCATCAAAATCCAAATAGCTGGCGTTATTGACACTATGGATAAACCAGCAATTAAAACACTTTTGTGACCAAATTCATCGGAGAGCTTTCCCCAAATCGTGTAAAATACCATAGACAAAACTGAAGCTGTTATGGAAGCGTAGCTGATATAGGTCATGGGTAATCTAAGATTGTGGAGTTGATGGTAAGGAAAAAAGGGTGCTGCCAGAAGTACCACAAAGTTCCAAGCAAAATAGGCTTTTGACAGTTTCATAAAGTTCTTATCTGCAAGGACAAGTTTTAAATCATTAACAGTTCCTGTTTTGGTTGCCCTTCTTTCTTCAAGAGGCATCAATGTAAGTAGCGAAATGAAACTTCCGAACATTGTAATGAGAATTATCAACAGAAAGTTAAATGGGATTTTGACATTGTCACTTATAACTGAAAATAGATAGAATACCGACAATGTTGAAAGCGAAACAAAAAAGTTTCTTAAACCCAGGTATTTACCCCTTCGCTCTTCTGGTATCATGTCTGAAATCATACTTACCCAGATATTACCTGCAAAAGCAGCAAAAACTTGACTTAAAGCGAAGATAACAATAAAAAGCTTTGGGTTTCTTTGCTCAACAAACAAAAATGGAAGTAGCACTACCCACAAGAATCGTCCTGAGTTGAAAAATGCTAAAAGTATTTTCTTGGTAGAGAACTTTTCGATAACAGCAGGTGCAAAAAGCTGAAATATCTGGAACGCCATAGGGAACGATGCAGCAAGTCCTAACCATACTTCATCAAGTCCGAAGTAGATAGCTACTGCTGTAAAGATTGCTGTTTGAGTTAGAACAAAGTAAAACGAAGAAAAAACTCCCTCAAGCGTTAAAAAGAATTCATTTTTGTTTTTGTGAAACCTGAATTTACCACTTTCTTGACTCATCCTTTAACCACTCCAAGTGGAATACACTTCGCTATCTTCAAAGAAATTCCAAGTTCATTGACAATTTGAACCACTTTATCAACATTTTTGTAAGCTTCCGGTGCTTCTTCTACTATACCTTTCTTAGACTTCGCCATGATTTTGATGCCCTTTGATTCAAGTTCTTTCAAAACATGGTTTACCGTTAACTCTCTGGTTGCCTCTCTTCTTCCAAGTGCTCTACCTGCCCCATGAGCTGTCGAACCAAAGGTCATTTCTTCAGCCTTTTTGGTTCCAACAAGTATGTAAGACGCTGTTCCCATACTCCCGGGGATAATGACTGGTTGCCCAGTCTTTTTGAAAACTTCTGGTAAGGCTGGGTTCCCAGGTCCAAATGCTCGTGTTGCACCTTTTCTGTGAACAATCACTTTTCTTTTTCTTCCATCGATTTCGTATTCCTCCACTTTTGCAATGTTGTGTGCAACGTCATAAACAAGCCTGACATTCATTCCAACTACACTTTTGAACGCTTTTCTAATCATGTGAGTTATGATTTGCCTGTTTGCAAACGCGTAATTTGCAGCGCAGTTCATTGCACTGTAGTAAGCTTGCCCCCACTCGCTCTTAAAGGGGGCATTTATGAGTTGTTTATCTGGTAGATTCTTGTTGTGTTCTTTGAGGTTGTCTCTCATGTATTTTATGTAGTCGGTTGCTATCTGATGACCAAATCCTCTGCTACCGGTATGTATAAGTATCGTTATATCTCCCTTTTTAATACCAAACACAGACGCGATTTCCTCATCATAGACTTCTTCCACTAGCTGTATCTCAATGAAATGGTTTCCCGCACCAAGCGTTCCTAGTTCATCTTTACCCCGTTCGTAAGCCTCTTCACTAACATCGGAAAAGTCACTTTCTTCCAATACTCCACTGTCTTCTATTCGCAATAAATCTTCTTCTGTTCCATACCCCATTTCTACAACTTTCTTGGCTCCTTGCTCTACAATCTTTTTGAAATCATTTTTTGAAAACCTCAAATCGCTTGTTTCACCTACTCCAACGGGTACGTTTTCGTAGATGCGTTTGATGAGATTTTCCAAGTTCTTCTTTACAATGTCGGGATTACCATCTACTACGAGCATTCTGACACCGCAATTTATGTCAAAACCAACCCCACCAGGGCTTATTATTCCATCTTCTAAATCGAATGCTGCAACGCCACCAATAGGAAAACCATATCCCCAATGTATATCAGGCATAGCGTATGCCGCTTTTACAATTCCCGGTAATGTCGCCACATTTTTAAGTTGTTCAATAGGTTCCTCATCTATAGTTTCGTAATCAGCAAGAACTATTGCATCAACCTTCATATTGCCCGTTTTTTTAATCCTGTAAATATATTTCCCTTCCTTCTCAACACCCGGGATGGACATATCCAAACACCTCCCTTCGATGATGTAAATTCCAGAAGTTATGCATAACAACTTGGAGAAAGAACTTAAAACAAACCACCCTTCGACATTTTGTCTCGGGTGGTTTGGCTCTAACCAGTTTATACTCTTTCGTGTGGATTGTATTTCTCTTTCGATTCTTGTAAGAACTGGTAAATCTTTTCAAAATCTGCTTCTATTCTGAACTGATGCCCTGT
This sequence comes from uncultured Fervidobacterium sp., assembly GCA_964452455.1. GTDB lineage: Bacteria > Thermotogota > Thermotogae > Thermotogales > Fervidobacteriaceae > Fervidobacterium. Next base: position 23,773 of record CAYVMA010000047.1, on the reverse strand, counting down.
TCTCCACTTAATTTCAACAAAGCCTTCATTCAAAGCCTTACCAACCGTTATTCTAAATGGTATTCCTATCAGATCCGCGTCGCTGAATTTGACACCTGGGGATACATTTCTATCGTCGAAAAGCACTTCTTCGTTACGCTCGATTAGGTAATTGTAAAGCTCTGTCGCAAATTTCATCAGATTTTCGTTGTTGCTAACAGGGGTAATGATTGTTGTAAATGGGGCAACAGAGATTGGCCATATGATTCCTTTGTCGTCATGAAGCTGTTCTACAATCGCACCCATCGTTCTTGAGATACCCCATCCGTAGCATCCCATTATGAATGGTTTTAGCTGCCCATCTCTGTCCATATATTTTGTTCCCATCGCTTCTGAGTACTTTGTTCCAAGTTTAAAGATGTGCCCTAATTCAATTCCTTTCTTCATGTTTAAGGGTTTTCCACAAACCGGACAAGGGTCTCCGGCGATAGCAACAACAAGATCAGTCCATTCATCAGGGACAAAATCTCGCCCAACGTTCACATTGACGTAGTGGTAATCTTTCTCCATACCACCAACTACAAAATTTTTCATACCCTTAACCTGGTTATCGGCTATAATCTTTATACCCTTGACTCCCACAGGCCCCAAGAATCCAATTGGCACACCGAAGTCTCTGAATATCTCATCTGGTGTTGCGAAAGTAAGAGACTGGTCGTTAACAAATGCCTTTAACTTCTCCTCGTTCAGTTCCCGGTCACCGGGAACAAGAGCCATGTAGTAACCATTTCTACCCTTGTAAATGAGAGTTTTCACTATTTTTCTTATCGGAACGTTGAGGAAGTTAGCAACATCTTCTACTGTCCTTACGTTTGGGGTATAAACCTTTTCTATAGGTTTCTCTTCTTCATTTTCGTAAACAACTTCTCCGTCATACGGAACACGCTCGTCATTTCCTGCATATCCACAATCACAATACAGAATGTTGCTTTCACCGGTGTTGGCAAAAGCTACAAATTCATGACTTTCGCTACCACCTATAGCCCCTGAAGACGCCTCAACAATTGCATACTTTAACCCTATGCGTTCCATTATATTTGAATATGCTTTCCTGTGAGCTTTATACGTTTCATCCAGAGATTCCCAGCTATCATGGAAACTGTAACCATCTTTCATTATAAATTCACGAGCCCTCAGCACTCCAAATCTTGGTCGAATTTCATCACGGTATTTGTTGGCAATTTGATAGAGAGTTATTGGTAATTGTCTATAGCTGTTTAGTTCGTTTTGCACTAAAAATGTTACCAATTCCTCATGTGTAGGACCAAGTGTAAATTCTCTGTCATGCCTATCTTTAAGTTTCATCATCTCTGGTCCGTAATCATCCCATCTACCGGACTGTTTCCACAATTCAGCGGGCTGAATTATTGGCATCAGTATTTCATTAGCACCTATCTTGTCCATCTCTTCTCTGACTATTCTTTCAATTTTAAGTAGCACGCGCCTGCCAAGTGGCAAGTAAGAATAGATACCTGCTGCTATCTTACGTATAAAACCTCCTCTGATAAGCAATTCTTGACTTGGAACTTCGGAATCAGCCGGTGCTTCTTTGAGCGTTGGTGCGTAAAATTGAGAATACCTCATTTTGCTCCCTCCACCACTTCTTATTTTCCTTCCTTCTCTACGATTTCGTATTTTGTTCCCTCAGGCGTATCATACAACTTAATACCAGACTCGGATAAAAGATTTCTAATCCTATCAGCAAAATCGAACTGTTTTGATTTTCTAAACTCATTTCTCATATCTATAAGTGACTTAATCAAAGTCTCAAAATTAGTCGACGTAGCTGAAACCGGTGACTTTCTATCACTTTCTGTATCGAAAATGCCGAGAACAGGCCCAAATACACGTTTGATAAGGTGATACATTTTCAATGCTCTTTCATCGTTTCCATTATCCAGCGCCTTGTTTAACTCACGAACCACATCGAAGACGATAGCAAGCGCTACAGGGGTGTTGAAATCATCAGACAGCGCCTCAACAAACCTTTGAACCAATTCTTTCATTTCTCCATCTTCTTTTGGAACAAGTGGATACGGATATTTTTCCCTAAATCTATTCAATGCTGCGTGAACCCTTTGGGCTGCTTTTGAATTATCTTGAAGCACTTCATCCGAGAACTCGATTGGTGACCTGTAGTGTTTCGACAATAAGAAGAGTTTCACACCGTCTTTGCCGTATTTCCTTACAGCCTCTCTGACCAAGAAAGTGTTTCCCAATGATTTACTCATCTTATCTCCGCGAACTATTATCATTCCATTGTGCATCCAGTACTTCGCGGGAGGTTTCCCGGTTAATGCTTCACTTTGGGCTATTTCGTCTTCATGGTGCGGGAATATGAGGTCCTCACCACCACCATGGATATCAAACATATCACCCAACAATTTTTGGGACATCACTGAACATTCGATATGCCAACCAGGTCTGCCCAAACACCAGGGGCTATGCCAGGTTGGTTCACCTGGCTTGGCAGATTTCCACAAGACGAAATCAAGCGGGTCACGTTTTAATTCGTTGACATCAACCCTCGCACCTGCTCTTAAATCGTCTAGGTTCTTGCCTGAGAGCTTACCGTAGTCTGTCAATTTTCTTACACTGAAATATACATCACCATTTGCTGCAACATACCCATAACCATTTTCTATTATTCTTTGAACAGCGTTTACTATGTCGTCCACAAAATCCGTGGTTCTCGGATGAAAGTTTGCTGCACGTACTCCGAGAGAATGCGCGTCATGGAAGTATTCAGCGATAAAGGTATCCGCAACGGTTTTCCAATCTACTCCCCATTCTCTTGCTTCATTGATAATCTTGTCATCTATATCTGTGAAGTTTTGAACCATTACAACCTTGTATCCGATGAATTCAAGAAACCTTCTAAATGCATCGAAAACAACCATTGGACGCGCGTTGCCAATGTGAATATAGTTATAAACAGTTGGACCGCATACGTACATCTTTACGATACCGGATTCAATAGGTTCGAGCGGAACTTTTTCTTTTGTCAAAGTATCGGTGATATACACTTTGTTCATTGTTATTCACCACTCTTTGGTCAATTTAATTTACGCGTTCAGGTAATTTTGAATACGTGCTATAACTTCTTCCTTCCCAAGTATTTCAAGAATATCTATCAACTCTGGTCCCTCGTTCTTACCTGTTAAAATAAGTCTAAGTGTCATGTAAAAGTCTTTACCTTTTAGTTTTGCATTTTTCATCGCTGTTTTAAACGAAGCGTATATGTTTTCCTTATTCCAAACTTCTACCTTTTGTAACTCTTCAAGCAGGGCTTTATATGTTTCAACAGCTTCAAGGGTTTTTTCTATGGAAACATTTGGTCTTTCGAAGAAGAAATCTGTTAACTCTGGTAGTTGAGAGAGCTCTTCGATTCTGTCCTTTACAGCTATAATAACTCTTTCTAAATAAGCCTCGTCAACGGCTCTGTTGATGAATGTTTTCGCGAGTTTTACTAATTCTTTGGCGTCCTTCATCCTGATATGCTCGGAGTTCATCCATCTTAACTTATCGGGATTAAAAATAGCTGGATTTTTAACCAATCGTTCCAAGGAGAAACTGCTTATGAGCTCCTCTTTTGTAAGGATTTCCTTCCCCTCTGGATGCGACCAACCAAGAAGTGCTAAGAAATTGACCAAAGCTTCTGGTAAGTATCCTCTTGCTTTGAATTCTTCAACTGAAGTAGCACCATGGCGCTTGCTAAGTTTACTTCCGTCAGGTCCAAGAATCATCGACACATGACCGAACACAGGAACAGGCCAGCCAAGTGCTTCATATAGCGCAACTTGCTTTACAGTGTTGGAAAGGTGGTCGTCTCCTCTTAACACATGCGTTATTTTCATAAGACCATCATCGATAACACAAGCGTAATTATACGTAGGCATGCCATTACTTCTCAAAAGTGCAAAGTCACCAACACTGCCAGCTTTGAATACAACCTCGCCTTTTACAACATCATTAATTACATAATCCTTCCGAGGCATAGAGAAGTAAATCGCAGGTCTTAACCCTTTTTCTTCGTACTCTCTTTTCCTTTCTGGAGTATTGTAAGGTTCAAGCATCTCGCGTGTGTAATGTGGTGCCTTGCCTTCTGCAAGCAGTTTTTCACGAAGTTGTTCAATTTCTTCCGGGTAGGCGTAAACCTCGTAAGCTTTTCCTTGCTTTATCAATTCTTGTGCATAGTAATGGTATAGCTCTGTCCGTTCACTCTGCCTGTACGGACCGTACGGACCACCAATGTCTGGTCCTTCGTCCCAATCTAACCCAAGCCACCTTAAAGCATTGATGAGTTGTTCTTCGAAAACTTTTTCGGACCTTTCAAGGTCTGTGTCCTCAATCCTTAAAATGAATTTTCCATTTGTTTTCCTTGCAAAGAGATAGTTAAACAAAGCTGTTCTTGCACCACCAACATGTAGATAACCTGTTGGACTCGGGGCAAATCTTACTCTAACTTGACCGTTATTAGACATCCATATCCCTCCGAAGCTTATGTAGTTTTTCGATACACACTATCTATACATAAATCGGGGGGCATGCCCCCCGAATTTTTGAACTTTTGAAAAATACGAGTAAAATCTTGAAAGTCAATGTTACATGTTAGTGTGTCCTTATTCTCCCAAGGTTCTTAGTCTTCAAGAGGTTCGAACATGTCTTTACTTACTCCACAAACCGGGCATGTCCAGTCATCAGGAAGATTTTCAAAAGGTGTGCCTGGTTCAATTCCAGAATCTGGGTCTCCAACTTCTGGATCATAAATGTAACCACAAACGGTACATCTGTACTTCATATTTCCACCTCCATCTAATTACTGGGTGTAAGTATTATACCACATGAAACGTAGAGTTTTCAACCAACATTTTGCAGATTGTTGTTAAGGAATCGTTTAGATGCTAAAATAGTTGAGTGTAAAATGGGTAAATCGGTATGGAGGTGGGTTCAATATGATAGCAACTATCATAAACAACGGTGGGAGCATAAGAATCCCAAAAAACGTGGAAGTTGCTTACTCTACTCCGGTTCTTTTGACACAGAACGACCGTAAAATACTTATCGACCCTGGTGATTACACTTCTTTCGGATTTCTGGAAGAATATTTTGAAAATCATAACATCAATTTGGAAGACGTGACAGATATTCTATTAACTCATTTACACTTAGACCATGCCTATGCGACAAGATTTTTCCCAAACGCTACTATCTATATCCATGGTGCCTACAAGTCAAAACCATACAATAAATTTGGGTTATTCAAGAGTAAACTCTACCTTGAAATCATAAATTCTTGGAAAAATGTAGTGGAAATTGATGCTGGGATGAAATTATTCGATGGAAAAGTCTTAGTATTTCACACTCCTTGGCATGCAAAAGAACACTGTTCGTTTGTCATTGATACAGAAAATATGGGTAAAATTCTGTACACGGGGGACATAGTTATGAATCGCGTAGAGTTTTATGATATAATAAGATGGCTGAGAAAAGATGATTGTGCACGATTCATTAATACCATCGGCAGGAAGTGTGATTATATAGTTTTTACCCACGATGAGTACGTAAGAAGTATTGACTATTTCAGGAGGTGAAAAATATGAGAATTGCCATGGTTTCTTACGAAGTTTATCCATTTGCCAAAGTTGGTGGATTAGCAGACGTTGTCGGAGCACTGCCGAAATATTTGGAAAAACAGGGAATGGTTGTGGACATCTTCATGCCATACCATAAAAAGGTTGATGAGAATTCTTCAAGGTTTGGTTACACTATTGAAAAAGTCTCAGAAGGCATTTCCATTCCACACTTACTCACTGAAGAAAAGTTCGATATTTACAGAACAAGTTTACCTGGCAGTAAAAACGTGAACGTATTTTTAATTGCAAACGGATATTACTTTAGTGCAGATGAAGTTTATCAAGGACCTGATTTGGCAGAGCAAGCGATATTTTTCTCAGCTGCTGTGCTCGAAGCGATTAAAAAATTAGACTTTCACTACGATATAATCCATGTTAACGACTGGCAGACCGCACTGATTCCTGTATACCTGAAATCCATATATAAGAACGATGAAAAGCTATCAAAAATAGCCTCTGTGTTAACAATCCACAATTTAGGTTACCAGGGAATTTTCGAACCATCTTACATGAAATTCGCAGGATTGCCTGATTATCTCTTTAGTATTGATGGTATAGAGTTCTATGGTAATATCAACTTTCTGAAAGGCGGTATTCTTTTTGCAGATGTTATAAACACAGTAAGTCCAACATACGCTCGCGAAATTCAAACGAAAGAATACGGTGAGAAACTCGATGGCGTATTGCGTGTAAGGTCTGCGGACCTTTATGGGATTTTAAATGGTATCGACTACGAAGAGTATAACCCAGAGACAGATAAGAGGATATACGTTAACTACAACCTTGAAACTATCGAAAAGAAAAAAGAGAACAAGAGACTACTCCAACGCGAGCTCGGTTTACCAGAAAAAGACGTTCCTATGATTGGAATGATAAACAGACTTGTAGACCAAAAAGGACTCGACATTATGGCAGAGATAATGGATTATGTTTCGCTATTTGACATACAGTTCGTCCTTCTTGGTACCGGTGAGGAAAAATACGAGAACATGTTCAAAAAGCTAGGGGAAAAATACCCAGAGAAATACTCTATAAATCTTAAATTCGACGTGGTACTTGCTCAAAAAATTTACGCTGGTGCAGATATGTTCCTTATGCCATCAAGATACGAACCTTGTGGACTTGGACAGATGTATAGTCTCAGATACGGAACGATACCGATAGTAAGATACACCGGAGGCTTGGCAGATACAGTAAAAGAGTACATTCCTGAAACAAAAGAAGGAAACGGTTTTGGATTCGAACAGTATGACTCTGCACATCTGCTTAAAGCGATAGCCAAGGCGCTGTATTATTACAACGAAAAAGAACACTGGGATGCCTTGGTTAAAAATGCGATGACAACGGATTTAAGCTGGGACAATTCAGCGAAAGAATATGTAAAACTTTATCAGCGTGCGAAATCGAAAATCCAGTAAATAAAAAAATCAAAACAAACTTAGGGAGGAATCTCTATGCCTGAATACAGAAAAGACCCGGTTGTAAAGAGATGGGTTATCATTTCAACCGAGCGTGCAAAAAGACCTCACGACTTTCAGGTAACACCAGAAGAGGTAAAAACAGGTTTTTGTCCTTTTGACTATGGAAACGAACATACCACACCACCTGAAATCCTTGCGTTCCGCCCAGCTGATACACAACCCAACACTCCTGGATGGTGGGTTAGGGTTGTTTCAAACAAATTCCCGGCCGTAGACCCTGAATTACCAGTTGATAGATATGGACACGGGATGTACGATGCAATGACCGGATTTGGTTACCACGAGGTTATCATCGAAACTCCTGACCACAACTCAACGTTCGCGCTGTTCGATTATAAACAAGCCGAGGAAGTCGTTTGGGCATACGTTACAAGGTTTAGAATGATTGCAAAAGATGAACGAGTCAAGTATATACTCATTTTTAGAAACCACGGTAAAGAAGGGGGAGCTTCACTTGCACATCCTCACAGCCAAATTATAGCTACTCCAGTTGTGCCAAAGACTGTTCAAGAGGAATTAGATGGGGCAAAGGATTACTATTCTTACAAAGAGCGTTGCGTGTTCTGTGATATGATAAATCAGGAGAAAATAGAAGGAAGGCGTATAGTAGAGGAAAACGAACATTTCATTGCTTTTGAACCTTACGCGGCAAGGTTTCCATTTGAAACTTGGGTACTCCCCAAAAGGCACTCGCATGATTTTGGTTCGATAACTGAGGAGGAAGTTAAGTCGTTTGCAAGGATTATGAAAGATGTTTTGCACAGGATTTATATTGTATTGAACAATCCACCGTACAATTTCCTAATCCATACTGCGCCGGTCATGGACGAAGGTAAACTTTACTATCATTGGCATGTTGAAATCATTCCTCGTTTGACACGTGTCGCAGGCTTTGAGTGGGGTTCAGGATTTTATATCAACCCTGTGCCACCTGAAGATGCGGCAAAGTATTTGGTAGAAAATTACCAAGAGTTAATTGAGAAAACAAAATCAGAATAGAAGAATACATAAAAGGAGGAAAAGTGATGAGCACAAATTTCAGTTTAAACACGGATCAGAAAATTGCTGATTTAAAGGAACATGTAAAACACTTTATTGCGGTGTTGAGTGGAAAAGGTGGAGTCGGGAAGACAACGGTTGCTGTGAACTTGGCAACTGCTCTTGCCGAAAGTGGTTACAAAGTCGGACTTCTCGATGTTGATATCCATGGACCTGATATCGTCCGTATGCTTGGTGGTAATGCACTACCAGCTGTTGACGAAGACGAAAAAATAATTCCAGCAGAAGTTCTGCCAAACCTGAAAGCACTTTCAATTTCCATGATGGTTGAGGAAGGTAAACCCATTATTTGGAGGGGACCTCTCAAACATACTGCGATTAAACAATTTCTTGGTGATACAAAATGGGGAGAACTGGATTTCATGATATTTGATTTACCACCGGGAACTGGAGACGAGGCACTTAGCCTTTTCCAAACAGTAGGTCAAACTGACGGTGTACTGATGGTGACAACCCCACAAAAGGTAGCACTTGACGATGTTCGGAGAGCGATAGAATTTGTCAAAGCCATGAACCAAAAAGTTTTGGGCATTGTTGAGAATATGTCCTATATGAGGTGCAAGGACGAAGTAGTCTACCCATTCGGAAGAGGTGGAGCAGATTTATTGGCGCAAGAATACGGCGTTCCTGTACTCGGAAGAATCCCTATGGACCCAAAGGCGCTTGAATTACTTGACGAAGGCAAACCGATAACACTTTATTACAGGGGAAGCGAAGTTGAAAAGGCGTTTAGGGAACTTGCTGAAAATGTTGCAAAAGCTGTTGAAAAATAATTTATTAATCGCAAGGTGGTAGAAAAATGAGAATAGAACCACCGTCAAATGACCCAAAGTTAAAGAGCTCAGCTATAAAGGGGAAAAAAGCAGGTAAAAAAGAACACGTAAGCTCGAGTCAAAAGAGCTCTTTTCTTGGTGTTTTTGAAGAAGCAGAGAGTGAAGCTATTAGAAAGACCATAGAAGAAATGATAAGTGATGTTGTTGAAGCGGGAAATGACTTTGTAAGGTCACCAACCGATGAAAACCTCAAAAGATACAAAGAAAAGATTAGAAACGTCTTAAAGTATGTCGAAAAAAACCTCTATAAATTAGCTGGAAAATACGATTACGCACTCTCACAGCCAAGGTTACATATAATTGCCGAACAAATCGATGAAAGATTGGAGCAACTTACCAACTTACTCATGGAGGCTGAGAAAAGCACATTAAAGCTTGCCGAAAAGGTTGGAGAAATCAACGGAATACTTTTTGACCTCTACAAGTAGAAACAGAAAGGAGAGGAATTAATGAAAGAATTCTTACTTGGAGTTGTGCAAGGACTAACAGAATTCTTCCCTGTGTCAAGTTCTGGACATCTAAGTCTGTTTTCCAAACTTTTTGGATTATCGCCAAATCTTTCGCTGTTCGCCTTTCTCCACTTAGCAACGTTTTTAGTAGTTTTAATATTCCTTTGGAAAGATGTATGGAGTATCATCATAGGTTTAGTAAAGCTTGATAACTCAACGTGGATTCTGGCACTTAAAATAATAGTTGCATCTATACCTGCAGGAATTGTAGGGGTGTTTTTTGAAAAGAAGATCGAAGAAATATTCTCCTCTCAAGTGTTAATTGGTGTGTTTTTTTTGGTTACAGCAGTAGCACTCTGGTTATCTGACTTCTTTTCCGGAAAAAAGTCACTGAACGATATTTCTTATACGGATGCCTTGATTATTGGTATCTTCCAAGCGTTCTCGATATTACCTGGTATATCACGCAGTGGTTTTACCCTCATTGGAGCGCTTTTGATAGGCATGAATCGAACTGACGCTTTTAGATTTTCTTTTCTTCTGAGCTTACCAGTAACACTCGCGGCTGGAATCTTTGAACTTAAAGATGTTGTTTTCTCGACGGGTGTATTTTCTGGATTTGGTGGAGCATTTATCTCAGGAATGATTGCCTTGATTGTAGTGAGACAACTAACCATTTCGGCACATTTGAAATTTTTTTCGTTGTATCTTATCATACCTGCGTTGCTGAGCTTTGTTTTAAAATAAAAACGCGAACAACGTAAGTATTAAATCCCCAGGATATATATAAAGAAAATCCTGGGGATTTTTCTTTGAAGGAGCAAAACATCAAATATTCAGTTCAGTTTATTCGTGTGTTTTACAACCAGAGTCTGTGGTATAATCATCTTTGAACAGTCTTTGTTTCGGACAACAATAACAGACAAAGGGGGAGGCTACCGTGTTGTCTAAGGTTGCCTTAAAATTAAGGATTTGGATTGTGTGTTTACTCATATTAAATGCGTTATTCTTTGGTGCGGAGTTTTATTTCAGCACAAAAGATGGAATGGGCATAATGGGGTCTTCAGATGCCATCAGTTATTTGTTAGGTTTTCCATATAGTGAAGTTGGATTCAGATTGCCCTTGGATGAGAACCGAACGATTTTTCTTTCCACGTTCGGTGGTTACGACTTTGGAAAATCTACATACTTCTTGAGGCTGAGCTCTGACTTTCAGGTAGAGAACATAACTGTTTCGATACCTTTCGAACTAACTACGAAAATTGTTGACACAAATGAACCAACTGAAACAGGAAGGTTCAACCTAGGTCTCTCGGCGTCTGTAAATTTTGGAAATATGAATCTCAGTGTATCAGCTTACTATTCGGCTCTTTATCTTTTCTACGACCCGGCATTCAATGTGAACATTCCAACTGTTTATAATGACGACATCTTTCGTTCATCACTCAATGTTAAAATTTCGTATATTCAGCCTACTTTTTCTATTTCACTAGGTTATTTTGCTTCCCTGCGCTGGTTGTCCTATAGGTCATCGTTTATTACAGGTGAGAATTCACCGTACATAGATGCAAAAGTTAAGGTCCGATTCTGAAACCAAACAAACAAAAAAGCATAGAAACACTTTAAGAATTTTTCAACTTGGAGGTTCTGAACTTTGACAAATGTAGAGGAAAAACTCAATAAGGTTATCGCAAATTTGATAAAGCAAAATGCGTTCTATGGTTATATTCTGATGGGTTCAAAATACAAGGAAGGTAACGTAAAGAACTTAACAATGACCGTTACCAGAAATGGAGATTTGTTGTTCATTTACAATCCCGTAAGTATCGCATCAAAGAGCGAAGTGATGATTGAAGGATTAATTTTGCACGAGCTTATGCACTTTATCAACAGACATTATCTTATAAAACCAAAAGATAAACGTGATAAGGCTGTTTGGGACCTTGCGAAAGATGTTGCGATAAACCAATTCATACCTCAACTCGATGTACTTAGTGTACCTCTGAACGTTCTTATTGAAGAAGGTCACGGGACAGATAACGACATAATTTTCGCAGGTCCTCCCATGAATATGATAAACAAAACAGCGGAAGAATATCACAATTACATAATAGAAGAATTTATGAAACGTGGGAATTTCGATATCGAAGCAATTGCAGAGAAATTACCAAACAACCATGAATTTACAAGTGATGTACCCATAGAAATGGTTGTCGAACTGATGGAGCAAAAGGTAGGAAAAGCATTCAATCTATTTGGCGGTGAGTTACCATCGGGAATGAAACAAAATATTGAACTTTCCATCCGGAAACCCTTGATTAATTGGGAGGTAGCTATAAGAAGATTTGTGGGACTTTCTCAAAGAGGAGACAAATACTCAACACCATTGAGACCTAACAGACGATATGATGATCAGCCTGGCTGGAGGTATATTTACGTTCCAAAGTTATGCGTTATCATAGACACCAGTGGGAGCATTCTTGAAGAAGAGATAAATTCCTTTATGAGTGAATTAGATGCAATTGCAAGACAAGAGGTTTTGTTAAAGGTAATCCAAGTTGACAAATCTGTCACATTTGTTGGTGATTACAAGCCCGGAGGATGGAAAGATTTCGAAATTTACGGTGGGGGAGAAACAGACCTCCAACCTGCTGTAGATATGGCCGAGAATCAGTTCCGGAGCGAAGGTATAATAATTTTCACAGATGGATACGTTGACCTTCCAAAGGTTAGTAGAAGGGTTTTATTTGTATTAAGCAAAAAGCACAACCCAGATTTTTACATCGATGCAAAGCGAATTTACGGAAGTGTCTACATTATTGATTAGGAATTGACTCTAGAAATGGAAAAAAGAGCAATAGGAGGAAAATAAATGGAAGAACTTCGGAAAAATTTACATAATGATACAGACAGTAAAAGTACAAATGAAGAAGAGAAGCTTGAGTACTTAGAATTTCTAAAGAAAAAAATAGAGTACTATTTGGTATTGGAAAAGTACAAAAACCTGTGTTATTCTTCGTTAGGCAAAGAGTACCTGGATTCTCTGCACCCATACAACGTTGATGCTCAGCAAGAATTGTCATATGTTGCGGAACTTTGCGACTTCGTACGTGCAAGTGGTTATCCACCAGCCGATGCTTTTATTGATGTGAGACATATTTTACAAAAGGTCGCAGATGGGTTATTGGTAGATGGCGAGGAATTCCTTCTACTGCTCAGATTCCTTTTAGGTGTTAAATCGTTAAGGGAAATGTTTAAAAACCAAAGATTACTGGTTTTGCAAAATTCTGTTGCAAATCTTGTGCTAAAAATTGGCAACTACGATGAAATTGTAGAGAGAATCAAGCAGGTTATTGACGAAAACGGAAAGATTAAGGATAGTGCCTCTTTACTTTTAAAGAATATCAGAAATGAATATGCTGAAACATTGCGAGAAATACGTAAACGTGTTGAACGCTTCATCTCCCAGCATCAAAACTTACTCCAAGAGGCTACTTATACAATAAAGAACGACAGGTACGTCCTTCCGATAAAAGCCAACGAACGTGGAAAATTTAAAGGTATTGTTCATGGGAGCTCTTCTTCCGGTTCGACTTTGTATTTTGAACCAGAGGAACTTATACCACTGAACGACAAGTTGAGGATATTAACTGAGGAAGAAGCTAAAGAAGTGGCAAGAATTCTAAGAGAACTGACATCAAAAGTCTTCGACAGATTACAATCACTTTTGGGCGACATCGAGGTTCTAAAAAGACTGGATGGCTTATTCGCAAAAGCCCGATACGTCATTGAAAAAGGTGCCCAAATAATTATTCCTGGTGGGAACTACTTGAAACTTTCAAAAGCAAAGCATCCATTGATACCTGAGGATAAAGTTGTACCTATCGACATTGAACTCCCGACAGATAAGCTTGGGATAGTGATAACTGGACCAAACACGGGCGGAAAAACTGTCTCCCTTAAGACAATAGCCTTATCAATAATCTTAGCACGAAGCGGTTTTCCTGTGTTGGCAGGTGAAAGCTCTAGGATTCCGGACTACGATGTGTACGTTGATATCGGAGATAGTCAAAACATTTTAGAAAACCTGAGCACTTTTTCTGGTCACATTGTCAATATCGTAAAAGCTCTGAAATTGGCTAATGAAAACTCAATCGTTCTCATCGACGAACTTGGTTCTGGCACAGACCCATACGAGGGAAGTGCCATTGCACTTGGCATAATTGAAGAACTTATCGCAAGACGTATAAAATTCATCGTTACGACGCACCTGACACCTGTTAAACTCTACTCAATGAGCCACGATAAATTAATCACAGCCTCTATGGAATTTGACCCAGAGACGTTATCGCCTAAATACAGAATCCTAATGAATATCCCAGGTGCTTCACATGCATTTGAAATTGCACAAAAATATGGTTTGGATGAATCCATTTTGCAAAGGGCAAAGGAACATTTAGATGAGGAACACGTTAGAATAGATGAGCTGATAAAAAGTTTGAATAAACATATTAGTGAACTTGAAGAAAGAAAACGCGAATTAGAAAATACTTTGCGTGAATATCAAAGACAAAAACGCGAATTTGAAGAGAAATACAAACTTTTGAAAATTAAAAAAATGGAAGAATTTGATAAAGAACTGAGAGAGGTTTATAGAGACATCCAAAAGGCAAAGAGAGACCTGCAAATTACCTTGCAAAGTAAGAATACAGAAAGTGAACAACTTATTAAGAAGAGACTCAAAGAAATCGAAGGTGAAGTCAAGCACATCGAGGAAGTTCAAGAAAAATTGGAAAAAGTGTTTTATGAAACTGCACTCTCAGAAGAAGAAAAAACCATCGGGGTCGGTGATTACGTTAAGCTCATCGATGGCACTGCAGTTGGTAAGGTTGTCGACGTAAAAGGTTCTAAGGTTATCGTAGATTTCAATGGAATAAAGTTGGAAGTAAAGCCAGAAAAACTAAAGAGAGTTGCAACACCGAATACTTTAACTTCAGGAAGTTTTCAAACAAAACCGGAAATAACACACGAAAAAAGAATACCAACAAAAGTTTACTCGTCGCCTCTGACGAAAAACGAAATAGACGTTCGTGGTATGACAGTAGAGGAAGCTGTTGAGAAAATCGATGAATTCATAGACCAGCTTCTAATGTCCGATTTTACAACTGGGTATATAATACACGGAAAAGGCACAGGTAAACTTGCAACAGGTATATGGAACCATCTGCGTCATGACAAACGTATCAAGAATTACCGATTTGGTAGACCAGATGAAGGTGGAGTTGGTGTGACCGTCATAGAAATATAATTTGTTAGACAATAACCGGGGGTGAAATCCTTGATATTTGCGCTAGATATTGGGACCAGGAAAATCGCAGGTTTACTTGTTGATATGGATGAAAGTGGTAAAATGATTGTTCATGATGTTATAGTCAGAGAGCATGAGCATAGAGCTATGCTTGATGGTCAAATTCACGACGTTGAAAAGGTTGCAAGGGCTGTAAGTATTGTGAAAAGTGAATTAGAAAGCAGAAATAACGTTAAACTCGAAAAAGTGGCGGTTGCGCTTGCGGGTAGATTTCTTAAAACATACTTTGGCGAAGCGTCCGTAGACGTGAGCGAAACAGGAGAAATAACTTCAGATGTTGTAACAAAATTAGAACTCGAAGCAGTCGCAAATACCATGGATAACGTGGAACCAAACATGTACTGTGTGGGTTACTCTGTTGTTAGGTATGAATTAGATGGAATGTGGTTCAAAAAAATAGAAGGATTAAAAGGTGGAAGAGCAAGTGTTAAAGTAGTTGCCACATTTTTGCCAAGTCACGTAGTTGAAGCTATGCTATCGGTATTAAGAAAGGTTAATCTCACAATAACCCATCTGACGCTCGAGCCTATTGCTGCTGTGAACATAACCGTGCCTGAAGATCTGAGAATACTTAACATTGCATTGGTTGATGTAGGTGCAGGAACCAGCGATATTGCTATATCGAAAGAAGGGACAATTATCGCGTATGGCATGGTTCCGTTGGCAGGTGACGAAATTACAGAGGCCATAACTAAGAATTTCCTACTCGACTTCTCAACAGCAGAATTTGTAAAACGCAACCTCGAAACAAGTGAAATACTAAGAGTCAAAAATATTCTGGACAAAGAAAAAGAAATAAGAAGAGAAGACGTGATAAAAGCTATAGAACCCATCGTAGATTATATGACAAAGCAGATTGCAGACGAGATAATTGAGCTCAACGGTGGAAAACCACAGGTAGTTATGATCGTCGGTGGAGGTGCTAAAGTACCAGTCTTTGCAAGTTATTTAGCTAAACACCTTGACATGGATGAAGAGTTTGTTTCCCTAAAGATGGCAAAGAACTTGGATTTCATTGATAAGACCGGTCAAATCGTTGGAAGTGAGTTCATAACACCACTTGGTATTGGATACACAGCGCTGACAAAAACGGGCAGTGTATTTGAACATGTGACTGTAAATGGCGAAAGGGTTCAGCTTATCGGATTTAGAGGAACATACACCGTCTGGGAAGTCTTAGCGCAAATGGGTAAGGACATCCACTCGTTGCTTGGAAAACCTGGAAGGTCAGTTGTTATAGAGATGAATGGTAACCCGGTAGTTATAAAAGGTAAAATGCCAGTTCCAGCAAGCGTTAAAATCAACGGTGTTGAAGCTACACTGCGTGATACTGTTAAACACGGAGATATCATAGAAGTTGGTGAAGCTATTGATGGAGAAGACGCTAAACCAATGTTGTATGACTTAATAAAACCCATATACCTGCGTTCAATTGAAACGGATAAAGTTATAGAATACTACCCAAAAGTAAAACTGAACGGAAAAGAGGTCTTTCAAAATACCGAACTACGCGATGGTGATACAATAACGTATGAAAGAGTCACCGTTGGAGAGATAAGGGAATTTTTAAGTCAGGATTTGATAAGGATAGAGTACTCGGTAAATGGGGTTTACAAAGAAGCCTATGCTGGAGAAGTAAAAATTTTCAAAGACGAATTAGAGTTGAGAGATGAGAATACAGTCGGACTAGGAGAAGAATTAAAATACGCCCTTGTTTTAAACTATCCAAAAGTTCGTGACCTTCCAGAAATGGAAAAGATGAGTATCGTCATAAAAGTCAATGGTCAAGCAACCATCCTAACGAAAGACGGTGTTTTAGTGTGGGTTAACGACCAACTAGTTACTCCAGACTACGAAATTAAAGACGGGGACAAGATAAAAACACAAATACCTGAAGAACAAAACTTCATCGTCGCAGATGTCCTAAGACTATTTGACTTTGATCCAAGAAAAGTCAAAAGATACACCTTACTCAAAAACGGAGAAAAAGCTGGGTTTACAGATATCTTGAATAGTGGTGATGAAATAATTTTTGAATATGAAACTATAGAATCTTCGGAAAGTAAGAACCCAACTTTTTGAAACACAGCCTTTAAAATGAGTTAAGTAGTTATAATCTCTTTGCGCGAGCTTTCTATTACGTGCTTCATCTTTGGAAAGCTCGCGCTATTTTATTATCGATATTAAGTTTAACAAGAGTACAATGTTTTGCAATGAGTGAGCCCACGCACGTGTGGACTCGACCTTCAGCTACAGTTGGTAAAAAGACTTTGTTTTTCTGACCATTATATTGCATATTTTACATTTGATTTCTTGGTCAGTTGGTTTTTCGGAAGTAAACATTCATTTTTGGCATGCGATGATGACTGCAGGATTGAAATTATTCAAGCTTCTTTGGGTTAACACTTACCAAGCGAAAATCATACCCTTATCAGCCAGTGCAAGAAACGTTTTTTTCAGCAACATCTCAGAACTATTCCAAGTGATTTCGAAAAGGCAGTCAAGATTGATGATGCTACTCCTGTTTAGTACCTTGTAAAATTCGTCTTATTACTTTAACGTTCTTTCATAGGCGGAGCAGCGATTATTAACTTTACATACGCTTGGAATATGTTCCTTTGTTCCATGTTAATTGCGATTAGCGATGGTATGGAGATTGTTCAACTTGCAACAAATATGAAAATGAAAGCAGAATCATCAAATAATTGCGAGACTATTACAATTGCCTCGATGATTGCGTTTTTACTTACCCTCATAATATTCCCCTTACTCCAAGACACCTTTGTAAAATCACTCCTAGGAACAGGGTTGAAAGACCAAAATATGTCGCTATGTTAAATCTTATTAAGATAATTTACCTGCTAATTTAGATTACCTTATTTGCTTAAAACAAACAGCAATCTTCCTACCTTTGTATGTAACATGTTACATACATAGAATTGGAGTAAGTCAAGCAATTTCTTGACTACTAAAAAAGATATTGAAATGAATCGAGGTGGAAAGCGTTGCGTTGTTCAACAATAATTCGCTTTATGTTAATTATCTTGATATTGGCAATCTTTTTCTTTGCTACCAGTTCAACTTTGATAATGCAATCCCAAAAGAAGGAAGGTGGGATAAAAATGAGTAAGTTAAGGATATGGATTACAACATCTGATCAGAAATATCTTTTGGAGGAAGTCGAAGTTACAAGACCGCTTGTTTCTAAGTACAAGGAAGAGTATAAGATTGTCGTTGATGAAAAGAAAAAATACCAACAGATGGATGGTTTTGGTGCCTCCTTTACTGACGCTTCTGCTTATCTTGTATATAACAAACTATCCCCAGAAAAAAGAAGAGAAGTCATGGAAAAGTTATTCGATAGAGAAAAAGGCATTGGTATCTCTTTTCTGAGGCAACCAATGGGGGCTACCGACTACACAACCAAATTGTACAGTTACGATGACTTACCTACTGGTGTCGATGAGGACCCAGATTTAAAGTATTTTTCAATTGACCATGACAAAAAATATATTATCCCGCTTCTCAAAGAAGCGATGGAAATAAACCCTGAATTAAAGATTATGGCATCCCCATGGAGTCCTCCTGGTTGGATGAAAACAACAGGTAGTATGATAGGGGGTTCGTTAAGAAGGTCATATTACAGTGTTTACGCTCAGTATTTTGTGAAGTTCATAAGATCCTACGAAGTTGAAGGAATACCAATTTACGCTATCACTGTTCAAAACGAGCCCTTATACGTTCCAAAAGAGTATCCTGGTATGAAGATGGATTGGGTCGAACAGGCAGATTTCATTGGTGAATACCTTGGACCGGCTTTTGAGAGTGCAGGTATCAAGACCAAAATCTTGTGCTACGACCACAACTGGGATAACACAATTTATGCCGCCTATGTTTTATCTCACGAGAAGGCTTCAAAATACGTAGCAGGTTCTGCATGGCATTTCTACGGTGGGAAGCATGAAGCAATGAGCAAGATAAAAGAGATGTTCCCTGATAAAGAAATTTGGTTCACGGAAGGTTCAGGTGGAGATTGGGTGCCAGCATTTTTTAATGCATATATGGACCAAATGATGCATGTAATTAGAATTCCAAGGAACTGGGCAAAAACAGTTGTATGGTGGAACATAGCTCTCGATGAAAAAAGAGGACCAACAATTCTTTCAAAGAGCACATGCAGGGGATTAATCGAAATTAATCAAAAAACAGGTGAGGTCAAATACAACGTAGATTATTACACACTTGGGCACATAAGTAAATTTGTGTTACCAGGGGCATATAGAATAGATTCTTACACATACCAAGACAGGCTCGAATCTGTTGCTTTTTTGAATCCAGATGGTTCAAAAGTCCTCATTGTATCCAACAGAACAAATACAGCTAAGAAAATGCAGGTTATTGAAGACGGTTTGGAAGCCTTTTCGTATATTTTACCAGGATACGCATCTGCTACTTTTGTTTGGCAGGAATGAAATTGATAACTTGTAAGATTACCATACTTCCAAGGGAGGGATGAGCGATGAGGAAACGTTTTTGGCTTATCATGGTGTTGTTAGTATTAAGCGTTTCGATTTTTGCAAAGGTAACGATTACAGCAGCAGTTTGGAGTTGGGATTTGGAAAAATACAAAAAGCTCGCTACTGAATTCACAAAGATTTACCCTGATATCGAAGTCCAGTTTGTTATCAATGAACCAGACGTGAATGGCTTCTTAACCGCACAAGTAGCTGCCAAAAAGCCTCTACCTGATGTTGTCGTTCAGTCGTGGGAGGCACTCCCATATCCAGTTTCACAAGGATGGGTTTATCCTATCGACGAATTTCTGAAAAATGACCCAGACATTAAATACGTTCCAAAGGCACTGAAGGAAGCGTTCATGTATAACAACAAAACTTATGCACTACCCGAAAGATTGCATTTCCAAGGTATCTACATCAATTTGGATTTGCTTAAGAAATTGAACCTAACTAAGCCTCCTTATGAGTGGTCAGTTGAACAATTCAAACTATATTTAAGGAAATCAACCACGAGGGAATATTCCGGTATAAACCACCTGTGGGATTTTGATAACGTAATGGCTGCCGTCCTTAACAAAGATACAACATACTGGAGTTTCAATCCAACGAAATGGGAGTTTGACCTTGTCAACAGCGGATGGTTACCAGCGATAAAACTACAGAAAGAGTTAAAATCTATACCAGGGCTGGTTTCTGATGATTTAAAAAACGATGAGTTGAGAAACAAAGGTGAAATGGATGATTACCAAAAGAAATTCGGGAAAGACGCAGATGCGTTTAGAGAATCCAAAGTTTTGATGGGATTACATGGAACATGGGACTGGAGTTGGATAAGGACGTTACCGTGGAAATTTGACTTTTACCCACTCCCACTTGACCCAAAAATAGGACTACGGTTCCCAGTTCACGTTAATTATGCGTTTATGACTTCCACAACCAAGCACCCAAAGGAAGCTTTCTTGTTCCTAAAATTCGTTACATATGACCCCAGAGGAGTTGTTGCAAGGTTAAAAATTGACAACGCAAATGGTATTGAAAATGGCTGGAATATTGATTGGTTTATACCCGCAACAATGCATCCAGACGTTGTCTCTTACTTCGATTCACTCAAAATCCCAGACGGGGTAAAGTGGCTGTTGAAGAAACTTGACAAGGCTGTTCGAGTAGATATGTGGAAAACAGTTCCTGGGTGGGACCAAGCAACATGGGATGTGATATTCCCTGTTAGTGAGAAAGTGAGAAGAGGAGAAGTGCAACCAGAAGTTGTCGCAGCCGAAACGCAAGAAAAAGCGAACAAGATAATTAAAGAAGCATGGGCAGAATTCTCCAAGAAACTTGCGGAAATAGAAAAGAAATTCCCTGAGCTGAGAAAACAAATCGAAGGTAAGTAAGAATGTTATTAACCATCGCAAGCTCCCGCAAAAACAGGCGGGAGCTTTTTCTATTTAGCACAAGTAAGAATTTTTACAATAGCTTACGTTTTTCCAGTCAAAAGCCCACATTTTCGCCAATTTTGTATGAAACATGTTTCATAAGTATAATACAAGTGTTACTGAAAAAGTTTCACCTTGTTACAACAAGTACGTTCTTCTTCAAAAGAGCGGACGGCACTTGGTGTGTTAACTTTTTGAAAACCCTAAAAAACTTTCAGGAGGTGGAAGGTATGAGGAGAACAGGTTTAGTGGTATTTTTGGTAGTTCTTGCAGCGCTTTTAGTGTTTACATCGTGCGTTAAACCAGAAGATCAGAACCAAGGAGACCAGCAGCAAGAAACAGAGGTAAGCTGGTTTACTTCGAAAGATGTTCCAAACCCAGAGACAGGAAAATGGTATTGGTTCCAAGATGGTGAGATGTTCACAAAGACTCCTATTATAAAAGCAGATGGCACAGTTGTAGCTACTAGGACTGATTTAACAGGTGGACAATATAATGACTGGAAAGCCCAACTTTTGAGATTTTATGACCCTTCAAAAACGAATTATACCATCACACTGAGTGTAAAAGCAAACAAGGATGCAACAATCCCATACTACTTTGGTTGTGAGCCGTATATTGATGAGCCTTATGCAGTCAGAGGATCGTTTGATGTGTCTACAGAAGCAACAGAAATTACCCTTGAACTTTCTAAGACTTTTGAAGTACCAACAGATAACTTCTTAAAGCTTGCTTTTGAGATTGGGAATATCCCAAATATAGTTCTTGAGATTAAAGTGCTTAGCGAAACAGCAAATTGAACACGTGAAATTTGATACTTCTAAAAGAAGGTGTGAAAAATGCTTAAACGCACGAGGGTGTTATTGTTACTATTCACCGTTTTCCTACTCTTTTCCTGCCAATTCCAAGAGAAGGTAGAAGCAGTTGCAAGTGTTGCTCAGCAACAACAGTCAAGTGATACCTCTGGAACAAGCTTACTCAACAACTGGAATTTCCGCTCAAACATCAAAAATGACCAAGCCAATGCACCATTCGAATGGTGGATTTGGGAAGCAGCAAAGTATGGTGTCAGCGAGGGTAGTGTTGAAACATACGGTGTAAAAGATGGTTATGCGTATATAAAAGTTGCAAACCCAGGCACTGACACATGGCACATCCAGTTCAACCAGTGGGTCAAACTTAAGCAAAAACAGTACTATTTAATCTCATTCAAGGCAAAGGCGGATGAACCAAGAAAAATCAATGTCAAGGTACTTATGAACCATGACCCATGGGTAAGCTACTTTGCTGAAACTGTTGAACTTGGAAAGGAATGGAACACATATACGTTCTACTTTAAGCATCCAGACAAGGCTGACGAAACCGTTAACTTCTGTTTTGAATTAGGTAAGGACAAGGCAACTACAATCTACATTGCAGATGTTGTTTTGAAGCCAGTAGACGAATCTGAGGTACCCGAAGAATTCAGAGAAGAAGAGCCCGAAACGGTCGAATACGAATTTGACGAAGAAGAACCAGATAACCTTGTTAACAACGGCGATTTTGCTTACAAAATAGTAAACGACCAGGGCAGTATGCCAACCGAATGGTGGATTTGGGAAGCAGGAAAATACGGAATTAGCCCTGCAAAGGTTGAAAGTTTTGGCGTAGAAGATGGTGTAGGATTCGTCAAACTTGAAAACACTGGTTTCGAAACTTGGCATGTTCAATTCAACCAGTGGGTGAAATTGAGAAAAGGCAACAGCTATGTAATTTCTTTCAAAGCAAAAGCAACAGAACCCAGAAAGATATGGGTCAAACTTGTCCAAACAGGAGCACCATACGGTGTTTATTTCAGCCAAGAAGTTGACCTGACAACCGAATGGCAAACATTCATTTTCGAACACACCCACCCAAACGATGCGGACCCTGTCGTAACGTTGAGCTTTGAGCTTGGAAAAGACAAACCAACTACAGTCTACTTCGACGATATTTCAATAAGCCCAAAAAAATGAAAGTTCGAAGTATATGAAAATTCACTGAAAACATTAAGCACTCTGGGTAACCGAACGTAGGTTACCCAGAGTTTTAGAGTAAAATTCACAAAAAATTGTGGAGGGAAAGGTATGAAAAAATTCGTTGTGGTGATTTTTGCTGTTTTAGTATTCGTAAACATTTTTGCTGGTTCTGTCCAACTCAACGGAAGAGTAGAATTTAATTACACAATAAATCCAAATTTCACACTTGGTGTTTCCAATTGGTTCCCAGGAGATAATGCAGCGTATCTCGTTGTTACATCTGGCGGAGCAGTGCTCGTTGTTGATGTAAAATATACAGACCCGAATATCACAAGTATGTATGTCAATGAACTTTTCATACCATGGAAGGTAAACAACAACCTTACGGTGTTCTTTGGCTACAGAAACGTGGCGGATTATGATAGCTTTATGGGAAGTGGCGGATCGTTTAAATGGGGTTATAACGGAACAGGAATTTTGTGGTACAAAAGTACAGTGTCCTTCATCTACACGTTCAGTGGCTTTATGTTCGATATTGGAACTAATTTCGGCAATCCTTTAACGTTTGCACTTCTTATGAAAACCAACAATTTTTACCCGCTTGGTTTGACATTAAACGTTGTAGGAAAAGCTGATTTGTCCGAAGGTATGATTGGCGCAAGACTTGCTTATCCAATAAGACCATTTACACTTTACTTAGCTGGCGGATATGATTATGTTAATGCAACAATCAAAGGTCTATTAGTCGGTTTGGTTGGTGAGGTTGCAGGGATTAACATTTCTACAGAATTGGATTTGACAAATACTATTACGGATCCTATGAAAATCAAGTTGGCTGGCGATGTTAATTACAAACTCGTGGGTTACAAGGTAGGAGTTAGCGGAAATTATAACTTCAAAACGGGTGATTTATCTTTGGAACCATACATTGCAACAAAGTTGGAAAATGCTGATGGTAAAT
>CAYVMA010000046.1:0-10458 GCA_964452455.1 uncultured Fervidobacterium sp. | reverse complement strand
AGGAGGGATTTGAACCCTCACGGGATTATCAGTCCCACTGGATTCTAAGTCCAGCGCGTCTGCCAATTCCGCCACTCTCGCACCTCTCTCTGGTGACCCGGGCGGGATTCGAACCCGCGACCCCCTGATTAAAAGTCAGGTGCTCTACCTGCTGAGCTACCAGGTCACCTCTTCGGCAGCGTTGGCTTGACGTGCCGATAAACATAATACCACAAGGGTTTTTAAGTGTCAAGTAGTCTAAGAGAATTTTTTTGAAAATGTTCAGCAGGAGGTTTTGTTTTATGTGTCGTAAAGCATTAATTGTGTTGAGTCGTGTGTGACTTGGAAAAATAGAGTTGACATATCTAAGGTCTGTGATATATTTGAAGTGAAAATGAAAATCATTTGCAAAAGTTTAAATGTCTTCAGTATTGACAGGGGGTATTAAAGATGCGAATGACCAAGAACCGAGAGCAGGTGTACAAAGAAATAATAAATTCTTCCGTTCCTTTGACAGCCTACGAGGTTGGTGAGCGTCTGAAGAACATGAGCTTGACAACAGTGTATCGAGCGCTCGAGTATTTGTACCGGAATGGCTATCTTAAACGTTTTTCGCTTGATGATTACACATACTATTACTCATCCTCTGTTCATAGACACTTTTTCAGATGTGTAGAATGTGGAAGGCTGTTTCCAATTGATGAATGCCACATGAATGAGTATGAAAATTATCTCTCGGAGCATTTCAAATTCAAAATCCAGGAACATTTCGTTTTGTTTAGTGGATTGTGCGAGGAATGCTATAAGAAAGAAGCATAACTCATAATCATGGAAAAAGAAAATATGAAGTGGAGGTTTTAGTATGAAGAAAGTGTTAGCTGTAAGTTTTGTTTCCTTATTCATCACATGGGTGTTTGCACTGAATATTGTTACTACTATCAATCCGTATTATCTTATAGTTAAACAGATTGTAGGTGAGAAAGCAACCGTAAGTGTGCTTATAAAACCGGGGAGTGATCCACATACTTTTAATCCGACTATTAGTGATGTCAAAGCACTCTCGAATGCTGACTTAATTGTTGCAAATGGGCTGGGGCTTGATAATGCGTATTTAAAGAATTATAAAAAAGTGCTTTTTGTTGGTGAAAAGATACCATCAAAGTATTTGGTCGAGTTGGAAGAAGAGCATGAGCATGAAGAAGGTACTTACAATCCACATGTATGGCTCTCTATTGATTTTTTGACCAATTATATCATTCCTGCGATAAGGGATGATTTAGTGAGAATGGATAAACAAAACGCAAAGGTTTACGATAAAAATGCAAGCGTGATTATAGACTCACTAAAAGAAGTATCAAAAAAATTCGATCAGCTTCTCAAGGACAAGAAAGGTTCAATTGTTATCTTAGAGCACCCATCTTACGTATACTTGTTTAAAAAATATGGTATACAAGTTCTCGCTTTGCAAGAAGGACATGGGAAAGAACCTTCAGCACGACATTTAAAGAATATAATTGAGCAGGCGAAGAGGAGTAATTTGATAGGAGTATTCGTAGGTCCTCAGTTCAAAACTGAGTCAATAAAAGTTGTTTCAAATGAATTGAAAAGGCAATACAAGATTCTTGACCCACTTGGAAGCAAAGCAAAAACGATAACTGAGCTGTTTGAGAATGCCTATAACTCAATCAAGGAGGCAGTTTATGGCAAGTAGTTTAAATGACGAACCTGTGGTAATTGTAAAGAATCTTTCTGTTAAGTTTGGTGAGATAGAGGTTTTAAAGGATATAAACTTCAAAGTCTACAAAAAAGATTTTGTGGGAATAATTGGACCCAATGGCGCCGGAAAGTCTACGCTTATTAGGTCTATTCTTGGGATGATACCCTACGAAGGAGAAGTTGTATTGAGGGGAAAAGTAGGGTATGTCCCTCAGCTTTCTTCTTTTAACCGAGAGTTTCCAATCAGTGTCTATGATTTTGTAAGGTTACCTGTTAGGAAAGAGAAAAATTGGAAAGCGATTGTTGATAAAGTGTTGACCAAGGTGGGGCTCGAAGGGTTTGGAAAAAGGCTTGTTGGAACGCTCTCCGGTGGTCAGTATCAAAGGGCGTCCTTAGCAAGAGCAATTGTGGGCAAACCTGATATTGTGATACTTGACGAGCCAGAATCTGGTGTGGACGAAATGGGAAAGGCACGTTTTTATGAGCTTCTCTATGAGCTAAATGAGGACCTGGGTATTACGATATTAATGGTGAGTCACGATATTGGAATGGTTTTCGAAAAATGCAAAACGGTGATGTGCCTCAATAAAACATTGCACTGTCACGGGTCAACAAGAGAGATTAAACCAGAGGATGTTAAGAAGCTCTTCGGTGAGTTTGACATCTGGATTAGAGCTCATTCGCACTATGAAGTAGAACACGTGCAAGAGAATTCTGATTTGTCAAATCTGAAAGAAGAGAAATAGGGTGTGATACGATGACTTTCATTACTGACTTGATGAACTACGAATTCTTGAGAAATGCGTTGATTGCAAATGTGTTAATCTCGTTTGTGACAGGTATGGTTTCTCCCGTTATTGTCTACAAAAGGTTGGAGTTTATAGGCGATGGGCTGGCGCATGCAATATTTGCCGGTGTGGCGTTTGCTGTTATATTTAATTTTAACGTTTTGCTTGGTTCAGTCCTGGCAACATTGTTTTTCGCATACCTTGTATATGTTTTAAGTAAAGACTCAAAGATTGCAGAAAGCACAGCCATAGGGATGCTATTACCTGTATTCATGTCCATTGGTGTTATACTCTTTTCTAAATCCCCTCGTTACACAGTGGATGTAACGTCTTATCTATTTGGAAATATTTTACTTATTTCTAAGCATGATATCTATTTTATGGTTTTTGTTCTTGCGCTTACTATAGCTGTGCTAAGCTTGAAACATTACGAAATTTCTTACTGGCTTGCCGACGAAACAATGGCAAAATTTTATGGTGTAAAAACGCACATAATTAGACTCTTAGTGCTCGTGCTTGTTTCAACGGTTGTGGTATCCGCTTTAAAACTTGCAGGCGTAATTGTTATGGGTGCTTTTTTGGTCCTTCCTGGAGCTTTTTCTAAGGGACGTGCAAAATCGCTTCTTTCGGCAATAGTTCAGTCTCTAGTATTCAACTTCGTGTTTTCTTTCTTTGGTTTTTTAACTGCCTATTATTTTGATTTACCCCCAGGTCCAACGATTGTGCTTTTCTTATTCACTGGGTTCATTGGTTCTACGCTGTTTACAAGGAAAAAGTAAAGGACATACTAGTGTATGGTATAATTAGTAAAGTTAGCAGCGAATTTTAAAGAACAGGGGGATAGCTATGCAGTTTGTGAATTGTCGGACAGTGAAGAGGTCTTTACCAATATTCTTGCGTGGAGGAGACATGGGAGTTCTCTTGGTTCATGGTTTTACTGGTTCACCACATGATTTTGAATACATGGCAAACGAATTAAGCAAAGCAGGTTTCACGGTTTCGGTCCCACGACTACCGGGGCATGGAACATGTGGAGAGGACTTTTTAACTACAACGCGTCACGACTGGCTGAGAAGAGCATATGATGCCTACTATGACCTCCAAGGCATCTGTAAAGAAGTTTATATATTGGGCCTTTCAATGGGTGGTGTTATAGCACTTATCATGGCAGCTGATTTGAAACCGAAAAAGTTGGTAACACTCGCGGCAGCGACGCACGTGTTTGACAAACGAATAGCTTTGACCCCGTTGCTGGCACTTTTCAAAAAGAAGATGGTCAGACAAAATGATGAGCAGTACGATGACCCAGATTTGCAGTATCTCAAGAGTGAATACTGGTCATACAACTGGCCTAAACAAGCGGCAGAATTGTACAAACTTATGAAGGAAGCAAGAAAGAAGGTTCCTACGATAACAAGTGATACTCTTGTCGTTGCAGCAAGAAACGATAACACAGTCCCTCTTTCAGCAGCTGAGTTCATATATAAAAACATTAGTTCTGAGAAGCGAAAAATGTTGGTTTTTGAGAAATCCGGGCACGTGCTTAGTAACGATGTGGAAAAAGAAGATGTTACTAAAGCAGTAATTGAATGGTTTTTAGACAAATGATTGGTGGGAATCGTTGGTTTGTTGTGATAAGAGAAAAATAGACAAATTTAGTCTATTTTTTACAATTAGTTAACCCTAATTAAGAGATTGTGGGGTATAATAATTGTGTAAAAACGAAACTGGAGGTGTTTTACATGGGATTATTACAAGAAAAGGATAGGAAGTACTTACAGGATTTGTTTGCAAAAGAACTTAAAAACAACGTGAAGCTGATTTTCTTTCATGGAGAAGACTGTGAATACTGTGATTTAGAGAGTCAGTTGCTTGACGAGGTGCAGGAACTTTCCGATAAAATCATTGTTGAAAAGTATCACAAGGACAGTGAAAAGGGTAAGGAATATAACGTAGAGTTCGCACCTGCGTTGATTCTCACGCTCGAAGATGGAAAAGATAGAGGAGTCAGATTCTACGGGATTCCATCTGGGCACGAGTTTGGAACACTTATTCAAGACATAATCACTTTTGGAAATGGCGCAAAACCGCAGCTTTCACCGGAAACGGTTGCGAAGCTTCAATCACTCGACAAACCCGTGAAAATAAGTGTATTTGTTACACCAACATGTCCATACTGTCCAAGAGCAGCACTCACAGCGCACAACATGGCTCTTGCAAGCGACATGGTAACAGCCGAGGTTATTGAAGCAAATGAATTCTTTGATTTAAGCGAACAGTTTGGTGTTTCTTCGGTTCCTCACATAGCAATCAACAGAAATCCGGACAAGTTCTTTATAGGTGCTTATCCAGAACCACAATTCTTGCAGCAAGTTCTCGATTTGGCAGATTAATTAAGATTAGGAAAAAGAGACGCTTTAAAGTAGTTAAACCGTTCAGGGCACAAGCACTTGTGCCCTGAATTTTTAGAAAGCAATGCTACAGCAAAAGAGTATTCAAGAGGAGGGATTAGGATGAGTGGATTTGAGTTCGAAGTTGGTAGTTTTGGCTCGAATTTAAAAGATTACTATGATGTTGTCATAATAGGTGGAGGTCCTGCAGGTCTCACAGCTGCTATATACGCAAGGAGAGCAGGTTTAACTGCGCTTGTCATAGAAAAAGCTGTTGAAGGCGGAGCTGTTACTCAAACCCATATTGTGGAAAACTGGCCCGGTGAGATAAGTATCGAAGGTCAAGCGTTAGGTCAAAAATTCGCAGAACATGCAAAGCATTTTGGAGCGGAATTCCATTACGCATTCGCACAGAAAATTTACGTGGATGGAGATTACAAAATTGTAGAACTCGACGATGGTAACAAAGTAAAAGGGCGAGTCGTTATTTTGGCAACAGGTACTGAACCAAGGAAACTCGGAGTTCCTGGTGAAGCGGAATTCAGAGGTAGAGGAGTTACTTACTGTGCCGCTTGTGATGGATATCTATTCAAAGATAGAGATGTTGTTGTAGTCGGCGGTGGAGACAGTGCATGTGATGAATCGCATTTTCTATCAAAGATTGTAAAGAGCATTACAATGGTACAGAACTTGCCATACCTGACAGCGGCAAAGATATTGCAGGATAGAGTTTTGAACAATCCAAAGATTAAGGTAATAACAAACCATATTGTGAAGGAAATCAGAGGTACAAACAAAGTTGAAGAAGTCGTTATTGTAAATAATGACACAAAAGAGGAACAGGTTATAAAAGCTGACGGAGTTTTTATCTACGTCGGACTTGTCCCACAAACCCAAATATTCAAAGGTCTTGTTAATATGAATGATTACGGTTACATAATTACAGATGAGAACATGGAAACAAACGTTCCAGGTATCTACGCAGTTGGCGATATCAGGGTCAAAAACCTAAGACAGATAGTTACTGCAGCAGCAGACGGTGCAATAGCTGTCGAACATGCTGCGAAGAAATACTTCTAATTTAAAAAATAAATCTTGGGAGGTGAAATTATGGCACATGTCAAGGTAAAGATTTATACAACACCAACTTGTCCATGGTGCAGAAGAGCAAAAGAATACTTTAAGCAACTTGGTATTCCATTCACCGAAGTGGATGTTTCCAAAGATAGAAAAGGTGCAGAAGAAATGATAAGAAAATCTGGACAGATGGGTGTTCCAGTTATAGAAATAGGCAACCAGATAATCGTTGGTTTTGATAAAGCAAGAATTGATAGAATACTTGGAATAAGCTAAGAGTTAAAAATGTAGGGAAGGCTACTAATAGCCTTCCCTATACTCTTTTTCTTCAAGTAGTTTTTCTTTATAAAGGGGAGGTTGATTGAATGAAATTCAGCTGTCCGTTACTGCGTTTTTTGTCAAAATTTTTCATGAAGAAATTCAAACTTAAAACCACAGTAGTTAAAGGGAAGTGATATATATGCTTAACCGTTTTGGAAGGTTTCTAGTATTGGTTGCACTTTTTACTCTTTCAGTTTTTGCCACTACGGTGCAAGCTTACGAGTTCGAATTTAAAGACCTTGGGATTGCACACAAAGTAGCAAACATTGAAGGAAAAATGGTTTTGATAGCCTTTACATCTGAATCTTGTTATTATTGTAAGCTTTTTGATAAAGAGGTACTTACAAACAAACAAGTCCAAGATTTTCTGAGAGGTAACTATATCTTTGTTAGAATAGAACCCGGAAACAATAAAACCACGTTCCTGGGAAAAACCTACACCAACAACGAACTCTTCGGAGCCTTTGGTGTTCGAGGTACACCAACTTTTGTCTTTTTGAAAGATAAAACCCAAATAACACAGGTGCCTGGTTATATGCCTGCAGAAAATTTTATCAAGGCATTGAGGTTTATAGTAAAAGTTGTTGAAGAAAACTACAAAGAAAGTTTCGAAGCGTATTCTAAAAAGAAAGACGACTACAAAGGAAAACCAACGATTGTAAAAGTTAAACAAAACGATGCACAGTATGTTCTAAAATACGATAAAAACACCAAGCAAGTTGACAGTGTTCCAACTAGATTGGACATAAATACGGTTTACGTGACAACAAACGTCGAAATTGCCAACAAGCTTAAGGAAATGGGCGTATTAAGGGTTTTGCTTGTTGAAAACAAGTGAACAAGTGATTTCTTGAAAGTTGGTGAGAAAGATGGTCTCACTTGTTCAAACTGATGTTAGTATTTGGGTTGCGCTTATCCATGGGTTACTTTCATTCTTTAGTCCTTGTGTCTTGCCCCTAATTCCGGGATTCATAGGGATAGTCCTTGGCGGACAAAAAAGGTTTCAAAGACTTGCTGGATTTTTCATAGGCTTCTCCGTTATATTCAGTCTCCTCGGAGGTTTTTCCTCGCTTCTTGGCACATTTTTGGCCAAATACGGTGACATTTTGGAAAAGGTTATTGGAATTGGTATAATAATTCTAGGAATATTATACATGTTGGAAGTCCAAATATTTAAAGGCAAGAATGCAAACGTTTGGAAATTCAAGAATGTTGGTTTTGTTGGTGGACTTATCCTTGGTGGTGCAATTGGGTTTGTTTGGATTCCTTGCAGCAGTCCAGTTCTCGCTTCTATATTGCTCATTGCAGCACAAAAGAGTGTATTAAAAGGTATCTTGTTGCTGTTCATATATTCTCTTGGTATCTCAATCCCATTTTTGACAATAGGAGCAGCACTCTCAAAGGCTCTTACTGTCGGCTTTGGAAAACCAAAATGGGAAATGTGGGTCAAATATATCGGTGGAGCGTTTATGATAATCCTCGGAGTTCTCATATTGCTTGGGAAAATGAAGGTTTAAAAAGTTTATGTTAGGAGGTTAGACTATGGCAACAGCACGTATGGATTTTTATTCAGGAATGCTTTTTTATTCGAAAACATTATCTGGTCATGATTTAGTTATCGATGCAGACCCTTCGGTTGGTGGTCGGGATGCAGGACCAAGACCTAAAGAATTAATGCTTTATTCACTCATGGGTTGTACGGGCATGGATGTTGTTTCCTTGCTCAGGAAAATGAAAGTGATTGATAAAATGGAAAGCTTTTGGATGGAGGTAGAGTACGAACAGTCTCAAGACCATCCAAAAGTTTACACAAAGATTCATCTGAAATACCATTTCAAATTCAACGGTGAACCACCGAGAGAACAGGTGGAAAAAGCAGTCACTCTTTCACAAGACAAATACTGTGCTGTTTCAGCAATGCTTAAAAAGGCTGTGCCGGAATTTACCTGGGAGATTATATACGAGTAAAGCTAAAAAAATTCTTTCCTAAAGCCATCCCTAAAGGGATGGCTTTTTTGTTACCTACCGAACGTTTTTGAAATTTCGAAGGTCAAAATTTATATATCGTAAAAAAACGTGGGAGACCTGAATATTAGCAAATGTCCTAAAGAAGATTTATCTTAAAGAGGTGAGATGTATGAAGTTGTTAGTTTTCTTCGCAGTCGTTTCTGTTTTAGCAATTCTTTCTTGCACTCCAAACGTTGTGGATAATACCGTTCCGCAAGTCAAAATAGCTCACCTTGAACACAACGCTTTTGTTTCTGGAACTATTACCGTTACTGTTGAGGCAACCGATATAAGTGGCATTCTCAAAGTTGAACTTTATTTAGATGACACAAAAGTGGGTGAAAAACTGGAAAAACCTTACACTTTTGAGTTGAATACGAAAAGTTATCCAGATGGGAATTACACGCTTGTTGCAAAAGCTTATGACCGTTCAAACAACGTTGGACAAACAAGTGTTTCCATAACTATTGATAACACTGCACCAGTTGTATCAATAGCTTCGCCAAATGAGGGCGAAACTGTGCATGGCACATTAACAATAAACTACATAGCAACTGATGGAACGGGAATCGACAAGGTGGAGCTTTTGATTGACAACAGAAAATTTTTGGAAAGCACAGAAGAGTCTGGAAGTTTTGAAGTCAATACTAAAAGATATTCAAATGGACAACACCAGATAGAGCTTGTAGCGTACGACAGGGCAGGAAATATGGGAAAAGCA
The DNA here is from genome assembly GCA_964452455.1 of uncultured Fervidobacterium sp. Lineage (GTDB taxonomy): Bacteria > Thermotogota > Thermotogae > Thermotogales > Fervidobacteriaceae > Fervidobacterium. The sequence continues at coordinate 1,459 of CAYVMA010000046.1, read as the reverse complement.
GACTTAACAGTAAATATTGAAAACGAATTTGCGGACGGTGAGATAAAGTGGACATTGCAGACAGGTGGTATAATCGATTCAAGCCCAGCAATTGATTCCAAAGGAATTATCTACATAGGAAGTGAAGATAGCAAATTGTACGCAATTGCACCTGAGGGTATTGTGTTGTGGAGTTTTGACTTATTTTTGCATGGTGATGGCTATAGTGAACCTATATATTCAGCTCCTGCAATAGGTGAAGATGGAACAATTTATGTAAGTGCAAGGTACTTATATGCAGTTAATCCTGATGGAACACTAAAATGGAAATACGGACCTGTAGGTGCTTTCCGAAACTCTCCAGCTATAGGCAAAGATGGAACGATTTATGTTGCTTCAGAAGGTGGTACACTTTATGCGATAAGCTCGAATGGCGAACTGAAGTGGACATACGAAATGGGTAACGATACATGGTCATCGCCTTCGATAGATGCAAGTGAGACAATATACATTGGAAATCATGATGGCTATTTGTACGCAATAGATACTGAAGGTAAACTAAAATGGAAGTTTTTTACGAGTGAGAGTGAAAGCATTTACTCGGCTCCGGCTATAGCTTCAGATGGCACTGTCTACTTCGGCACTGTTAGTGCTGATAATTGCTACATCTATGCTATAACCTCAGAAGCTACTCAGGCTATTCTAAAGTGGAAATACAAAACCGAGTGGCATGTCTATGCATCACCAGTATTGGGACCAGACGGAACGGTCTATGTCGGAAGCTGGGATAAAACATTGTATGCTGTAAAAGACGGGAGTTTGAAATGGACCTTAAAGACGAATGAGAGAATTTGGGCTTCCCCTATTGTTGCTTCTGATGGAACGATATATGTAGCCGGTTTGGATAATTATCTGTATGCCCTTGATTCTAATGGAACGGAAAAATGGCGTGTTAACATAGGTTGCAAGATATGGTCATCTCCAACATTGAGTATGGATGGAACTATATATTTTGGTGGGGAAGATTGGAAGATTTATGCCGTTCAAACGAAGTCTTCCGGAATAGCTGAAAATTCTTGGGCAAAGTTCAGAGGGAACTTGAGGAATACGGGTAACCTATGGGATATAGGTGTAAATGAGTGATAGTTTTTTGCTTCTATCGTTATGACACGGATTTTTGTTGGCACACTACTGTTGAGTTTTACACTCTAAACTGTGTAAATACTAAATTCTCCCTTGAAATTCTGAGAGAATATGGTATTATATTCACTGGCAGTTGGTGACCGTCTTTGAAAAAATGTAACATACTTAAACGCAGATGAAACGTTGACAAATTTGTTCCCCTCAGGTATAATAACTAACGCATAACCCAGCCAACGAAGCTCAACCGGCTCGAGCGGCTGCCTTGTAATCAGCAGGATGAGGGATCAAGTCCCTCCCTCGGCTCCCGCCATCGCTTACGCGGTTGAGCGCCCCCGGG
>CAYVMA010000045.1:0-2656 GCA_964452455.1 uncultured Fervidobacterium sp. | reverse complement strand
TTAGAGATTCGTTTAAATCGTCTGAGTATTCGTAAAATCTAAATGCATAGAGTGCACTAAGAATAATGATTGGATAAAGCAAAGAAAAGTACACGTTTTGTGAAAGTAATACACCACCGAGTAGTAAAAGAAGATAGTTTATTATCAGCTTCGAGCCCAAAAAAGGTCGCCCCCCAGTTTCATAGTAAATTAATCGATTCCATGTATTTAGACCTCAGCAGTGTGAAATTCGTTTTATATTTTATCACACGATACTTTTCTTTATCTTTCTTTAATGTTTCTTTTTAGTTGCTATTTTTTCACAAAGACGCACTGTGGGTTCTTTTGCAATAATCCACTCAATACTTCTGCTTTTGTTGAAATTCCTTTTTTGGTTATTAGCAAGTTTTTATCCGACATGCTTGATATATACCGTGATTCGGCGGAAGCTACATGCTTTGTTATTATAATTACTGTATCGATTTTTTCTTTAAGTGCGTTTAATTTTTCTTTTATCTTTTCGTTTAATGTGATGTATGGACTGTCTTCTTCGTTTTTGCTAATGATTGAGAGGTTTTCTTTGTAAATTTTTAATTCTTTATCAGCAATAAAGCTTGAGATGTTTGGTATGTTTTCGTTTCCGATGAGCTTGGTTATATGACCTTCGAGGTCTATAACCAATGTGCGCTTTCCTAAAGCAGATGAAAGTTTTCCTATTTCCAGAGCTATTTTGTGCTTTTCATCAACATTTCCTGCGGATGTGATGTGGACTATTTTGTTGGTGTTTTCATTGCTTTCTCCATATATGTGCACAAGAGTATTTTTAAATGCATCTGTGTTTTTCTCACTTTCGATTGGTAGGTCAAAGATTACAGGCATTTGGCCTGTCAGCGTGGTAAGCTGGTTTTCGTCGAGTATTCTCGAATCACTTGCTTCTCTCAGGAAGGCAGCAAGTATGCCAAGAAAGATACCAAGCACACCACCAATCGCAAGTGTGAGTTTTTTGTTTGGCTTTGCTGGTTTTTCTGGAATGTATGGTTCATCGATGACAACAGGGACGTTGAAGTTCATTCCAGCAGTTGAAAGGCGTAGCTCTTCTTCTTTTGCTTTAAGAGCAGTGTAAATCTGCTGCTTGATACCATATTCTCTTTGTAGAGTAACATACTCACGCTGGATATCAGGAAGCTTTTTTAGTTTATCGTCAAGTTCTTCCTTGACCTTTTGTAAACCTTTTAAAGACGCATTTAACGCCTCTTTTTGCGTCATGAGGCGACTAAGCGATGAATGGAGTTCAGATAAGATGGGATCCTGAGTTTCTATTTTTGTTGAGAGAATTTTTGAAATCTCTTCTTCTATCATTCCCTTTATAGTAGCGATTTGTGTATTAATCTCTTTTACTGGTTCGGACTCCTCAGTATACTTTAACAACAACGAATTTTTTTGCACTTCGAGCTCTATAAGCTTGTTTCGAAGCATAGATAATTTTGCGCTATTGACTTGATAGTCTTCTTTTTTTGCCATACCTTTTACTTCTGATATCCTTGCATTAAGCAATTGTATCTGAACATCAATTGTTTGAATGTCAAGTGTTGACTGAGTTATTCTGCCATTTATTTCGTTGTAACTTTTAACTAAATAGTCAATCTCAGCTGATGGTGAAATTGATTTTGTTTTTTGAAAATCACGAATTTTTGTTTCAATTTCTATCAGTTCTTTCTCCGCAATTGGTAATTGCTGTTTGACAAAATCATACAGATACGAATTTTCATCTTTGTTGAGCTCCTTGGCAACTTCGATGTAGTTTTTTATAACCGATTGTGCTATTTTGTAAGCAAGTTCTTTGTCGTCAAGGGCGACTGTAAGGCTGATGAGCGATGTGTTCTTTTTAGATGTTGCATTTACTATGTCTTTGTAGAGCATATTGATAACTTGGTTTTCTGTTAATTCAACTTTTTCGGGATTTTTTGCCTTGCTTTTGAAGTAATCCAGTAAGTTTAGTTCTTTCACAACGTTTCCAAGAACTTTTCTACTTTTCATTATCTCTATCTGTTCATCAACAGCAGGAGAGGTTGTAGAACCTCCCAACACAAGTGCTGCCGCACCAGAAAGGCTCATTCCAGATGAAGATTTTGGAATTTTTATCGTTGCCGTTATTTCGTATGTAGGTGTTGCGATGAAAAACAAGTAGATAAGAGTTAGTGCAACTGTTATAGCAAATGTTGAAATTAGAAGCCATTTTCGTCTTTTGAGTATTTGGATTATGTCACTGAGAGTTATTTCATCGCTCATTTCAATGTGTTGGAGTTCTTTGGATTCCATTTGCTCTATCCTCCCTTGTATCTTTTATGCTTATTTGAATAGTCCTGATACGTTGTTGTAGAACGTGATTAGGTTGTTAATTACCGGTATCCATTCAAGTGCACTCTTGAATGGATCAGATGGCACAAAGACAATGTCTCCACTTTCAAGTATTATGTTGTTTTCAACTCTACCACCGCTTATTGCACCAGAAAGGTTCACTTTCTCAACCTTTCCATCAATTCCGCCTTTGTAGACCCAAACGGTCGAAGGTGCTGCTTTTGCGGTGAAGTATCCCGCTTGGATTACTGCCTGGAGTACGGTTGTGCCTTCTGCGCGTTGGACTATGCCTGGATTGTTAACTTAGATCGGAAGAGCG
>CAYVMA010000044.1:0-2697 GCA_964452455.1 uncultured Fervidobacterium sp. | reverse complement strand
CCATTGCAGTCCTTAATACCAAAGTGCAGGAAATTTATGAAAAATTAAGATCATGAGAATTTCAACAATGAACATCTTTCTGAATTCCACTAAGATCGTGACCAATAGGTCTTCTGAGTGGGACCGATGGTGGAAATGGATTTGGTTAATTGCCTTCATAGGTGGACTCATATTCCGGGTGCGTCATATAGATGAGATTCGTGAGGCATATTTATCCCTTGAGGTGATTCACCGTCCTATTTCAACATTACTCGTTGGTCTTGCTCTCCTTCCCTACATCCTGAAACGACCTTTAATCCTTTTTCGTGGAATTGTAGGTCTATTAACGATATTTGGTTTGTGGCGTCTTATGTCAACTTTTTGGTCTATTGAACCTTTATGGACTTTTTACAGATCTTTGGAATTTCTCATTATGGTAGCACTTACTGCTGTAACTACCTGGTCTTTACGCAGTATAACAGACCTGCAAAGATGGATGAACTGGATGTGGCTATGGTATGGCTTTCTTATGGTTTCAATCTGGATTGGTGTCATTGTGTTTCCAGAAAAAGCGTTCTTACCCATTCCAGGAACTATTCCTTACTTTCTGACAGGAGTTGTCCCTGTCATTAACCCTAACGGCGTTGCGACTATTGGAGCCATCTTGGGCGTTGTCTCATTCACTCGTTGGATCACTACTGGTAAGCGAAGATGGCTATTACTTATGATGCCTGCCTTTACTACAATGATTCTTGCTCAGGGGCGCAGCGCCTTAGTAGGTGCCCTTTTAGGAATCTTGCTTGTTCTGATACTCTCTCGCCGATACAACCTTACAACATTCTTAGGTTTGTTAATGGGTATCCTTGTAATCGTACCAACCTTTAGGGAAAACATAAAGTCGTATTTCATGCGTGGACAAACTGAAGCGGTGTTCTGGTCGTTTACAGGACGCAAGATTTTGTGGCAATTTACTTGGGAAAATTATGTCAAGGAGAATCCATGGCTGGGCTATGGGGCCTTTGCTGCTCATAGATTTAAAATAGCAGAAGACTTAAAAAAGAATTATCCCAAATTTTACTCCCCAGAGACCCTTTCGGGACTCGACAACGCCTGGATAGATGTTACGGTCGAACTTGGGATTCCTGGTGCTATCTTCTTGACCATGATACTTATAGCAATTTGGTTCTCTTGTGTGAAAGTTTCCTTAATAGGAAGTTTAGAAGAAAGTAGGTTAGCTATTGAGCTTAGTGGAGTATTAGCAATGCTAACTGTTCGGTCATTTTTTACTTCAGCGTTGATTCTTCATTCTTCTTGGTCGTTTTTCCTTATCATAGGTGGAATTTCTTGGTTAATAGTTTCTTACAAAGGCAAAAATAAGTCTGTCTCATCTTAATGAACTTTTGAAAAAATTCTGTCATAAGGAGGTTTTATTTCTTTGAGGACGAAGCGGATGTGTGTTTTGCTTATTCATAATCGCTACCGCCAGCCTGGTGGCGAAGATGTTGTCTTTGACATGGAGAGGATGTTGCTTGAACACTATGGGCACAAGGTTATTACCTTTGTAGAGGACAACGCCCGGTTGGAAGGTGTAAATCCACTAAAGGTGACTATGGAGGCAATTTGGTCAAGGGAAGCACAAAGAAATATTCGCAACTTAATTGAGGAAACTAGGCCAGATGTAGTTCATTTTCATAATACCTTCCTGCGCATCTCGCCTGCAGCGTATTATGTTGTAAAGGAAATAGGGCTTCCTGTAGTGCAGACACTACATAATTATCGTCTTATTTGTCCTGGTTCGCTTCTCATGCGGGATGGACGAGTGTGCGAAGATTGTCTGGGACGAGTGATTCCGTGGCCCGGAACGGTGCATGGTTGCTGGAGAAATTCCAGAACAGGAACAGCCGTTGTAGTGGCGATGCTCGCTATTCATCGCCTGCTTAAAACCTGGACAAAACAGGTTGATGTTTACATCGCTTTGACAGAGTTTGCCCAGCGGAAGTTCATTGAAGGAGGTCTTCCAGTAGAGAAGATAGTGGTAAAACCGAATTTTGTTTATCCTGATCCAGGAAGCGGTGAGCATAAGGGAAACTTTGCCCTTTTTGTAGGACGCCTCTCTAAGGAGAAGGGGGTGCGAACGCTGCTTTCAGCCTGGCGTTTACTTAAAGGTATTCCTCTGAAGATAGTGGGCGACGGTCCGCTGATGGCAGAAGTGAAGGAACATGTTGAACGGAAAAGGCTTGTGATAGAAGTATTAGGATGGCGTCCCCGAGAAGAGGTCTTTGCCCTTATGCAAGCCGCATCGTTTCTACTGGTTCCGTCAGAGTGGTATGAGAGCTTTCCTATGGCTATTGCTGAGGCTTTTGCCTGCGGGCTTCCTGTGATAGCCTCCAAACTTGGTGCAATGGCTGAAATCATAGAAGACAGGAGAACAGGTTTACTCTTTGAACCTGGGAATCCCGAGGATTTGGCAGCTAAGGTAGAGTGGCTATTCTCTCACCATCAGGAGTTAGCACGGATGAGTAAAGAGGCACGAGCAGAATATGAGGCAAAGTATACAGCAGAGCGAAACTACGAGATGCTGATGGCAATTTATCATCGAGTGTTAGGTAGGCAGGAGGGGTGACTGATGAGGGAGCCATGTAGGGTTAATATCCTTGGAGTAGGGGTTTGTGCGATCAACATGAGTATGGCATTAGAAATTATTGAAGGTTGGATTGC
>CAYVMA010000043.1:0-6147 GCA_964452455.1 uncultured Fervidobacterium sp. | reverse complement strand
TACACGACGCTCTTCCGATCTGTTGGTTGCCGTATTTGTCGTGACCGTTTTTGTAGACAAAGAGCCACACTTTGGGCAAGAAGGTGTTGAGTTATTCATATCGGGATACCTCCTTTAGATAAGAGTTGGTGGGGGGTGTCCCCTATTTAAAGAATCATGCGGTTTTTGGAGAGTTTCAATCCTTTTAGTTAACATTATCTGTTGCTTTAAGGAGGGGGGAAGTGTGAAACTTAAAACAAAGTTTGTTGCTATTATGATATCAAGTATCGCAGTAGGTATGTTTATATCTTTTGGAATTATCTTAAGTCTGACATCTTCGCAACTTGGTCAGTACGCTGTTCGGATGCTTTATGGCGTAGCAAATGGAATTGATATTGAAGCTTTGGAAAGTGTTATTCATAGTCTTGATCAAAATTCAGAAGAGTTTGAAAGGCTAAACAAATACCTTTCAGATGCAAGAAGAAAACTTGATTTCAAATATCTGTATACTTACGTAATAAATGCTGACGGAAAGACACTTACATATGTTGTCGATGGTATGGAACCATCTAGTGACGATTTTTCCGCACCAGGAGATAGTGATACACTTTTCTTAGATGAGAAAAATTTGAAAGACTTAGCTACAAAAGGTTACGCATGGACAAGGATATACAAAGATCCTAATTGGGGAAGGCTAAAGACAGTCGTTGTTAGATTAACCGACACCTCTGGAAATACTGTAGCATACCTTGCAGGAGACGTTGAAGCAAGTTATATATACAAAAATGGTTTAACATTCAGTATCCCTATGGGACTACTTATACTCGGTATTAATGGAACGTTTCTATGGTTTTTTATAACAATTTTCAAGCGACTCCGTGTTGTCAATACAGCCATGCTACATTTCGCAAATGGTGACCTGTCTAATGAAATAAGAGTTGACAAACATGATGAAATCGGTGATATATTACAAGCAATAGAGAAGGCTCGCAATAGTTTGTCAATGATTGTGTCAGATGTCAAAAAAGCAACACAGCAAATTCTTTCTGTAATTCCCGAAACGACAGAAGTTTCCTATGTTCTAGAAAAAAATGTAATTGATAGTCAGGAAATATATAGGTCTCTTGAGTCAGCAACTCAAAATGTTACTGCTACATCAGAAGAGATAAATGCTTCTATGGAAAATATACGCGAAAGTATAGAGAAATTTACTCACAGTGTTGAAAACATTGCTGAAGCAATTAAGAAAACCACCAGTATTTCCGAAAATGTTAAATCATTAATATCTGATTCTCAAAACTCTTTAGAACAAGCTAAAAGTTTTGGTGCAAAGATTTCTGATTTGTTGTCAAGCTTAACAAACAAGAATGCTCAGATTGAGGAAATATTGCAAGGTATAACGAGCATTTCAGAACAAACCAATCTGCTTGCGCTAAATGCTGCAATAGAAGCAGCAAGAGCCGGAGAAGCCGGCAGAGGCTTTGCCGTTGTTGCGGATGAGATAAGGAAATTGGCAGAAGAGAGCAAAACGTTTGTTAACCAAGCAAAGGAAATACTTAGAACCGTTTTTAACGATGTCCAGATGGTAGATAACGAATACAAAGAAGTCCTCGACGAACTTGAAGCAAGCTCTCAAAAGCTTTCAAAATCTGCAGAGGGTTATAGTGAAATAAACGACCAGATAGCTAATATATCAAATGCACTCGATATGGTTTCAACATCTGGGGAAAATCAAAATGTGGCAGTTGAAGAAGTGAGTAAGGCAATGGAAGGTTTGGTAAAATCTATGGAAAACTTAAATTCTTTACTCAACGTTGTTGAAAAATCAATTTCTGCGATTGGTGAATCAAATGAAAAACTAAGCAATGTTGTTAAAAGACTCAAAGAAGTTTCTGGCGAATTGAGCAGGGAAATAGATAATTTCAAAATAGCTGATTAAACAAAACCATACCAAATATACTGCACCGTGATGAAAGTTGGATGAAAAAAGTTCACAAGGAGTTTTCTGACTTTCTTAAACAATACAACGTCATCGGACTCGCTGTAGCAATCATAATCTGTGGTAAACTCAATTAATTCGTTACTTCTCTGGTAAATGATTTGGTCACTCCTGCCATTTTGCAACCTGTGCTCACTAAAATAAACCTTGGAAAGATTGAGGAAATTCAATGGCACGGTATTTACTGTGGAAGGGTTATTTTTGCTGCTCTAAATTTCCTTATCGTTGCTTTGATAGTTTTCTTCCTTGTTAGAGCGATGTACAAAGCAGCAGAAAAAGCAAAATTATCAGCTGAAGTAGCAGCTAAAAGTCTTGAGGATAAAGTAAAGAAAGAAAAAGATTAAAAATGAAAAAGCCCAGAGCTCAGCCCTGGGCTTTTTGATTTTTGTATTATTACCACAAAATGAAAGAAGCGTATCCAACAGTGTAAGAATAGTCTTGTGAAAACTCCGCACTTGTAGTGTGATATACAAGTTCAACGTTTTCAAACAAACTCCTAACAACAGCAACAGGTCCCGGACCGCACATAATTATGTTGTATTTTTTTAAATCTTCGTATAACCCTTCCAAATCTCTACTAATTATTCTTCCAATAGCAATCTCATCTTTTTTCATAGTTAGCTCATGTGAATCGTAATGATTAAAATCAGTAGATGCAACAACTAATGTGTCTGGATATTTCTCTAAGACTTTTTTAATTCTTTCTGCAACAAAAAGAGCTGTGGAAAGTCTTTGGTCCATCATGCAGATGGGCACTATCTGAAATTCACCAAATGCGTGTATTAATAACGGTAATTGAACTTCAATGGAGTGCTCGTATAAATGAGCAGTTTCATCTTCTTCGATAACTCTGCCATCTATTATCTCTTCGGCTATTGTAGAGTTTACCCTAACGCTTCCATTTGGAACCGACCATTCTCCTTCCTTCCAAACCGCAACTGCTGCTCCGTAACCTGTGTGGTTAGGACCTAAAATAATAACGTTCTTTGGTTTACCAAATTTGACAGCTTTTCTTATACCCAATCCTGCAGTTTTTCCACTGTAGACATATCCTGCGTGCGGTAAGATAAGACCTAATGGTTTTTCAAGATAACTTTTCGGTTTTTCACTTCCCAGAAAAGCTTCACACATGCTTGTCAACTGATTTGGAGTTCCAGGATAAAACTTTCCAGCAACCACAGGTCTTCTGTTCATTTTGCTCACCTTTCCTTTGAACAAGCTACTTAAAACCAACTATTCTTAGTATACCACAATTTCTTCTCGAGGATACCTCAGAGACTAAAAAAGCGCCGGTCATGAATTACCCAGCGCTTTCAGATAATGCTTATACTGACTATTGCTCTATTATCTTAGCTGTTAAGAAGATAACAATGTTTCTTTGGTCTGTTTTTTCTTGCATACCTTTGAAAAGCCAGCCGATTATAGGTAAGTCTCCGAGAATTGGAATTTTCCATTCTGATTTGCTAATCTCTTCTCTAGCAAGACCACCGATTATGAGTGTTTGACCATCCTTGAGTGTAATCTTTGTTTGGACCTCTCTTTTGTTCTGTTTCGGGAACCCACCTACAACTACTGAGTAATCAAAGTTTCCAACAGTGGTATACAAATCCAAGTCTATCGTATCATCAAGGTTTATACTCGGGGTGATTTTTAGTTCTATTCCAGCTTCTAAATAATTTATCGTTTGTCTTCCTTCGGAAGTAATTACAACCGGTATAGAATCTCCTATAAATATCCTTGCTTGTTCTCCGCTTTTTGCCATTATGTTCGGATTTGCTAAAAGTTTTCCTGTTCCAGATGTTCCGTATGGTACTGCCACATCGGTACCTGACGTTTTTATTTGAATCTGAGCTTCGTCGATTATTTTGTTCCACAACGCTTGCAAATCCATAAAGTCAACAATCTTGAATTTCAGGCTAAGACCTCCAGTACCAATCGATAGATAGTCAGCTGAGCTCAAAATTGTTGAGATATCAAACCCCAAACTGTTCAGAAGGGATTCATCAACTACTTTTGTTTCGATGGAGACAACTCTGACTTTGGAAACCTTATCGATGACGTTTTTTATATCATCGACATTTTTCGGATCCAAATCGTAAGCAATTACTATTCCTGCATCTGTATTCACCATTGCTTTACCACCGTAGAATTCAATGAGTTCTTTGACTTTATCAGCACCTCGCGTTACATTAAAAGTATATGTTGTTTTTGTTTTCGTAGCTTCAGGTGTAGTGTCAACAACATACACGTTTCCAGATTTTTTAATCGCTATTCCGTAATTCAAAAGTATAGAAGTGAAAGTGTCGAAATCTATTTCTGATAGCGACATCGTTGCAGTCGTGTTTATTTGTTTAGCGAATATAATGGAATACCCAAAACTTTCAAAGACAGACTTTATAACGTTTCCAAGTGGTTCATTGTCTATTTTTACACTAATTTTGCCATTCTTAACTGAAACTTTCGACTCGCTAACAGATACAGGTTTTGAAACGTAGACCACGTTACCAATTTCCTTAATTTCAACCCATTCGGAAAACACCGATTTGAATGTTTCGAAGTCTATGTCATTCAAACTTACGGAGAACACTTTTGTTTGAATATCATCGATTTTGTAAGACTTTCCAAGTTTCGAAAGTACCTGAGAGACTATATCGGTTACGTTTTTGTTCGAAGCATTTATTGTTATCAGTCCACCTTTCACAATAACTTCTTCTGGTTGCACTGGTTGCGTCTGCTGCTGTCCTTGGAAAGCTGTTTGTTGAGGAACACTTGAATAAATTAAGTAAACATCGTCTGTCTGTTTATAAGTAACACCGAAGGTCTGTAAATATTCCAAAAAGCTCTTAAAGTCCGCCACTAACAATCTCAAAGTAACATTCGTCTTCAATTCGTCTACCAAAATGACTTGTTCTTTAAACACATTACTCACTTTCATTACAAGTTCCGCTAAGTTCTTATCTGTAACTTCGATAAGCAACTTACCATTTATGATATTGTATTCACTTTGCACATCGAACTGCGACATTTCTATTTCTATCTTATCTAAGCTTTCTTTCTTGCCAATTAGATAAACTTTATCACCGATTTTGTAATATTTTACGTTTGGATCGTAGACTGAAATGATTGTTTCGATATCTTTTGTTTCGAGTTTTGTTGTTAAAGTCCTAACCTCAAGTTGCGTAGAGAAGCCACTTACGAAAGATTTTACATTCGCAAGTTGCTCCTGCGTTCCATAGACTATATATCCAGTTTTTACTTTGTAAGTCTTTACCCCATAGAGCTCTTTTACAACGCTATCTAAAATTTCGTCATAGTTAATTAATTCATACTTAAGTTCGGGTGATTGGGTAAGTCTTTCTATTTCTGATTTTAACTTAGCAATATCATTCTTACTTCCTTTTAGATATACAGTATCTCCGATAACTTCCACCTTTACATTTAGTTCAAGAAGCGAGTTCAGTTTTTCTAAATCCTCTTTTTTCAAAGAACTGGGAAGTTTCAGAGATTCTAAATCCGACTGTATGGTAAGCGATTTTAAATACGCGGCTGCTCTTAAAGCACGTTCGGTAGGTCCTAAAACCACGACTTTATTCATTTCTGGGAAGTAGATAACTTCAACATCGTAAACTTTTTGGACATACTCGATATGTACATTCGAAAGCGAAATCTGGACAGGAACTATGAAATTTTCAACTGTCAGTTTTTCCAAAAATTGCCTTGCATTTTGGGCTTGGGAGCCATAGATGATTAATTTATCTAACAACGTGTATATTTCCACGCCATAAATTCTTTTAGCAATCTCCACTGCGTTTTCATCGTATCTACCGCTCAAGGTAATTATGCTTTTGCCAAAGTTTTCTCTGATATTCTTAACTTTTTCCTGAACTTCCGACGATTCTTGCTTCGGCACAGTTATTATCCAATAACCGTCTGTTGTAATGTCAACTGGATAATCAAGTAGCTTCGATATCACATCTCTTGAAGGATCCGATGGTTCTGCTTTTATAACAACAGATGTGATGTTTTCTTCAATTGATTTCTTCAGCCTCTCTATTTCTTTTATCTTCCCTTTTACTAATCTCGAACCATCAGAAAAGGTCTGAACAACAGTTACATTAAATGATTTCAAAAAAGCTTCATCAACTTTAACAGTCGCTGTTGTAAAACTC
>CAYVMA010000042.1:0-5341 GCA_964452455.1 uncultured Fervidobacterium sp. | reverse complement strand
TAGAAATAGTACTATTAAGTATTGAACCTCCAAATTCATCGCAATATGGACTTACGTCTGTTCCCCCACCACCAAGACTCAGTCTCAGCGGAGCCTTGCTTCGGATAATCACAACAAGACACCTCCACGCGAGTTTAAGATGCAATTAACTAAGAGTATTGAACCTTTTCATGTTTTTTAATTCTTACTCCCGCCTGATATTTTTCATCAGCAAGTTATACCGATACAAAAAGACGACCATGATGTTTGAGTAGTAAATCTTACCAAACGTTTGAAAAGCTGTTCCAACAAATACTGTGTTAAAAGTCCTTGTTGCATGATTCTTCTTTTTCTTAACATCTTGTACTACAATAGGTTTACTTTTATGTACATCGGCATGTTTCAATCTTTGTTTTTGAATATTGCTGAAGGCAGGATGATCAACTATGCTAACTGTCAATGCAGCATTTCTACATCATAGGATCTGGCAAAATCTTCGATCTTGGAGTTCCAAGGAACAGCAATACATCGCGAACCACTAAAGTACGCTATTACTAGCACGTGGTATCTCATCGAAATCACAAGTTCACATTCTGCAATGGCTTTACAAAACAAGTCGACGTCTGAGTAGGAATTAAAGGTTAAAATATCTCCCATGAGCTGATATTCTTTGATAAATCGTTCCGTTATATTTTTGTCTTCACGAGTATTGGCCTCTAAATAGCGGATTGAGTACCCTTTGCCTTTGAAGTAATGCACTATTTTCGCTATTTTTGAGTAATCAACACAAGCTTCCGTGATGTTTATGCCTAAAATTTTCTTTTTTTCAACATTTTTCAACATTTTAGAAACGTAAGCATTCCTATCTCTTTTTAACACGTCTATAACAATATCATCTTCTATTAAGACCTTGTTTATAAGTTCTGGATACGCCTTTTTGAGCTCGTCATAGCTTGTCTTATCTCTAACAGACACGGAATTAGCTAATCTTAGAAGGAGTTTAAATAGAATCCTATTACTGTTCCTGTGGAGTGCACCTTTTTGCAAACCTACTCTCTTGATGCAGATTTTTTTTCTAAGAGCTTTTGCGAACATCGCAAGAAGAAAATAGTAGGCGTATGAATGTGTATTCCTGAGGTTGAACAAGCCTCCTGGTCCAATCCATAGCTCGTTTGCAGAGAACATCGCAGAAAGTAACGTTATAGGATTAAACTTACCAACAGCTCTTATGTGATTTTCTTTACTTGTTTTCCTGGGGCTGTAGCTGGAAACAATCATTTCCTCATTTCTAACCAGAAATTCCTCAATCAATTCCTTCAGAATAAGTTCGTCACCAAAACTTCCGCGGCCGAAGTAACCAAGCACCAGTGCCTTTATTTTACGAGGTCTAAAAGATAGAAGTTCCTTAACAAACGATAAGGAAGACACAGCGTAGGGAATATTTCCACTAAAAAAAGCAGATAATGCTTTAACACAGATGTCTATCGAAAAAATGAGTTTCATTAATAAGTAGGACAACAAGCCATTATGTTTATATAAATAATAAAGCCTACTTTTGTACCGTTCCTTTTGACCCAGCGATAATGCTGTAGTTTTCTTTACCTTTCGCTTGTTTTGAGTTCCGCCTTCGAAGTGAACGACAGTAAACGTGCTATTTCGAATGATTTTCAGCCCCGCTCTTTTTACTCTTCTGCAAAAATCAACATCTTCAGAATAAAGAAAGAAATTCTCATCAAATCCTCCAATCTTGTCAAAGACTTCTTTACGTAAAACCACAAAAGCACCACTTACCCAATCGCATTCTTTCACGGTTGTGGCTGACTTGGTATAATTATCAAAGTAACTACCAACATATCCTTTTCCTAACAATCCAACTTTATCAAGGAATTTTGCAAAAAACTGATGGATGTTGAGCTTTCTCAATAAAGGACCTGCCCTAAGAATATGGAACAGATAAGTAAGAAAGTTTGGAAACTTCTGACAGTTGGGCTGGATAATTCCGTTAGGCCATAAAATCTTTGGTGCGAGCACTCCTACTTCTGCAGTAAGTGCTTGCTCTATGAATTGTCCCAAATTTTGCCCATGTGGAATTTCGACATCTGGGTTAATTAACACAATGTACTCACCATTTGAATACCGAACACCTATATTATTTGCAGCACCAAATCCGACGTTTCTGTCTAGAAAGACACATCTTATGTGCCTACCTGAGAGCTTTTTCAACTCCTCAATTTCGCTCTCCCCTGAAGCATTATCGACAATCACAACCTCGTAGTCATAACCTTGCATGGAGGCTTCGAGATCCACCAACAGTTTCTTTAGATATGAAGAGGATTTGTAATTAACTATTACCACACTTATCATTCCTGAATCCCCACCTTTGAACTTAGTTTTCCCCTTGCTTTTAGCAATTCTGAATCAGCATATGCAAGCCAATACCACAGTTCAACCATCGGAAACGCCCCTAATCCTATCATTCCGTAGGCAATCACTCCAAACAGAACGCCGGTGATAACATCCAAATTCTTGAAATATGAGCATTTCCGGAGAAATTTCATCAGTAGCCATAATAAAACAGCTAATCCTAAGATTCCTCCACCTACAAAAATTTTACCGTACAAGCTTGCAATGTAGTATCCAAACTGCTTTTGAGATAAAATCCTGTCAGAAATACTTGCTGGTAAAAGCCTCTGGTACTCCAAAGCCTCAGCACCAAGTCCGTGCCCAAAGAACCACCGAAGTGAGAGTTGGGTTTTGCGAAGCAGTAAAAATAATACAGCTCTATCGGAAATAGATACAGAGGATTCAAAAAAACCTTCATTTTTGCTTGCTGCAATGATAAATCTCACAATGTTGGCCATGTAGTTGTTGGAATTTATAACAAAAACGTAAAAATACACAGTAATAACCAAAAGTAACACAACAAAAACAACCCTAATTTTCATTTTTAATGTGATATTCTTACTGAAGAAAAGTATCCCAAAAATGACAAAAAAAAGTCTTACAACCGACGTTGTGCTAAACGTGAGAAGCAACGAAACAAGCCATAGTAAAATCAGAACGTAGTATTTAACTCTTGGAAGCCTATTTCGTAACAAAAAAAGCGTGGGCCAAACTATGAAAGCAAGGAACTGCCCATAATGCGATGGTTCAGTGTAAAAACTTTGGATTCGGTACTCACGATGAAATAATTGCCATAAAGTTGGAATCAAGGTTAGATAAAAACTGGTTAAGACAACTCTAAAAACTTCCCCTTCCGAGGTATTAAGAAATATGTATCTGAGCACCATGAACTGAGAAAATCCCACATAAAGGGCTATTGTTTGCCTTGTTATGTATGGAAGAAGACGTGGTTCAAAAATAGCATTTACCAACGAGACTACAATTAGATAAGAGAAAAACAAGGACAAATCGTGAACTAACTTGGATTTTTTAATTCCATTAAAAACAATGAGAGGAAAAAAAACGGCTGCAACAATACCAAAAAGACTTAAAGATTGTACAGGAACACCAAGTCTGAATGCAACCCTTTCAAACGGAACTAGTATTATTAGTAACGAAGGTGACAAATTTCTCTTTCTAGTAAGCAAGAGGTCCGTTCCTCCTTCCAACATGCGGGTCTTGCTGAAACAAAAACCATTACTCTAGTTTCGTAACCTAACCAGACTTTCTTGAATTTAAAATGTTTTCTAACTCTCGAATATAGATTTTCTCAAATTCCTCCCAAGTAAACTTGTTTTTTATGAATTCTCGAGCGTTCATTCGCAGTTTTTCGTATTTTTCTGGGTTTAAGTAAACATCGTTTATAATATCTGCCATTTGTTCGGGTGTGTCAGCAATCAAAAAGTGTTCGCCATCAATACCACCAATAGTTTTTGCAGCTTTTCTTGTTAGAACTACGATCGAACCCAGCGCCATGGATTCAAGAACCTTATTTTGTATGCCTACAGCAGTTTGCATCGGTGCCACCGTACAGCAACTTGAACGAAGAACATTGTATGGGTCCTCTACAAAACCAAAAACCTTTATCCGGGGCTCTCTTTTTTCAAGATTTGCAATCTTTCGAACAGGATTTGCACCTATTACATAGAACACTATATCCTTATGAAGTTTCGGAAGAACATTTTGGGCAAACCACAGCGCTGCCTCAATATTTGGACCGTAATCCATCTTACCAATAAATGAAACGACGTTTGAAAACCTGGCATCTAGTTCTGTGTAATCGAAAAGTTTTGGGTTAACCCCATGGGGTATGTGAATCACTCTACCAAATTTTCCCAGTTCTTCTGCTTCAAACTTGTTGAAAAGAAAGCTCAAATCTGCAGTCCCTACAATTGATTTCTCGAACCTCAGCATTCTTCGACTCTCAATAGTATAAATCATTTTCAAAATGAGCGACCTAGTGTTTTCTGCAATCTGAGAAAATCGTATGCCGTAAAAGTCTCCCATGTCTAGAATTTTTGGACCGGCAAAATACACACTGTACTGAGCAGTTCGACTCACTACAAATATCCCTGCATCAAATGTTTGACCATTCAACTCTATGTAGTGTCGTAATTCGGAAGAATAACAGTATGCAACCTCGAACGGTTGTCCATTAAACAAAGCGAGAAGTATGTTACCGAAAACTCGTATCTTCTTGTTTCTGAAAACAATCACCTCTTGGCAATATTGCTTTAACTCAGCAATTGCTTCATTTGTTGGTTCAGAGTCAGCTACAATCGCTGCTGTAATCTTATAGCGCTTTCCGAGTATTCTCATTAACTCCAAATTCTTAATACTGTACCCACTGGTTCTTGGATACGGTATCTTAGGAAGAACAACTAGGATCCGTTTCATTGCTATCACCTCTTCGTAAGTCACTGCACTGCTACTTTTATCGAACATAAGCATTCTAAAATCGCATATCAGCTTCAAAAAGCGTTCGGTATACGACCTTTTGTTTCTCAACACAAGGAACACTGACTACGCTCTGAAAGATTTTCAGTGGTAGTTGGATTATTTAGAGAGTCCATGTCACGGTTGAGTGTTTCAAAACATCTAAGACTTCAGTCTTTTCAATATGCTTGTAACAATGGTGCATTCTAAGAAATATAAGTATTTTTTCAACACCAAAATAAACTCTACGCAGCCAATGCAATTAATATCAAATATTATTTATATTTCTCTTTCCTGTCTTTTCATGACAGGGCTCTCAGGATTCCTCAGGCATGAGCATTCGTTATTTTCGCGATAAGCAATGCCTTACTTCGCCCCTTTTCTGAATATCAATGTCTCCAGCGTTAACAAGAGTATCTTCAAATCCAAAAAACAGTCCTGTTCTTCGCATAACATAAATCGTAACTTAGCCTTATCGCCGGTT
>CAYVMA010000041.1:0-7619 GCA_964452455.1 uncultured Fervidobacterium sp. | reverse complement strand
GCGAACCTCGGTGTAGCAGCGGAAAACCTCACAGCAGCGGAAAGCCGAATAAGAGACGCAGATATGGCAAAAGAGATGATGCAGTTCACCAAGATGCAAATTCTCATGCAGTCTGGTATGTCAATGCTTGCACAGGCGAATACGTTGCCACAAAATGTGCTTCAATTGTTGCGAGGATAATTTCAACATTATCGAAATTATCGAAAAATACGAAGCGGGGTGTGGTGCCCCGCTTTGTTTTTTAGTGGTATAATATTTCTGATATGCTGTCTAAAACAATCGAGGTGAATTTCATGGGTTTGCTCGAAGTTTCAGGTCCTGTTATGACTGGTCCATCAAGTTCACATACGCTCGGTGCACTTAGAATTGCAAGGTTTGTGTATAAACTAATGGGAATTCCAGAAAGTGTTCTCTTTACTTTGCATGGTTCGTTTGCGTTAACTTACAAAGGTCACGGAACAGATAGAGCACTATTGGCTGGTATTATTGGACTAAAAGCGGATGACCCGAGAGTGAAGGATGCATACAAGTTGGCAAAAGATGTAGGTTTAAAATATGAATTTGAATTTGCAGACCTTGGGGATGTGCACCCTAATACTGTGTTGATTAAAGCTCATAAAGGAGATTTATACAATGAAGTTGAAGGTTCTTCCATCGGTGGCGGAGCGATTAGAATTACAAGAATCAATGGTGTGGATTGTTCGCTTGCTGGCGATTATCCTGCACTGGTTGTTGTTAATAAAGATAGACCAGGAGCTCTGAAGGGGATTTTGGATTGTATAAACGTGAATATTGCGAATGTTTACTTGCGCAGGGTAAATGCACTTGAGGGAATAGCTCTAACAATTATTGAGCTCGATGAAAATCCAAACGAAGAAGTTTTAGAATGTATCAAGAACTTGAAAAATGTTATCGAAGTGTATGCGGTAAGACTTGAAGAAGGTGAGATGATATGAAATTCTCAGAGCTAATTGAGATATGGCAAAACACGAATCTTGAGTTCAGTGAGATTATACTGGCTCAAGAAATGATAGAAACAGGTAGAGACCCGGAGAAAGTTAAGCAGGTGTTAAGTAATTTGTTAAAGGTTATGCTCGAGGAAGCTGAGAAGAATCTTGGTAAAAGATTCGAAACGCTTACAGGCCTGACAGGTGATAATGCCTATAAACTTGCGAATGCGAAACCAAAGATGTTGAGCGAGTTTAATCATATAGCAACGGTTGTTGCACTTTCAATGGGTGAATCGAATGCATCGATGGGAAGGATTGTCGCTTGCCCAACGGCGGGTTCGTGCGGTGTTGTTCCAGGTGCTGCTTATGCACTTTGGAAGGTTGAAAAGGCAGATTTCAAAGATTTACTCAAAGCATTCATAGTTGCCTCTGGGATTGGGAATGTTGTTGCAAAGAGGGCAACGCTCTCAGGTGCTGCAGGTGGTTGTCAGGCGGAGATTGGAACAGCAACAGCAATGGCATCAGCGTTGTTGACCTATTATTATTCTAAAGACCCTATCAAAGTTGGGCACGCAGCTGCTTTGGCTTTGAAAACACTTATGGGGCTTGTATGTGACCCCGTTGGTGGATTTGTTGAGGTGCCATGTGTGAAAAGGAATGGTAATGCTGTAAATGTAGCTATTGCTTCATCGGAAATGGCATTAGCCGGAGTGGAGAGTGTTATACCGTTTGATGAGGTTGTTGAAGCGATGTACGAAGTTGGAAAATCGTTACCTGAATCGCTGAGAGAAACCGGGCTTGGTGGTATCGCTGCTACAAAAACTGCACAAGAAGTTGTTGAAAAGATACGAGAAAATTGGAAAGGGACGGAATAAAGAAAAAAAGAAAAATAGAAAAATGCGTTAAATGGTTTTTGAAATGCTTTGAATTTATTCCTAAATGTTTGTCTTTCTTGGGTATGGTTATTTTAAGAAGAATTGAGAAAAGTTGCGCTTAGGAGTAGAATAAAAGTATGGAATTTTTCAGTGTATGTTGGATGTTATTCGAAGGGGGTTAGATTATGGCAGAGGTGATTAGGGCTCCAAGGGGAACGAAGTTAACGTGTAAATCCTGGCAGACCGAGGCTGCAATGCGTATGCTTATGAATAACCTCGACCCTGAAGTTGCAAGGGACCCGGCAAATTTGATAGTATACGGTGGTAAAGGAAAAGCAGCGAGAAATTGGGAATGTTTCTACAAGATAGTCGAAGTGCTTAAGGAACTCGAAAATGATGAAACACTTATTGTTCAAAGTGGAAAACCTGTTGCCGTGTGGAAAACACATGAGTGGGCGCCACGTGTGCTCATTGCAAATTCCAACCTCGTTCCAAAATGGGCAACTTGGGAATATTTCAACGAACTTGAAGCACGCGGGCTCATCATGTACGGGCAAATGACCGCAGGTAGTTGGATTTATATAGGCACGCAGGGGATACTCCAAGGGACTTACGAAACGTTCTATGCGGTTGCTAAAAAATACTTTGGAGGAACGCTTAAAGGAAGGCTTGTATTGACAGCTGGGCTTGGTGAGATGGGTGGTGCTCAGCCACTTGCTGTAACAATGAACGATGGTGTGGTAATCGCCGTTGAAGTGGATAAACGAATGATAGATAGAAGGCTTCAAACGGGATATCTTGATACGTGGACAGATAGCCTCGATGAAGCGTTGAAAATGGCAAAAGAAGCTATGAAAGAAGGTAAACCACTGTCGATAGGTCTACTTGCTAATGCTGCTGACGTGCATCCTGAACTTGTAAGAAGAGGAATCATTCCCGATGTTGTCACGGACCAAACAGCTGCACACGACCCACTCAACGGATACGTTCCGGCAGGTATTTCTTTTGAAGAAGCACTTAAGCTGAGAAAAGAAAATCCACAAAAATACTTGGAGATGGTCTACGATAGTGTTGTTAAACATGTGAACGCTATTTTGGAAATGCAAAAACAAGGTGCAAAGGTCTTTGAGTATGGAAACAATATCAGAAGACTTGCTTTTGACCATGGTGTTAAGGATGCGTTCAATATTCCAGGATATGTGCCAGAATACATCAGAGACCTTTTCAGTGAAGGTAAAGGACCGTTCAGATGGGTTGCGCTGTCTGGAAATCCTGAGGATATCTACAAAACAGACCAGAAGGTGTTGGAACTTTTCGGAGAAGACGAACACTTGAGGAAATGGATAGAGATGGCTCAGAAGAAAGTAAAATGGCAAGGGCTTCCGGCACGAATTTGTTGGCTTGGTATGGGTCAAAGAGCTGAGATGGGACTTGCAATGAATGAGATGGTGAGAAAAGGCGAACTCGAAGCTCCCATTGTTATAGGTAGAGACCACCATGACACAGGTTCTGTTGCAAGTCCGTATAGGGAAACTGAGGCAATGAAAGATGGAAGTGATGCAATTGCCGACTGGCCCATTTTGAACGCTATGCTCAACGTGGCAAGTGGTGCTACATGGGTATCGTTCCACCATGGTGGTGGTGTTGGCATTGGTTATTCACTCCATGCCGGCGTTGTTATCGTTGCAGATGGAACTGACTTGGCAAGGCAGAAACTCGAAAGGGTGCTTACAAACGATGTGGGAATGGGTGTCGTAAGACACGCCGATGCAGGATACGAGATTGCAATCAGAACGGCGAAAAAACACGGAATCAGAATGCCTATGTTGAAAGATGAAGAAGGGAAGTAATTTTAGTTGATTTTAAGAAGGAAGGTTGAGAGAAAGCAATGTATGTAGGACCTGAGAGGTTTAAGAAATTAGAAAAAATAGATTTTGATACTTCTGAACTTGTCGAATTTTTGGAGAGTAAGAAGGAAAGGCTCGATGTTTACCACCGCCATGTGGCGGTGGTAAGTTGTCATCTTAATCATACTGAACATTTTTCAACTTTCCCGTTTTATATGAACTTCATAGTCACACCTTCCAATGAAAAAATCGTTGGGATTTCGATTTCCTTACCGATGTCATTAACTCCCGCAATTTACAAAATGAACGAGCTTGCGAAAAAAGACGAATTCATCAAACTTTGCGGGGAGATTATAGGTAATTCGAATGAGCAGTGGGTTTGTCAATGTGGTATAATAAAATTGCCGTTAAAGACTAGGTTCATAGCGGTTGCTGGAAATGATGGGTTTTTGAACAAGGAAATGTTCAGTGAAAAGGTGTTTGGCACAGAATCGTTTTCTTTTGCGAAGCGTGTTGATGAAAAGGTTTTGGAATTTTTGGGAAAATACAAAGATGGCAAATACAAGATATGTAAAACCATAATAAACGATGAGGGGATAAATTTCTTTGTTGTTGATAAAAAGGTAACAGATGAGTTCCGTCCATTGTATTCGGAGGTTATTTCTTTGCTAAGGAAGAAATACAACCTTGCTCCTGCCAAGTATTATCCAATTTCAGAACGTGTTATTGGTTCGTTTACACTTGAGTTTGAAACGATTTTTTCCAATGCGCCATTTGAAAGAGTTGATAGGCTACTGGAAGACTATGAGAAAATAAAATCTGATATCGCAAAGTATTTTTGAGCTTGCGATATGAATGGGGTTGAGTAAATGAGAGTAAAGCGAACGTTTTATCTAATTTTGGTTTTCTTAGTTATTTCAAACGTATTGTTAGCCGTTGATTTTCCAAAGCCCACACCATACAAATACATCAACGATTACGTTGGTGTGGTTGAACCTGAGTATGTTCAAAAGATAATCTCGGTGGGAAAAGAGCTTGAAAACAAAACCACAGCGCAGGTAACAGCAGTTGTTATTGACTCGCTCCAAGGAATGACAATTGAAGAGTATGCGGTTGAGCTTTTCAGAAGATGGGGAATAGGGCAGAAAGGAAAAGATAATGGTGTTTTATTGCTTGTTGCGATAAATGACAGGCAGATGCGTATAGAGGTAGGTTACGGACTTGAAGGTGCCATCCCGGATGGGAAGGCTGGACGGATTAGGGATGAGTATATCATTCCATACTTCAAGGAAGGCGATTATTCCAAAGGGATTTACTACGGATATTTGGCTCTTGTAAAAGAAGTTGCCAAAGAATACAACGTGGAACTGACGTTTGACGTAGATGCAGAGTTACCTAAAAGTTCTTCTGTGGATGTTGAGACGATAGCGATAATAATATTTATTGTGATTTTTATCATGTTAGCTTTGTCGAGGCGAGGGGTATGGTACATTGGTCCGCGGGGTCCAATGGGACCGGGTGGATTCGGAGGATTCGGAGGGTCTGGTAGAAGCTCTGGTGGCGGATTTGGAGGTTTTGGCGGGGGCAGAAGTGGCGGTGGTGGTGCAAGCGGGAAGTGGTAAGAAGATAAGCCACTTAAGAGAAAAAATCTTAAACGAAGATACACAGGTCAAGGTGGTGAATAACATATGACAAATGGAGATGATAGAAAAAAAAGATACTTGATTGCAACCGCTTGCAACCGAAAATATGAAAATTTCTTGTTAAACCATTGGTTTAGGTCTCTGAAAGATAATGTAAATCTTAGTGACACTGATGTGCTAGTAATGGACTTCGGTTTATCTGAATACGTTCAAAGAGAACTTTCACAAAACGGTGTTATGGTCAAAAAAGCTATAAGAACAGATGGACACATAAACAATATGAGGTTCTTTGAGTTAGGAGATTTCCTTAAAGAAAAGCCACATTATGAACAGGTTATACTATGCGATTCGGGAGACCTGATTTTTCAGTCCGATATATCGGACATTTTTAATTTAGAGCCTGACAAAGTTAAAGCAGTTGTTGAAGATGTCTCGTTTAATTTTGAGCTTCTGGTTGATGACGACATCGTTGAAAACGCTGATGAAATAAAAAAATTCCTTAGTGGTAAACAGCTCGTGAACATGGGTTTTGTTGTTTATCCAAGGGATGTATTTTTAAATCTTGTCGAAAAAATGGGTAAAATATTAAAGGATCCGAGAAAGTGGGGAACTGACCAAGCGATAATAAATTACTTTTTGCTAAAAATGGACTTTTACAAACTCGAAGCGAAGTACAATTTTAATCCGACTACCACTATTTGTAAGTATATTGTCGATAATGGTAAATTTTATTTGTTAGAGGGAAGGAAAAAAGTTCTTATTCCGGTGGTCCACAATGCTGGTGGCGTTAAAATCTGGCGGCCAATTTTGAATTTTGGATATGGACTAGGCTACAACAAACCAAGAAAAATTTGGATTTTTGTCAACAGGTCTTTTTTCCGGATAACATCGGCGCTTAGCAGGTTCTTCAGAAGAATTTGACTATGATTCAACTGTGACAAAAGGAGAGAGGCTTATGAACTGGAAAACGGCAGCGATTATTGTAACTTATAATAGAAAAGGATTGCTTGGAGAGTGTCTTGAGGCAATTATTAATCAGACAACTCACCCTGATGGCATTGTAATAATCGATAACGCATCTACTGATGGTACAGAAACATTTTTAAAAGATAGCGGATACATATATGAGATTCCACCCAAAGAGTACAGTGAGATTTGGTATTCCGAATCTGTTTATATCAATAATGAAAAGCAAAAAGCAGTCAAAATCCATTATGTAAGGCTACCTGTAAACACAGGTGGAGCTGGAGGATTTTACCACGGCATAAAGTTTGCTTACTCAAAAGGCTATGATTTATTCTGGTTGATGGATGATGATACTATTCCAACTGAGAATGCGCTTGAAAGATTGATAGATAAGTATGATACTCTCTCTAATAAAGGTGTCAGGGTGGGGTTTGTTTGTAGTAAGGCTCTCTGGATTGACGGAACTGTTACTCTGATGAATGTGCCTGTAATTATAACAGGCATAGATGATATGCCTTTTAATTCTTTTGAGGAAAACAACGTACTAATTGTGAAAGCCGCATCTTTTGTTTCGATACTGATACCAAGGGAAGTTGTAAAAACTGTTGGATTACCTATTAAAGAATTCTTTATTTGGTCAGATGATGTAGAATATACTTTACGAATAACAATGAACGGTTTTTTAGGATTCTATACAAAAGACAGTGTGATTGTCCACAAATCAAAAAGCAACTATAAACCTTCAACAGTGAATGATTGGAGGTATTATTATTTTATTAGGAATCAGCTTTTAGTTACGAGATTACATTTGAAGAAAATATATCCACTTCATCTTGGATATTTGTTGTTAAGTACTTTCAAACAACCTTTGAATTTGTGGATTCCTCATCTTAAGGCATGTTTCAGCAGTATGTTCTTTAAGTTCAAAATAGAAAAGGTTGATATCTAGGAGCAAATTTGATGGCGTAAATCATCGTCTCACAGAGAGTACAGTTGCACAAAAAGCTTTTAACAAAGACGTATCAATATATGAGTGACGACAGATAGTCAAAAGGAAGGGATGAAAATGCACTTTGATGTGGTTATAGTTGGAGCAGGTTTGGCGGGAGCAACAGCAGCAAGAATTTTGGCTGAATCAGGAAAGAAAGTCCTTGTTGTTGAAAAGCACAAACACATTGCAGGTCATTGCCATGATTACAAAGATGAAAATGGCATTACTGTCCATACGTATGGTCCTCATATCTTCCATACCAACAACAAAAAAGTCTGGGATTTTGTTAACCGCTTTACCGAATTCCACTACTACCAACACAAAGTCCTCAGCTATGTTGAAGGCAA
>CAYVMA010000040.1:0-3022 GCA_964452455.1 uncultured Fervidobacterium sp. | reverse complement strand
TTTGTGCTTGGGAGAATGAGAAAGTTTGAAAGTACGTTTGCAATTTTTGCAGAAGAATTGTTGGTTACCGTATTTGTCATGACCGTTTTTGTAGAAGTTGGTAGAGCCACACTTTGGGCAAGAAGGTGTTGAGTTATTCATATCGTGGAACCTGCTTTTGTTAAGAGTTGGTGGGGGGTGTCCCCTATTTAAAGAATAATGCGGTTTTTGGATAGTTTCAATACTTTTAGTTAACATTATCCAGTGTATGAACGGGGGTCAGTAAATGAAAGCTCTTTTCTTTTCGTATGTTGATTTTGAAGACCCAACAGCCGTTGGCGTGGTTAAGAAAGTTCGTGCACAGATAGAAGCTTTTAAAAACGCGGGTGTTGATGTCAAACATGTGTATAGAAAAGGTAATAAGATGTTAATTGATGGCAAAGTGATAGGAAATTTTTTCAATCTTGCGCATTGGCTCTTAACGTATTGGAAATCTTCTTTACGTATCGTAGGAAGTGAAAAACCTGACTTTGTTTATATGAGGTACGTTTTTCCGGCTCATGTAGGAACCTTAAAACTTTTTCGAAGCTTGAAACGTGAAGGAGTGTTTTTAGTTGTTGAGTTTCCAACTTTTCCTTATGTCAATGAATCTTCAAAAAAATTGTTCGTAATTTCCGACAATCTTTTCGCCAAAAAACTTGGTAAATATATAGATATAGCGGTTACTCCTGCGAATGTCAGTGAGCCAATATTGGGAGCAAAGACAATAAGGATTTCAAATGGTGTTGACTTACGGACAACGCCAAAAAAAAGGAATAAACTTTCCATTGATGATGTTTTTAATCTCATTGGTGTTGCTAATGTAAGCCACTGGCATGGGTTTGATAGAGTGATTTATGGTATAGCACGGTATTATGCAAAGCACGGAACTTCTGCGCAACCTGAAGTTTTTTTTCATATTGTTGGTGTAGGAAAGAACCTAATAGAACTGCAGAACCTTGCAAGATCGTTAGGCGTTGGCAAGTACGTTATTTTTCACGGGACGAAGGTTTCGGATGAGCTTGATAGGTTGTTTGACATGAGTCATGTCGCTGTCGGTAGTTTGGGCAACCACCGGAAAGGGCTTAAAGAATCATCCGACCTTAAAACAAGAGAATACTGTGCTCGTGGAATACCGTTTGTAATTTCGTATGAGGATGAAGACTTCTCCGATGGTTTTCCGTATATGTTAAAAGTTGAAGCAACAGATGAACCAATTGATATAGATTCGGTAATTAATTTCTATCGCAACGTGTTCCATATGGACTATATTAATGAGATGAGAAAATACGCTGAAGAAAGGCTTTCTTGGGATGTTAAGTTAAAACCTTTGATTCAGGAGCTTTTTAAGGTTTCCTATGAAAAGGAGCGGAATTTAAATGAGAGTTTTGATTCTAACTAACCTTTTTCCTTACGCTGAGAACAAATCGAGTGGGGTTTTTTTAACAAACAGACTCAAACATTATCAGGCCAATGGAATATCATACAAAGCAATAGCAATTGTCAAAAAGGATTCAAAGTTAATTCAATACATTAAAAGCAAAATGCTTGGAAAATATTCTACTCTTCTTAAAGAAGTTGATGGTGTTCGATACGAACCCGTGATTGTCAAAAGAAGTCTTCCATCGTTTATTGCATCTGAACTATCTTTCAAGTATGTTTTAAAAAATGTGCTTCATACTGCAAGTGAAATTGAGAAAAATACAGATGTTTCAAGTTACGATATCATACATGCTCATGGCATGTACAGGGTACCAGCTGGAATAGTGGCCTTTTTTATTGCGGAGAAATATAGTAAACCTTACGTATTGACGCTGCATGGCAGTGATGTTAACTACATGATGAAGAAATGGGGAAATAAATACATCCCTTTTTTGGAAAGAGCGGCAAGAACTATTTTTGTCAGTAATGCGCTTTTAGACAGGGCTAAACAATTTGGTTATTCTGGAAAGAACGCTATGGTTGTGCCAAATGGGTTTGACCCAAGTATATTCAAACCTCTTGGAAAGGAATCAGTCAGAAGGGAGTTAGGGATATTTAGCCCTGGTTATAAATACGTCGGGTTTGTTGGAAATTTAAACTATGTTAAACGAGCCGATAAATTGACCGAAATCTTCTTGAAAATTGCAAAAAACGTTGGTCGTGTAAAGTTTATTGTTGTGGGTGACGGGCAACTTAGGAAAAAACTTGAAAAATCTTTGCGTGACGAAAAGCTCGAAGCAATTTTGGTTGGTCGCGTCAGTCAGGCAGATGTGGCAAAGTATATGAACGCAATGGATATTATGATATTACCAAGTAGAAATGAGGGCTGGCCTTGTGTGGTTTTGGAAGCCCAGGCATGTGGGACATGTGTTGTAGGAAGTAGCAATGGGGGTATACCTGAAGCAATAGGATTTGAAGAATATGTGGTTGAAGAAGGACCAAATTTTGAGGAAAGATTTGCCAAAAAGGTCGTTGATGTGTTGAAAAATGGATATAACGCTCAAAGATTGATTGAGAGGGCACAGAAATACACTTGGGAGAATATCGTCGGAATGGAAAAAAAGATTTACGAAGAAGTAGTTACCGAAAGGCTAAAAGGTTTCTGATGAATGGCCGATAGAAAATTTGCAATCAATGTTTTGGAGGTGTCTCTTGTGAGAATAGGCATTGTCTTTGGCACAAGACCGGAAATCATTAAGGTTGCACCTGTGTATTTGAAGGCAAAGGAAATGGAAAAAGAAGGTATTGAGGCAGATTTTATTTGCACCGGTCAGCACAGGGAAATGGTTGATATGATGAAGGGAATTTTTAACGTTGAAGCGGATATCGATATGAATATCATGACCGCAAATCAGACGTTAAATGAGGTGATGTACAAAGTCGTTCGTGGATTTGAGGAATTGTTAAAAGAGAGGCACTATGATTGGATTTTTGTCCAAGGTGATACAACCACAGCAATGGCGGCAGCACTCGCTGCATTCAATAGAGGTGTGAAGGTTGGACATATTGAAGCAGGTCTTAG
>CAYVMA010000039.1:0-24481 GCA_964452455.1 uncultured Fervidobacterium sp. | reverse complement strand
GCTCTTCCGATCTGTAAATTGCTTATACACTTTGAAGAAGATGGATACAAATATACAAAATTCACTGTAGGCTTCAATTTCTGATTTAGCTCAAATACTTCGAATGGAGGTGTTTTTAATGCGTAAGTTTATTTTTGCTTTGATTTTGATGTTGTTTATGGTTTCTGCGTTTGCTAAAGCCACCATAACGGTAGCTGTTTGGAGTTGGAACGTGGATAGATATAAAAAGCTTATCGCGGAATTTAACAAATACTATCCAAATATCGAGGTAAAACTTGTCGTAAACCAACCAGAAGTCAATAGCTTTTTGACCGCCCGTGTGTCTGCAAAGCAAGCACTCCCTGATGTTGTTGCAGAATCATGGGAACCACTATCTTATCCCGTTTCTCAGGGTTGGGTTTACCCATTAGATGAATTTCTTAAAGATGACCCAGACTATAAATATGTCCCAGAAAGTGCAAAAAACGCATTCAAGTATCGCGGGAAAACTTATGCCCTTCCTGAAAGATTGCATTTTGAATGTATAGTCTTGAATCTTGATCTACTTAAGAAACTGAATTTAAAAATTCCAAAATACGAAGAATGGACAGTTGATCTTTTCAAACAATACGCAAGAAAAGCTACGACGAGGGAATACTCTGGTATCAATCAGCTATGGGAATTCGATACATTTATGGCAGCGGTTCTAAGCAAACACACAACATTCTGGAGCTTTGATCCAGTGAAGTGGGAATTTGACCTTGTGAACGGAGGTTGGATACCAGCTATTAAGTTGCAAAAAGAGCTCAAATCGATACCTGGATTGGTCTCCGATGACCTTATAAATCAGGAATTGAGAAACCAAGGTCAACTCGATGATTATCAAAAGAAGTTCGGAAAAGACGCTGACGCCTTCAGAGAATCAAAAGTGCTTATGGGATTTGAGGCAACTTACGATTGGAGCTGGCTCCATACAGTACCTTGGAATTTTGATTACTACCCTCTCCCATTCGATCCAAAGATAGGCATCAGACTGCCTGTTCATATCAATTATACGTTTGTGAGTGCAACAACAAAGTATCCAAAAGAAGCGTTCCTCTTTGCGAAATTCCTTTCATACGACCCGCGAGGTGTTGTTGCAAGATTGAAGCTATATGAGTCTGAAGGTGTGGAAAGAGAAAGATTGGTTGACTGGTTTATCCCTGCAACGATGCACCCAGATGTTGTAAAATACTTTGAAACAATGAAGATACCTAACGGTATCAAATGGATGCTCAAAAACCTTGATAAAAGTGTTAGGGTAGATATGTGGAAAATCGTTCCAGGATGGTTCGAAGCAATATGGGACGTTATATTCCCAGTTAACGAAAAAATCAGACGTGGAGAAGTAACACCAGAAGCAGTTGCTGCTCAAACGCAAGAAAAATCAAACAAAGTTATAAAAGAAAACTGGGCAATTTTCGAAAAGAAATTAATCGATGCAGAAAAGAAATTCCCACAACTGAGAAAGCAAATTGAAGGTAAATGAAACTGAATAATCCCAAGTTTGATATATAACCTACCCCGTTGGCTGAGATTTACAAAATCTCACTCACTCAGCCAACGGGATTATACCAAGTTATCTCGAAGGAAAAAGGCAAGAGGCACAGATGGGTAAACAAAAACAAAGCAAGGGGTTGATTATACGTGAAAAAAATTCTCATCTGGTCTGGGATAATAGCTTTAGTTACTATTGCTATTATGATAGTTCTTTATTTTTCAGGTAGAAGTGTTTATACTAAGTTCGTTACTTCGATAGCCGACCTTGTAATGAAATCTACAACAGTGTCGAAAGACTTTGTTGATATATCTAGTTTGGAAGCTTATGAAAAGCTTTCTGAAATGAGATTTTCAGATTTAAGTAATTACGCAGTTTTTAATTTGGATTTCGAAAACCCTGTTATTCTTGGAAATGATGAAGCAACAACGTTGATTCTTTCTGTTCGTAAAGATGACGAATACGCTATCGTGCTGAAATACAGATACAATACCAATACAACAAGTAACGGGACGTTAGAGTTTGAGGTAAACGGAAAAGCTTACCTGGGGATTTTGGATAACTTCACATACTATGATTTCAATGAAAAGGTTTACGATAGATATGGTAATGAAATAACACCAGAGCAAAAGCCTTTCGAAAGAACCTACATGGCATTCATCAAAGATGCAAGTAGAATTTCCAAAAGTCCTCTCTTATTGAAACTAAACACAGGTGATAACCCTATATCACTTAAAAATACCCGTTCACCAATAATTATAGAGGAACTTTATTTGGTTCCAAAATCTTACCTGTCCAGTAGCACGCCTTACGCGGAATACAAAAATTCAGAGTCTAATGTTCCAAGTAACGATAATGTTTTAGTTATAGAGGCTGAAAATCTGTCATTCAAGTCTGATCCTTTAATATCTGTAAGCAACGAGCAAACCGCTTTGGTAACACCTTACGAAATTCTGAAAAAGAGGATTAACATCGTCGACGAGAATACTTATAAGCAATCAGGGCAAGAGATTTTTTGGACTTTCTATATAGACACCCCAGGTTATTACAAAATAGCCTTCAGATACAAACAATCAACGAACAGAGGTATTCCTGTTTTTAGGAGAATTTCTATAGATGGCAAGGTTCCGTTCAAAGAATTTGCTGATTACCCATTCCCATATACTGGTTACAACTGGAAAGACCACGTGTTAATGAGCGAAGAAGATGAACCTTTCGAAGTTTATCTTGATAAAGGAATACATATCCTCTCGTTGGAAGTTACCACAGGAATATATGAAGAAACTATCCGATTTCTGCAAGAAAGCGTGAAAAAACTGCAAGAGATAGGTTTGGAGATGAGAAAGCTCGTTGGAAACAATTTAGACCCAAACCGAACATGGAACATCGAAAAATACATGCCGAACGCTATACCAGATTTGAAAAGTATCTCACAGAACCTGAGAACCGAACATGACAAGTTAGTCAAAATCGTGGGTAAACAAGGGCTACCATCAATTGCAGACATGCTCGTATGTGCCGGAATAATAGACAACATTCTTAGGAAACCTGAAAAATTGCCATTCTATATAGACGTTCTTAGTGAAGGGGCTTCTTCCATAGCTCAAAGACTTTCCGAACTCTCGATGAGATTAAAAGAACAGCCAATGGGTATCGACAAAGTCTACGTTTTTCAAGGAAGTCTTGAAAAGTTCGCTTATCCGAAATCCACGTTCTTAATAACTGCTTATGAGGAATTTCAAAAGTTATGGTTATCCTTGTTCAACAAAAATGAAGCTTATTCTATATATGAGAAGGTTGACGAAACAAGTTTAAGAGTATGGGTAAACAGGCCTGTGCAGTACGTTGAGACGTTGCAGTATTTAACAGATAGTGACTTTACAAGAAAAACAGGTATCAAAGTAATTTTCTCCATCATGCCCAATGAACAGAAACTCGTTTTAGCAAGTGCTGCAAACGCTGTTCCAGACGTTGCTATGAGTATCAGCAACTGGATACCGTTTGAACTTGCAATTAGGAACGCTCTTTTCCCACTTTCATATTTCCCTGACTTCTTCAACTTTGTAGAAAAGAACATAAACGTTGAAACACTATTACCGATGGTTATTAATGATAAGGTTTATGGAATA
The DNA here is from genome assembly GCA_964452455.1 of uncultured Fervidobacterium sp. Lineage (GTDB taxonomy): Bacteria > Thermotogota > Thermotogae > Thermotogales > Fervidobacteriaceae > Fervidobacterium. The sequence continues at coordinate 20,836 of CAYVMA010000039.1, read as the reverse complement.
ACAGAAACGCAGAATTTCTATGTGCTTTTCTACCGAAAAGACATTATCGAGAAACTGGGTATACCAATACCAGATACTTGGGACGATGTAAAAAAGATACTCCCCGAGCTCCAAAGACGAGGAATGAATTTCTCTATCCCGATGTGTGAACAAACAACAAAGTATTTCAACACAACGGGTCCTTTCTTCTTCCAAAACAAAGCAAGGCTTTATACAAGAGACGGTATGAAAACAGCTATAAACGAAGAGAATTCGGTAAAAGCGTTTGAACTAATGACTGAGCTTTTCGCAATATACGGAATTCCAGAACAAGTTGCAAGCTTTTACAATTCGTTTAGATACGGTCGTATCCCCATTGGTGTTGGTGACTTTGGATTGTATGTAACTCTATTAAACGCTGCAGATGAAATTTATGGACTGTGGGATATAGCTCCTTCACCAGGAGTTAAGGACGAGAACGGACAAGTTTTGAGGTACCAAGTTGCAGGTGATAGAGCTATTGTTATCTTCGCAAATTCGGATAAAAAGGAAAAGGCTTGGGAATTTATCAAGTGGTGGATGTCTAAAGACACGCAAGTCAAATTTGCAAGGATGATGGTCAACAGGTACGGTCCAACTTACCTTTGGAACACGGCCAATATAGAAGCGTTCAAGGAACTCGATTTCATCGATGAAAAACACAAGAGAGTCATACTCGAACAATGGAGATGGATTAGAGAAGTCCAAAGGCATCCGGGTGGTTACATGGTTGAAAGGGAAGTAAGCAATATATGGAACAGCGTTGTTATCGAGGGTAAACCCCTTCGAACATCAATTGATAGGTCCGTGATACTAATAAACAGAGAACTTGAAAGGAAACTTACGGAGTTTGGTTACATAGTCGATGGAAAGAAGGTCAAGGATTACAAGATGTACGAAAGTATGGAAGAGTTCTTAAAGACTGTGCTAAATCGAGGTGAAACAGAATGAGAATAAGTTCGAAAAAAGATCGTGGACATTGGCTTTTGTTGTCACCATATTTGATTTTATTCATTGTGTTCATAGCACTACCAGTTGCTGTCGCCATATACCTTTCGTTTACCTATTTCAACGCAATTGAAAAACCTAAGTGGATAGGTATACAAAACTACATCACTCTTATCACACGGGACACGCTCTTTATGCAAAAGGTTTTACCAAACACTATAAAATACGCTTTGATTGTTGGTGTTGGTGGCTACATTCTTTCATTTATATTAGCCTGGCTTGTGGCTCAACTTACAAGGATACCAAGAACGATATTCGCTTTGATAATTTATTCTCCTTCTCTAACAGCAGGTGTCACGATGTCGGTTATTTGGCGGGTACTTTTCAATGGCGACCAACAAGGATACTTAAACGCACTCTTACTCAAGCTTGGACTTATAGACAAACCTGTGCAATGGTTGCAATCACCACAACATTTGATGGATATTATGATTCTCGTTTCGCTTTGGAGCAGTATGGGAGTAGGATTTTTGGCGATGCTTGCAGGTATATTAAACGTCGATGAACAGCTTTACGAAGCAGCGTACATAGATGGCATAAAGAACAGATTGCAAGAAATCATATACGTTACTATACCTGCAATGAAACCGCAGATGCTTTTTGGAGCGGTGATGTCAATAGTAAACACATTTACTTCTGCAGGCATTGGAGTTGCACTCTCTGGCTCAAATCCAACCCCACAATACGCTGGGCAACTAATCGTTAACCACATCGAAGATTACGGTTTTCTCAGGTATGAAATGGGATACGCAGCTGCTCTCTCCGTTGTGCTACTTTTGATTATCTGGTTCTTCTCAAGAATCGCGTGGCGCTTATTTGGAGAGCGTTACTAAGTCAGTAAAATTGCCAAGAGTTAGGGGGAGAAAGTATGGCAAAGTTCACTACAAAAACAAATCCAAGATATTTCCATAAAAGTCAGCTGAAATTCTATTTTATCTTAACACCGATAGCGATTTTCATGATGTTGCCTATAATTTTTATCTTTTCACAAGCCTTCAAGCCAGTTGACGAATTATTCCTCTATCCTCCAAGATTTTTCGTTAGGAGGCCAACACTAGCGAACTTCTATGAATTATTCCAAATCACGCGGGCTTCAACGATACCTGTATCTAGGTATCTAATGAATAGCATATTGACCGCTTTCTTCACGGTGCTTTTTACAATAATTATCTCTGTCTTTGCGGGATATGCACTCTCCAAGAAGCAATTCAAAACCAAGAACTTACTCTTTACGATAAATAATCTTGCACTCATGTTTGTTCCCATTGCTGTTATTATTCCAAGGTATTTAATAGTTCAAAAGCTAGGGCTTATAGATACGTTTATTATTAATATTCTCTCGCTTTTGGCAATGCCAATTGGTGTCTTTCTCGTAAAGCAGTTTATAGACCAAATCCCTGATGCACTTATAGATGCAGCGCTTGTTGACGGAGCAAATGATTTCCAAATAATCTTCAATATAATAATGCCACTCTTAAAGCCAGCTATATCAACAGTAGGTATTTTGGCATTTCAAGTTGCTTGGAACAGTGCAGAGGCATCAACTTACTACATAAACAACGAGAATCTAAAAACGTTCGCATTCTATGTTTCCAACCTTACTCAAACAACGGGTAACACTGTGGCAGGTCAAGGGATAGCTGCTGCTGCTGGTCTAATAATGTTCGTGCCAAATTTGGTGCTTTTTATAATTATGCAATCGAGGGTTATGAATACAATGGCTTACAGTGGTTTGAAATAACAGATACTCAAAGTTTTTCGTTGGGTGGTGTGGATATCGTGGAAAGCAAGAGCAAGAAGAACAAACCAGGATTGAAAAACGCTACAATACTTTTCGGAGTTTTGCTTGTACTTTTCGTGTTATGCAATCAACTCTTTGCCGTTAACAGTGCGTTTCTCACTTACACAATATCAGGTAAAAATGAGTGGAAAATAACTCAGGATGCATACGTTGTGAGTGAAGTCCTCTTCAAGGATTTAGACCTCTACTACCCCGAGGATATCTTCATAAAGGACAATAAGATGTACATTGCCGATGCTGGTAATGCAAGAATCGTTGTTTTCAACATGGTAACCAGGGAAGCAACTTACGTGGGTGATATGTCTTTATTCCAACCGACTGGGGTATTTGTTGATGAGACATATATTTACGTAGCTGACCCTGGTACATCAGAAGTTGTGATATTCGACAAATCGGGTAACGAAATAAGAAGGCTGGGTAGACCTACGAATCCGTTATTTGGAGAAACTGCGAACTTTAAACCAAAAAAGCTTGTTGTCGATAAAAGAGGGAACTTTTACATTGTGAGCGAAGGCACATTCGAAGGCGTTATACAACTGGATCAAAATGGTGAGTTCCTTGGTTACTTTGGTGCAAATACCGTTGGGATAACGTTTTTGGACAAATTCATCGACATATTCTACACTAAGGAACAGAAAGAGAAGTTCCTAAACAGGATTCCAAAACCTTATACCAATATCACAATAGATAGCAAAGGACTTATCTACACAGTAACCCAGAAAGAAAATGGAAGTGCCATTAAAAAGCATAATACAATAGGCTTAAATATACTTCCTCCATCTAAAGAAGGTAGGATGGTGGACGAACCAAATTTCATAGATATTGCCGTAGATAAGAATGGAAGAATATTCGCATTAACTGAGACAGGACTCATTTATGAATACGATTCTGAGGGTAACTTGCTAGTTTCGTTCGGTGGTCGTGCTATCGCCACGGAAAGAAACGGGTTGTTTACCGTAGCATCTGCAATTGCCGTTGACGACGAAGGTAAGGTTTACGTTCTTGACAAAGAACGAGGACTTGTCCACGTCTTCAATCCTACTCAATATATTCACACCCTGCATAAAGCTCTCGAACTTTATTCTCAAGGGAAATACCTCGAGAGTAAAAAACTCTGGGAAGAAGTTATGATATACGATGGTTATTCCAAAATCGCTCACTACGGACTTGGAAAAGCATATTTCCAAGAAGGAAATTACAGAGCTGCAACAGAGGAATTTAAAAAGGCTTATGCAAAAAGGGATTATTCAGATGCCTATTGGGAAATTAGAAACGAATTCTTGCAAAAGAACGCAGGTACCATATTGCTTGCGTTTGTAATTCTAATAGCTCTTTTCGTGCTATTTGACGAGTTATTAAAACGTGGTCTAATCAAAAGAAAAACAACAATTAAGTCTAAGCTAATAAGTGATATACTCTACATTAAAAACATATTGAGACATCCTCTTGACACGTTCTATTACATTCAGAGGAGAAAGCACGGGTCTGTGCTTTCAGCAACCATCATTTATGTACTCTTCTTCTTAGTAGTACAATTCGATTATTTTGGTAGAAGTTTCATCTTTAACTTAAACGTCCAAGATAGGTCCGTCGGATTTGTTCTCCTTGCCAGTGTTGCCCCAACAATGTTATGGGTTTTTGCAAACTACTTAGTTAGCTCTATTAACGACGGTCGTGGAACATTGAGAGACATTTATATATTCACAGCCTACAGTTTTGCCCCTTACATTCTCTTCCAGCCGTTTGTAATATTGCTTACTTACATACTCACATACAACGAGGCGTTCATAGTATCTTTTGCCTCAATGATTCTCATATCCTGGTCTGCAGTTTTGCTTTTCACTGGTGTCAAAGAAATCCATGATTACGGTATCCGAGATACGGTAAAAAGTATACTACTCACTCTGGTCTGGATATTTGTAATTATACTCGTCTACTCCATAGTCTACATGCTTTGGGACCAACTCGTCCAAACGGTCTACGCGATTGTCCAGGAGGTGCTCTACCGTGCAAGATAAACAACACAAAAGATTCAAGGACGTTCTCAAGAGAAATAAATCGTTTCTATCAACAGTCGTCCTTGTCATTTTGGTCGTGTTCTTCCGTCCTCTTTTTGCACAAACAATTGGAAATGATTATCTTTCAAACAGGTTTACAAGACCTGAAGTAACCACACTCGTCAAATCACCGTTCACACTTGAAGGATATAAAAAGATAGCTGAGAGTAGATATTTGGAACTCTGGATGGATTTAACAACCACTTCTGTTCGGGTTGTTGACAAAAGGTCCGGATACATATGGGGAGATGTTTTAGAAACGACGGATGCTTACAACGAAATGAACCCTACGTACCAACTTATAGCGAAGTCTCTTGTGCTTTTGGAATATTTTGATGAACGTGGCATATCAAATGTTATAGGCTCCGCAGACGAAAACGTTAAAAAGCATTGGCAAAGAACCAATAACGGGATAGTGTATTCGCTTTATTTTGAGCCACTTGAGATAGGTTTCGATGTACGTATAACTCTCAAGGATGATACTGTAAAATTCGAGTTGCCTCAAAATACGATAAAAGAAGGGAAGAAATTTACAATAGCATCTGTAATGTTTGCGCCCTTCTTAGGAAGCACAATAGCAGACGAAGTCAACGGATATGCATTCGTCCCAGACGGTCCGGGTGCTCTAATAAGGTTCTCAAAACCAGCTCATTATCTAAACTGGTTTGAAAAGAGAGTTTACGGTAAGGACTACTCTATAGAAAACCTAGTAACGGTCAATGACTTGAGAGCAAGAAGACCAAATGACTTCTTAAGAGAAGAACCAACAGTACTTATGCCAGTATTTGGTATTGTTCATGGTGTAAATCAGAACGCACTGTTTGGGGTTATAACTTCAGGACAAGAATATAGCGCTATAGTTTCGTATCCAAGTGGTATTTTAAGTAAATATAACTGGACATCTGCAAAATTCATCTACAGGCAGAAATATCTCCAACCGACAACAAGAAGCGGTGCTGGAATACAAGTTGCTCAAAAGGACCGGAATAAGTTCGATGCGGTTCTTGAGATTTCTTTCCTTACAGGTCCATCGGCAAACTATGTAGGTATGGCTAAGTACTACAGAGAAAAGTTCGCAAACGAATTGTTCGGGAACAAAAATGTGTTCACTACACAACTTAGCTCAACAAAAGTTGAAGATATACCTCTTTACGTAAGCATCATTGTCTCAGACATCGAAAAGATGTTGATAGGTCATAAAGTTATAGCTATCTCTTCTGTAGAGCAAATCAAAGAAATCATCAAGGAGCTAACAAGCAAAGGTATCAACAAGATTGTACTTTTAATAGAAGGCTGGCAAGATAAGGGAATCCACGGGAACAAAGTAGGAAAGTTTGGATTGGAAAAGAAGGTTGGTGATTTCAAGGAACTTTTGAGGCACATTGTTGAGTTCAACACAACGAACAAATCCAACGGTAAAAGAGTTGAACTCTTTTTCGTTGACAATGTGACAAAGGTAACTGAAAAACAACTAAACCTTAGAAAAGAAGTTGGACTGAACCTTTCGCAATCCATAATCTCTGAAGAAAGGGATAACAAAGACCTTTGGCTCTACAAAAGCTATTATGTAAGAATAGACCTTGCCTCAAGATATCTTTTAACGCGTGCATCAAAACTTTCGCAGCTTGATTTTAAAAATTTCGCGGTTAAAGAATTTGCGAACAAACTCTACGGTAATCTCAAGATAGGCTCGGAAATATACCGTTCGGAAGCTAAAAGAATTGTTGAGAAAACGTTGAACGATATAGCCTCAAAAACGGATAACGTTATTCTATTTGAACCAAACAATTATGCATGGAAGTATTCCACAACCATTGGGGCTGTTCCAATGAACTCCAGTCAGTATCTTTTTGAAACAGATACCGTTCCTTTCCTACAAATCGTGTTAAGTGGTAGACTAAATTATTTCACACCGTATATGAATAACGGGTTCTTCTCAAAGACGGATGTTTTGAAAGCTATAGATTACGGTGCTTATCCTTCGTTCTTAGTATCTTGGCTTGATAACGCATCTTTGAAAGACACACCGTTGTGGGATTACCCATCAACTCGATACGAAGATTGGAAAAGTAAAATGGTGGAAATTTATAATACAATCAACGGTGCTCTCAAATATGTAAAAGGTTCAAGTATAACGAATCGCATTGTGCTAAAGCCTGGGGTGGTGAAAGTAACTTACGATAACGGGTATGAGATATACATCAATTACACAAACGAAGAATTTAAAGATAGTTTAGTGGTTGTGCCGGCTGAATCCTTCAAGGTTGTTAAATCTAACAATTCTACAAATGGGGTTGGTTCCAAATGAGGAGAAGCACAAGAAGAGCACTTGCTGGTTACATGTACACATTGCCTTGGATAATAGGTTTCGCTATTTTCACAGCTTATCCGTTCTTTTACTCACTCTACCTGAGCTTTTTTAACGTCAATTTTACGGTTCATGGAATTGAAGCCACATTTGTTGGATGGAAGTATTATGTATACGCCTTCAGAACAGACCCTGCGTTCCCGATAAATTTCTGGAACACGATACTCAATATCGTGTTATCCACGCCTTTGATTATTATATTCTCACTGATAGTTGCAATACTACTCAATAGAAAACTTGTAGCAAGGGCATTCTTTAGGCTGCTTTACTTCTTGCCTGTCGTTATTGTAAGTGGTCCTGTTGTGGCGGAGCTTGTCGCAAACAACGCGGCAAGTATTGTAGACCCAAGAAGGTACTTTATATACAGATTCTTCCAAATGATACCGAACACGATAAGCTATCCGTTCTTATACATGTTCAATAACTTAGTGTTGATTCTCTGGTTCTCAGGCGTTCAGATTATATTCTTCCTCGCAGGCTTACAAAAGATAAGCAGTAGCATATATGAAGCTGCTCAGATAGACGGAGCAAACGACTGGGTTATCTTTTGGAAGATAACACTACCACTTATAAAACCATTTGTCTTGGTAAACACGATTTACACCATTGTTGACCTTGCTTCATTCGCAAACAATGCAGTTAATACAAGTATAACCCAACATATGTTTGACATAGACAAGCCGTACTCATACTCCGCCGCCTTATCGTGGATATACTTTGCAGCGGTTATGCTGATTCTTGGTATCGCGTATCTGTTGTTACGCGAAAGGAGGAAGACAAGGATATGAAAATGTCAAAGAATAAAGAGAGGAGATTCCGCATTTCTTATTACAAGACATTCAAAGAACCTGCGACCAAAACTATCATATACGTTGTTTTGATAGGCATTGGTTATGCTTATCTTTACCCATTACTATACATGATTACTTCATCCTTTATGAGTGTCGAAGACTTAGTCAATCCAACGGTTGTTTGGATACCAACTAAACTAACTCTTGATAACTTCGTTAGGGCTTGGAAAGTATTGGAAATGCCCAAGGCACTGTGGAACAGTGTTTATACTTCAGTTATACCTGCACTGGCACAGAGTTTGATAACAGCCCTCATTGCGTACGGTCTTTCACGTTTTGAATTTCCACTGAAAAGATTCTGGATAGTGTTAATGCTTGCAACGTTCTTGATACCAACGCAAGTTACTCTGGTCACCAAATACGTTTTGTTCAGCACGCTGAGGTTGACTGATAGTATCTTCGCAACGTTCTTACCGGCGATTTTTGGACAGGGTATTAGAAGTGCTATCTTCATACTCCTTTATCTCAACTTTTTCAACATGCTACCAAAAGCATTCGATGAGGCAGCGGAAATCGATGGTGCTAATACATTCCAAATCTTTTACAAAATCATACTTCCACTTTCTATGCCTGCAATCGTGACAACGTTTATCTTCTCATTGGTTTGGTATTGGAATGAAACTCTGCTGTCAGGTCTCCTGCTAGGAAATAAGATTAAGACTCTCCCATTGGAACTCAGGGACTTCGTTGTGAGATACGCTGTGATGTTTCCAACCGCTGATGGCAGCGCGGCAAATAGAATTAACGAGGGTATTAGGATGGCTGCAACTATGATAACAATCCTTCCGCTACTGATAACTTACTTGTTCCTCCAAAGACAGTTTGTTGAAAGTCTCGAGCGAACGGGAATTACCGGTGAATAATCACATAATGAAAAACGCCAAAGAAGGGAGATGAGTAAAGTGGAGTTCGACATCGAAAGGGTAATTTCTGAAATGACGGTTGACGAAAAGATAAATCTCTTGGTTGGTGCAGGTGTGCTTTGGTTACCTAATAACCCTGCCCCAAGGGTTAAAGGTGAGGCTGGTGAAACAAGACCCGTAGAAAGGCTCGGTATCCCAAGTATGGTACTCGCCGACGGACCGGCTGGTTTGAGGATAGACCCTGAACGTGAAAATGATGAGAATAAATACCATGCAACAGCATTTCCCGTTGAGACTATGCTTGCTTCCACTTGGAACAGGAATCTACTTAGAAAAGTTGGAGAAGCAATGGGAGAAGAAGTTAAAGAGTACGGAGTAGATATACTTTTAGCACCGGCAATTAACATCCACAGAAATCCCTTGTGCGGAAGAAATTTTGAATACTACTCTGAAGACCCGCTTTTGACAGGCGAAATGGCTGCAAGTTTTGTTGAAGGCGTTCAATCACAAGGTGTTGGCGCATGTTTAAAACATTTTGTGGTAAACGAGCAGGAGACAAATAGGATGACTGTTGACACCATCGTTTCTGAGCGGGCTTTGCGAGAGATATACCTGAAACCATTTGAAATAGCTATTAAGAAGGCAAAGCCATGGACTGTGATGAGCTCTTACAATAGGCTAAACGGTAAATACACATCCCAAAATAAATGGCTTTTAAAAGATGTGCTCCGCGACGAATGGGGATTTGACGGATTAGTGATGACTGATTGGTTCGCAGGTGATAACGCAGCCGAGCAAGTCAAATCTTGGAACGATTTGCTGATGCCAGGAAATACGTATCAAATTTTCAAACATAGAAGACCAGAAATCGAGGAAATTAAAGAAGCTTACGAGCGTGGAGAAATTAACGATGAAATGTTAAATGAGCGGGTAAGAACAATTTTAAAAGTTCTTGTTAAGACCCCTTCATTCAAAGGGTATAAGTATTCAAACAAACCAAACCTCGACGAACATGCAAAAGTTTCATACGAAGCCGGATGCGAGGGTGTTGTTTTGCTAAAGAATGAAAATGCTTTACCACTCTCACCGGATACAAAAATTGCACTATTCGGAACGGGGCAGATTGAAACGATACGAGGTGGAACAGGTAGCGGGGAGACCCACCCAAGATACACCATAAACTTCTTAGATGGTGCGATTGAAAAAGGGTTAAAGGTTGACATGGAACTGGCAGAATTTTACAGAAAAAAAGTCTCGGATTTTAGAACCACGGATTATGTTATAACTAAAGGTCAATGGGGCGAAGATATCATACCCAGGCTTCCGCAGGATTTACTTAGCGAAGAAGATATCGAGAAATATGCTTCAAGAAACGATGTTGGGATATTCATCATCACAAGAATCTCAGGAGAGGGTGTTGACAGAAAACTTGAAAAGGGTGACTTCTATCTTACGGACGATGAACTTAACATAATGTCGAAACTTTCAACCGCTTTCAGAAAGCAAGGTAAGAAGTTTGTAGTCGTTCTAAATATAGGTTCTCCTATCGAAGTGGAAAGCTGGAAAAATCTTTGTGATGCCATATTATTGGTTTGGCAACCAGGTCAGGAGGCAGGAAGAATCTTAGCGGATGTGATAAGTGGAAAAGTGAATCCGTCCGGAAAGCTTCCAACGACGTTCCCAAAAAGATATGAAGATGTTCCGTCAAGGTCATTCCCAGGTGAGCCAAAAGATAACCCGCAAGTAGTAGTTTACGATGAGGACATCTACGTCGGATACAGGTATTACGATACATTTAGAGTGGAACCTGCTTTCGAATTTGGATTCGGACTTTCGTATACGACGTTCGAATACTCTAATCTAAAGCTATGCAGAGACGGTGGAGATATCGTTGTAACTTTCGAAATCAAGAACACAGGTAACATGTCTGGAAAAGAAGTTGCACAAATTTACGTGAGGGCTCCAAGAGGAAACATAGACAAACCTTACCAAGAATTGAAAGGGTTTGAAAAGACGAAGTTGCTTGAACCAGGAGAAACTCAGAAAATGGAAATTAGAATTCCCGTCTCAAGCCTTGCAAGCTTTAATGGTAATTACTGGATAGTTGAAAAGGGAGAATACGAAATAAGAGTTGGAGCTTCGTCAAGAGATATCAGATTGATAGGTAAGTATGTGCTTGACTAAGTTCATAATTTTAAAAAAGGAGGTCTTGAAATGGTAAGATACTACTTCGACAAGAATAAGAGGTTTGTAGTTGAAGATTACAATAACTCAAAGCCATTTGCAAGCTTTCTGCCCGGCATAGCTGGTAAGAAAGGTATACCGCTGTGGGTGTTTTACGTTAACAGAGCTCAGGCAATCGCATCTTTTGGAATTGCTCATAAAGATAACCCTATTATGGAATTCCATCCGGCTTTTAGGTCTTATCAAGTTATCTTCACACACGGCTTCAGAACGTTTGTTAAAGATTTGTCTATGGATACATTCTTTGAGCCTTTTGGAAAAGTGGTTTCCGATAAAGTAACACAAAGGATGTATATTGCAAGGAATGAAGTGGAGATAGAAGAAATAAATAATGTTCATGGTCTCAAAACGAATATACTTTACTTCATACTGCCCCAGGAAAAGTTAGGAGCACTTATCAGGATTGTTAAATTCCAAAATATATCTAACGAAGTAAAACGTTTTGAAATTCTCGATGGGCTTTCTGCACTTCTTCCTTATGGAATAAACGATTACGGTTTAAAGCACGTGGGTAACACGTTGAAGGCTTGGATGGAAGTATATAATTTGGAAAACAAGATGCCCGTATTTAAACTCAGGTCAACGGCAGAAGACGTAGCAGCTGTTTCCGAATTCAAAGAGGGTAATTTCTACGTTTCGTTCAAAATTCAGTCAGGAAAAAAGGAACTCCTAATGCCGTTGGTGGATCCTGATGTTGTTTTTGGAATGAACACCTCATATATCGAACCAGATGTTTTCATCGGTTCCAGGTTAGAAAATATAAGAAAAATGAAGCAAATCACTTCGAATAGGGTACCTTGTGCTTTCTCTCCAGTCGAAGTAACACTCCAACCCGGCGAAGAATTTTATATTTACACAGTTGTTGGGCATACACCTGATATGAACCTACTCAACGAATACGCAGAGAGATTCTCAAGCCAAGAATACCTTGAAAACAAACGAAAAGAGGGTAATAAAATAATTGAAGAGATTGTTAATGATGTATGGACGAAGACTTCTTCTGATTTATTTGATGAATATACGAAACAAACTTATCTTGACAACATATTAAGGGGCGGATATCCAGTCGTTCTGCGCGAAGGTAAAGATAGATTAGTCTATCACATATACTCGAGGAAACATGGTGATTTAGAAAGGGATTACAATTATTTCGTGCTATTGCCTGAGTATTATTCTTCTGGTAACGCAAATTACAGAGATGTGAATCAGAACAGAAGAGAGGACGTTGTCTTTCACCCAGAGATAGGAAATTACAACATCCGATTCTTTGTCAACTTGATACAGCCGGACGGTTACAATCCACTTGTAATAAACGGTGTCAGGTACAGACTGAAACCCGAATGCGAAGGTGTTAAAGAGTTCTTAAAAGCTGAACTGGAGAATGCGGAGAATGTTGAAAAATTGTTTAATTTCTTGAGCGCAGGTAATCTAACGCCTGGAAAATTGCTGACATTCATTGAAAGGCAAAATGTAGTCCTTAAAAAAGACTTCGAAGAATTTTTGAGGAATCTGGCAGAGTACCTTGAAGAAGAAACGGACGCGGTTCATGGCGAAGGTTTTTGGACCGACCACTGGACTTACAACTTGGACCTCATCGAAAGTTACTTGGCAATCTACCCCGATACAAAAGAAGAAATTCTTTTTGACGACAAATCCTATACATACTACGACAATGCAGAGTGTGTACTGCCCAGGTCAAAAAGATATGTCTTCGTCGACGGAAAAGTAAGACAGTACAATTCCCTTTACCTTGATGAAGAAAAGAAAATACTCATTGAGTCAAGGGATAAATTCAAAAATGTTGTGAGAACAAATAAAGGAAAAGGTGAAATCTACAGAACAACACTAATAACTAAGCTTGTCAATCTCGTAGCTGTAAAATTTGCGACAACAGACCCCGCTGGCGTTGGCATAGAGATGGAAGCAGGCAAGCCCGGTTGGTACGACGCATTAAACGGATTGCCCGGATTATTTGGTTCTTCCGTTGCAGAAAGCTTTGAACTCCTGCGTTTAATGAATTTCATTGTAGAAACAGTGAAAGAATATCAACACAGAAAAGTTAACTTGCCAGTCGAAGTTATGGAATTAATAAAGAAAGAAGTCGAAGTTGTCGATTGGTACAATGCTTGCAATGATGCTGATAAAGATTTCAAATATTGGGAAAAGATGTCCGACCTTAGGGAAGCTTACCGTGAAGATGTAAAGTTTGGATTCTTGGGTGAAGAAATCGAAATCACAGCAAATGAACTGGCAAGTGTCCTTGAAAAGCTCAGAGCAAAGTTGAAATCCGCGCTTGACAAAGCAATTACCGAAAGCAACGGAATGATGCCAACTTACTATTATTATGAGGCTGAAGAATACGAAATTATCAGCGAAGTAGGTAATCAAAAATTCGTAAAAGTGCGTAAGTTCAGACAAAAGCCGATGCCATATTTCTTGGAAGGAATGGTTCGAGGGTTTAAGGCTTACGGAAACAACAAAGAATTTATCAAGGAAATCTACAAAAAGGTCAAGTCATCAGAGCTCTATGACAAAAAGTTGAAAATGTACAAAGTTAACGCTCCTTTGAAAGAGCAAAGCATAGAAATCGGACGTGCCAAGGCGTTCACACCCGGTTGGTTGGAAAATGAATCAATATGGCTACACATGGAATACAAATACATGTTAGAGCTTATAAAGAACGGCCTATACGAAGAGTTCTATGAGGATTTCAAGAACGTAATTGTTGCATTTATGGACCCTGAAGTATACGGAAGAAGTCCTCTGGAAAATTCATCATTCATAGCAAGTAGTGCTAATCCAGACGAAAAAATCCATGCAACAGGTTTTGTTGCAAGACTGAGCGGCGCAAGTGCGGAGTTTTTAAGCATGTGGAGGATAATGCTAGCAGGACTTAAGCCGTTTAAGTTTATCAATGGTAAACTCATCTTGTCTTTTGAACCCATATTACCCGGGTGGTTGTTTGATGAGGAAGGAAAAGTATCTTTCAATTTCCTTGGAAAAGTAAAGGTAACATATTTGAATCCAAAAAGGTTCGATACCTTCAAATTCGATGTCTCAAAACAAAGAATCAGTCTGATAACAACGACCGGTGAAAAAATAGAAATCGCGAGCAACCTTATCGAAGAACCATATGCAAAACTTGTCAGAGATGGTAAAATTGAAAGTATAGAAATAACTTTCCTTTACGAGTAACTATATGACAAAGAATGAAGAATAAAGAAAGAAGGTGGTGTTGAATGTTGTTTTCAGAGCCTAAATTTCGCAAATATCTGTTGGTCATTGTGTCAGTTGTATTTTTAACCTTTCTTACTACAAATTGCTTGGCATCCTTAAAGGAGTATGAGAGTATGATAAAAGATCCCAGATGGAAGTTGGTTTGGTCAGATGAATTTGATGGAAAAGAGCTTGATACCAGTAAATGGAGATACGATATAGGAAACAACAACGGTTGGGGAAATGGTGAGTGGCAATATTACACCGAGGGAAGAAATGCATGGATTGAAAAAGGAATGCTTGTAATTGAGGCAAGAAAAGAAACTGTAAAAGAGGGCAACAAGACTTTTAATTACACATCCACCCGTATTAAGACGGAAGGTAAATTCACTGTTCAACACGGAAAGATAGAAGCAAGAATAAAGTTCCCTTATGGCAAAGGCCTCTGGCCAGCGTTCTGGATGCTTGGTAGCAACTTTAGATATGTTGGTTGGCCAACCTGTGGAGAAATTGATATCGTTGAGTTCTTAGGACATGACAAGTGGACTGCGTATGGTACTTTGCATGGACCTGGTTATTTTGGTTCAAATGGTATTCAAGGAAGGATAAGGTTGGAGCCTCCAACACCAGATTTTACAAGTGATTTCCACGTTTTTGGAATAATGTGGGACGAGGAAAAGATAGTATGGTATGTTGATGACAAAATTTACCACATCGTTACAAAGTCAGCGATAGAGTCACGTGGAAAAGCTTGGGTGTTTGATAATGACTTTTTCATAATATTGAACCTTGCAGTTGGTGGATACTGGCCCGGTTATCCGACAAACGAGACCCAATTCCCTGCAAGAATGTATGTGGATTACGTAAGGGTTTATCAAATGGAAAGTGATGAAAGTGGTGAAGAGTAATTAACGATAGATTTCTGGGGTGGTTTGGATGGCTAACATTAGAGACGTAGCACGAATGGCAAATGTTTCGATAGCGACAGTTTCAAGGGTTATTAATGGTAGCGAAAATGTTTCTGAAGAAACGAGGAAAAAAGTCCTGAATGCGATGAAGAAATTAAATTACAAACCGATGATGTCGTTCAAAACAACTTACAGAGAACTGTTCAAAACCATTGGTATATTGATTCCAGATATACGCGGTTATCACTACAGCGATATCGTCATGGCCATTGAAGAATATGCTTATTCAAAAGGATTCGACGTGATGTTAGCATTGCCAAAAGGTGAACCTGATGCTGAACAGCACGTTTTGGACCAGTACTTCCGAAGAAAAGTGGATGGAGTCATTCTCGGAGAACTTTACGGAGGCAGTAAGCTTATACAACGTTTTGAGAAAAGTGGCATACCGATGGTTGTCATTGATTTTGCAGTTGATGAAATTAACTTTGATACAGTAAACGTTGATAATATCGGTGGAGGATACGCTGCCATTAAATACCTTTACGAGCACGGTCACAGGAAAATTCTTTTTATCCCAGGTCCAGAAAACTCGCCAGCAGCACTCGACAGAGAAAAAGGGATAAGAAAGTTCTTAGATAAAGTAGGTAAAGACAATGTGGAAATATATTACGGGGTTCACAGAGGTTACAACTCAGAACATGGATGGGTAAGCGTGGTACGCCATCTCCAAGAACACGGCTTGAATTTCACAGCGATATTTGCTGTCAATGACTGGGCAGCGATAGGTGCAATGGATGCACTGAAGGAACATGGAATAAAAGTTCCAGAGCAAGTATCGGTGATAGGTTTTGACGATGCACCATTTGCGAATTACACAAACCCAAGACTCACAACAGTTATGCAACCCAGGTGGGAGATGGGCACAACCGCGGCTCAACTCTTGATTGAACGAATAACAGATAAACGAACCAGGCTTCCAAGAAATATCATCCTTCCAACAAAGATAGTTGAAAGAGAATCTGTTAGGCAGATATAAAAGATACAAAACATTATGCGGAGCAATCGCTCCGCATTTTTATTACTTTTGTTATTTTTGCGGTCTTTCGAACTTTATAGCGTTTATTGTGACTTTGTATTTCCTCCCATCCACCACAACATCGTAAGTTATACTAAACTTATCAGATTGAACACTTTCTAGATATTCATTGTCTACCTGTTGCCAAAACATATTTTCAGCGATTAACTGAGCTCGTTCTTGTCTGATTGACTCCATCAGTGTTTCCCTTTGAGCAGGAATTGTCCCAGAAATTATTGTTAAAAGTAGCATTAAGATAATCATTGCGAAGATAAGCTCGGTGTAAAGCATAATCCCCCTTATCCCCCTTGACTATCGTCAATTAGCTATCTGTAAAAATGTGCGATAACTATATTTTACTCTGTAAGTAATTTAACTATCCCCTCTGCGGCCTTTTTCCCTGCTCCCATGGCAAGGATAACAGTTGCAGAACCAGTAACGATATCGCCACCTGCAAATACTTTTGGAATACTTGTCTGACCGTATTCGTTCGTAACTATATAACCGTAATTATTTGTCTTTAAATCTGGAAACTGACTAAGCAAGAACCTATTTGACTCGGTTCCTATTGCTTCGATGGCAATATCGGCCTCTATAACAAAATTGCTATTCGGCACTGGGACCGGTTTTCTTCTACCACTCTCGTCTGGTTCCCCAAGCTCCATCTTTATACATTCTACCCCTACCAATTTACCACTCTCATCTCCAATGTACTTAACAGGATTGGTCAAGAACAAAAATTCTATTCCTTCTTCCTTCGCATGATGTATTTCCGCACGTCTTGCCGGCATTTCAGCTTCGGTTCTCCTGTATACCACAGTAACTTGTGCTCCAAGTCTTAAAGCACTTCTGGCCGCATCCATTGCGGTATTCCCACCCCCCACTACTACCACTCTTTTCCCAACCTTTATGGGAGTGTCGTATTCCGGGAATCTATATGCTTTCATTAGATTCACTCTCGTGAGGAATTCATTTGCAGAATAAACACCGTTAAGTTCACTTCCTGGAATCCCCATGAACTTTGGAGTCCCAGCCCCAACTCCAACAAAAACCGCATCGTATCTTTCGAGCAATTCCTTCGGATGTATTGCATAGCCGATAGGTATGTTTTTGAATAACTCTACACCAAGTGTTTCAAGTTGCATCACTTCGCGTTTCACTATCTCTTTAGGAAGCCTGAACTCAGGTATTCCGTAGGCAAGCACGCCACCGAACTCGTGTAATGCTTCGTAAACATGCACTTTAACACCCAGTTTTCCAAGTTCTGATGCAACTGTCAAGCCCGCTGGACCGGAACCAACCACCGAAACTTTTTTAGACCTTAAGGCTGATACTTTAGCTGGGTCAATTTTCAATATGTAAGGAATACTATCAAATGTTGCAAACCCGCCTCCTTCATCATCAAAGCCTTCTTGACTTGCGAAATCAGCTACGAACCTTTCCAGAGCTCCTATGTTTATTGGTTTACCTATTTTGTTCAGAACGCATGCACCTTCACACTGAACTTCCTGAGGACACACACGACCACAGATGGCGGGTAAGTAATTGTAACTTTTGAGAATTTCATACGATTTTTTCAAATTCCCTCTGACTATCTCTCTTATAAACCCAGGGATATCTATTCCAACAGGACAACCTGAAACGCAGGTTGGAACTTTACATTGCAAACATCTTTGCGCTTCCTGATGCGCCAATTCCAATGTATAACCTAGAGAAACCTCCATGAAGTTTTTCTTTCTTTCCGATGGCTCGAGTTCAGGCACTGGAATTCTGTCTTTTACAGCCATGAGATATCACCAACTTTTTCCAAAAACTTCTCCAATGCTTTCTTCTCCTCTTCTTTGTATTGTTGTAACCTTCTTATGAAGCTGTCCCAATCAACGTATCTTCCATCAAATTCGGGTCCATCGACACATACGTATTTAATCTCCTCCTTTAAAGTTCCGCTTTCTTCTTTTCTTAAAAGCACCCTACATCCCCCACACATGCCTGTTCCATCAACCATAATCGCATTTAGTGATACCCAAATAGGTACGTTATACTCGGAAGCTATGTTACTTGTTGCCTTCATCATCACAGCAGGTCCCACAGACCAAATCATATTCGGTTTTTCCATCTCAAACTCTTTCAACATTCCATCTACAACCGTTCCTTTTATGCCTTCGCTCCCATCATCTGTGCAAACCACAACTTTGTCCGCAAAAGAAAATTCGTTTTTAAGAATCAATTCTGATGACGTTTTAGCACCAAGGATTACCGTAACTACATTACCCGCATTTTTTAGTGCTTTCGCTATGGGAAAAATCGCAGCTATACCAATCCCGCCACCGATGACCATAACCTTTCCGTAGTAGTCAATTTCACTTGGTTTACCCAAAGGTCCCACAACATCGAAAAGTTGTTCTTTTTCATCCTTCATACAGAGCTCAATTGTGGATTTACCTACAGCTTTCACAACGATGCGAAACACACCATCACGGGTGTCAGCAACCGTAATAGGTATTCTTTCACCCTTTTCTGAAGTTCTAATTATCACAAATTGTCCAGGCTTAGCATTTCGTGCAATAAGTTCATTCTCTATCCAAAATTCGTAAGTCCCTTTTGCGAGCTTATTTTTGGAAATCACTATGTTCTTTTGAATTTCACGCACTGCTATACACTCCTTAAGGATCTATCTTGGTTTATAACCTCAAATCTTTAAGTTTAGTCTGCGCCTTCACAATTGATGATATCACTCTTGATAACGTCTCAAATTTTTCTGCCGCTTGGTCCATTATCTCAACAGCGGAATTGAAATTGCTATTTTCAGCCTCGAGTTCTGTTTTCGTTCCTGATAAGAGCTCTGCAACATGTGAAAGCAGTGCCGAATTTTGGTTCATAAACCCCAAGAGTTGCTCAAGTGACCTTTGAACAGTTTGGAAGATTTCACCTACTAGCTTTATACTATTCAGTGCCTCGGAAACGGAAGCTGAAAGTTCTTTTACCAAATCGTTTATTTCTTTCGCTACTCTGTTAGACTCACCAGCAAGTTTTTGAACTTCCGATGCAACAACTGCAAAACCTTTTCCAAATTCACCAGCCCTTGCAGCTTCTATCGAGGCGTTCAAAGCCAAAAGGTTTGTCTGTTTCGCTATTTTTGTAATCTCCAGGACCATATTTTCGACTTTCGAGAACATCTCAAGCGTCTGGGTTGTATTTTTCACAGAACCTATGACTATGTCATTTATCTTTGATATATCCGCACCAGATTTTTTAAGTTCCTCAGTTATGTTTCTGTTCACATTTTGAGATTGCTCAATAACACTGACAATCTCTTGGGATTCTTTCCCAAATTGCTCAGACAATTTATTTAACCTTACCTGCATATTGCGAAATACATTCTCTAACTCACGTAAATTCTCTTGAACGATTTTTACCCTTGAAATCAAAGCCTCATCGAGTTGAGCCATGAAAGAGGTCATCAAGTTTTCGGCAAAAAAAGCGGAAGACATCTGTTCTATAGTTTCTTTACTGATTTCTGGCATAATATCACCTGCCATATATCTCGTCGATGATATCTATACCGCATTTCAAATTTCTGAACCACTCAAACAACTTCTTAACATTTTCGCCTTTGAAAATCGCCCCGTGTTGTGGAGCAACAATGTCTATTTCTTTTCTCTCGACGATACTCAACCATTTTCTCAAAGCAACACTCGAGGTTATATATCTTTTATGGAACCCTTCCATGAGTTTCACGTGTTCGTTAAAGTTCTCAACAAAAACGTAGCGTTGACCTTTTGGGAAAACAGCGACACCCAGGTCCCCGGAGAACAAAATCTTTGCCCTTGGGTCGTAAAGTGTGAAATTACCTGTTGAGTGCAAATAGTGTGTAGGAATGAACTCAAGTTCCGTTCCGGATGGCAATCTCAATTTGTCCCCTTTGTCTGGAAGTGCAACCACTCTTCTCTGGTCGTATATTCCAAAGTGCGGGAGAAATCTTGTCCAAAGCGCAGAGATGTAAATCTTAGCGTTTTCTGCTATAGAAAGCCAAAGCGTGATTCCAGAGGTAACGTCCGGGTCTTGATGTGTAAAGAAGATATACTTAATTTTGCTGGGCTCTATTACTTCAGAAACGTTAGCAAGTACCCTCGGAAAGACATGAGCTCCACCCGGGTCAAGTAACATCGCTTCACTTCCGTCGATTATCAGATATTGGTTCGTCTGAACTATACCTTCTTCTTCCTGCTCTTCCCAAGCAAGGAAGATGAACTTATGCTGACCATCATCGTAAAGTGTGATATTTTCAACGCCTTCCCTTAATGCCACACGTCACACCCCCTTAAATGTACCGATATCTATTATGTATTATAACATTTAATCTATTTAAAAATACGTAGCCAAGGATACCAGATAAAAGAAGAATCGCAACCGTATCGATTTTTGTC
>CAYVMA010000038.1:0-3511 GCA_964452455.1 uncultured Fervidobacterium sp. | reverse complement strand
TTGCAATATTGAGAATTGAATCAAAATATCTACAATTTCAGATTTCTCTGCATTTTTCAATTTCTCTCTTATTTCTTTAGGTAATTTCAAAAAAGGATAAAACAATTCAAAGGTTTTATCTACTATTTCCGGACATTTTTTATCTTCCTTCTTTTTTTGTAATTCTAAAAAAGATGATAAGTAAGAACCAACAGCAAGGAATTCAGCCATTGCAATTAGTATATCTCTCTTCTCAATTTGTTGTAACAAAGAAGCAAATGACAAAAATTTTTCTTCCTTATCTTCTTCTTTAATTTCAAATATTTTTTTCAAATCAATTTCTTTTGAAAACCATTCTGACAAAATTTTTATTTCTTCTTCTGTGAGTTTACTCTCAGAAGGAATGCTTAATTCATTAAACACAGAAAAGAATTTCTCTAAGTTTGGCTTCAAAATTTTTGAGCCCCTTTTTCCTTTTATTGTTTCTTCAATTACAAAACCTTCCTTCTTTAATTTGGTAATCATTCCATAGACTTTTGGAAAAGCGGTATATTCTTTGTTAAAAGCCATTCTTCCGATATTGTATGCACTTAATCCTTCTTTTTCAAAAAATAGGCAAAGCATTATTTTTGAGGCTACCTCCGATTCAAGAATACTCTTCAGTTTTTTTGGCATAATACTACATATAACCGAAATGAATAAAAAATTAAGTATATTTATTGTTAAAAAGGTATATGCGTAAAGTATTTAAAGTTTTCGACTTATAATATTAAATAGGTGTTAAAGATGGTGTATAAAAAAAGAGTCATTTTATGCTTACCCGACGAAATTTACGAGGAGATTGAAAAAAAGACAAAACAATTTGGTGTTACAAGAAATGAGCTCATCCGATTTTATTTGATTTATGGTCTCTTCGAAGGAGGTGTTAACGATGGAAAAAATAAGGGAGTTGATTAAAGGTTGGATAAAAGAAGAGCAAGAAAAAGAGGAAAAAGTTGAAAAAGGTGATGCCGATGCTAAATAATGGTTTATCTGAAATAAAATATAAAACCAATATCGGACCAATAGAGGGCTTTCTACTATTCTTCCTATTTCATGCTGATGAGTATGCAATACTAAACCACTTTAGATGCAGCTATTTTTACTTCTTGCTGGGTTTATTAGGCCTCCCCAAGGAAAGCTCGAAAAGGATTTTAAAGGAACTGATAAGAAATGGATACATCTTTGCAAAGAGGAGGTTTGGTTATGAAATAAATGCATCCAAAGTTATAAACCTTGTAGAATCTGTAGATAACGAATTTCTTCAAACAATTGGGGCCGGGTACTCGAGGAATGAACTTTTGCTTCTCTTAAATCTGAAAAAAATCACGAGGTGTCATAAATGGAAAATAAAAATGAATTCGAATTAAAAGACGAAGATGTGCAGGAAATATTGGACGATTTAAAAAAACTAGCGGAGCCTAAACTCGTTATTGAGAAAGATGGAACAATCTACGAGCTTCTTAAATCGGATGGCCTCGTATTATCACAAGCCGGCTGGTCTATTAAACTGCCCGACGGTTTCTCGGTTTCAGATATTTTTTATTCTTATTGCAAGGTTAGAGATCAAAACGGTGATGAAGTTGAGAGAATTGAGCCGTTTCTTTTAGTATTCCAATACGATAATGACGGCAAGATTGTCTCAAAAAGGGTTGAACCGTTGAAAGCTCTGCACAGCTATGATTTTGGCAACATCATTGCACGAATTGAAAAAGGAAGCATATCTGAAGTTGGCCTCGAAACTCTCATGTCTCTTGATACTGCAAAAGAATTAATGGAGGAAAACGTGGAAGTTGATTTAAAGATGGTTTATGAAAGTTTGAGGAACAAGGCCAAAGAATATTTTTTCCTGAGAAATCCAATTGAATATGATATAATAGTGTTATGGATAATCGGGACATATTATTTTGATATTTTCAACGTTTTTCCTATTCTATTTGTTTTAGGGCCGTCTGGCTGTGGAAAGACGCGTATAATCATGTTCATTGCATATACATCGCGACATGGCTTTTTAATAACCAATCCTACAGAGGCGAATTTACCACGAATAATTGAAGCATTTAGACCGAGCTTGGCTATTGACGATTTCGATGAGATTATGCAAACACATAAACCTATGGTTTTTTCAATATTAAAACACACCTATAAGAATACTGTTAAGATTCCCCGATTGGATAAAGTCACTAAAGGAAGTAAGTTTATCTTATCTTTATTTAGGCCTTTTTCTCCTTTATCTTTTAATTCAACTGAGCCTATACTTGATACGCAACTACTGACCAGACAGATAAGGTTAAATGTTGAGAAAAGAGACGATATGAAATTTCCGACAAAGGACCCCGACATATACTTAACGCAAGCGGAAAGACAACTATTGTATAAAGCAAGGTTTATTTATGCACCACGGGTCTACGAAATTTTTTCAGAATTGGACTCTGGATTATATGGTCGATTTGCGGAGATATGGGCACCCATACTAACTATTGCTAAACTTTTGAGCGATGATCTATTCGAAGCAGTTAAATCTTATGCACTTCGATATGTCGGAGACTTTTATACGGGCCTTTACCTCGAAGAAAAAATGATTATAAGAGCATTGAAAAAACTTCTAAATAACAGTAACGTAGTTGAAGTGACCGCATCAACAATCTTATCTTGTATCAAAGATATTTTACAGGAAGACGATGACCTTTCAGAGAAAGAAATTGATCGCGAGTGGAACACGAGAAAAGTTGGGAGAATTTTGGAGAGGCTTGGAATTCCACTGAAGAGATCTAAAGAAAGGTTACGAATAGTTACAAAGGAGACAGTTAATAAACTAGCCCAAACCTTCGACGTTACCGACGAAATCGACGATGATATAGGGTATACCAAAGATAAAGATGTTCAAACTTACGACGTTACCGACGTTTTCGACGTTAATATAGGGTATACCAAAGGTAAGGATTTGGAACAAAACGTCGAAAAAACTCCTAAAATAGCGGAAAAAACCCTTAAAATAACCGAAAAAAACCAAGAAAATTTGGACACATCTATGGATGTCTCTTCTTGTATGTGCACTATAGTAACGTCGGAAAACGTCGAAACGTCGACAGGAGAAAAAAACAACCCCTTTACCCATGAGGAACGATACTTCCTCAGAAAGATCGAAGAAACCCATGACATAAATGAGGCTAGGCTATACCTCACTGAGGTCTTAAAGGTGAGCGAAAAGAGAGCAGAAAAAATAATAAAAAACTTAGCCGATCGTGGTGTGATTTCCGAGGTGAAACCGGGACACTATATTGTTAACACTAAACTATAGGTGGTCGAATGAAAGCCGAGCTGAGATTGAATAATGTAACATATGTAGGGTTAGTGAATAAGGTTAAAAAAAACAAAAAAAGAGGGGGTCTGCGTAGGGAGTGGTGAAGCAAAAATAAGAAAAACACTTCACCTCTCTTCACTACTTCACTTCTTCCTACGCGGAGGGGGTCTTTTAACTTTGATGTATGGT
>CAYVMA010000037.1:0-2506 GCA_964452455.1 uncultured Fervidobacterium sp. | reverse complement strand
TAATTCATGCTGAGATATTTTCTTCAGAGAAAGTTTTGAGGGAAGTCTCGCATTTAGAAAATAATGTTTTTTTTGGAGATTTTCAACAAGTTGATTTAACATTTTGAGCAAGGGGGAGGAGTTATGGCATATATAGGTATTGATCTTGGTACTTCAACAAGTGAAGTGGCATATTATAAGGATGGCACCGTACGCCTCATATGTATGGTTCCTTCGTACGTGGGAATTGACACTAATGGAGAATTTGTATTTGGGGAAGATGCTAAAAGTCAGTATATAGGAAGACCTAACCACACTGTGACGGAATTCAAAAGACTTATGGGAACTGGTGAAATGATTAGACTTGGAGACAAAAAGTTCAGACCTGAGGAAATTTCCGCTTTGCTTCTTGGGTATCTAAAAAGAATTGCTGAAGAGTATTTGAAAACACATGGTGAAGAAACGGTTGAAGAAGTCGTTATTACGGTTCCAGCAAACTTTGATGATAATCAAAGAAAAGCCACTATGATTGCAGCTCAGATGGCTGGTATAAAATGTGAGAGAATAATAAATGAACCTACGGCAGCAGCATTAGCCTTCGGAATAAAAAATTTGGATAAAGATATGAGAATTCTAGTGTTTGACTTTGGGGGCGGAACTCTCGATGTTACTGTGCTAAAAATGTTCGAGGGCATACTCGATGTCGAGACATCTTACGGAGACACGAGGCTTGGAGGAAAAGACTTTGATGAAAGGATGATGGAACTAATTATAAGAAAAACGAAGGAAAAATATGAGGTAAAACTTGATAGAAGTAACTTGGAAGTTTTAGCCAAGTTGAAATCAGCAGCAGAACAGGCAAAAATCGAACTTTCAAATACACTTAATAACCAAGTGGAGGTTAAAATAGAAAATGTCGTCGCTGATGGCAAATTATTGGATATAGAAGTGAACATTACAAAGGCTGAATTCAACACTGCGGTCAAAGACTTGGTCGAGCGAGCAGGATTTGTTATAGATAAAGCGTTAGAGGACAAAGGTTTGTCTTACAAAGATATTGATTATGTGTTGATGGTTGGAGGGACGAGTAATATTCCTTTTGTGAGAGATTATGTAGAAAGGAAACTTGGTAAGAAAATTTACATGGATAGGAATAATCTTGATCCTATATATGCTGTAGCTTTTGGGGCTGCCATACAAGCAGCTATAAAGGCAGGAAAAATTTCAGAGGAGAACGGAATTTTAATTACGGATGTGTGTCCATTTAATCTTGGAATTGAAGTAGCCGAAGAAGTAAACGGGGTCTTGATTCCGGGTATTTTTAGAAAGATGATAGAACGCAATTCAACGATACCGACAACGAAAGCCGATCTGTTTTACACAGTAAACGATTATCAGACAGAGGTTAATGTAAAGGTATATCAAACACTTGACAATGATTGTGTTTGGACAAAAGATGCAACGTTGATAGGCGAATTTGTTCTTGACAATATACCACCAAGGCCACGTGGACAGGTACCAATAAGAGTAGAATACAGTTACGATATCAATGGAAACCTGAGGGTAGTTGCGGAAATAATGAGTACAGGATATCGTCGTGAAATGGAAATAAAGCGAGTAGCTCATGTTGGGGATTCAACATATTCCGAAGAAGTTAGCAAAGCTCTAAACCAACTTGAAAAACGCTCTATTAACATGTACAAAGAGATGGAGTTGTACAAGAAATACAAAATGGTTATAGAAACAGCTGAAAGAAAGCTAGAAAATATTAAGAATGAAAACGGTAATGCTGAAAAAATAAGAAGACTCAAAAACCTTCTCGAGGAGATAAAACAGTGTATTGTTGAAAACAACAGCGAAAAAGCTGAAACAATAGAATCGGAAATCGTGGATCTACTCTTTATGATTGATTAAGGAGGGCAATAGATGCAACCAGCTTTCTATGAAATAATTGAAGAATTATTGGCACGAGAAGACTCTCCAGAAAATCTGAACTTAGTTGCATCCTTGCTCCTTTTTAACGAGCATTTTGAGGAAGCTTGCGCTGTTTTTAAGTACAATTACATAAAACATAACGATGAGAAAGCAAAGAGTTATGTCGAAAACTTTGAATTTGTCAATGAATACATAAATGATTTCAATAAGGCTTTAGAATCTGCAAAAAAGAAGAAATACAAGAAGGCTATTGAATTTATTAAACCGTACTATGAAAGAGAATTTATCACGATCAGTGGTCTCAAACTTTACGCTATTTGCTTAGCTAAACTGGGAAGGGATAAGGAATTAGAACTAGTCGTAAAACAGGCTCAGAGACTGGGATATAGTGATGAGTTTGATAAGATAATGCTATTAAGACGTATAGATTTTCAAAAAATGCTCAATGCAGCAGTATTGTTGGCACTCATTCCTATTTTAGTGTTAGGGGTATATTTTGCTAAAACAACGAACACAGAACCAAAGATTGTTTACAAGGAAGTGCCAAAGACGGAAATTGTATACCAGACAAAAACAGAATATGTTAAAGACT
>CAYVMA010000036.1:0-75487 GCA_964452455.1 uncultured Fervidobacterium sp. | reverse complement strand
GATCAGGTGCAGCGAACCCCCTTGGGGAGGTAAGATATTCGGCACCTGGCGGGGTGCCAAGTTTCGCATACATGAAAGATACTGGGAAATTTGAAGTTGTGCTTTTCGCTGAGATATAAATATAGGACAGTCCAAAAATGTTGTATACAGAGTTGTCATCGGAGAGTAACTTAGAAATCTTGTTTTTTGAAGTATAGATATCAAAGGATAAGTCCATTTCGTTTTGATTTTTTTCTGATGGTAGTAACTTTGTCCTTCTCAATGTTGTATTAAGCACAAGTGGTGAATGGATGTTTAGAATCTTTATAGTCGTCTTTGCGTGTCCGCTTTTCGAGATTCTTAGCAAGTATGGTCCTGAATACAACTTGACACTAAAACGCACTTTTCCATCACTTGTTTTCTTTGTGTCAATGATACGCCCATCTTTGATAAGCTCTACGTTCGCATTATCAACAGCTGGACCACTGTTATACTCAGAAACATAAAGCGATATCTCAACATTTTCTGTAGCTGGTTTTAGGATAATACATGAGCTAAGTAACATTAAGAAAAGTATAATTACGGATACGAAGAACTTATACATCCACGCTTTAGTCATTCGTTCCACAAATTCACGCTCCCCAATTAATTCGTCTCTATTTTGAACTCTTTTATTCCGACTTACCAAAAAGCGTCCACCACGCATACGTACCTTTGTTATCGTAAATGTAAGTTTCTGTTGCGTCTTTGAGTATCATTCCGCTAACTGGTATGTTCACACCGTTGATTGTTAGAGTTCCAGAAACGGATATATTTACGTCCGCTTTTTGAGAAAGTCTTAGCTTTATTAAATAACGTCCACTTAGCTCTGAAAAATCAACAGTGTTGCTTGTCAAATCCTTTGTTATCTCGTATCCAGTTTCCGTTGGTAGCTTTGTCACATCAAGAAAAACGATTTGTGGATTAGCCGCACCTTCTGATATATCTATTTCAAGGGAAGCTTGAGAGGAGAACCTTACGATATCAGACTTAATTTCGTTCAAAGTTTGATGGAAAGTCAACGTCCGTTCCTCTGCCTTTCTGTGAGCTATTCGCATCAATCCCTCAGAATTTTCCTTCGAATCCGGACCGCTGACTATCACGTCATAATCACCTGCATCTGTACTTATAAATTTCGCAATTCCTTCTGCATTCGTTTTGGCAAAATACCGAACATTTCGTCCATTCCTCGCAACGCCTATAAGTGAAACACTAACTGAAGGTATGTTCCACCTTCCATACGCATCTGTAACAGTTAACCGGTAGTCTAATCCCCCGTCTACCGGTAAGTCCCGATTGACTGCGCTGGTATTTATCAACCCATAACCAGCCCTTTCATCGTAACCTTTTTCCCCTATATCAACAGCACTTTCTTCAAGTATCTTTCTTATTTGCCAAGGCTTTGCGTTTGGATATTTTTGCAATAACAACGCCACTAATCCAGATACATGTGGTGTTGCCATTGATGTGCCAGTCATGTAACCGTAATAACCGTTGTTTTCAACCAAAACAAAGCTCCTTCTGTCGTATCCTTGTGAACCTTCCTGCGGCATTGTTGAAATAATCGACACTCCGGGTGCACATACACTTATCATCGGACTACCGCTGGAAAAGTCCGCCACAATATAATCTCCCCCGTTGAATTCCATGGCACCTACTTGTATAACACCAGGATAATTTGCCGGATATTGGTAAGATTGTATTGATTTCGAATTACCCGCCGCTGCGACTACAACTATCCCTCTTTCGAGCGCATAGTCAAATGCGTCTTTAAGTGTCTGCGAATACCCAGCTCCACCCCATGAATTGCTCAATACCTTCGCTCCATGATTAACTGCCCAAATTATCCCTTTCGCTGCGTAATCGTCTCCTACATACCAACCTCCGTTATCGAACAATACCACAGGCATCACTTTTGCACCTGGTGCCACGCCTACAATTCCTTTTCCATCCTCTTTTGCAACTATTGTCCCTGCCACGTGTGTTCCATGTGAACCCCCAAAGGAGGAGTCAGTGCCCTCTGGAAGAATTTCACCTGTAGATGGCCTGTAGCCTTCTACCACTTGACCTTTCAAATCCGGATGGGTTCCATCAACCCCGGTATCAAGAACGGCAACAATAACTCCTTCGCCTCTGTATCCATTGCTCCATGCATCTTTAATCTTAATAGCCCTGAGCCCCCACAGATACAGGTCAAGAGACTCACCTGAGTAATTGGTGTATTCAGATAGCTTGGAAGCAAACCTTTCTGCTTTATAGCCTTCTGCTCGAGTATTTATCTCAAATGGAACCAGCTTTCTAACATAAACATATTCAGCGTATCTTATTCCGTATTTTCCTCTTATCAGTTCGTTTTCCAAAAGTTGGAGTGTTTTATCCACGTTTTCAACCTTTACAGAGATTACTTTAATCTCTGGAATATGAACAACCAGCTCTCCGTTAAGTAAGTTCAAAATACTGTTGATTTTTCCCTCATTAGAATAACCAATGAGAATACGGTCAGCGTAATATTCGTTACCGTTTTGTTCAAAAGAAATTGGCAATTCTGAAGGCAGATTTTCCTTGGCAAAGGTTTCTTTGTGCAGGCAGGAAGTTAAGGAAAGTAACAGTAGGGCAAAAGCGACTAAGAAAAAGAATGAGAAAGAAAAAATTGAGCTTGCAAAAGACGTGCTTGATTTGTTTAGAGTAGTGAACACTTTAAACTTCTGTAATCTTTTCATTTCCAAGCCTTCTCCTTTCCTATCACCTTTGCACAGCTTTTGCCATGTATTACTACACACCCATTAGGTATTATTGCTTTTTGTTTTATTCTTCATTTCGTACATCCTTTTATCGACTTCTTTGTAAATATCGTCTATCGTCTCAAATTCCGAGATTTCTAACATACCATACGATATAGAAATATTCTTATCTTTCAACGATTCCACTATTCTTTTCATTACCAGTTCAGCGTTTTCAACAGTTGTTTCTGGAAAAACCAGGACAAATTCATCACCACCGTATCTTGCTACCAAATCCATCATTCTTATGTTCTTATATATCGTTTCAACTAAGTTTTTTAACACTTCATCCCCATACACATGCCCGTATGTGTCGTTAATTTTCTTAAATTCGTTAACATCAAGGAAGGCAACCGTTGTCTTTGAGTTTGTTCGTTTACATTTGCTCAATTCCTTTTCTAAAAATTGTTCTAAAAACCTCCTGCTATACGCTCCTGTAAGGTAGTCCTTTATCGATAGTTCGAAAAGTTTCGTTCTTTCCGTGTTCAATTCATCCAGTATTTCGATAAACCTTAGTGCGAGGGATATAAAATGAGCTATCTTGTCAAAAATAGCAAGTGTCGACTTTGAAAATTGGTCTTCGCCCTGCTTTTCAAACAAAATAACTCCTTTGGTTAATCCACGAAATGATACTGGAACACCATAAATTGTGAATACCTTGGTTGTGAATCGCCTTATATAGTAAAAGTTGTAACCATCACTTAAAGAGGTATCTTTTTCAGAATTCTTGATGTGAACCTTCAGACCCTTGTCAACTATATACCTCGAGAGTATTTTTTCATCAGGTTTAACAACGAAACCGCTTCTATCATCTTCGTCTGTAAACTTGAAATACGGGTAGTAAAGTTCACCCGTCGGTTTTAGTATACCTATTCCAAAGATATCAACAAGTCCGTAATTAGCAAGTATTCTTTTGATAGCTTCACCAAGTTCATACAAATTTATAGTTTCTTTTGAAAAATGTTCATCGAAAATCTCGCTGAGCTCAGCTAATATAGTTACTTCTAAGTTCGATAGCTCGTTGGAGACATCTTTGGTTGTTAAGACAACGTACTTCTTACCGTTGAGGCGTTTTCTGTAGTATTTTATTTCAAAATACTTCTGACCAATTTCTTTCCTCCACACTCCAGAATACTCCAATGTTTT
Organism: uncultured Fervidobacterium sp.; assembly: GCA_964452455.1. Taxonomy (GTDB): domain Bacteria; phylum Thermotogota; class Thermotogae; order Thermotogales; family Fervidobacteriaceae; genus Fervidobacterium. The sequence goes on along the minus strand of CAYVMA010000036.1, from coordinate 71,543 downwards.
TGCCTCGCGTTGTTTTTTAATCTCGGTTAGCATATCGTAAAAGACTAAATACCTCTCTGGGTGAGAAAACAATTCATCTAAGTCCTTTTTATTTCTTATATCAATCCCTGCAAGACTTGCATGCTCAAGTAGAATGCTATTGATATACACCAACTCATCATTAATCCAGATTGCAATTCCCAATTTTTCACCTTCTAAAACTATTCCCAGTCCGCTGACAAATTCGTTCAGTGACTTTCCGCTCTCTGTTTTCTCTTTCAGTTTTCGTCTATTTATCACAAAAAGAACAAACAAGATAGCGATAAGCAAGAAACAAAAAGCAAGAATAAAATTCAGAAGCACTTTACTCACTCCCTCGAAAAAACAATACCAAGGTAAAAAAATCCCTCGGCATTATTTTATCACAAATATTTCAAATTTTGTGAACACATTGACATTTGTCTTTTTATTATTTATTCGTCTATAACCAACTGTTTTTTATACATCCTTGCATACAATCCATCATTTTGCAAAAGTTCGTAGTGGGTTCCCTTTTCTAATACCACGCCCTGGTCAAGCACGTAAATAACGTCAGCATTTCGGAGTACTTTGAGCCTATGGGTTATTATTATCATCGTCGACCCTCTCATTTTGCTTCTTAGAGTTTGAATAATCTCTTCCTCAGTCTCCGGGTCGACTGCTGATAAACAATCGTCGAATATATAAACATCTGCCTTTTTCATCAATGCCCTTGCTATCGTCAACCTCTGCCTTTGACCACCAGAAAGCATCACGCCGCGCTGTCCGACAATTGTATCGTATTTGTCAGGGAATTTTTCAACATCTTCTTCAACGGCTGATAATTTTATGTATTCTTTCACCTCTTCCAAGTCAAATTTCTCCATAGCAAATGCAACATTCTTTGCTACAGAGTCAGAGAAAAGAAAACTCTCCTGCGGGACATAAGAAACAAGTTCGCGGATATCGTGAGAGTGAATGTCGTTGATATCTATTCCATTGATGAAGACTTTCCCTCTGTCGACAGGATAAAGTTTGCTGATGATTTTTACCAAAGTTGATTTCCCACTTCCTACTGTCCCAACGATACCAACGAACTGACCGCGCTTCATTTCGAAATTAATACCCCTTAATACATATCTCTCCGTTCCAGGGTATTTGAACCAAAGGTCTTTGACAGATATCTCATCTATTCGATGTATTTTGACAGGCTCTTCTGGTTCAATAACTACTGGTTGCGCATTGCTTATCTCTTTTAACCTTTGCAGAGAAGCACGCCCTTGTTGGATGACATTCATAACCATGCCGCAAGCGGTAAGAGGCCATATTAACATCCCTATGTAACTGTTGAAAGCAACGTAATCGCCTAAGGTCACCGTACCTTTTATAACCATGGGTCCGCCAACGATAAGTGCCAAGAAAAATGCGAGTGTTCCTATAAAATGCACAAGAGGCCACATGATACCCCATATACGTATCAACGACATCGTCGCTCTGAAATGCTCTTTTGCTTTTTTGTCGAAAAGCTCCTCTATCTTTGGCAAAATTGAAAAGCTCTTTATTATCCTTATACCATCCATAGTCTCTTCTGTATAACCACTCAGTTCCATGTAAACATCTTGCGTGTATCTTGACCTTCTAAAAATAAGCCTTCCAAAAAGCAATGACACTAAGATTATTCCTGGTAGAGGGATTAACGCTGTCAATGTTAATCTCCAATTGGTAGAAGTTGCCATGAAGAATATAGTCATAGAACTCATAAAAAGGGCGTCTGTTAATTGCACAACTCCTATTCCCAGCATTCTTTCAACTGTGCTCACATCGTTTGTAAAATATGCCATTATATCTCCCGAGCGATGTTTGTCAAAAAAGTGCATGTCCAAACTCAGTATCTTATCAAAAAGGGTTCTCTTTGCGTAATAGTCAAAATAACGAGCACTTCCCATTATGAAATAACGCCACCAAAATCTACCAAATAACATACCTAACGCAAGTGCCAGAATGGTAAAAACAAATAAACGCACTTCAGAAACATCTTTTATTGTCTGAAGTGCATTAATAGCCTTCGCTATAACTTTGGGCACAAAGAGTTGGAGCATATCTATTACGATAAGCGATATAATGCCAAAAATGTAAAAATGCCACCTTTTCCTTAGAAATTCTCTAAACACGCGCATACCACTCCCACTCAAAAGAACTAAGAAAGTTTGTTTTACGAACAATATTATAGCACATGTTGTAAAAAAATGGAGCCCCAAAAAATGGGGCTCCATCGATTTTTTGTCAAGTTTAATTACATTGGGTAGTATCCTCTTTCTTTGACTGCGTTAGCAACTCTGCTAATTGCAACGATATATGCTGCTGTTCTCATGTCTGTATTGTATTTTTCTTTCGTCTTGTAAACTTCTGCGAATGCGTTGACCATCATCTTTGTGAGTTTCTTTCTGATGTCGTCAATGTCCCAGAAGAACGTTTGCAAGTCTTGGACCCATTCGAAGTAAGAAACTGTAACACCACCAGCATTTGCAAGGATGTCTGGAACGATAAGAACTCCTTTCTTTATGAGGACCTCTTCTGCCTCTGGTGTCGTTGGACCGTTTGCACCTTCGACGATGATTTTTGCTCTGATGTTATTTGCATTCTTTTCTGTAATTGCGTTTTCAAGTGCTGCCGGGACGAGGATATCAACATCAAGTTCAAGAAGTTCTTCGTTTGTAATTGGTTTCGCTTTTGGATAACCCTTTATGAGCCCATTGTTTGCATCTCGGTAAGCGATGAGGTCATCGATATCAAGACCGTTTTCGTTGTATAGTCCACCGCTAACGTCACTGACAGCAACAATCTTTGCACCAAATTCTTCACTCAAAATCTTTGCTGAATATGAACCAACATTACCGAAACCTTGGATTGCTACTGTGGCTTTGGAGATATCTTTTCCAAGAACTTTGCAAGCTTCGTTAGCTGTAATCGCAACACCGCGACCTGTTGCTTCCGGTCTTCCTTCTGAACCACCGAGGTCAAGTGGTTTTCCTGTCACAACACCGAGAGCTGTGTAACCAACGTTCATACTGTAAGTATCCATATACCAAGCCATTATCTTCGCGTTTGTGTTTACATCTGGGGCGGGAATGTCCTTGTGAGGACCAACCATCATCTGAATTTCTGAGAAGAACCTTCTGCTGAGTCTTTCGAGTTCTTTTTCGGACAACTTTGTAACATCTACCCTAACGCCACCTTTTCCACCGCCGTATGGGAGGTTCATAACCGCACACTTCCATGTCATCCAGAAGGCAAGAGATGCAACTTCATCGAGGTTCGTATCTGGGTGATACCTGATACCACCTTTTGCTGGTCCTCTGGCTGTGTTGTGCTGGACCCTGTAACCTTCGAATATTTCCACTCTTCCATCGTCCATTACTACTGGGAAGTGAACTTCCAAAATCCTCTGTGGCCAAAGCAGGAAGTTACCGATGTTTGGGTCAAGTTCCATGAGGTCTGCCGCCTTTAAGAACTGTTTCTGTGCATTTTCATAGAGTGGTCCGAATGGTTTGAGGTTTCCCATCGTGCTCAACTTCATCTTTTCACAACCTCCCTGGTTTTTAATACTGGCATGCCAATCCACCAGCGTTTTTGAATGCCTTGACATGTTTATCATTTCCAAGTCTATTATCTTTTAGCCTGATGAAACTATCAACTTTCATTTTGTGAAGGGTATCACATTTAGATTGAAAAAAGTCTGAAAATCTTCTTTTTTCTCACAGATGTTTATTTATCTTTGGTTATGCATCTATATACTACTGTTGTTTTAGAATAGACTAAAATAATTTAGAACAGACCTGTGATTTCTCCATTTTCGTCTATATCGATATTTACAGCGGCTGGTACTTTTGGAAGACCTGGCATAAGCATAATTTCTCCTGCTAAAGCAACCACAAACCCTGCACCAGCGCTGATTTGGAAGTCCCTAATTGTAAATTCGTATCCTTTTGGCGCGTTTATCTTCTTTGGGTCATCGGAAATGCTGTTTTGTGTCTTTGCTATTATAACTGGGTAATTTCCAAACCCGTTCTTCTTAAGCATACTCAACTTTGCTTTCGCTGTTTCTGTGTATGCAACCTTTCCTGCACGATATATTTCTTTCGCTATCAGCTCTATCTTCTGCTCAACTGGTAAATCTATAGGAATAAGAGGTTTGTAGTTGCTTGGGGTATTTTCTACTGTCTCTACAACAGCTCTTGCAAGTTCGATAGCTCCTTCTGAACCTTTTGCAAACGCTTCGTTAACCACACATTTAACCGGGCTGTTTTCCATCACGGCATCGATTTCTGCGGGTGTATCGGATTCAAATCTATTAAGTGCAACAACGATAGGAACTCCGTATTTCTGCAAATTCTCAACGTGAACCTTTAAATTTTCCATACCTTTTATCACTGCTTCCACATTTTCTTTAGAGAGCTCTTCTTTAGCAACTCCACCGTGGTATTTTAGAGCTCTAATAGACGCAACCAATACAACGGCGTCAACAAATAATCCACCGGTTGGTGCCACAAAATCCAAGAACTTCTCAGCGCCAAGGTCTGCTGCAAACCCTGCCTCAGTCACAACGTAATCGGCAAGCAAAAGTGCAAGTTTGGTTGCTATAAGTGTGTTTGTTCCATGGGCTATATTAGCAAAAGGTCCACCGTGAACAAATGCCGGTGTGTTTTCGATAGTCTGAACAAGGTTTGGATTAATGGCATCTTTCAACAAAGCAGCTACCGCACCTTGCACACCAAGGTCTTTTACCTTGATAAGACCTTTCTTTTCACTTTGGGCAATAACTATCTCTCCAATTCTTCTTTTCAAATCAGCAATGTCAGAAGAAAGGCACAAAGTTGCCATTATCTCAGAAGCGGCGGTGATTAAAAATCCATCTTCTCTTGGATATCCATTCGCACTTCCACCTAACCCAACGACAATTTGCCTAAGTGCTCTGTCATTCATATCCATAGCGCGTTTCCAGTAAACCTTTCTTATATCTATTCCCAATTCATTACCGTGGTTTACATGTGCATCTATAATCGCCGAGATTAGATTATGTGCTGCAGTAACTGCGTGTATGTCTCCGGTAAAATGCAGGTTTATGTCCTCCATCGGTAAAACCTGCGAGTATCCTCCACCAGCTGCCCCACCTTTGACCCCGAAGACAGGACCTAACGAAGGTTCCCTCAACGTAACTATTGATTTTTTACCGATTTTGTTGAGAGCCATTGATAAGCCTATACTCGTTGTCGTCTTTCCTTCTCCAGCCGGAGTTGGTGTGATTGCGGTAACGAGGATTAGTTTTCCTTTTTTCTTTCCTTGCTGCTCAAGTTCTTTTAAATACCTATGCTCAACCTTAGCAATGTAATTTCCGTAAAGTTTCAATTTCTCCTCAGGAATACCCAAACTAAAAGCAATTTGCCTTATATCTTTCAACTTCGCACTCTTTGCAATTTCAATATCCGACAGCATACTATCACCTCCATTTCCAAGTTTACCACACCTTTATTGTTATTAAAAGCACCGAAAGTCCCAGCAAAAGTGTTTTTTCATGATTATTTTCGTATATTTTTCACAATGTGTATGTCCTATTCAATTTTGCTTTCAGATATGGTAAAATATTGAAAAACAAAGAAGAAAAACAAGAAAAAGGAGGCTTGATTCGTGGCTGTAAAAACAAAAGAAGAAATCTTAAACGAAATAAAGCAAGTTTCAAATGAATACGGCAAAGACTTTGTTATAGCGTTTTCTGGAGGGATGGACAGCACAGCTGCAGCATTACTTTGTGCCGAGGCGTTGGGAAAAGAACATGTTGAACTTGTTCACGTTGTATATGGTCCTTATACGTATTCAAACGCTTTAAAGATTGTTTCTGACTTTGCGCAAAAGCACGACTTTAAACTTACCTTTGTTGAAAATCTTGGACAAGAGAAGATTTGGAAAACGGGACCATCGTGCAATATGTGCACGAAAACAGTTAAAATGGGGACTGTTTTGAATTATGCAAACGGTCGTATAGTGGTAACTGGCTCGAACTCGTCAGATACCTGGGGTAAAACCGGGCTGAGGGTATTCAATGGGATGTACGCTCCACTTGGTGATTTAAGCAAAGACGAAATACGAGAAATTCTTAGAAGCTATGGGGTTACCATAAGAAGAATAGGGGAACATTCGACAAGAGAAGGATGTAAATTGAAACATCTGTTGAAACCCATGACTAATCCTTCTTACCATGGTCAGGCGACAGCTATTGCAAATGAGTTGGTTTTGAAATACTTTCCAGAAGGGAACGAGATTGCAAATGTCAAGATAGTTGGTCCTTTGTCAAAAAACATCGCAGTCATTAATGTTAAACCTTTTAGAAATGAGGTCTACGCCCTTGCTGATGAATTGAGAAAAGTAGAAGTTATCGACGAAGTAATTGTCGCCGACAAACCATTAGTTTTAGTAGTAGTTGCAAATCCTTCGATTTATAGGGTCGAGGAATCAAAATTTTGGATAGCGGAAGGTAAACTTAAGCCCGAATTTGCGGTGCCTATCAAAATAGAATGGCATGAATCAAAAAACAACAGGCTCAGGACTTTTCACGTTGTGGAGGTGCGTGAATGGACGACTTACGAGAACGAGAAAGAAGAATACTGGGAGAATTACAAGAGAAACTCGGATATCATTTCAAAAATCCAATGCTCTTGTTCAATGCCCTCTGTCACTCCAGCTACGCCTACGAAGTAAATCAACTTGGAAGGGACGTAAAAAATAACGAAAGGCTGGAGTTTTTGGGCGATGCAGTGGTTGAACTTGTGGTCTGTGATATACTATATAACAAATATCCAGATGCAACAGAAGGTGAAATGGCAAAGACCAAGGGAGCCGTTGCCAGCGAAGAAGTTCTTACCGAGATTGCAAGCCAGTATGAACTCGGTAAGTACATCTTCCTTGGCAAAGGTGAAGAAAAGACTGGTGGTCGAACACGAAGTAGTATAATAGCAGACACGTTCGAAGCAGTTTGCGCAGCAATTTACCTTGACGGTGGATTAACAAAAGTGATGGAAGTATTCGGCGAAAAGTTCGAAAAAGCTATAGAAGTCTTCCTAACCGGTCAACGCATCTTTGATTACAAAACGGCTTTGCAAGAGATAACCCAGGAAAGGTATAGAGAGTTGCCCGAGTATAGAACGGTTAAGCAAGATGAAAACGGTAGGTTCGTTGTTGAGTTGTATCTCCAAGGTCAAAAAGTTTCAACAGGCACTGGAGCATCGAAAAAAGATGCAGAAAAAGATGCTGCGAAAAAAGCTTACGAAATACTGACAGCTATCGATCAAAGTGCTTCTAACTCCAACTAATTTGATAACAACTGGAGGGATGGAAATCGACATCGGAGCGTTGTTGAGAACTTTCGAAGATTACCTGACGCATGTTAGGAGAAGTTCCGAAAATACGGTTAAAGCATATATGAAAGACATAAAAAGGTTTTTTGATTACTTGGGGAAATCTCCCAAACAAATAGAACGTGCCGATGTCGAACGGTTCATAAAAGCACTCTCCAAAGGGGAAATCACAGGAGAGGTAGTTACTGAATCAACCGTCTCAAGGTATATCTCATCGCTTAGGTCCTTTTTCGATTACCTTGAACTCATTGGTGTTGTTGAGGAGAATCCAATGGAAAGAGTCCGTCATCCTCGATTAAGGAAAAAGATACCGAGCTTCTTAACACTTGAGGAAGTCAAGGCGCTTCTTTCCGTCTACGATGAGGAAAAAAAGCTAAAATACAAAGCCATACTTTCACTTTTGTATTTCTGCGGACTTAGGGTAAGTGAGCTTTGCAACTTACGTGTTGAAGATATTTCGTTTTATCCACCGTATGTCAAGGTCGTAATGGGTAAGGGAAATAAAGATAGACTCGTGCCAATAAGCGAAAATATCGTTCCGCTTCTAGAAAAATACGTGGAAAGGTATAAACCAAAGATTTATTTCTTTGAAAACAAAGGTCAACCACTGCATCCATCAACAGTTTTCAGAGTCGTCAAACGAGCTGCACAAAAAGCAGGGATAACAAAACACATACATCCACACACACTGAGACATACATTTGCTACACATTTGGTTATGAATAATGTTAACGTAAAAATCGTTCAAGAATTACTCGGACATGCAAATCTGAGCACTACAAGTATTTATCTGCACGTTGCAGATAAAGAGAAATTCGATGCAGTGAAAAAGTTGGTTATATGAGAAATAAAGAAAGTTGGTTATATGAGAAATAAAGAAAGAGGGTATTTTTTTGGGCAAGTGGGAACCTGGGGAAAACTCCTATGAGATTAGGACTATTGACAACGTAAACTCTCGAGTTACCCAAAAAACCGAATCATTCAAAGAACCTGGAAAATACGATTGCAAAAAGTTCATATCGGAAATAGAAACGCTCCTTGGAAGACAACTTACAGATAAGGAGAAAGATGTGTTTTGCCTTGCTTTCGATACGGCAGAAATCGCTTACCAAGGTCTTTACAGAAAGTCAGGTGAGCCTTTCATAACCCATCCAATAGAGGTGGCAAAAATAATAGCTTCATTAAAACTCGACGTGGATAGCATAGTGGCCGCACTATTGCATGATGCTATTGAGGATAGTGAAGGTCGAGTAACTTACGAGATGATAGAAAAGAAGTTCGGAAAAGAAATTGCTCAGATAGTTGATGGGGTTACAAAAGTTAGTAGAATAAACGCTCCTGTTGGAAATGTCGAGCAAAAGAAAAAGCTTGAAACTATTCAAAAAATGCTTTTCGCAATGGCAGAGGATATAAGGGTGATATTTGTCAAGCTTGCAGACAGACTCCATAATATGCGAACAATAGATTTCGTCGAAGACGAAGAGAAAAAGCGATACAAGGCAATGGAAACACTGGAAGTATATGCACCTATCGCTCATAAGCTTGGTATAAACGTTATTAAGTCTGAGCTGGAAGACTTGAGTTTTAAGGTCCTGTATTACGATGAATATCAAAAGATAAAACAATTAGTAGCGCAAAAGAAAGTAGAAAGGGAAGAAAGGTTAAAGAGTTATATCCAGCAACTTCAGACCGCTTTCCAGGAGCATAATATCGATGCGTTAGTCGAAGGAAGGTATAAACACTACTACAGCATTTGGAAAAAGATGATTCAGAAAGGCAAAGATTTCAACGAACTTTACGATTTAATGGGATTGCGCGCTATCGTTTCAGATGTTACAACCTGCTACACGGCTGTTGGTGTTGTTCACAACCTTTGGGTCCCACTACCGGGAAGGTTCAAAGACTACATTGCCGCACCAAAATCGAATGGCTATAGGTCTATCCATACAACTGTCATTACCCAATTTGGAGAACCATTGGAAATCCAGATTCGTGATAAACAAATGCACGAAGAAGCCGAATACGGTCTTATCGCACATTGGGCATACAAAAGCGGTGAAGGGATTGTAGATGTAAAACAAAAATGGATTTTGAGGCTTGCCGAATGGCGTAAAGAACTTTCACAGGGATACGCCAGCCTGGAAGATTTGAAAAAGGAATTGCAAATGTCAGAAGTTTTTGTTCTAACACCAAAAGGCGAAATCATTCACCTACCTTACGGTGCAACCCCTATAGATTTTGCTTACGCAATCCACACAGAGATAGGTCACCATTTTGCAGGCGCAAAGGTCAACGGGAAAATAGTGCCTATCGATTATCAATTAAACAACGGGGATGTTGTGGAAATCATTGTCAACAAATCATCACCTGGTCCGAGCCTTGACTGGCTAAGATATGCAAAAAGTCCGCGAACAAAGGCAAAAATTAAGAGGTTCTTTAAAGAAAAAGAAAGAGAACAACTTATAGAACGAGGAAAAGACGTTCTTCGAAGAGTAGCTAAGAAGTTAAACATCTCCATCGAAGAACTTTTACAAAAACCAGAGATAAAAAAATACTTGACTGCACATCAAATCGACGAGGAAGAATTCATCACCAGGCTTGGAGATAAAACAATCACCCAAGATGAACTGATGTTGATAGTAGGTTTTAAAGAACAGCCCAAAAAGAAGGTAACAAAAGCAAAGAAAAAATCACCTGCATCACTTGTGATTGTCGATGGACTTGAAAGTCTTGAAACACTATTTGCAAAATGTTGTAACCCAATCCCAGGTGATAAAATAGTCGGAGTTGCAAGTAAAAGGGGCATTGTAATACATAGGTACAATTGTCAAAATGTTGTAGGACTCGGACCAGATAGAAAATTCCCAGCTCTTTGGCGCTCGGATGTAACAGCTCAGTTCGGTGTCTTAGTAAAGATGGAACTTGATAAAAAAGAAAGAGTTCCAGAGTTGCTTTCAAAGACTATGGAAAGAAAAATCGAAGTAAAAAACTTTAAGTTTGAAGCTATAGAAGACGATTTTGTGATAATATCACTTAATGTTATCGTCAAATCACTTGACGAACTCGAACAAATAATGGACTACTTCAAATCATCACCAGGCGTTAGAAAGGTGGTTCGAGGATAGATATGCGTGCTGTTGTTCAGAGAGTTACAAAAGCGAGCGTCACAGTAGACAACGAAGTTATTGGAAAAATTTCAAACGGTATAGTTATTCTGCTTGGTGTAGGAAAAGACGACACCGAGGAAGATGCCAAATACTTGGCAGAAAAAATCGTGAACCTCAGGATTTTCGACGACGAAAACGGTAAAATGAATCTTTCACTGTTAGATGTCAAAGGGCAGGCACTTATTATTTCTCAATTCACACTTTACGGCGACTGTCGCAAAGGTCGCAGACCTTCGTATTCCGACAGTGCTCCACCAGATTTAGCAAAGGCTTTGTACGAAAAGTTCATCGAATTGGTGAAAAACTACGGTGTTCATGCGGAAACTGGAATATTTGCTGCACATATGCTTGTGGAAATACATAACGATGGTCCGGTGACTTTGTTACTTGATTCAAAAAAGGTGTTTTGAAATCTTTCTTAATGTCTTTAGGAGGCAGATATGTCTGAGCATTTGTACAGCAACAAGGACAACTTTTTTATCGAAAATGACGTAAAGAGCTGTCATTTGCTCCACGTATGTTGTGCACCTGATTTGGTAATTTCTTATTTATCCGGTGCACGTGGTGATATTTTCTTCTACAATCCTAACATACATCCAAAAGCTGAATATGAGAAACGATACGCTGAAGTCTTTAAAACTGCTGCACTCTTTAAAATGAATGTTCTGAAAGTTCCTTATAATCCTGAGCAGTTCTTCATACTCACTAAAGGATTAGAAAATGAACCAGAAGGCGGGACAAGATGCGAGATTTGTATAAAGCTACGACTCGAAAAAACAATGGAATACGCAAAAGAAAATGGATACAAGAGCGTTTCCACAACACTAACAGCTTCTCCAAAGAAAAATGTAGAAATGATTGTGAAGATAGGAAAAGAGCTGGAAAATAAGTACGGGGTTGAATTCTTACCTAATGTATACCGAAAAAGTCCACTCTATAACGATGCGCAAAAGCTTATAAGGAAAATAGGTATTTACAGACAAAACTACTGTGGTTGTATTTTCTCAATAAGAACTTCCGTTACGACAGCTGCTCAAGAAACCAAAACTGTAAAAAGTGGGGTCGAGGTATGAAGATATACTACAACTTAGAAGAAGTTGAGGAACATAAAAGGTCCTACGCATCAATTGCTTTTGCATCTAAAGTCAGGGTTGAATATGAACATGCTGGCGAAAAACATGCCCTCATCCCCGTAACTATTGGAGACTTTACGGTGCTTATTGAAATTGACGATGATAGAGAAGTATTCAATACTTTGTTGAACGAGCACATCAAAAACTCTATCCTGAAACAGTTTCCGTATCCGGAAGAGATTAGAGAGTTAGCCAGACATTTTCGCACAGAATTGAAGAATTTCAGAATTTTGGTTGTGAAATACAATAGTGTCGAAGAAAAGGAATTCTCAAGGTATTCACTGTCCAATATAACATTCGGTGTGGTGTCCTATAATAACTTTGATGTCCATTTACTACCAAGCAACGTAAAAGTCAGACCAAAGCCTGGATACTGTCTTTCGCATGTTGTCCAAAAGCCCGAAGAAGGTATCAGGCAAGCATTCTTGATAGCCCGGTGGTTTGGAGGTGGCAGCTACGACCAACTTCCCAAGTTGGCGCTTGAAAATACTAACATTGACCTTGGGAAGTGGACAAATATAGTCAAATACATTGTTCTGTCAGATTTTGAAGAGAGGTATTTTTCTGGTATAATAAAAAAGCTAAACGAATTTAGAAGCGAGACATACTTTGACCCATTTGCAAAGCTTGAAATGATATCACTTGGCATAATACTCGCCAGGTCAGAGGGAGGAGGTAACTTTGAACCAGACAGTTACGATATCGTTTAGAGCACTCACTGAGAATATAAAATTAGCAAGAGCTGTGATACATACTTTTCTAACATTCCGGGGTGTATTCGATAAAGATATATTTGACACAGAGTTAGCTGTAAATGAAGCTATAGCAAATATAATCCAGCATACTTACAAAGGTGAACCAAATTACGTGGTGATGACCCTGAACTGGATAGAACCCGATACACTTGAAGTGTTACTCCGCGATTTTGGTCCGAAAGTGGACCCAACGAAAATCAGACCACGAGATTTAGATGATATCAGACCCGGCGGACTTGGGGTTTATATAATCCAACGCATCTTCGAAGTTATGGAATTTCGGAACGTAAGCCATGGGAATTTACTTTACCTAAAACGCTCGTTCTTAATACCTCCTAAGAAGCGGGAAGATGGGAATTTAAATAACGAGCCATACAGAGAATATTGAAGCCTTTCAATCGCCAAATTTTGCTAAACTTCCAAATGGAGGAAAGGATATAAATGAGTTGGCTTGTAGGTTTAACAAAAAATCCATCTTTCATGTCTGCGTTTTTTGGCTTTTTGGCAGCCCAATTTTTGAAAGTTGTTATATACAAAGATTTTCGTGTGTTCGGCAGATACGGTGGTATGCCCAGTGCCCACGTTGCCACAACCTCGGCATTAGCCTGGGCTGTTGGTTACATTACCGGTTTTGACTCACCACTCACAGCAATTGCTGCAATTTTCCTTGCCATTACAACAGCCGATGCTGTTGGTTTGCGAAGAAATGTCGATCCGAATAAAGGGCATACACTGATGGAAGCTATTTATGGTTTCTTATTGGGCTGGATAGTTGCTCTGCTTACAGTTAAGTTGTATCGCTAATGATGAACGATTGTAAACGATTTGAATGACTTGTGGTGAAATAACCCAAATCTTTTTTTCGTAAAAACATAATACCAGGGGGGAACTTACAATGCTTTTTAGATTGCCGTTTAAAATTGTTGGTTTTGTGGTTTTGTTGCTTGCTGTCTTGTTAACAAGCATTGTTGGGTTTGGACAAGATGGTGAGCAAGCAAAAGCACCAGAGTGGTTTAGGAGGGCTGTAGTTAAAAAAAGAGCCGGTATGAATTTAAAGACCGCTCCAGAGTTTGTAGATGACCTATGGAATGCGATATACACTATAAGCACAAAATACGATGTTCCACCAACACTCATAGCTGCTGTGATTTCTGTTGAAAGCAATTTCGCCAATGTGAAAGGTGCTGGCGATGTAGTAGGGATGATGCAAATTTCCATCTCAACAGCCAAAGGTATATCGAAACTCCTTGGACTTGAACAGCCAAAAAACGGTTGGAATGAACTCCTAACAAATTATTGGTTGAATATAACTTACGGCACTGCATATATTGCTTATCTTTACAAAAAGCACGGAACTTTTCAAAAAGCCCTCGAAGAATACAACAACGGAAAGAATAAAACTAAATACGCTCAGCTGATACTACAACAATACGACTTCTACGAGAGCCTCCATTCCGCCGAAATGAGAAATAAACAGCAGTTGGATATAAATAATTCTGCAACATCTTCTGAAGCAACAGGTACTCTGAATACATCAGATTCAACAAATTCACAACAAACGTCAAATGCGTCAGATACATCAACTAACACATCAGAAATCAAAGTTCCACCACTTTTTGGAGTAGCAGGCAATTAGGACTTTTGTTCAAAAGAGGTTTCAGAATGTGATAAGAATGTGAGGTGTATGATTTGAAAGAAGAAAAAACGAAAATTGAAACGATACTAAAAATTGAACACCTATGTTTTTCTTACCCAAGTTTTAGTCTCCAAGACATAAGTTTTGAGGTTAAGAAAGGAGCTTTCTTTGGTATCATTGGACCAAATGGTTCTGGAAAGACTACGTTACTCTCACTCATTATGAAATTTCAAAAGCCTAAAAGTGGGAAAATCATAATCGATGGAAAAGATGTACTCAAGCTATCTCACAAGAAGCTTGCGCAATTGATAGCATATATCGCCCAAGACTTTAACCCTGCATATGACTTCACAGTCGAAGAATTGGTTGAAATGGGAGGAATACCCCGCTCACCACATTTCTTTGAAACACCTGTTTACGAAGAAGATTTAGAAAACGCTCTTAAAACCGTCGATTTGCTTGAATACAGAAAAAGGCTATTCTCCACTCTCAGTGGCGGACAACAGCGCAGAGTTTTGATTGCACGTGCTATCTATCAAAACACACCTATCATCATTGCTGATGAATTGGTTAATCACTTAGATTTGGGACAGGCAGTAAGAGTGTTAGATTATTTGAAACAGCTTACCGAAAGTGGAAAGACGATAGTTGGAACTTTTCATGATATAACGTTAGCTGCAAAGTACTGTGATGAAATCGCTGTAATGAAAGAAGGAAAGATACTCGCTATTGGTAAACCGGTGGAAGTCTTAAATAAAGATATTCTAAGCAGTGTTTACGGAGTCTCATTGAAAGTAATTACACATCCTGAGAACGGTTATCCCGTAATTCTCATTTAGAGTAGACGACATCGGCTATAATCCATTGAATTACTATTGGTTTCGCAACATCTGATGCGTTTTGTTACATTTGTCTTTTTTTCTTAACGTTGACTTTTTGAAATTGGTTGTGGTAATATAAGGTTGTAAAGCTTCAAAAACCTTTAAACTCGCCCAGTGAGGCGAGAAAGGAGGAGAAAAGATGGAAAAAGACGTTATTTTTGGTAATTCTGAACCAGAGAGCACTGTTATTTCCAGTTCCCGTTTGGATCTACCTGCCTCGAAAAGGTTCCTCCTATCTCTCCAGCACTTTGTAGCGATGTTTGGTGCGACCGTTTTAGTACCTCTCCTGACAGGATTAGACCCTCTCGTTGCTCTGTTTAGTGCAGGACTCGGAACTTTGATTTTCCACTTTATCACAGGTGGTCTCGTCCCTGTCTTTTTGGGTTCCAGCTTTGCCTTTATAGCACCTGTTATACTTGTTAAAGAAAAATACGGAGACATACGTTATTCTCTCGGAGGTATCGTAATTGCTGGTGCAGTATACTTAGCCTTCTCGTTAATTGTGAAAGTTTTGGGGACAAACGTTATCAAAAAGCTCTTCCCACCTGTTGTGACCGGTCCTATGATAATGGTTATAGGTCTTGGTTTAAGCCCGGTTGCAGTAAATATGGCTTCCTCAAACTGGCCTATTGCACTCGTAGTGATTATCACTGTTATCGCATCCGCAACGATATTCAAAGGTTTCTTCTCTCTCATACCAGTTCTTACCGGTGTTTTTGTTGGGTATATTACTTCCATCCTCTCTGGGATAGTTGATTTCACACCTATAACAAATGCTGCCTGGTTCTCAACTCCAAACTTCACATTCCCAAAGTTCGATGTTGGGGCTATTAGCTTGATAGCACCTGTTGCGTTCGTTACCGTCATGGAACATATAGGTGATATAACAACCAACGGAGCTGTGGTCGGAAAGAATTTCTTTGAAAAGCCCGGTATCCACAGAACGCTTCTTGGGGATGGTATTGCAACAATGGTTGCGGGTTTACTTGGAGGACCTGCAAATACAACTTACAGTGAGAACACCGGTGTGCTCGCAATAACGAAAGTTTACGACCCATCAATTCTGCGTGGTGCTGCCCTTCTTGCAATGCTGGTTGCTTTCTTCTCAAAGTTTGGTGCCGTTCTCCAAACAATACCTACACCTGTAATCGGTGGGGTGAGTTTAATACTATTCGGTATGATAGCTTCGGTAGGTGTAAGAACGTTGGTAGAAGCAAAAGTAGACTTCTCAAAATCCAGAAACCTTATCATTGCCGCATTAATCCTCACACTCGGTATAGGAGGAGCAAGTATCAAAATTGGCGTAGTGGAACTCAAAGGTATGGCGCTTGCTGCACTCGTAGGTATCATCGCTAACCTTGTAATTCCAGAAAAGTTGGAAAAATAATGAAGAAAGAAAACCGCATAAAGCCGTGGGGGATTAAGAGATGATAAGCTCAACAAAGAAAGACATATATATCTTTCCTATCAAAGCCGTGGGGGTTATTGGAGGAGGACAGCTTGGAAAGATGTTAACACTGAAAGCTAAAGAAATGGGATTCAAGGTTATCGCCCTTGATAAGGACCCAAGCTGTCCTGTTTCTTCAATCTGTGATGAGTTAATAATCGGTTCATTGTACGATACAGAAAAACTATACGAACTTGCGAAAAAATCTGACGTGGTTACATATGAGATAGAGCACACAAACACGGAAGCTCTTAAACAACTCGAGAAAATCGGCACCAAAATTCTTCCCTCACCAGCACTCTTGGAACTATTAAATGACAAACTACAGCAAAAATCTCACCTAATAAAGCACGGCATACCAACATCAAAATTAATACGCGAAGTGACAAAGACTGACTCAATTGAGTACAAGTCACGGACGAAAGAACTCCCGCCATTTCCGTTTGTTCAAAAGGCACGGAAAGGTGGTTACGATGGAAGGGGTGTTGCAGTAATAAAAAGCGAAAAAGACATAGATAAAATTTTGGAGACCGATTCATTTTTCGAAGAATTCGTGGAAATAGAAAAAGAAATTGCCGTT
This sequence comes from uncultured Fervidobacterium sp., assembly GCA_964452455.1. GTDB lineage: Bacteria > Thermotogota > Thermotogae > Thermotogales > Fervidobacteriaceae > Fervidobacterium. The sequence goes on along the minus strand of CAYVMA010000036.1, from coordinate 54,538 downwards.
TTGGTTGCAAGGGATATTAACGGAACTATAGTTTCATATCCGGTTGTTGAAATGCTTTTCGATGAGAGGTCAAATATCCTTGATATGCTTATCTCTCCAGCAAGGATATCAGAAGAGATATCACAGAAAGCAATTAGTATAGCTTATGAAGTTATCAACTCTTTCGTTTCTTCTAATTTAAAAGCCGTTGGGGTTTTTGCTGTTGAAATGTTCCTTACCAAGAGTGGTGATATACTTGTCAACGAAATAGCTCCTCGTGTTCACAATTCTGGTCATCATACAATTGAGTCGTGTCTCACAAGCCAGTTCGAACAGCACCTTCGTGCCGTAGCTGGTCTTCCGTTAGGTTCCACTAAACAGCACACCCCAGCTGTTATGATTAACCTCCTCGGTGAACCTGGGTATATAGGTAAGCCTGCCATAATCGGTCTTGAAGAAGTTTTGAAAACTGAAGGAGCTCATCTACATTGGTATGGTAAATCAACAACTGCTCCATTCAGAAAAATGGGACACATTACAATAATAGATGAAAATTTGAATTCAGCAATTGAAAAGGCTAAAATAATTAAGGAGAGAGTTAAAATTATTTCTGAAAACGCTTGAATTTACCTTATGAGGTGAAAGATTATGGGAAATGCAAATCCTTTAGTTGGGATAATAATGGGTAGCGATTCAGACCTCACTGTTATGAAAGACGCTGCACAAGTTCTCGAAGAATTTGGTGTCCCATACGAAATCACAATAGTCTCCGCGCATAGAACTCCTGAAAGGATGTTTGAATATGCAAAGAAGGCTGAAGAAAGAGGAATAGAAGTAATAATAGCAGGTGCTGGCGGTGCGGCACATCTGCCTGGAATGACCGCATCGATAACAACTTTGCCCGTCATAGGTGTGCCGGTAAAAGGCTCAAATTTGGAAGGGCTTGACTCACTCCTTTCGATTGTTCAAATGCCCAAAGGTATACCCGTAGCCACGGTTGCAATTAACAACGCCAAAAATGCCGGTTTGCTCGCAGTTGCAATCCTTGGGATAAAGTATCCAGAGCTAAGAGAAAAACTAAAGACGTATAGAGAACGCATGAGGCAGGAAGTTTTAACAAAGGCTAACGAGTTAGAAAATATGGGATATTCTGATTATCTAAAATTCCATTTCCAGAGGTGACAGAGGTGAAAAAAGATGTCTGGAACGTTTTTATACGAGGGCAAAACAAAAATTGTTGAACTCGCCGAAGATGGTCAAAGTGTCATACTAACATTTAAAGATGATATCACCGCAGGAGACGGCGCAAAGCACGATGTACTGGCTTTAAAAGGGCAATATTGCTCAGAGATTACTGCAAGACTGATGCATTATCTAAATACAAAAGGCATCTACACGATGTTTCTCAACTACATACCCCCCAACAAAATCCGAGCCCGCAAGCTTAAAATGATACCACTTGAAGTTATCGTAAGGTTTAAAAAGGCTGGTTCGTTCGTGCGACGTTACGGTGGGAATGAAGGGGAAGATTTACCAACTCCTCTTGTTGAATTCACATACAAAAGTGATGTTATGCATGACCCTTTAATGTGCATCGAGCATCTTGAAGTGCTCGGCATTTTAAGCAGGCAGCACGCTACAACAATCATAGACGAAGCAAAAAAAGCCGCAATGCTCTTGAAAGAATTTTTCGCCTTGCACGGGTTCGAACTCTGGGATATAAAGTTTGAATACGGATTTGACGAATCAGCTAACATTTGTCTTGGCGATGAGATTTCGCCTGATACAATGCGTTTAAGGAAAGCTGGAGAAATATTCGATAAGGACATCTACAGACGAAATCTCGGGAATCCAATAGAAAAATACGAGGTGGTGTTGAACTTATGCAAAAGTATACTTTTGTAATCGATATCCAATACAAAAGCAATGTGCGAGACCCAAGGGGAGAGACGATAAAAAGGGTGCTCAATGAAGAGTATTCCATTCCAGTAAGTTCGCTGAGGTTAGGCAAATCCATACACCTTGAGGTGGAAGCTGAAAACGAAGAACAAGCAAGACAACTTGTTGAAAAGGCCTGCAGTGAACTTTTAGTAAACCCCGTCACCGAAACATATGAGGTGAGAAAGCTATGACTCTCCCAAAAGCCCAGGTAGTCGTGTACCCTGGGAGTAACTGTGACAGGGATGCCCTTTGGGCATGCAAATACGTAGGATTTGATGCAGAATTCATAGATATCCATTCCGATATAGATGCTGACTTGTTGGTTCTACCTGGTGGATTTTCGTATGGGGACTACCTTCGTGTTGGAGCAGTTGCTGCTCGAGAACCAATTGCTCAAAAGATAAAAGAATTTGTTAACCGTGGGGGGCTTGTTATTGGTATTTGCAACGGCTTTCAGATACTTGTCGAAATGGGACTCTTAGAGGGAGCTCTTCTTCAAAATTCTAATGGAAAGTTCATCTGCAAGATTGTGGATTTGGAAGTTGTCGACAATTCCACACCTTTCACCAGCTACTATTTAAAAGGCGAACGTATCAGATTGCCCATTGCTCATGGGTTTGGCAGATATGTAAAAATTAACGATGTCAATGTAACACTTAAATATGTGGAAGACGTTAACGGTAGCGATGAGTTAATAGCCGGAATAACTAACATGAATAAGAACGTTTTTGGTTTGATGCCACATCCTGAACGTGCAATGGAGAAGATACTTGGCTCGGATGATGGATTAAGAGTATTTTTATCTGCGTTCAACTATATCAAGAATAACGGTGGTGTTAGGGGATGAAGTATTTAAACATTCTTGAGGAGAGATTGGGCAGAAAAGCCACAAGAGAGGAAATAGAAGCGTTCACAGTGATGTGGAGCGAGCATTGCGGTTATTCTCATACAAAAGGTTACATAAGGCAGTTGCCAAAAGTGGGGACTGGTGGTAACGCAGGAGTTGTTCCACTTGATGATTATCATTTCTTAGCGTTCAAAGTTGAGAGTCACAATCATCCAAGTGCTATTGAACCTTTTAATGGAGCAGCAACAGGTGTGGGCGGAATCATACGAGATGTGCTCGCTATGGGCGCCAGACCTACAGCAATACTTGATTCACTGCACATGGATAGAGTAATCGATGGGATTATCGAAGGAATTTCCGACTACGGTAATTCCATAGGGGTGCCTACCGTAGGTGGAGAGTTAAGGATTTCTGATTTTTACAAACACAACCCCCTTGTTAACGTGATGGCAGTTGGTGTTGGTAAAAATGAACATCTCATACCTTCAAAAGCTACAAAACCTGGTCAAGTTATCGTTATCTTTGGTGGTGCAACTGGAAGAGACGGTATTCACGGAGCTTCGTTTGCTTCCGAAGATTTAACAGGCGAAAAAGCTACGAAACTTTCCATCCAAGTGGGAGACCCATTTGCTGAAAAGTTGCTTATCGAGGCTTTCCTTGAGATGGTAGAAAGAGGGTTGGTTGAAGGTGCTCAAGACCTTGGCGCAGGTGGAGTTCTCTCCGCTACAAGCGAGCTTGTTGCCCGTAGTGGATTAGGTGCCATTGTGCACCTTGAAAGGGTCCCACTCCGTGAGTCAGATATGATACCAATAGAGATTTTGATAAGCGAAAGTCAGGAACGAATGGCTGTCGTTACATCACCGGAAAAAGCTGAAGAAGTTCTCAAAATAGCGAAAAGACACTTGCTCTTTGGAGCGGTCGTTGCTGAAGTTACAGATAGTGGTAGGTACGTGGCAAAATACCACGACCAAATTATCATGGATGTGCCAGCTAAACTACTCGAAGATTCTCCCGAAGAACCCATCTACGATTACACACCATCACCGTTCAAAAAGTTCCGATGGATTAGGTTCAAAGACGTGGATGCACACAATGTGTTTGAAAGATACGACTACATGGTGGGAACAGACACAATATTACCACCTGGTTTCGGTCCAGCAGTGATGAGGGTAAAGGGTTCCATTGGATATTCATTGGTAATACACAGTCGTGCTGATATAGGAGCTCAGGACCCATACTGGGGAGCTTACATAACCGTTTTGGAAGCTATTAGAAAGACCCTTTCTGTTGGTGCAAAACCGGTCGCCATAACCGATGGTATAAACTACGCGGATCCCGACATCGAACCTCTCGGACTCGCAGGTCAAATGAAAGGTTTAAAAGATGCGTGCGAACAATTTAACGTGCCTGTCGCTTCAGGTAACGCCTCTCTTTACAATACCTACAAAAGGAAAGGAATCCCACCAACACTTGTCGTTGGCATGGTTGGAAGAGTAGAGAACTTAAATATCCCCAAACCAGCTAAAGGACCTGTTTACGCCATTGGATACCCTGATTTTTCAATTGAAAGAGAAAGGAAGTTACAAGAAGAGATAGTAAGATTGGTAAGAAACGGTCATTTTGTTCTTTCAGTGCACGACTATTCCAGAATTTCAACATTTAAAACCGCTTTGTCAAAACTTGAACTGAATTTGAGAATTCAAATCCCAAGAACGGAACCTGTGCACCAAATGATTATTGTGTTTGGCGAACCAAAAACAAATTTACCTGCTCGAAAGATAGGATTTTGCTACTAATAATTTTTCATAAATCATTTCAAGTTTCCGGCGCGAAAGCGCCATTTTTTATTTTTTTATTTATGTCAGACCCAAATTCATTGGAACTTTTTTTAAAAATTCGTTGTATAATAGTCTTAAGTTGTGCATTCCAATTTTTTCAATCTTTGAAAAGGGGGGATTTTGATGAGAAAGTTAGTTACTATTTTTGCGGTTTTCGCACTAATAGCATTCCTACAAGTTTCGATATTTGCAGAAACCGGTTCTGGACACCAACACGAAGAAGGCGAAGAGTGTGCTTGCGAAATTGCTGAAGCAAAGGATATAACCGTATCTGTAGAAGAATTGCAACCCACTGATGAGGAACTCAGAGAACGGCTTTCAAATCTTGAAGAAATAACAAACATGCTGTACGAATTGATTGGTAGTAAACTTAGCAGTGAAGATTTCGAGGTCTTTTCTTACGAATTGGAAAACAGGCTGGCTAATATTGAACAGGAACTTCTGAATTTAAAGGCAACCGTAGAAACAGGACTTCCAGCTGTGCGTGATATGATTTACGAACTCTCTTCAAACTTTGCCTCATTGGAGAACAGACTAACAGAATACATCAATCTGGCTGTTGCACAAGCGAGTGAAGAAGTAAAATCAAGCGTCTTCGAAGAAACCAACCAAAAAATCGCAGACATTGAAGTAACTTTGGATATCCACGACTCAGACATCTTAAAACTTTACGATATAACTTCTACATTAACAAACGAGATAGAAAAAATAGAAACATCCATACCCGATATTTCTCCACTCCAGGAATCTATAGAAACTATCTCTTTGAGAGTAGACATGCACGACCAGGACATTATAAATATCTTCGATACTCTTTCAACAAAAGCCAACCTATCTGATATCGAGGAACTTTCTTCAAGGATCCAAAATCTCGAAGAAGTTGTTAACGTTTATCAAAATTCAGACATATCCGATAGGATATCACTCCTTGAAGAGTATGCAAACATGATATACGATACTCTCAACACCAAGGCATCACTCGAAGATATTGAGCAAATGATAGTTCCTGTCAAAGAAGAAATGAACAATATTTCATCAGCTTTACAATCCATTACAACTAAAGTCAACTCACATGATATAGATATCATCAAACTGTACAATTCTATCGTTCAACTCACAGAAGAACTGCAAAGACTGGCTGGTAGGTTGTCACTAATAGAAACTATGGTTCGGGAATTGTATCAGAAATCAGAGAAATAATTAACAATCAAAGAATCAACAAAAGCCCGGGATTTCCCGGGCTTTTTAGTTTAAATTAAAGGTATTTATGACAACTGGTCTGGGCGGTGGGACTTGAACCCACGACCACCAGATCCCGATTCTGGCGTTCTAGCCATCTGAACTACGCCCAGATTATAAAATCACCAAGAATTCCCAAACCCAAACTTTATTTTATCACATATAGTAGGATTTATCAAGTTTGTTTTCACGATTACGCCTCAAAATATATCTACCTTCTGTTGTTAATCTCCTCCCAGACGTGCTTTATCTCTTCGCTGTTTTCTTTAAGTATTTCCAACAATTTCGGGTCAAAATGTTGAGGTTTTGTTCTACCATCGCCCTCAAGAACAATCTTTAAAGCTTCCTTGTGGAATAAAGCTCTTTTATACGGTCTTTCAGACCTTAACACATCATATACATCAACAAGTGCCACAATCGTTGCTTCTATTGGTATCTCTTCTCCCTTCAGTCCTTTCAAGTAACCGCTACCATCGTATTTTTCATGGTGATAAAGTGCTATATTCCTAGCTATTTCAAAGTACTCGGACTCACCAAGGAGTTTCCCACCATACTCAACATGTTTTTTCATAATCTCAAATTCTTCATCGGTCAATTTACCACGTTTGTTGAGTATATCATTTGGAACAAGTATCTTTCCAATGTCATGAAGTGGTGCAAAAGCCCGTATCTTATTTACTTTTTCTGGCTCAAGACTTAATTCAATACAGAGACGTATATTATGTAAATCCCCGACGCCATTACAACTATCGCTAACAATATTATTGTTACAATAAAAAGTTTTGTTACTTTTTTGCTTATGAGCTCACTTAATTTCAATTGCCTTCCTCCCCGTGTTTTAAATGTTTTTAAGTGTTCGTTTATAATTATAGCAATTTTCTATCCTCGGAAATGTTCTAAACAAATGTTTGATAACTTCTGTTCGAATATTTCAGTTCAAACATTTTTATGATATAATATGCTTGTAAAGCTAACATTTATTTCTTGTGAAATCTTTTGAAAAGCGACAAGACTTTTCTGTTAGCTGTTGCCAACTATCACTTTTGGGGGTCTGGGTATGGAAAAAGCAAAAGTTATGATTGTTGATGATTCCAAAACAGTTCATTCAGAACTCTCATCGATTTTGAGCGAAATTAGTTGGAACGAGAAAAATTTGGATATTGAACACACTTACGGATACGAGGAGTTCAAGAAAATCTTTGTCCCCGAAAAATATGCGCTTGTGATAACTGATTTAGTTATGGAAAGCGACGATGCGGGAATTAAAGTTATAAACCATATCAGGCACACGTGTAATGACAAAAAAGCAAGGATAATCTTGATGACCGCGAATCCTGAGAAAGTTCCCACTGATTTGCTTACAAGAGACTATGATATAAATGCCTATATAGAGAAGAAAAATCTTTCACCGTTTTCAATAAAACTCACAGTTTTATCAATGCTCAAAACCTACCAAGATATAACGTCACTTGAGCGAGCAATCATCACCTTAGAAAATGTTGCAGCGAACGCTTCAGAGATGAGCCTTGCAGAATTGCTTATAAATACCTTTTTTCAAGTGCGCACGTTTCTGTCCTTAAAAAGGCCGGGTATCAAACTCAACGGCGAAATTTTCGTGAACAGCGAAAGAATTTTTCCACCAAAGTTCATGAACAGCGAACGTTTGGAATACAGGTATGATTTTCACACAAAGGTTAAGGAGAACACTATTCTCTTTGTGCTCTATTCATCAAAAGAACTGAACGCACTTGAAACATCATACGTAAGAAGCCTTTTGAAAAACCTTCAAAGGTCCCTTGTTTCAACAAAATATCCAGACGTTGAGGAAGAATTTGTTATTATGCTTTCTAAAGTTGTTGAGGCAAAATCGGAAGAGACCGGGGACCACGTGAATCGGGTTGCCGAACTTTCTTATTATTTGGCAGAATACCTCGGTTTTAGTTCCAACGATGCAAAGCTAATCAAGAAAGCCTCTGCTCTGCACGATATTGGAAAAGTTGGAGTGCCTGATTACATATTGAATAAACCTGGAAAACTCGATGAAAAGGAATTCTCAATTATAAAAGAACATAGCCTAATCGGTTTCGAAATTCTTAGAGATTCTACGTTAAACATCTTTGAGATAGGTGCGGTTGTTGCCTTGGAACATCACGAAAGGTGGGACGGAAATGGTTACCCATATGGGCTTCAAGGTGAAGAGATAGCGATAGAAGCAAGAATAGTTCAAGTTGCCGATGTTTTTGAAGCTTTAACACACGATAGGTGCTATCGTCCCGCTTGGCCCACTGAAAAGGCTGTAGAATACATGAACGATATGAAAGGACGGCAATTTGACCCAATGGTGATTGATGCGTTCAACAAACACTTGAAAGACATGATTGCTATAGCGAAATCCCACTACATCGAAGAAGTTTGAAGATTTTCAAATCTTACGGTTTTGTCTCTAAGAGCTTCTGGATGTTTTTTATTGCTCTTGCAAAATCTTCCGGCAGTCTTGCTATGAATTTTACACGTTTACCAGTTCTTGGATGGAAAAATGAAAGGCTAAGTGCATGGAGCATCTGTCTGTGGATGTCGAATTTTTCATCTTCTTTTGCTTTACCGTAAACCTCATCACCCATCAGTGGGTGACCTATGTATTTCATGTGAACCCTAATCTGGTGTGTCCTTCCTGTTTTGGGCCAAGCAAAAACTAGGGAAGCTAAATTCCCAAACTTTCTTATGACTTTGTAGTGTGTGAGTGCTGGTTTGCCATATGCACTCTGAGTCACAGTCATTTTAACCCTGAGCACAGGATTTCTGGCAATACTTACATCGATATCTCCTTCGTTTTTTTCAGGAACACCCTTGACTAAGCACACATATAGTTTTTCCGTGACCCTATCTTTGAACTGTTTGGTAAGTGATTGGTGTGCTAAGTCATTTTTCGCAATTACCATCACACCACTTGTATCTTTATCAAGCCTATGGACAATGCCAGGTCTTAGCACTCCACCAACACCTTGTAAATCTTTACAATGATACAAGACCGCATTGACGATGGTTCCAGAAGTGTGGGATGGAATGGGATGAGTTATTATACCAGGTTGCTTGTTGATTACCAATATATCACGGTCTTCGTATATTATGTCCAGTGGTATATTCTCAGGCAGGATTTCCGGAATCTGGGGCTTCTGAGGAACCATCAAGGTAATTATATCCCCAGACTTCACCTTGTAACTCGGCTTCTTCAAAGCTCCATTCACCAGAACCTCGCCATTCTTTATCGCTTTCTGGATGAATGTTCTTGAAATCCAATCTGGAGTCTTCTCCATGACAAATTTGTCCAGACGCCAGCCATCTTCCCTGTTCGTTACTTGTATATCCATTTTTTCCAGTTGAGGAGTTGTTGGTTCCAATTCCTCCATCTCTTCTATCTCTTCCATATTCTCGAAACCTTTCATAAATTCTCTCATATATCCCTTTCTTTTCCCTCCGGTTGGCTATATCTTTAGCATTTCCCATTTGTTTCTTGGCTTTCGACTCGGCGCTAAGCATTTGAATCATAATTCCTACACTACCGATGAATATAAAGATGTCCGCCACGTTTATTATCGTTGGCCAGTAGTTGAACGTAAAGAAGTCAACAACATAACCGTATCTTATACGGTCAACCAAGTTTCCTAAGGCACCACCCACGATGAAACCGATAAACATTTCCGTCAACTTGCTAACTTTGAACAGCAAAGGTATCAGGGAAGTGATAACGATAATCAACAAGGTAAGGTAAATAACCGCTTCCTTGACTCCTGGAAATAGTCCAAAAGCAATTCCTCTGTTGGTTGCATACATAAAATGAAAAAATCCAAATAGTGTTTTTATCTCTCCAAAACGAAGGTACAACGTTGCTAAATGTTTGGTAATCTGGTCCAACGTGAGTGAAAGAACTATCCAGAACATCTTATCAGTCCTTATCAGTTTTTACTTGACCTTCTTGTAGATAAACGGCGAAGCAACTTCTAGTCCTAGGTTTCTGTAATTGAATATTCTTTCCGTGTTTCCTACAAAGAGTAATCCACCAACGCGAAGACTTTCAGCGAACTTTTTGTAAAGTTGTTCTTTTGCCTCCATCTCAAAGTATATAACAACATTTCGGCACATTATTAAGTCAAAATCCTTTTCAAACGGGTCTTGCAGTAGGTTGTGCCTTTTAAATTGCACACGGGCTTTAACATTTGGCTTTACTATGTATTTTCCATCTCGAACTATGAAGTATTTTTGGATGTATTCTGGAGGTGTGCTAACCATTGAGCGTTCTTCATACTCACCTATCTGTGCTCTTGTGAGTACTCCAATATCGATATCGGTAGCTAAGATTTTAGCTGTTGGAGGTGCTTTGAGCTCTTCAAGTAGTATCGCTAATGAGTATGGTTCTTCTCCCGAAGAACACCCAGCGCTCCAAGCTTTAAACCTTGTTCCACTTTCTTGAAGTAGTTGTGGGAGAAATACCTTTTTCAGCTCTTCCCATTTTTCTGGGTTTCTGAAGAACTCTGTGACATTTATAGTGAGCTTATCCAAGAACTCATCACGTTTTTTGTTGTCTTTTGAAATGAGGTCAAAGTATTCTTTATAGCTCTTGCAATTGTATTTTCTTATAAGCATCTCGATGCGCCTTTTCATCCTTTCCGGTTTGTATCCGGAAAGGTCTAATCCCATAGTCTCTTTTATTTTTTCAACAAACCATTCGAATTGGTCCCAAGGAAGTTCTTGAATTTCACCAGATTGGAAATTCGAAATCCAAGCGAACTTCTTTTCCTTGAAGTCGTCCAACGACATATAAATCACCCACTTTCAAGGTAATTTTGCCTGCAACAGTCTTCTGACCATCTATCTCATCGTTTATCAAATTGATTTCTAAATTATCATCCTTGAGGGTGAAACCAATCTTTGATGAAAGGCTACCATTTTCATAAAAAACGAGTGTGTATATAATGAACGAGTTCTCACTCAGTAAAAATCCAAGTCCTGTCTTTTCACCAATAAACAAGTATGTCTTGTTACCAGCTCCTACAGTAATTCCGTTTGATGAATTTTCAAAAAAGATATCCACACCATATATTTTAAACGTTAGGTTGACATGAGATAAATCACTGAGGATTGAAAAATAGTCGTTCTTGTGTACGTATCCATCCGAAAAATAACCAGTGTTAACCCAGGTTACATACCAACTCTTTTTAGCTGGATTGGCAAATGTTGTAAACGGAATGTCGGTGTTCAGGTCAGAGTAAGTTACTTTGTACGGTTCATTTATAAACTCAAAATACTCAAATACATTCGCGAAATTAGGAGTGATTTTTAGAAAACCTTCTTTTTCACTGAGTTCAATATCAGATTTGAACTTGGTTTTGAATTTCCAAAATGAAAAATCGTATCGAGCCGATAGTTTGTATGAAATATCAAATGGAGAGACGCCAAAAAAGAGCGTCTCTCCTATTAAAATTGTATTGATGGTGAGAATAAAAACAATTACAAATAGTAGATTTAACCTAACCATAGGAGCTTTTTTCTTCAAAGTTTTCAGCTCCATTATAAATACTGAGCTTCTCAACTACTTACCCTTCCAACTTAGCCATTATGGCTTCAAGTTCTGCATCGTCGATGTCGAAGTTGCCGAATACTTCTTGAACATCATCGTTATCTTCAAGTGCATCGACAAGTTTCAAAACTTTTTCTGCATCAGAACCACTGACTTTGACATAGTTCTTTGGTTTGTAGGTGATTTTCGCAGTTCCTTCAAAACCATTCTTTGCTAGATTTTCTCTCAACGTTGTCAAGCTTTCAGGAGCGGTGTAAACAAGGACTGGGTCGCCCTCTTCGATGTCTTCCGCACCAGCATCGATTGCCAAAAGTGTAAATTCGTCCATGTCAGCTATTTTTTCTCTTGGGATTTCTACAACACCTTTCCTTTCAAATATCCAAGCAACGGAACCGCTTTCTGCAAGTGAACCACCATTTTTGCTGAGTATATGTCTCAATTCTTGAGCGGTTCTATTTTTGTTATCAGTCAAAGCTAATATGTAAAGTGCAACCCCACCTGGTGCATATGCTTCGTAGATAACTTCTTCGTACTTTTCACCTTCTAACTCTCCAGTACCTTTCTTTATGGACCTTTCAATCGTGTCTTTTGGCATATTCGCTTCTCTTGCTTTTTCAAGAACTGCTCTTAGTCTTGGGTTTGTTTCCGGATTTCCGCCACCTTCTCTCGCAGCAACAATGATTTCCCTAATAATCTTCGTAAATATCTTTGACCTCTTCGCATCCTGGGCGGCCTTCCTGTGCTTAATGTTTGCCCACTTATTGTGACCTGACATACTCTCTTCCTCCCCACTTAAATTTCTCGTTTTTTTAAATTCCAAACAATTGACTTTCGTTCATTATCTTTCTCCAGGCATAATCACCTTGTCTATTATACCATATTCTTGTGCTTCTTGTGCACTCATGAAGAAATCTCTGTCGGTATCTCTTTCTATCTTTTCTATAGGTTGGCCTGTGTGTTTACTGAGGATTTCATTTATGAGATGTTTAATTCTTAGGAGTTCTTTTGTAAGTATCTCCACATCCTTGGCAGTTCCCTCGGCACCGCCGAGTGGCTGGTGAATCATTATACGGCTATTTGGAAGTGCAAATCTCTTTCCTTTTGTACCAGCCGCCAAAAGCACCGCCGCCATCGATGCTGCTTGACCGATACAGATAGTTGCAACATCGCATTTTACGTATTGCATCGTATCGTATATCGCAAGCCCAGCTGTTACTAAACCTCCAGGTGAGTTGATGTAAAGTTGTATATCCTTGTCTGGATTCTCTGCTTCCAAGAACAACAACTGCGCTACTACCAAATTCGCCACATGGTCATCAATAGCACTACCGAGGAATATGATTCTATCTTTTAATAATCTCGAATAGATGTCGTAAGCACGTTCATATCTACCAGTTGTTTCGATAACTATAGGAACATATTGGTCGAGTATTTTCTTCATTTCTTTATCTATTTCCATAGTTTCTCATCTCCCCAAATATCTTAGAGGTTTTACTTAATTATTCAGATTTTTTCTCCTCTTCAACCTCTTGCTTATTTTCTTGCTCCTTAAATGATACTTCCTCTATCTGCGCTTTTTCTGCAAGAATTTTTGCAACCTTTGACTCTACTATTTCCATGACTACTTCGTTCCTTATATCTTGCCTGCTTTTAATTATAGCTTCCGCCCTGTCAGGACTTACTCCCCATTCAACCGAAACTCTTTCTGCATACGCCTTTATGTCTTCCGCATCGACTTTGATGTTATTCTCTTCCGCAATTTTCTTTACAACTAAATCTTTCTTTATCATATTCAAATAGTAGTTTCTAAGCTCTTCGATAAGTTTCTCTTCGCTTCCGTAGTTTTGAACGTAAGACTCGTATTTCCCGCCTTCTTTTAGATTATCTATGATGTTCTCAACAGCTCTTTCTATTGTCTTTTCGCTGATTTCTATCTCAGCAATCTCCGGAATTTGATCCATTATTTGTGCACGGTAGGATTCCGCTAATTCTCTATCGTATATCTCCTTGCCTTCTGTTCTGAACTTTTCTTTGAGCTGTTCAGTTGTTTCTACGTTCTCGATTGCCAAAGATTTTACAAACTCATCTGTAAACTCTGGAAGAATTCTGTTGTAAACTTCCTCTACCTCAAGGATGTATTTATAGACAATTTTGTCATCGCCTTTTTCAAAGGTTTTTTCAAATTCCACAACATCGCCTTTTTTCCTACCAAAAAGTTGTTTTACAACTTCTCTTTCATCGTCCTTCAAAAGGACGTATTCTCTCTCTTCCGCATCTCTGAGTTTCTTTTCTCCGAGCATAACCGTTTCTTTTACTTTGACCAGGTCGCCTTCCTCAGCCTGCCCATCTTTTGGCTCAAGTACAGCATTTTCCTCTATGACATAGTTCACCCTCATGTCCACGTAACCATCGAGGACTTCTTCTTCTTTTGCCTTTCTCAATTTGAGTTTCGCGGGCTCAAACTTAACTTCTGGTTCTGTATGGAGTTCAACGACAACTTTTCCAGTTTCAGCAGAGAACTTGGCATCTGCAATTACTGGTGGGAGAAGCAGTTGAAGTTCTTCTTTATCAAGTTCATTCTCCACTTCTTTAATTGCCTCGTCTGCAACGTAGATTTCATAGAATGCCTCTTTCAATCTTAGCTTGTAAACTTCCTTTGGAACTCTTCCGGGTCTGAACCCTTCTATGTGGTATCTTTTTCTATTCAGTTCAGCAACAGCTTTGTCTTCCAATCTTGCTATGTCATTTTTGTCGAAAAGGTATTCACGTACTATCATGTTCTTATCTTTTGAAACTTCTTTGACTTCCATCTTTGCACCTCCTAGTTTATTTGAAGCCTTTATCACTTTAAAAAGGGGCATTACGCCCCCTCTTTTGCTGTGAATAATCAGTTCTCCATTTTTTGCTCAAGAATTACTCTTCAACAAGCTGGAGCACTGAAAGTTCTGCTCCGTCGCCTCTTCTTTGACCAACTTTAATAACTCTTGTGTAACCTCCATTTCTGGAAGCGTATTTTGGAGCTATTTCATCGACAAGTTTATTTACAAGTCTTCTGTCACCAAGTTCTGCAAATATTTGTCTTCTGAGAGCAACGCTTTCTGCTTTGTTTTCATCCTTAATTTTGTAAGCCTTTACTGCCTTTGTTATAAGTTTTTCTATGTATGTCTTTCCGACTTTTGCCTTCACCGTTGTTGTCATAATCGTTCCGTGCTCAATTATTTCTTTTGCAAGGTTTCTCATGAGAGATGTTCTGTGAGAACCGTATCTATTGATTTTGTTTCTCTTCATTCGATGTCTCATCTCATTTGTCCCCCTTTCTTAGCGAAAGACCGAATTTTTCTTTGAGCTTTTCCTTCACTTCTTCAAGTGATTTAACTCCAAAATTCTTGATTTTGAGCAAATCTTCCTCTGTTCTCTCGAGCAGGTCACCTATCGTTTCTATTTTGTCCCTCTTCAAGCAGTTCAGTGACCTTGCAGAGAGTTCAAGTTCCTCTATTTTCTTTGATGCAACATCTTCTGTAGATACGCTTTCTTCAACTACAGAATAAGTTTCTTGATACGCCGGGATAGGTAGTTCTTCAACATCGCTCAGGCTTTGTTCAATGAAGCTGAAGTGGTCCAGTATGATTTTCAGTGAATGTTTCAAAGCCTCAGCGGGTTTTATACTCTTTTTCGTCCATATTTCGAGTATCAATTTTTCAAAGTCAGTTCTCTTGTCAACACGCACGTTTTCAACGAGCCAGTTCACTTTCAAAACAGGGCTGTAAACACCATCCATGACAATCCAACCAATTTCTGGTCTCTCATTTCTTTCACTTGCAGGGACAAAACCCTTTCCAAATGTTGCGTAAAGCTCAACCTCAATATCCGCATCTTCATTAAGCGTGGCTATGTAATGATTTGGATTTACCACCACGACTCCAGCTGGGCATTGGATATCTTTTGCTGTCAATACGGCTGGTCCTTTCTTTTCAATAATAAGCTTAACGGGGGATTCGACGTATGCTTCTACGCGCAGCTGGACCTTTTTCAAATTCAACAAGATATCCATTATGTCTTCTTTAACACCTTCTATTGTATCAAACTCGTGGTACTTCTCAGGTTTTATGAACCTGACATCCGTGATTGCAAAACTGGGAATCGAAGAGAGCAAAACTCTTCTCAACGTATTTCCTATTGTAACTGCGTAACCTTTTTCAAGCGGCGAGATAGAGTACTTTGCATAGTAATGGTCTTCGTATTCGGCTTGTTCTTCGAGTCTGAACTTCCTTCCAAAGGTTTGAAGCATTAACATCACCTCGAGTAGAATTCAACGATAGCCTGAACATTGACTGGAAGGTCTGTAACTTCTTCGAGTTTTGGATTCCTGACGTATTTTCCTGTGAATTGGTCGTAATCCACTTCAAGCCATGGAGCAACTGCTCTACCTTTGTTAAGTTCGAGCGCTTGTTTTATCGGTTGAATTCCTCTGCTGCTTTCTTTTATGGAAATAACGTCGCCAGGTCTTACTTGGTATGATGGTATGTCAACCTTTTTGCCGTTTACAAGTATATGGCCGTGTGAGACAAGTTGCCTTGCAGTTCTTCTGTTGATGGCAAATCCAAGTCTATATACCACGTTATCAAGTCTTCTTTCAACCTGCGCAACCAAGTTTTCACGGGTATCGCCTGCTTGTTTTGCAGCTCGTTCGTAGTAAATTCTGAACTGTTTTTCAAGCACACCGTATATCCTCTTCATTGTTTGCTTCGCCCTTAATTGCAAACCGTATTGTGTCAATTTCTTCTTTTCCCTACCATGTTGCCCGGGTGCAAAAGGTCTTTTGTCAAAAGGACATTTTTCGCTGAAACACCTTTCGCCTTTCAAATAAAGCTTCATTCCTTCTCTTCTGCAAAGCCTGCAAAGAGCACCTGTATATCGTGCCATTATTTTCCCTCCTTATCACTCAGACGCAAAATTCGTAAATTAGACTCTTCTTCTTTTCGGCGGTCTGCATCCGTTGAATGGGATTGGTGTGGCATCTCTTATGTTTTCAATTTCCAGTCCTGCTGCTTGGAGTGTTCTGATAGCTGTTTCTCTACCTGCACCAGGTCCTTTGACGATTACATCGACCCTCTTAATTCCCATCTTGAGAGCTTCTTTTGCTACCTTATCAGCTGCAAGTTGAGCTGCATAGGGTGTTCCTTTTCTCGTGCCCTCAAAACCTGCTGTACCACCGCTTCCCCATGTTAAAACGTTTCCGTTTGGGTCTGTTAATGTGACTATTGTGTTATTGTAGGTAGACTTGATATGCACTACACCATGGTCAACGGTTACCTTTTTCTTAGCTTTTGCTCTTGTTCGACCTTTCGCCATTTAGCTTTCCCTCCTTCGGTTCTTTCGGTCCTAAGAAATATAACTATCCTTCTTAACCTTTTAGGTCGTCAAATTTATTTACCTTTTTTCTTAATCCTGCTTGGTCTTGGACCTTTCCGTGTCCTTGCGTTCGACCTGGTTCTTTGACCTCTTACTGGAAGCCCCAGTTTGTGCCTTAAGCCGCGGTAACATCCGATATCTATAAGCCTCTTGATATTTCTCATAACTTCTGTTCTTAACTCACCTTCGACCTTGTAGTTCTGCTGAATGAAAGATGAAATCTTGCTGATTTCGTCTTCAGTAAGGTCTTTAACTCTTTTTTCTGGATCCACACCCGTGTTTTTGCAGATTTCAAGTGCCCTGGTCGGTCCTATCCCGTATATGTATCTAAGTGCGATGTGAACCTTTTTGTTGCTCGGTATTTCAACACCAACGATACGAGCCATTAATCTCCCTCCTCAGAAAATTTTCCACAATCTTATCCCTGTCTTTGGTTGTGTTTGGGGTTTACCTTACAAATAACGTAAACTCTTCCTTTTCTTCTAATAATCTTACAGTACTCGCATCTTTTTCCAACGGATGCTTTCACCTTCATAGTTACCTCTCCTTTCGGAAAAATTTTTCTGTTTTATTGTTATTCATTCTTCGTCGTCAAGTATCTCTTCTTCGCCTTTAGCGTCTATCTTCTTTCGATAGACTATCCGACCACGTGTAAGGTCGTAAACTGTTAGTTCGACAACTACACGGTCTCCCGGTACAAGTCTGATGAAGTTCTTTCGCATTTTTCCGGAAACGTGTGCTAACACTTTGAACCCGTTGTCGAGTTGTACTCTGAACATAGCGTTAGGTAGTGCTTCAACTATTGTTCCTTCCATTCGTATGACGTCTTCCTTGTTTTTCAGAAAAATCACCTCTCAGCCTTCCAAAACTTCCCACGTTTGTTAACAACTTACATAGTTGTCAATACCTCACAACCGTTCTCCGTAATCACAATAGTGTGTTCAAAATGTGCCGCGCGTTTACCATCAACGGTAACTACCGTCCAACCATCTTCCAAAACAACTACGTGCCAGCCGCCTTCAGTAACCATAGGTTCTATAGCAAGTGTCATTCCCGCCTTTAAAACTAAACCCGTTCCTGGTTTGCCATAGTTTGGAACTTGTGGGTCTTCGTGGAGTTGTTTTCCTACACCATGACCGACAAAATCCCTAACAACGTTGAATCCATGGCTTTCTACATAGCTTTGTATTTCGTAAGATACATCTCCCAACCTTACGCCTGGTCTTATTAATTCTATTGCACGCATCAGAGATTGTTTGGTAACTTCAACAAGCTTTTGCCCAGTTTCATCTGTTGACCCTACAATAAACGTGGCTGCACCGTCTCCATAGTATCCTTCGTATATTGCTCCAACGTCTACTGAAACAATGTCACCTTTTTTAAAAACTTTACTTTTTAAAGGAAAACCGTGTATAACCTCTTCATTTACTGAGACGGTAGTGACATAAGGATATCCTCCGTAACCTTTAAAAGCTGGTTTACAACGATGTTCTTTGATAACTTTTTCTGCTATTATTTCTATATCGTGTGCAGTTGCACCCTCAACTACTACCTTCTTTGCTTCCTCAAGAACAGCCGCAACTGCGCGTCCTGCGATTCTCATTTTCTCGATTTCTTGTTTGGTCTTAATTCGTATCATTTCTTTTCGATACCACCCAATATATTAAACAACATTTTCATTACTTCTTCTACACTTTTTCTGCCATCTAAAGTAAAAAGTTTGTTTTGATTTCTATAATATTCGATTAACGGCGACGTTTTTTCGATATAGACTCTGTATCGGCTTCTAACAACTTCTTCCTTGTCATCTTCTCTTTGAATTAGTTGTCCACCACAATCGTCACAAATTCCATCTTGTTTTGGTGGGAGTGTGATTAAGTTGTAAACCTTACCACATTTAGAGCACACTCTTCTGGTTGAAATCCTTTGGACAACGGTTTCTTCATCGACTTCGAAGTATATAGCTCCATCCAATGTTCTACCCATAGCAGAAAGCATACTGTCTAATGCTTGAGCTTGGTTTAGCGTCCTTGGATATCCATCCAAAATAAAACCATCTGCGCAGTCTGGTTGCTTTAATCTCTCCTCAACCAAGGCATTCGTTAGTTCGTCTGGAACGAGATTTCCAGAATTCACTATGTCCTGCACTTTCTTTCCGAGTTCCGTTCCTTTTGCAATCGCTTCTCTAAATATATCGCCTGTTGAGATGTGTGGTATATTGTATTTCTCGACTAACCTTTTTGCATAAGTTCCTTTTCCAGCACCCGGAGGTCCCAAGAAAACCAGGTTCATATCTTCACCTTCTTACTCTTCTTATCTTCTACCGGCAATTTTTCCCTTCTTAACAAAACCTTCGTAATTTCTCATTATGAGGTGTGCTTCTATCTGCTGAGCTATATCAAGTGCAACACCAACAGCGATAAGAGCGCTCGTTCCACCAAGCCAGATGTTAACTCTTGTTATGCCCTCAACAAGATATGGAAGCAAGGAAATACCGACCAAGAAGATGGCACCTATAAACGTCACTCTGTTAAGCACGTAAGTAATGTATTCTTCCGTTGGTTTTCCGGCTCTGATACCAGGGATAAATCCACCGTAACGTTTGATATTTTCTGAAATGTCCTTTGGGTCGATGACTACAACGCTGTAGAAGTATGTGAAGAAGAATATCAACAACGCGTAAATTATTATCATAAGTGGACTCTGCATACTAAAAACTTTAATTGCCCACTGTGCACCTGTGATTTGCGCAATTGCTTCCGGGATGCTAACTATCGCCCATGCGAAGATTATTGGGATAACTCCAGAGTGATTGACTTTTATCGGCAGATACGTGCTCGTTCCACCGTATATCCTTCTTCCAACCATTCTTGTAGCATATTCGATTTTGATTCTTCTTTCAGCTTGTTGGACATAAATTATAGCAACAACCATGAATACTGCAATTGCGATAAGGAAAATCCAACCAAATATGTTGAGATTTCCAAGAACCGCATTCCTGAAGTATGCAGGATATCTCGAAACAATACCAGCAAAAATGAGGATACTCACGCCATTCCCAATACCTTTCTCAGTAATTCTATCACCTATCCAGAGCAAGAACATAGTTCCAGCAACAAGGGATACCGTTGAGACAAATGAGAACAACCACTTGTTGACTGCAATTATTCCTTGATAACTGTTAGCTAAGCCAAACGAAACAACAAATGATTGGAGCGCTGCAAGACCGATTGTTAGATTCTTCGTATAATGCTGGAATTTTTTCCTACCTTCTTCTCCTTCTTTGAGAAGTTCTTTGAGAGAAGGAATAATGGAAGCAAGAAGTTGCATAATAATTGATGCGTTAATGTATGGTGTAACGCTCATTGAGAATACGGAGAATCTGCTAAAGGCACCACCGGTAAAGACGTCATAAAAACTAAGAACGCCACCGGCAAGGCCGGTGCCCTGCTTGGAAAGCGCTTCCCCCCAAGCTTTGATGTTTATACCAGGAACTGGGACGTAAATCCCTAACCTGAAGACAAGCAACATTAAAAATGTAAAGATAACCCTATCCCGCACCTCTGGAATCTTCATCGCATTGCGCAGCGCTTTCCACATTATTAGATCACCTCTATTTTACCGCCGACTTTTTCTATCTTTTCCTTCGCCTTTTCACTAAATTTGTGTGCCTTCACTACGAGTGGCTTTGTTATTTCTCCTCTGGCAAGTATCTTAACACCATCATAAATCTTGTTAATTATCCCTTTCTCCAAAAGAACTTCAGGTGTTACTACGTCGTTGCTCTCGAATTTTTCCTCAAGTGTGTCAAGGTTAACAACAGCATAGACTTTCTTAGTGAAGTTCTTAAATCCGAACTTTGGAAGTCTTCTGTGCAGTGGTGTCTGTCCACCTTCCATCCATGGACTGACCTTACCTTTACCTCTTGCTTTTTGTCCCTTGTGTCCCTTACCTGCTGTCTTTCCTTTTCCGGAGCCTTGACCTCTTCCAAGACGTTTGAACTTTTTGTTTGAACCGGGAGTCGGTCTAAGCTGGTCTATAGTAAGAATTTCAGGCATTTCTTATTCCCTCCTTATCATTATTCTTCTATCTCTTCAACCTTAAGAAGGTGCTTTACCTTTTCCACCATACCTCTAATCTGTGGTGTGTCGTCCTTAATTACAGTCTGGTGCATCTTTCTAAGTCCAAGTCTTCTGACTGTATCTTTTTGGTCGTATTTGTATCCAATAGGACTTCTTACAAGCGTAATTTTCAATTTCTTCATATCTTAGCCCTCCTTTTTGACTCCACGAACTACTTGAGCAGGGGTTATATCTCTTAGTGCTGCTATCTTTTCAATTGGATAGAGATTCTTTATCCCATTTATTGTTGCTTGAGCCATTACAACCGGGTTTGTTGAACCCATTGCTTTGGTTAGAACATTTTGAATACCCGCTAATTCAAGAATAGCACGAACTGTACCGTTTGCGATGATACCGGTACCAGGGGCAGCGGGCTTCATGAGTATCTTTGCAGCGTCCTGCTTACCAACGACTTCGTGTGGTATTGTTCCTTTCACAACAGGTACCTCTATCATGTTTCTCCTTGCACTTACAAGCGCTTTTCTAATAGCATCGGGCACTTCTCTTGCTTTTCCAACACCAATGCCGACTTTACCATCCCTATTGCCAACAACGGCAAGTACTCTGAACGAAAGGTTCTTACCACCTTTTGTAACCTTTGTTGTTCTTCTGATTTCTATTATCCTTTCCTCAAATGTCTCGGCAGACTGTTTTATCTTTTCTGTAATTTCTGACACTGTGAGCACCTCCTAACCTACACAATTAGAATTTCAATCCAGCTTCTCTTGCAGCATCCGCAAGAGCCTTAACTCTTCCATGGTATTTGAATCCGCCACGGTCAAAAACAACGGTAGTGATACCCTTTGCCAATGCCCTTTCTGCAATGATTTTTCCTACCTCTTTAGCTGCTGCTACATTCCAAGTCTTTTTAACCCTTTCCTTTATGTCTTTCTCAACCGTGGATGCTGCAACAAGTGTTCTTCCGACGGTGTCATCTATTATCTGTGCATAGATGTGCTTTTCGCTTCTGTAAACAGCGAGTCTTGGCCTTTCGGGTGTTCCAAATATTTTTTTCCTTATTCTTCTATGCCTGACAAGCCTCAATTTCTTGCGGTCTTCTCTCTTAATCACGTTTTATACCCCCTTATGCTTTCTTTCCTTCTTTGAGTCTGATAACTTCGTCTACGTATTTAATACCTTTTCCACTGTATGGGTTAGGTTCTCTCCATTTTCTGATATCAGCTGCAACTTGGCCTACTCTTTGCTTGTCAATACCACTAACAATGATTTTGTTTGGTGCAGGGACTTCAACTTTCACATCAGATGGTATATCCATTTCAACAGGGTGAGCATATCCAAGGTTCATGATAAGCTTGTTACCTTGGAGTTGTGCCCTGTAACCAACACCTACGATTTCCAGTTCTTTCTTGAACCCTTCTGTAACACCGATTACCATGTTTCTTACAAGTCTCCAGTATGTTCCAACCATAGCTTTAAATTTCTTTTCATCCGCTTTTCTCTTTGCAACTTCGAGGTTTGGTGAGAACCAAACTTCGTTACCTTCTACCTTGATGTTCACATATGGGTGGGTAGCGAGTTTCAACTCGCCCTTTGGACCCTTTACTTTTATTTCAGAGTCGGTGATTGTTAACTGGACATTCGATGGAAGTACGACGGGTTTTTTCGCAATACGAGACATGTAGCTGCACCTCCTTACCAGATGTAGGCGATAACTTCTCCACCGACTCCAAGTTCAGCTGCTTCTTTGTCGGTGAGCACACCTTTGGATGTTGAGAGAATAGCTATTCCTAGTCCATTCTTAACTCTTGGGAGGTTTGCTTTACCAACATAAATCCTTCTCCCAGGTTTAGAAACACGCACAATCCCGTGAATTACTCTTTCTCTGTTCTTTCTTGAACCTTTATATTTCATCTGAATTCTGAGTATGCCCTGTTTACCGTCTTCAATATATGTGTATCCTTTTATGAATCCTTCTCTTACAAGAATATCAGCTATCGCCTTTTTGAGGTTAGAAGCAGGAACATCTACTTGGTCTTTGAAAACAAGGTTTGCGTTTCTTATTCTTGTAAGCATGTCAGCTATTGGGTCGCTCCACACGGTTAACACCTCCATGATTACCAACTTGCTTTCCTAACGCCCGGGAGTTTTCCCTCGTTAGCGAGTCTTCTGAAACAAACTCTGCATATTCCGAACTCTCTGTAAACTGAGTGAACCCTTCCACAAATATGGCATCTTGTGTATTCTCTAACTTTGTACTTTTTTGGCTTCTTCCATCTTTCAACCATTGATTTTTTTGCCATTTAATATTCCCTCCTCACGATTATCTTACTGCTTTCTGAATGGGAAGCCAAGCAATTCCAAAAGTCTTCTTGCTTCCTCGTCCCTCTTCGCTGTTGTCACAATTATTATATCCATACCCTGGATTCTTTTAATTTGGTCTGGTGAAATCTCTGGAAAGACGAGTTGTTCTGTTAAACCAAAGCTGTAATTTCCTTTTCCATCGAATGAGTTTGGATTAAGTCCTCTGAAGTCCCTAACTTTTGGAAGAACAAGATTGATAAGTTTGTAAACAAAGTTGTACATCCTTGGTCCCCTGAGCGTGACCTTAACACCAATTGTCATGCCTTTTCTGATTTTGAAGTTGGATATACTCTTCTTCGCTCTCGTAATGAGAGGCTTTTGACCAGTAATTAATGCAAGTTCTCTTGCGTGCGCTTCAATGATTTCTTTATTTCTCGCACCTTCTCCAACACCCATGTTAATAACAACCTTAACTAGCTTTGGAACTTCGTGGATATTTTTGTAACCAAATTCTTTCATTAACGTCGGTACCACTTCTTTAAGGTATTTATCTTTCAGCGGTACGTATTCGTAGGCCATTTTTTACTCCTCCTTACTTCTTATCTATGATTTCTCCGCATTTCTTGCAAAATCTCACTTTTGAACCGTCTTCAAGCACTTTAAACCCTACTCTTGTTGGTTTATCACAGCTTGGACACACGAGCATGACTTTTGACCAGTAAAGTGGTGACTCTTTCTCGATAATTCCTCCCTGCCTCAGCTGTCCGGTAGGTCTTTGGTGTCTCTTTACGACGTTTACTCCTCTGACAAGAATCTTCTGTTCCTTTGGGAGAACTTGTATAACTTCTCCTCTCTTACCTTTGTCTCTTCCAGAAATAACTTGAACTGTATCACCTTTTTTAATCTTCTGTGCCATCGATTACCACCCCTTACCATACTTCTGGAGCAAGAGATACAATTTTCATGAATCCTTTTTCTCTGAGTTCCCTTGCCACTGGTCCAAAAACACGTGTTCCCTTTGGCTGATTAAACTTATCAAGCACTACGGCTGCATTGTCATCAAATCTTATGTAACTTCCGTCTGGTCTTCTAATCTCTTTTCTTGTCCTCACGATAACTGCTTTGACAACATCGCCCTTCTTAATATCTGTGTTTGGTACAGCTTCCCTAACACTACAAACTACAATATCACCAACTGTTCCGTACTTCTTGTGAGAACCTCCAAGCACTCTGATAACCCTTAAAACCTTAGCACCAGAATTATCCGCCGCTACGAGGTAGCTTTCGTTCTGTATCATTGTTCACTACCCCCTTCAAGTAGTTCCGTGTCTAATACCTCTGTCTCAGGCGTTTCTCCAAGTTTTGAACGTTCAACGATTCTTACGACAACCCATCTTTTCAGTTTGCTGAGGGGTCTTGATTCTTCAATTTCAACTATGTCTCCTACTCTGCAAGCATTATTCTCGTCGTGAGCATAGAATTTCTTGGATCTTTTAACGTATTTTCCAAACTTTGGATGCTTAACAAGTCTTTCCACTTTAACAGTTACAGTCTTATCCATTTTATCGCTTACAACAACTCCGATGAATCTTTTCTTAGGCATGTGGATTACCTCCTTATACCAAGTTCACGTTCGCGAAGGATTGTTTTGATTCGTGCGATGTCCCTTTTAGTTTTTTGAATCAAGCTGGAATCTCTGAGTTCTCCCATCGCGTTTTGGAATCTCAAGTTCATTAGTGTTCTTTTCTTTTCTTCTAAAAGCTTTAACAATTCTTCATTGCTCATATTTCTGATTTCCACAGGCTTCATACTGCTTCACCACCTATGTGATGTCTTGTAACTATCTTTGTCTTTATCGGGAGCTTTGTTGCCGCGTATTCGAGCGCTCTAATGGCTGTTTCTTCGTCCACAGCACCGATTTCAAACATTACCTTTCCAGGCTTTACTACAGCAACCCAACCTTCAACATTACCCTTACCCTTTCCAAGTTTTGTTTCAGGTGGATGTTTTGTATATGACTTATCTGGGAATATCTTTATCCAAAGTTTTCCTTCCTTTTTGAGAGTCCTTGTTATCGCCAACCTGCAAGCTTCTATCTGTTGTGCTGTAATCCAAGCCGGTTCTAATGCTTTAAGGCCGTATTCACCAAAGGCAACTAATGCTCCACCTTTTGCATCGCCTTTTGTTCGGCCTCTTTGCTGTTTTCTGTATTTTACTCTTTTCGGCATCAACATGGTTTTGCTAACCTCCTTTTACACCATCGTGTCACGTTCTCGAGTCGACAGTTTCAAACTAAAATTACGTCAGTAGACGTTAGTTATATGTTTGCATCGCCTTTGTATATCCAAACTTTCACACCTATGGTTCCGTATTTTGTTTCTGCTCTGGCTGTGGAGTAATCAATGATAGCTCTAAGTGTCTGGAGTGGGAGTCTTCCCTTTAAATACCACTCGGTTCTTGCGATTTCAGCACCTGCCAACCTACCAGAGACCATTATCTTTATTCCCTTTGCTCCCCTTCTCATCGCAGCAGCAATTGCTCTTTTCATAACAATCTTGTAAGAAGCCCTCTTCTCAATCTTTTGTGCAATCGATTCTGCTACAAGACTTGCCTCGGTCTCTGGCGTTTTGACTTCAACTATATCAACACCGAACTTCCTGTTGAATTTGCTCTCGAGTGATTGTCTGAGTTCTGTTATGCCAGCGCCTTTTCTTCCGATAAGAATTCCAGGTCTTGCTGCGTGGATAGTGACCAATACTCTTTCTGCATCTGGCCTTTGGATAAATACTCTTGCAATACCTGCTTGGTTGTACGTCTTCTTTATAAAGTCCCTGATGGCTTCATCTTCGAGTAAGTATTCGCTGTATTTTTTCTCATTGAACCACTGTGCGTCCCAATCTGCCGTTAATCCGAGCCTAAAACCCTTTGGATGAACTTTTTGACCCACCTATATCACCTCGCAAGCATGTTTTTGTATTATTTTGCATTTTCTTTGTATTCTTTTTCTTTTTCTCTGTCCCTAACAACAACAGTTATATGGGACATCCTTTTTTGAATGATGTCCGCTCTACCTCTACCACGTGGCCAAACTCTCTTCATTCTTGGTCCGTCGTTTACATAACATTCTGCAACATAAAGGTTATCTTCGGAAAGTCCGAAATTATTCGTTGCATTCGCTACTGCAGATTTTAGCACATTATACACGATTCGTGCAGCCTTTTTAGGCGAAAATTCAAGAATTGTATACGCTTCTGAAACATTTTTACCCCTTATGGAGTTAACAACAGCTCTTGCCTTCCTTGGAGATATGCGGACAAACCTTGCAACAGCACGTGCTTCATACTTTGGTAACGTTGCAAGAACCTCTTTACGTTTCGCATGGAACTTGGACCTTTTGAGTCCTTCTCTTTTGACGATGGGTTGCATTATATACTCCCTCCTTATTTCTTGACCTCACCTTTTTTAGCTGATTTGTTCGTGTGACCTCCAAATCTCCTGGTGAACGAGAATTCGCCAAGCTTGTGCCCGACCATGTTTTCTGTTATGTAGACCGGAATGTGTTTCATACCGTTGTAGACAGCAATTGTGTGGCCAACCATTTCGGGAACAATTGTACTTGCCCTACTCCATGTTTTTATAATCTTCTTTTCACCAGTTTCGTTAAGCATTCTTATTTTCTTTAACAGTTTCGGATCTACGTAAGGTCCCTTTTTACTGGAACGGCTCATTTATTACACCTCCTGATTGCTCAACACTTATCAGCTTATTAAGCGTTCCTTCTTCTTACAATGAATTTATCGCTTGGTCTCTTACCTCTTCTTGTCTTGTAACCCTTCGCTGGAACGCCCCATGGACTCTGTGGATGGTGACCTTTACCTCTACCTTCTCCACCACCGTGTGGGTGATCAACTGGGTTCATTACAACACCACGGACGTGTGGTCTTCTACCTTTCCATCTTTCCCTACCTGCTTTACCGGAAACTTCGTTTTTGTGGTCTTCGTTTCCTACAACGCCAACCGTTGCATAGCATCTCACATGAACTTTGCGAAGCTCTCCGGAAGGCATTCTAAGAAGTGCATAGTCGCCTTCTTTTGCCATTAATTGACAAGAAACACCTGCACTTCTTGCTATTTTAGCACCACCACGTGGGTAGAACTCTATGTTGTGAACAATTGTACCAACTGGTATGTTTTCAAGTGGAAGTGCGTTACCTGGCTTTATTTCAGCGTTTGGTCCAGCCATCACTGTGTCTCCAACGTTTAAACCGTTTGGAGCAAGTATGTATCTCTTTTCACCATCGGCGTAAACAAGCAGAGCAATTCTTGCTGTTCTGTTAGGATCGTACTCTATCGAAACAACTTTCGCGGGAATATTTTCTTTTTCCCATCTTCTGAAGTCAACTATCCTGTAAAGCCTCTTGTGGCCACCACCCCTGAACCTCACCGTAATTCTTCCGTGGTGGTTCCTTCCTCCTGTCTTCTTAAGAGGAACTACCAACGACTTTTCGGGTTCTGTTTTTGTAATTTCCGAAAAGTCTGGTATGACCATGAATCTTCTACCTGGAGTTGTTGGCTTGAATCTTTTAAGACCCATTGTTATTCACCCCTTACGCTTGGAGTTCTTTAATCGTGTAGCCTTCTGCTAATTTGACTATGGCTTTTTTCCATTCTTTTGTATGTCCTTCTCTTGCCATATAACCTCTTCTGAGGTCTCTTTTGGGCTTTGGCTTCACGATGAGTGTATTTACACGTTCTACTTTAACGTTGAAAAGTTTTTCAACTGCTTCTTTTATCTCTTTCTTATTTGCATTTTTGTCTACTTCGAACACGTATTCTCTTTCTGCTCTCAGGTTCATTGACTTTTCACTGATAATTGGTCTAATGATGATGTCAGAATAATCTTTTCTCATTTTCCGAGCACCTCCTCAATTTTACGAACGGTGCCCTCAGTAAGGACAACCTTTGAGGCGTTGATAATATCGTAAACGTTCAATCCGTCGATGTTATTTCCTTCGTTGTTGTTCGGGTTATCTGCGATGATAACCTTCACACCAGGAATGTTCCTTCCGGAAAGTTTTACGTTCACGTAAGAATCCTCTTTCTTTGGAAGAACGAAAAGAACCTTTTCGTCAGCGATTCCGAGAGCTTTCAAAACTTCTCTCATCTGTTTTGTTTGAGGTTTATCAAATCGTATGTCACTCAAAACAATGAGGTTCCCTTCTCTGAATCTTACTGAAAGTGCAGACTTCAATGCAAGTCTTTTCATCTTCTTGTTCAATCTCTTCAAGAATTTCCTTGGTTTCGGACCGTGAGCAACACCACCGTGTCTCCAGTGAATAGCCCTTATCGAGCCTTGCCTTGCCCTACCGGTGTGCTTTTGTGGCCATGGTTTCCTTCCACCACCGGATACTTCTCCTCTGGTCTTTGTCGATGCTGTTCCCGCTCTTGCGTTTGTAAGTTGCATGTCGATGTAACGCCACATAACATCAAGGTTTGGTTCAATGTTAAAAACTTCGTCACTAACTTCGATTGTTCCAATCTTCTCACCTTTCACATTCCAAAGTGCCACATGTGCCATGTTCTTCTTCCTCCCTTACTCCGTTTTCGGAGCACGTCCCTGAACCACATCAGAAAGCGCCATGCTTCAAATAGTATTTAGAACAATCACTTATCCACTTTTACAGCGCTTCTGATGAGAACAAGGCTGCCCCTCGCTCCTGGCACTCCACCTTTAACCGCTATAAGGTTATTTTCGGGGTCAACTTTCACAACTTCCGAATTGAGTATTGTAACCCTTTCGTTTCCATACCTTCCAGGCATCTTCTTACCTTTGAAAATCCTTGCTGGTTCGGTGTGCTGACCGACAGAACCAAGTTCTCTGTGGAATTTCGCACCGTGTGATTTTGGACCACCCTGGAAGTTCCATCTCTTCATTGCACCTGCGAAGCCTCTACCTTTTGTCCAACCCGTAATGTCAATTTTATCGCCTTCTTGGAAAATTGCAACTGTGATTTCTTGTCCGACAGAGTATTCGTCTACGTTGTCTACTCTAAATTCTTTTAATACTCTCATAGGTTTCACGTTTGCCTTCTTGAAAACTCCAAGAAGTGGTTTTGTGAGTTTCTTTTCACTCACTTCTTCAAATCCAAGCTGGACTGCATTGTATCCGTCTTTATCAACGGTTTTTTTCTGAACAACAACACATGGACCAGCCTTCAAGACCGTCACAGGAACAACCTTGTCATCTTTCCACAAACGGGTCATTCCAATTTTTCTAGCAATTATAAATTTCATCATAAAACACCTCCGAGGACTCACAGATTGATTTCAACGTCGACACCTGCTGGAAGGTTTATCTTCATCAGAGCGTCAATCGTTTTTGAGTTGGGTTCAATGATATCTATAAGTCTCTTGTGGATTTTCTTTTCAAATTGCTCACGTGAGTCTTTATGTTTCAATGGGGATCTTAGAACAACGTAAAGCGTTCTTTCCGTTGGTAGTGGAATTGGTCCAGAAACCTTCGCATTTGTCTGTTTAGCTACTTCCACTATCTTCTTAGCAGATTCGTCTAGCAATCTATGGTCATATGCCCTGAGTCTGATTCTAATTTTCTGTCCTGGCATGTCTTACCCTCCTTCTTAGAAAAGGGGGGGAACCCCCCCGATTACCGTTTTGTCAAAGAGCCATTTACTCTATTTACATAATCAAGTCCTGAAAAATCAGATTACTCAATTATTTCAGAAACAACGCCTGCTCCAACCGTTCTTCCACCTTCACGAACTGCAAACCTCATACCTTTTTCGATAGCAACTGGGTAGATGAGTTCAATTGTCATTTCGACGTTGTCACCAGGCATAACCATTTCTACACCAGCTGGGAGGTCAACAATTTCACCTGTAACATCCGCTGTTCTGATGTAGAATTGTGGTTTGTAACCTTTTGTAAATGGCGTGTGGCGTCCACCTTCTTCTTTCTTCAAAACGTAAATGTTCGCTTTGAACTTTTTGTGTGGTGTAATGGAACCTGGTTTTGCAAGAACTTGTCCTCTTTCTACCTCGTCTTTGTCAATACCTCTGAGCAGACATCCAACGTTGTCACCAGCAATTGCTTCATCGAGTTCTTTTCTGAACATTTCAACGCTTGTGATAACTGTCTTCTTGATTTCGTAGCTCATACCGATAATTTCAGCTTCAACACCTGGTTTAATTACGCCACGTTCGATTCTTCCTGTAACAACTGTACCCCTACCTGTGATTGAGAACACGTCTTCAACTGGCATGAGGAATGGTTTGTCAACTTCACGAACTGGTTCTGGGAAGTAGTTATCCATTGCATCAAGAAGTTCCTTGATTGGTTTGTATGCTGGGTCGTTGGGATCGTTTGGTGCTTCTACTGCCTTGAGAGCGGAACCTCTGATTACTGGAACTTCGTCACCAGGGAATTCGTATTTGCTGAGAAGGTCTCTGACTTCCATTTCAACAAGGTCAACAAGTTCTGGGTCGTCGACCATATCAACTTTGTTGATGAAAACTATCATTGCTGGAACGTTAACTTGCCTTGCAAGAAGGACGTGTTCTCTTGTTTGTGGCATTGGACCGTCTGTTGCTGCAACAACAAGGATTGCACCGTCCATCTGAGCTGCACCTGTAATCATGTTCTTGATGTAGTCAGCGTGTCCTGGACAGTCGATGTGTGCGTAGTGTCTCTTTTCTGTTTGATATTCAACGTGTGTTATGTTGATGGTAATACCTCTTGCTCTTTCTTCTGGTGCCTTGTCAATCATTTCGTATGGTGTGTACTCTGCCCATCCAAAGAATGAACAGTACTTTGTGATAGCTGCTGTAAGTGTTGTCTTTCCGTGGTCAATGTGTCCGATCGTACCGACGTTCATGTGAGGCTTGGTTCTTACAAATTTTTCCTTTGCCATACCTTTGACCCTCCTTCTTCACCTATGGTGGAGTATAGTTTTGTGTTCTTATTAATTGTTCTTAAATTAAGCACCTTTCAGTATCTTTTCCGCAACTTTGTCAGGCACTTTGTCGTAGTGTGAAAGAACCATTACGTAGTTTGCTCTTCCTTGAGATAGCGACCTGAGTGTTGTTGCGTAACCAAACATTTCACTTAGTGGCACGAGCGCCCTTATAACTCTCAAGTGTCCCCTGTTCTCGAGTGCATCGATATGCGCTCTTCTGGAATTCAAATCTGCAATGATGTTACCCATGTATTCTTCTGGTGTAGTGACTTCAACTTTCATTATCGGTTCCAGAAGAACTGGTGCACCTTTTTCCATCGCTTCTTTAAACGCCATGCTTGCCGCTATCTTAAACGCCATTTCTGATGAGTCAACTTCGTGGTAAGAACCATCAACAAGTGTAGCTTTGACTCCTACTACCGGATAGCCTGCGAGAACACCAACTTGCATTGCCTCTTTGATACCTTCCTCAATTGCTGGGATGTATTGTTTTGGTATCACACCACCAACAGTTCTGTCTTCGAATTCAAATGTCTTGTCAAGGCTTAGAGGTTCGAATTCAACAACAACGTGTCCGTATTGACCTCTACCACCGCTCTGTCTAATGTACTTACCTTCCGCTTTCACAGGTCTGGTTATCGTTTCTCTGTAGGCAACCTGTGGTTTACCAACCCTAACGTTTACGTTGAACTCTCTTTTTAGCCTATCCACAATGATTTCTAAATGGAGTTCACCCATACCTGCAAGAATTGTTTCTCCAGTCTCTTGGTCAACATATGCTCTAAGTGACGGGTCTTCTTCGAGAAGTGCTTGCAATGCTTTTGATAGCTTTGTTTCGTCGTCTTTAGTTTCCGGCTCGATAGCGATAGATATAACAGGTTCAGGAAATTCCATCTTTTCAAGAATTACGTGCGTTCCTTCTTCACACACAGTATCGCCTGTAATTGTGCTCTTCATTCCTATAACACCAACAATGTCTCCAGCCCTTACATATTCAACGTCTTCTCTCTTATCTGCGTGTAAGAATATCAACCTTGAAACGCGTTCTTTTACACCTTTAGTAGTGTTAATAACGTAACTTCCTTTTTCCAAACGTCCACTGTAAACACGTAAGAATGTAAGTTTACCAACATATGGATCAGTTTGTATCTTGAATGCGTAAGCCACAAAAGGTGCATCTTCTTTTGGAAATACCTGAACTTCGTTACCGTTTTTGTCGTATCCTCTGACAGGTGGCAAATCAAGTGGAGATGGGAGATACCTGATAACTCCATCCAAAAGTGGTTGAATGCCTACATTCATCTTGGCAGAACCACAGAACACTGGTGTTCCAAGGTTCCCTATCGTGATTCTTCTTAGAGCGTCGTGAAGCTGTTCTTCTGTAGGCTCTTCTCCTTCAAGATAGAGCATCATTATTTCATCGTCTACTTCGGCTATTTTTTCAATCATGTCTTCCCTGGCTTCTTCTGCTTTTTCGCGCCATTCTTCAGGTATCTCTTCGTAAACATATTCCGTACCTTCTGGATTCAGCCACCTGATGGCTTTCATTTGAATCAGGTCAATGATACCCTTGAAGTCGCTTTCAGCCCCCATCGGAATCTGGACTGGAATAGGATGGGCGCCAAGCCTTTCAACCATAGTCTGAACAGCCATTTCGAAATCCGCACCGGTCTTATCCATTTTGTTCATGAATGCGATTCTTGGAACGTTGTATTTATCAGCTTGTCTCCAGACTGTTTCAGACTGTGGTTCAACACCAGCAGTCGCGTCAAAAACAGCTATAGCTCCGTCCAGAACCCTTAGCGACCTTTCCACTTCGATTGTGAAATCCACGTGTCCTGGTGTATCGATTATGTTTATTCTGTGACCTTTCCAGAAACACGTTGTTGCTGCTGATGTTATGGTTATACCTCTTTCCTTTTCCTGTATCATCCAGTCCATCGTAGCCGTTCCATCATCAACGCTTCCGATGGTATGCTTTCTTCCAGTGAAAAAGAGAATACGCTCGGTCGTTGTTGTTTTACCGGCGTCAATGTGAGCCATTATTCCGATATTTCTAAGCTTATCCAAGTCAACGTATAAAGCCTTTATCTCTTCCATAGTTTCCTCCTCGAAGGCACTTTCTCTTTTGTCTTTTTAAATTACCATCTAAAGTGTGCAAATGCTCTGTTAGCTTCCGCCATTTTGTGAACGTCGTCTCTCTTCTTAATAGCAGCACCTGTATTGTTGTAAGCGTTCAAAAGCTCTTCTGCAAGCTTCTCCTTCATTGGTTTACCCTTCTTCGACCTTGCAGCCTCAACTATCCATCTAATTGCAAGCGCTGTTTTTCTTGGTTCCTGGACTTCAACAGGGACTTGATATGTTGCACCGCCAACCCTTCTTGGTCTAACTTCAACGACAGGTTTGACGTTTTCTACTGCTTGCTTGAAAACTTCGATACCACTCTTTCCTGTTTTTTGCTCAAGAATCTCGATTGCGCCGTACACTATTTTCTGAGCGATTGACTTCTTTCCGTCCCACATAACTTTATTAATCATTTTAGTTACAAGGACTTCACCATAAACTGGGTCTGGTGGGACTACCCTAACCTCGGCTCTTCTTCGCCTCATCTAATTCCCTCCTTATTTCTTACCCTTAGCTGCCGCAGCTGCACCCGCTTTTGGTCTCTTGGCACCATACTTACTTCTGCTCTGGCGTCTGTTCTCAACACCAGCTGCGTCGAGGGTTCCACGGATTATCTTGTATCTAACACCTGGCAAGTCCTTAACCCTTCCACCTCTAACAAGCACGATAGAGTGCTCTTGTAGGTTGTGTCCTATACCAGGAATGTATGCGGTAACTTCTATACCGTTTGAAAGTCTAACCTTTGCAATCTTTCTCAAAGCGGAGTTTGGTTTCTTTGGGGTCATTGTGGAAACCCTAACACAAACTCCTCTTTTCTGTGGGTGTCCTTGAAGCGCTGGTGACTTAGATTTCTCCTTAACTTTCTTCCTACCATGTCTCACTAACTGATTAATCGTTGGCATCTTAACCCTCCCTTCAAACTCTACATTCGTGAGATATTATAACCACGCATTTTCAAAAATACAATAAAGCCCGTGTGAATTTTTTGTTTCGAACACTCAGTCGGGCGTTTTTGATAAGGGTATAAAATATAAATGCAACCATAAAAGAAAATCCAAAATAAAGGGCGCGAATGCGCCCAACATTTTTCTAAGCTTCATTTGGAAGGTTGGCTGGGGCGGTAGGACTCGAACCTACACAACTGGAGCCAAAGTCCAGGGTCCTGCCAATTAGACGACGCCCCAGCGCTTTGTTTTTAAACGCTCATAAAAAACTGGTGGGTGCGGCAGGGATTGAACCTACGACCTCTTCCGCGTCAAGGAAGCGCTCTCCCACTGAGCTACGCACCCACACTTCGTCAAGCGATACACATTTTACTATGATACTCTAAATCTGTCAAGGGGATTTTTTGATAATCAGAAAATTAAATTAACATCGCGGCTTCTATTTCTTTTATGGCTTTTTTTATAACTTCTTTTGAATATTCAAATTTTTCCTGTTCGTCTTTTGCTAACTTTAGATACATTATCCTTTCAACGCCTTTCCTACCTAAAACCGCAGGATATCCGATATACACATCATCAACATACACTGAAGGTGTCCAGACTCGATGTTCGTTTTTCCAAATACTATCTATTAGTTTTGCAGTAACAGCACCTATAGCAAGATTTGTTGCACCCTTTTTCTCAATTATTTTGTAGGCAGCCGTCCTTACCTCATGTGCTATTTTTTCGAAAGAAATGCATGGAACCGTTTCGCTTTCTCTTCTCTCACACTTTTTACAAAAGTCTGTGAGTGGCACCCCACCAACCATGGCATTCGAAAGCGGAATAAATTCACTATCTCCATGTTCTCCAATAACGTATGCATGAATACTTGCTGGGGAAATGTCTAAGTTTTTTGCCAACAAAGCTCTCAATCTCGCCGTATCAAGTGTTGTGCCAGTGCCAAATACTTTGGAAGTGTGTAATCCAGAAAATTTCCATATGAAGTAGGTTAAAACATCGACAGGATTTGTTATGTTTATAACTATGCTATCTTTCGAATACCGTGCAATATTTTCCGATATTTCTTTTATTATCCTAACGTTATCAACAAGAAGCTCAAGTCTTGTTTCACCCGGTCTTTGCGCTCTACCAGCGGTGATGATAATAAAGTCACTATCTTTTGTATCTTCTGGCTTGCCGGCATAGATATTGCAATATTTGAAAACGGCGGATGCGTGAAGTAAATCTAAAGCCTCTCCTTCAGCCCTGGCTTTGTCAATATCAACGATAACTAATTCATCTGCAATGCCATAATGAAGTAAAGAAAACGCTACACTAATTCCTACACGCCCAGCTCCATATATGCTAACTTTCATGCTTATCACCTCCAAGACACGCGCATCGAAATTCATATGACTTTACAAATTTGTTCTTTTTAATTATATCATACTATTTTAATTAGTGCTATCTAATTCCAAAGAATTTTAAGAGTCATAGAAACAATCGAATAGGAGCTGGTCAATTAGGTATTTACTCAAAGTTCTTTTACAACACTGTACATACCGATCGGTATACTGGGTTTCCTTGGTTGTCATGCGCGACTGCGCACTGGATTGTGTTTCTCGAACCGTCGTTGATGGAACTAACACTCCTTGGTTTTCCTCGGGCTTCACCCTTCTTTCTCCAAACTATTCCTCTACGGTTCAGCTACTCATCACTAAGGCAGACTTCCACTGACAAGCTATCTTTTATGCCTGGAGCAGTAAAAAAGCGCGCTCAAGTGAGCGCACCTGTAGTTTTTATTTGTGGTATTTAATTACTCCCAATTAACAAGAAGAATCACAAAATCGCCAGGCATCAGGTTCACAGGAATGTTGTTGCCAAATGAGAATCCCATTTTCCTTTTCCCATGCCTTGTTACTACAGTTACACTTTTTACTTCTATGTTCCTACCAACTGTTTCGTTCACAAGAATCTCTATGTACTTTTCGTGTACGAAATCCAGGTTTCCAAGTACTATAACTCCCTTGTCTCCTTTCCAATAACTGTAATTGGCAGTTGTTCCATCTTGGTAATTTAAGTAGACGTATCTAAACTCCGAATCCATGAATTCAGAAATCTCATCCCTTACCTTCAACACCCATTTTAAGAAGTTGTACATATCATCTTTAGCTTTATCCCAGTGTAGAGCGTAATAATCAAAAAAGGCAAGTTTCCCATAAAATTGGTCATCAGGTGGTAAGAGTGTTTTCCCATAAATTGTGTTGTCGAGCCCGAGATTCATGGGCTGAATTTCCTCTATTTCCTGACCGCTGTTGATGTAAGCTATTGAATTCGGTGACAAATACAGCAAAGCCGGTGCAAGGTATTTAAGCTTGTTCCCATTTTCTCGTGCAACGACTCTCGGAGTATCGGGTGTTTCGCA
Source organism: uncultured Fervidobacterium sp. (assembly GCA_964452455.1). Classification (GTDB taxonomy): domain Bacteria; phylum Thermotogota; class Thermotogae; order Thermotogales; family Fervidobacteriaceae; genus Fervidobacterium. The sequence goes on along the minus strand of CAYVMA010000036.1, from coordinate 17,877 downwards.
TGAGGCTATGTAAGGAACCTCAAGATTAGGTGTTATTTCTTCAATGAATCTGTAAAATTCCGAAGGTCTTGCGACTGCATACCAACTGTTTCCAAGAATACAGTCATAACCTTCAGCTTTTGCTTTCTTGTCGTTTTTCATTTCCAGTTCTTCAGCAATAAATCCAAAAGCCGGGTCTATTTCTCTGGCTGCTGAGATTATCATATCTTGAAGCTGTGGGGGTAGCGCATGTCCCATGTCGATTCTCGCACCGTCGATGCCATATTTTTTCTGATAAGTTGGTATAATGTTTGCTATGTATTCCCAAAGTTTTTTGTTTGGCTTATTACCAGGGAACTTACTTGATTTTATAACATCAAATAATACGTATGGTGGCTGGTCTTTGCTTACATACTTTGCACTCGCCTCTGGATGGTCAAGATATAGCCTAAGAAATGTTACATCGTCCCAAGTCGGTTGTGGGTCATTCACCCAATCTGAGAAGCCTGGAGGTGTTATAATTCCAAATTCTCTGGCTATATTTGAAAGTATATCCCCTTCCATCTTCTTAACTTTTTCCCATTTCTGCTTGTCAATTTTGTCGGGTGACAACGTGAATTTGGATAGGTGTGTTTTAACTTCATCCGATGAATATATAACCTCTAAGTCTTCAAGCTCTGGTATTTTAAACGGGAGCTGTGGTATATGTGGCGGTTTGTAGCTTGCCGCTTCTTCAATTTTAATCCAGTAGAACCAATCAGGATGCGACTTTATTAAATCGCTGTCCCTTGCGGCAGTGCGTGGAATGAAATCCAGCACGACTCTAATCCCAAGCATATGCGCAGCCTGCACCAATGCTTTGAATTGTTCTTCCAACTTAACCCCTTCAAGGAGTGGATCCGCGTAACTTTCATCTAATTCTATCGGGTTCTTTACAGCGTATGGCGAACCAACCTCTCCTTTTTTGAAAACATCGCTCATCTTGGAGATAGGAAGCATGTAAAGTACGTTTATTCCCATTTCTTTTAGATAGGGTAAAAGTCCTATCATTTTAAGGAACGTTCCAGATTCTTTGTAACCGAAGATGTCTTCAGGCTCAAAGGCACCAAATCCTTTGTGGTTATAAGCTGTTGTCGCTCTTGGCAACGCACCGTACATCTTCGCCTTTCTGAGCCAGGTCGCATCCTTTTCTCCATTCAGCGTCGCAAGTGATTTTGAATAATCTAAACCTTTGTCGTTTTCTAATATTGTGTCAATAATTATCGAGTAATATTCATAAGGGTCAACAAAGTACCTTCCATCCTTCATGGAAAGCTTTCCAGAATAATTGGGAATAATCCACTGACGTGGTAAGGCATACAAGGTCTTCCCGGTGATTTTCCTTTTGAGATACTTACTTAGTTCCCTAAGTTCTTTCATTTTCATACCTCCTTTATCCACAAGCAGTTTTTGTTTATATAGCACAGCTATTGACGATACCGAAGACTTGTTGTATAATCTTTCATGCTGGACGGAGGCGTGTCCGAACTGGCTAAGGAGCCGGTCTTGAAAATCGGTGGTGGTCAAACCACCGTGTGGGTTCGAGTCCCACCGCCTCCGCCATTTTTTATTGTCCATTACTCTCTTTGTTCATCACCCGTCTCCACATTAACTACCTGATTAGCTATTTCCATAGCAAGTGTCCTCATCTTTTTGTTAAGAGCCTCAACTTCTATTTCAAAATACCATGCTGAGAGCATGAGCAAAAATCCACAAGCAAGCCAAAAATACGCGGTAACTTCCAAAGCTGCTCCAAGCGTTTCTAAAGCTACAGACAAGGAACCTCCAACAAACCTGCCAATTCCAGTTCCCACCGAGTCAGTAAGGTTAAAGATTGAGAAGATACGTCCTCTGTCCTTTGGTTCATTTACGTTTAGTAACATCATTTTCACATTAGGTCCCGTGTATGAATCCATAGCAGCTGCGATAAACCCTAGCATCCCGAACGTTAAGAATCCTAACGCTCCACTAGATACACCGGATGCATAAGGATATCTGAAGACACTCACGGTTAGGAAAACTCCTAATATGGTTGTAATTGCAGACACGAATGGAACCATTTTTTTTGAACGTCTGTATATTTTTTCACCGGTAAAGCCACCTACAATATTTCCAACTATACTTCCTAATGCAAAAAGTAAAAACATCGTCGTCGCTTGATTCAAATCCATAGATTTTTCTCGTCTAAAGAACTCTATCATGAAATATGGGATTGCCCCCCATGGCACTGTCCCAGCAATACCTTGAAGAAAAAGAAGCAAGTTAGTTTTAACCCTGACCAGTTGTGCGTAATCTGAGAGTTTTGTCACATATGAATACTCCACACCAGATTCAGAAAAACCTTCTTCACTTGCTCCACGTCTTGGTTCTTCAAGGAGGTTGATTATCAAAGGTATTAAGAGAATGTTTGGAGCTGAGACAAGAATGAAAGGTATCCTCCAACCAAAGATATTAGCCGTGTAACCTGCTACAAGCATTCCAATTATGCTACCAACGGTTGAAGCAAGGCCCAATATAGATACCACTTTACCTCTTTCTTTATGGCCAAAGAGGTCTCCAACAAGTGAGTAAGATATAGGAAACGAAGCCCCAACTCCGATTCCAGTTAGCACTCTCCAAAAGAAAAATTCACCGTAAGAACCTGAAATAGCAGTCAAGAGACAGGGAATCTCTCCTACAAGTATGGATGAAACCAAAAGCCATTTCCTGCTGTATTTGTCTGTAAGATAACCCCATATAAGACTAATCAAAGCACCGACTATGCTGAAAACCCCACCGATAAGACCTATGTGGGAATCTGTGATATTGAATTCTTTTTCTATCATACCAATTACAGGACTCATGACCATCTGGTCGGCATTCAGTATTACAAGCAATAAAAAAAGAAAAAACACTACCTTTTTCCTGTCTTTCACAACCTCCTCCATAAACTTCCCCCCATGTATTGTTATTTTATATCAGCTTCTGAAGAGTACAAAATAAGCCCAGAAGGGATTCGATAGTATTATATCATAACCCGAATTTCAAAAATCAAAAGAACATCTAATTCCATAAGAAGAAATTCAAAACCTTCAAACACCTGGAGACATCGTTTAAAAACAAGAGGCTCAGGTTATCCTGAGCCCCTTTATCAAGTTTTTTTAAATTAGAAGAGAGGTTCAAAACCTTGCTGATTCCAATAACTTCTTTTTGCTTCCTCGTAAGCCTCTTCTAAAGCTTTCTTGTGACCGTTTTCCCAAGTTCCAAGTAAATTCAAAATCTTTTTCATTTCAGGATCCGATACCTTCTCTGCACTCTCTTTGTAAAATTTTTCAAAGTCTTCTTCGATAAGGTAGGCCATTCTCAATATGGCAAGGTCGTTTGCCATCTGGTCTAACGAACCATTCACCATCTCCGATTTCTCTCTTCCTTCAAAGAAATCTGTTCGAACTATTGCTTGTTGCGCATCGTCAAGCGTCACTTCTACGTTGTTTTCTACTTTTTTCATCAAATTCTCGATAAACTTGATGTGGTCCTCCTCCATGTATGCAAGCCCTTCCAGAAGGTCTTTGATTTCTTTACTTGATACCTTCTTTGCCTTCTCTTTGTAAAATTCCCTTCCTTCAATTTCTCGCATCAATGCAAATCTTAAGATACCTATCACTTTCTCCATAAACCACACCCCCTTGTGAAAAGTGAAAAAGCGAGTTTAACTTTCTGTCTATTCTATACCAAGTATATCATACATTCTTTGAATGTATTCTCTTATTTCAAATTCAGAAAAGTTTCTTGCAAATCTTTTTAGTTCATTTCCCTCACTGTCCACGAATATTATTGTTGGCACTGTGAAAACCATGTTCTGACCAGCTATCTCAGGTTTTTCAATCACATCCACAACTTCCAGGTTAAGATTGTAGTCCTCGGCTATTCGCTTCATTTTTGGTAGAAATGCAACACATACACCACAATTATCGTTTTTGAAATACAGTGCTTTTATTTCCATAACCTCTCGATTTCCCTCCTATTTTCCTATTTTTCGTTTTCTTTTTCACTAAAGAAACCATTTTCCAGCATAAAATCGAATACCTTACGAGCAACCGGTGCAGCGTTATGTCCACCGCTTTCTCCGTTTTCTATCAACACAGCAACAGAATACTTTGGATTCTTGGAAGGTGCAAACCCAACAAACCATGCATGGGGAGGACCACTGTGCGTTTGAGCTGTACCTGTTTTACCTGCAACGGTGATTTTAAAACCTTTGAAACTTTTCGCAGCCGTTCCACCACTGGAAGCGGGTCCTTGGACAGTTGTCACTTGTTCCAGTCCGTCTATTATGGTATCCCATACGGGTTCAGGAATGTTTAGCGCTACTTTTTTGGTTAAAACTTCCTCGTTCAAAACAAGTCTTGGTTTGACAAATATGCCTTTGTTAGCTATCGTGTTATAAAGGCTGAGAATTTGAATGGGTGTAAAATCAAGAAAGCCTTGGCCAATCCCAAAAAGAACTGTGTCACCAGGGTACCACTTTTCGCCGAATCTTTTTAATTTCCACTCTGGTGATGGTAGAGTCCCGGCAACTTCCCCTGGTAAACTGATACCAGTTTTCTGGTCAAGGTAAAATGCCTTTGAAACACTCACAAGCTTATCGATTCCAACATCCAAAGCCGCGTTGTAGAAATATACATTACATGATACACGTATCGCTTTTTTTAAATCTACAACTCCATGTCCAGTAATAAGCCAATCTTTGTAAGTTGCTGTAATCCTTCCTTTTGAATCTCTGTAGTGAAACACTCCACTGCAAGAAAGTGTAGATGGATGACCGTAGAGCATCTGAGCGATAGCCGTAATTACCTTAAAAGTAGAACCAGGTGGATAAACGTTTGATATGGCTCTGTTAAGCAATGGTTTGAGCGGGTCATTAACCAACTTCTCCCATGTAAGCGTATCAATTTCGTTTAAGTCCACATCCGGTGTAGGATAAGAAGCCATTGCAAGGATATCGCCTGTTCGGACATCACTTACTATGATAACAGAAGGTGTAGCAAGTTCTGTAAGTAAATCGTATGCAAACTTCTGGAGCTTAAAATTGATTGTAGTCTGGAGGTCCATACCATTTTCTCCAAGATTCTCTAAGATGTCTTGACTATATTTTCCACCCGGCGACCTAATACCGTATGACACTGACAATTTGCCCTTGAGCACCTCATTATAAACATACTCAAGTCCTGCAATACCTTCGCCATCTTTATTCACACTACCAACAATGTGATAAAGAAAACCATACGATTTGCGCTTTTCAATGGGAATTATTTGATAGCCCTTGCTTTGCAAAACAAACGCCTGTTCCCATGTAACTTCTACACTACCGCTGTTTTTCAAAACAGCAATTTGAGAGTCGTCGATGTACTTTCTCAGTTGTTTCTCATCTTCTGCTGTGTATTTCCTCAAAACGAGTGTTGGTATCCTTTCACTCCAAGCAAGTTTGACTCCATCTGATGAATATATCGTCCCGCGAAGTCCTCTGTTGTAAAAGCTTCGGGCAAGTAGGGAGTTCAATAGTGCTACGTGTTTCGGTCGGTCTATTATCTGAACTTTTACTAGTCCAAAAATTAAATAGAAAAACATGCCAAAGAACATGAAGAATGGCATGTATCTCCTCATCGAACTCTCAGCCACTGGCAATCACCCACATCAATTAAGGTAACCCTTATCGATTCGTATTTTCAGAAACTTCCGCTTGTTTTATTTTATTTTGAGTTTCTTCGAATATCTTCTCAGCAGTCGAAATTTCATCAAGACTTGGGTTGTCCAATTTCATTGCATATAACTTTTCAAGAATTTCGTTTATCAACGGACCTGATTTAAGGTTGAATTTCTCCATAACGTATTTTCCAGTGACTTTTTCGAGTTTTGTACTAAGAATAGCATCGATGTATCTAAGAAGATACTGCTGCCCCTCGTCGTCTAAGTATGCGGAAAGATGTATAAATATATACGGATTTCCCTTGCCAAGCACTTTGTAAATATCTGAAAAAGCCAGTTGTGATTCAACCATCGATTTCAGTGGTAACATCATATTCTCAGTAAATTTCAAACTCTCGATGAACTTCTTAGGATATCCATAACGATTTCTCATAAACTCTAACGTTTCCTTGTCGTAAAACTCCAAAATCACCGTTGATATAGCATAGAAATTGCTTATATTCTGATACCTTTGCTTAATCAACGGCAAAAATCTGAAAACTCTTTCCAACTTCTCGTCCATCGTTGGTGTGTAATAAGTTTTTGGAAAAATATGTTTCAAAATGCCAAGTTCTGCTAAGCGCCTTATTGCAATCAAAGGTTGTTTTTCTTCCAATATTTTCTCTATCTCCTGTCTTATCCTCGCACCGGATACTCTTTCTAAGTAATTCGCTTCTAAGTTTCTTTTCAGAATCTCGAGCGTATGCTCTTCTATTTTGAAGTTGTACCTTGTTTCAAATCTAACCGCTCGAATCATTCGCGTTGGGTCTTCGATAAAGCTAAGGTTGTGCAAAATTCTTATGATACCCTCTTCCAAATCTTTCTGACAATTGAAGAAGTCATAAAGAACTCCAAACTCATTAGGGTTTAATTTTATAGCCATTGCATTTATCGTGAAATCTCTTCTGTAAAGGTCTTTCTTTATCGTGCTCACATCAACTTGGGGAAGTTCTCCTGGTTTTTCGTAATATTCTGTTCGGGCTGTAGCTACGTCTATTTTAAACCCATCTTTAAAGACAAGCGTTGCCGTATAGAATTTTTCATACGGAACTACAATTGCATCGAGCTGTTTTGCAACGTATTTTGCAAATTCTATTCCGTTCCCTTCCACCACTACGTCGATGTCGTAGTTTGGGATATTCAAAAGCAAATCCCTAACAAATCCTCCAACTACGTAAACAGGCATTTTCATTTCATTTCCGTACACGCCGATGAGTCTTAATAAGTTGATGATTCTTCTATCGAGTCTTTCATAGATAATCTCGGTAATGTTTTTGAAATTAAAGCTAGGTTCATGCTCTTGAGACGTTTGCACAAGCTGTTTTTGACTTGCCCTTATGATATCGGACCTTGTAACTATTCCAACGAGTATATTGTTCTCATCCAAAATCGGAATTCTTCCAACATCGTGTTCAATCATGAGTTTTTTTAAAGTACTCACGGGTGTATCTGTTTTTGCTGTGATGAGTTTCGATGTCATCACCGATTTTACGGGTCTTTTACCTAAACCATGGTTAATTGCCTTTTCTATTGTTTTTTTAGTTACGATTCCAACAAGTCGGTCTCCTTCAACAATAGGTATACCGTTATGGCCGGTTACTTCCATTATTTTGTTTACCTGTTCTATAGTCTCAAAAGCCAAAGCTGTTCTAACAGGTGAAGACATTATGTCTTTTGCCTTGAGTCCCGAGGAAATATACTTTGGAAGTAAACTCAACACTTTGTGTATAACCTCTTCAACGGCTACCATCGAAAGGGTAGCGGAAGCTGCTTGCCTGTGCCCACCGCCTCCAAACTCACTTACCAATCCTCTTATGTCCACGTCGGGTGATTTCGTCCTACCTACAATAAAAACTTTCTTACCCATCCTCACCACAGCGATAAGCGTTTCTGGTTCTTGTGCATACCAGTATTTCGCAACCACTGCCGAAAGTCCGCCAATGAATTTTTCTGTTTCAGCATAGGTAACTGTGATCACATGATTGTCAATTGTATAAGTATGAGTGTTTTGAAGAAGATTTTGGAGTAGTAACTTCTGGTCAATTGTCAGGTCGAATTTTATGTATTCGGCTACTATCTCTACTTCCAACCCATGTTCGAATAAATACCTTATTGCATCAATATCATCCAAAGTAGTGCTTGAAAATAACAAGCTACCAGTGTCTTCGTATATACCGATTCCAAGTAACGTTGCCTCCAGTTTATTTGGTTTGATTCCATGTTCCTTCATCATTTTTGTAACTATACTTGCAGCCGCACCGGTTTGCCGGATAATTTTAGTGAAACTATAAGTAGTGTTACTGACTGGGATTTTCGAATCTTCATCATTTCTAATATCAGGGTGATGGTCAACCACTGTTATCTTGGCATCAGGCTTTAGTTTTCTTTTAATCTCATCGCCAATCCTCTCTAGACCTGGAGTATCAACGATAATTAACTCTTCTATCCCCTCTTCAACTTTTGCAATTTGTTCGCTTGTTAAATAAGGGAACGCATCCTCGTATAATCGGAGGTATTCTTTGAGGTTTTGCATTGGAACCCCTGAAATGACAATTTCAAAATCTGGGTGAAGTTTTTTCATTCCTACACAAGAAGCAAAACCATCGAAATCGGGATTATTGTGGGTGGTTATAACCTTCAACTAATCACTTCCCTTTTTCTGAGTTTATTAACAGAGCCTGTAATAATCTCTATTTCCCCGGAATTTTCTACGCGCGCTATGGCGTAAAATATTTCAAAGTATCTTTGAAAGATATTCCTTGATTTTCTCTCAACAACTGGCTTCCAAGAACCACAGTTAACATAGAATTTCACGTCGTTTCTTATCTTAATCAGTTCAAAACCCGGCTTATGATTATGCCCCATCACAATTCCTTGTATCTCTTTGAAGTGTTGAATTTCAGTCGTGTCAACTTTATCCAAATACCCATCCATATTCTTGAAAAGCCATCCCGGCTCTTCAAATATCTTAATTGCCGCTTTTTTTAGGTAATCGGTTTTCTTTAAGTTTCTGGTTTTCATAACAACACGTACTAATAGTTCTCCCAGTTTTATACCACCAATTTTGTTCAAAAAGAGTATCGATAATTTACTCAATAATGGATAATTCTTTTTCATCCAGTATTTAGCTTCTTCCTCACGCATCATTGTTATAAAATTGTCTATCCACAATTTAAGCAAATCGACACTCGTCTCATACACCTTGGAGATTTGTTCGAGCCATTGAAAGACGTCAAGGGTAGGTCTAACATTATCGTAATCACTAACCACTTCGTCAGGTAAGTATTCTTTCAAGACATCGTCGAAGTTTACCATCATATACCTTGATATAAAATCTCCAAGCGGTGGAATTATCTCGCCGTTCACTTCCAAAAACCTGTTGATAGCATCGAATTGGTTACCGTGAACTGCGAGGATGTGCGTTTGTTCGTCGTAGTAATACGGAACGATTTCCAAATTCTTTATTCGTTCTTTCAAGCTTTCTTGCAATTTTTTATTTTTCAAAATATAGTAATCATGATTGCCAATCACGTATTTAATTTTCCCCTTGAATTTTGAAAGAGCTTCGAATACCTTTGGATGAGCACGTTCTATAAGTCTTATAAGCTTCCCATCGAGTGAATGAACAGTCTCCCAGAACGGTTTTAAACCCGTATGGCGAACTATTTCGGATTCGAGTATTTCAAATCCGTCACCTACGATTACAAGCTCTGGGTTTTCCAAATTATTCCACTCGTTTATGAAATTGTTGAAAAGTTCATCTTGGCTGAAATCATCTTTGCTATTCCCATCACCGATGTGTAGGTCACTTATGAATATTATATTTCTCAACGCTCAGCCTCAACTCCTTTTGCACTTGAAGACTCACCACGTGAATTTTTCAAAACTCGAACACCCTTTCGGGATGAACATACAAAATCTTTGTGCCAGGAATCTGCATTTTCCTGATGACCTTTTCTATGCTCCTTATGTACCTTGATGATATATGATACAAAATGAGTGTTTGAACGTTTGCATCCTTAACAAGTTCTATCACTTCGTCCAAAGAAGCGTGGTTGTTGAATTTTCTATCTTCTTTTTTCAAAAACGTACACTCATGAAAGAGAATCTCCGTATCTGCTACATCTTCCTTTTTTAGTAAAATGGTGTCGCCAGATACGGTGAGAATCTTCTTTTCGTACGTTTCCGTTACACTCTCGCTCCCATATGATTTCACGAGCCTTGTTATCTCTTCTTTCGGAAGGTTTCTGTATTCTTCCTTCAATCTCCTGCGAACTTCGATTAGGTGATATCCAAAAGCCGTTTCGCTGTAGGTATGAACGACACTGAATGGTTTTATGTAACGATTCGTTGTTGTCGAATTTCTCAAAAGGACCCTTTCTCCATCTTTCAATGGGACAAAATCAAGTTTGAACCGTAGCTCGCTATTTGCTCTCCTAAGGAAGTCAGCATATAATTCAATTCCCCTGTTACCCGAAGGATAATAAACAGTCAGAGGTTTTTCTCTATCTCCCATTGCGTTATTTCTAGTATTGATTATTGACCATAAACCTGCTATATGGTCAACATGTCCATGTGTTAAAAACACGTGTCGAACCGCGTAAATTTTGTTTGTTAGCATTGTCGCAACGCCTTCACCAGCATCGAAAAGAATGCGTTCCGGCGAATAATAAATCCATGTGGAATAGAGTGCCTTGGAAAACGCTATTATATTCATATTTAGACTCTTCAACTCCTTTTTGCATGAGCTATTTTATTTTTTATTTTTTAATCTTCGCTCTTTACTACCTCCACCTTTATCTTTCCAGAAACACCACCTGGTAGTTTAACAACCACGTCATAAAGCCCCACACTTTTTATGTGAGAATCAAGAGATATCCATCTTTTATCAAATTCCTTCCCTAACACCCTTTCTATCTCTTCTGCAATGTTTGAATTGGTCAGTGAGCCGAATAATTTACCACCTTCTCCAGCTTTTGCTTTGATTTTGAAAACATGTTTCTGAAGTTCGGAAAGGAGTTCTTCACTTGCCTTTCTTTGTTCTTCTTGTCTTTTTCTTTCCTCTTCCTTTTGCCTTTCCAACTCCTTAATAACTTCTGGTGTAGCTTCTTTGGCTAAACCTTTTGGGATAAGGAAGTTTCTTGCATATCCATCAGAGACGTTGACAATTTGCCCTTTCTTGCCAAGTTTGGGAACATCTTGCATCAGGACAATTTTCATACACGATTTACCTCCTTTTTTCCAATCTTGTCACTTACCTTGTTTAACCCCTCTTGTTCACAATCAAATACCTATCTTTCCCTGCGAGGTCTTTTAACACTTCGCCATCTGTCAGCGCTTTTAACTTCTCGCCTTGGTCTTCCCCTATTTCCATTATAACAATTTTACCTGAGGTATCGTAACGTTTGAAGAATTCTTTGTAAAACTTCAATCCATCCTCACCACCAAAAAGTGCTTCTTGTGGCTCAAATTCAAGTTCTTTTTGAAGTGTTACATCTTTTCTCACATATGGCGGATTTGAAACTATGATATCTATACTGTCCCACTCATTTTTAAAAGGTTCTGCAAATTCTCCTAACCTGAAATCGCAATTTACTGAGTATCGCCTTGCGTTCTTTCTTGCCAACGTTATTGCCTTTTCACTTACATCTGTTCCAAAAACTTCCACCCCTAATGTGGAAAGTTCTTTGTCGTTGGCACATTCTAATGCAATTGATATAGCAATAACTCCACTGCCAACTCCGATATCCAGAACCCTTCTCAACTTGTATTTTCTTATGTATTCCAAGCTCAAATCAACGAGCCCTTCGGTTTCCCACCTGGGAATAAGCACGCCTTCTTCTATGTAGAACATCCTACCGTAAAACTCTACTTCTCCTATTATATATTGGAGTGGGTATCCTGTAAGTCGCTTCTCAAATAGTGTTATTATAGAGTCAAGGAATTTCTCAGGACATTCGTCATATAAATGTGCAATTACGTATTCTTTTTTCTTTCCTATCACTTTCCCAATCAAAAGAAGAGCCTCCCGCTCGGGAAGCCCTTTATTTTTGTAAGCCTGCACAATTTCAGAAAACTTCATAGAGCATTCACGTCACCCAAACTTATGAATTCGAATACAGGTTTACGGTACTTTTACTAAATCCCGAGTTGTTTTCGTATGATAGGGTCTATCCTATCTGGTGTCCATGGTGGGTCAAATGTTAATTCTACTTCGACATTGTTCACACCTTCGATTGACCTTATTTTCATCTCAGCATCGCTCATAATTCCACCAGCAAGTGGACACATGGGGGTGGTCATTGTCATAAGTACTTTGACGTTGTTTTGGTCATCGACCTGGATATCGTAAATAAGGCCAAGTGTTACTACGTCAAGTCCTATTTCCCAATCGATGACCTCTTTAAGCTTGTTCCACACTGCTGTTTTCAATTCTTCTTTTGTCATGCGTTTTCCTCTCCTTTCACAAGTTCTTCTATCTTTCCAGCTATCTCATATGCAACATTGTTGATATATTCTTCGTCTGGTCCTTGGACAAAGACCCTTACAAGTGGTTCAGTTCCGGAAGGTCTGACAACTATATCAGTATCCTCCCGCTTGTATTTTTCAATAAGTTCTTTTACATCCTTGTGTTCCACGATGAGTTTGTTTTTGCATTTGATATTAAGCATAACTTGTGGGTAGTCTGGTACTTCATCAGCCAATTCAGAAAGTTTTTTGCCACTTAAAACCATCGTTCTTATTGTCTCCAGCGCAGTTATTAATCCATCACCGGTTGTAGATTTATCCAAGAAGATAATATGCCCGCTCCTTTCACCACCAAGATTTGCTCCGTGCTCAAGCATTTGCTCAAGAACGTATCTGTCCCCAACTTTTGCTCTCAAAAGCTTGATACCATGTTTCCTAAGGAAGACCTCAAGTCCCATATTGGAGAGTACAGTCCCTACAACGATGTCGTTTTTCAATCGTCCTTCATTCTTCATTTGAACTGCGCACATTCCCATTATCTTATCGCCATGGACTTCTTGTTTTCTCTCATCTAACAAGATACATCTGTCAGCATCCCCATCGTGAAGTATCGCGAGATTGTGACTAGTCATCTTTTCCATGGCATGTTCTGGGTTTGTAGAACCGCAATTTACGTTTATATTATAGCCATCCGGGTTATTATTAATCACTTCTACTTTTGCTCCGAGTTGTTTTAAAACATAAGGTGTGGTTTCATACGCTGCTCCATTTCCAGCGTCAACCAATATCTTTAAACCCGACAAATCTAAATCTGGGAATTGTTGAATAACGTAGTTTGTATATTCCTCAAAAGCAAGCTTGTAATCAACGACACAGCCTATCTCATTGTAAGGGACATAATGGAGCTCTTTCATCCGTTTTTCCAGATTGTCCTCTACCTCATCTGGCAACTTAAAACCTTTCGAGATAACCTTTAACCCGTTGAATTCAGGAGGATTGTGTGAAGCGGAAATCATTACTCCAACTGCATCCTCAAGTTTGGTTATAATCGCCAGTGCAGGAGTTGGAAGCACACCACATCGATAGACTGTTGCACCTGCGGCCGTTGCACCGGCTATGATAGCGGCCTCCAACATATCCCCACTTGCTCTTGTATCTTTGGCTATAAATATTCTGTTGCTAACGTATTTTCCAAGAGCATTGCCCAACCTAAACGCTATTTCGGGAGTTAGTTCCTCGTTAACAACACCCCTTATACCATCAGTCCCAAACAGCTTCATAAAAAATCCTCCTTTGGTTCGTTTTCACTTCTTTTATACTTTCATTGACAGCATTACCTACTTCCAGTCTCACGAGGAACTAATGACTTTATCCATTCTACAAACGCCGGATAATTTCTCGTTTGAACATATACCCTTCCTGGTCCTGTGAAATCGCAAACAAGACCTTCTCCACCAAAAAGTGTAGACTTTATCCCACCAAAAGTCCTAACGTTGTAATTAACACTCCCGTCAAAAGCCACGACATGTCCTGTGTCAATTGTTATCCTTTCTCCAACTTGTAATTCTATCATCTTAATAGCCCCAAAGGAAGAAATGGCAGCATCACCGTATCCTTGAAGTTTAAGCAAGAATATTCCCTCACCAGCAAAGAAGGATTTAAAACCTCCGAATGAAACATCTAAATCCACTTGAGCGTCACATGCCAAAAATGATGTTGACTGAACAAATAGCGTTCCGTTCACTTGAACAATCTCTATATCACCGGGCAGTTCTGGAGCTATACCGATTTCTCCGTTACCGGAGGAATAATATGTGTTCATGAAAAAGCTTTCCCCACCAAGCACTGCTCGTTTCAATGCTTTCCAAACACCACCTGTCGACGTTTCGACATTAACAGGACCCTTCATATAAACCATGGCACCGGGTTCTACCTTTACTCGTTCACCAGCTCCAAGATATACTTTCAAAAGTGCATAACTTCCTCTAAATTCTATCTCCCCTCTCATAAATCTCCCCCCACTTTCAATATGTAAACACCGTCCTCACCGTCAACCTCTTTCAATCTGACCTTGACAATTTCCAGTTCTTTTGAACTCGGGATATTCTTACCTACGTAGTCTGGTCGTATTGGAAACTCCCTATGCCCCCTATCGATAAGCACAGCAAGTTGAATGGATTTTGGTCTACCACGTGAGATAATGGCATCCATTGCCGCCCTAACCGTTCTACCTGTGAAAAGAACATCGTCAACAAGAACCACCTTTTTGCCTTGCAAACTGAAATCTATAATACTCTTATCTTCTTCCTTTGAAGTTCTTTTTTCGTCGTCCCTAAAAGGTGCCACGTCTAATGCTCCAACAGGTAATTCCACACCTTCTATCATCGATATATTTCTAGCTATCCTCTTAGCAAGATACCATCCACGTGTAATGATACCTATAATAACCAAATCTTCGGCACCTTTGTTCTTTTCTAAAATCTCGTGTGATATACGCATCAACGACCTTCTTATATCATCTTCGCCGAGTATCTTCACCATGCTTTCTCACTTCCCATATTTAGTATGAACATGTCTTACATGTTGAACGCAAAGGTCATTTTCAGTCCATATTTTGATTTCAGCTCTTCGTAACTCGAAACACTCTCGCTGAGGTTGTAAAAACCACTTATTTCGAATATATAGCTGTCAACTATCAAATTGGTCTTACCATAGATACTGTGGTATAACATACCACCTGACAATGAATACACTGGCACATATGAAAAAACTATCTCGTTGAAAGGTGCTATTTTAGATATGGCTATGCCCAATGTGAATCTCAGATAATCAATTCCGATGTTCCTGACACCAATCTTTACACCAGCTTGTTTTGTCACAGACCAGTTGAAAATCGCCTCTAAACTAGGCAAAGAGTTCTCTTGTTTTTCAGAATAAAGGACTAGGTTGTATAGTGCAAAACTTAGAATTGAAGAATCCGACACCTTTATTAATCCACCTGCGTCCAAACTCAACATTTTAGAATCGAGTGGAAGTATTTTGAACTTAATATTAAGTGCATAGAATTTTGATATGTCCACCAGTCTGTAATTGACAACACCAGTCGCATAGGTTGAATCTGTAGTATAGCCAAGTTCTCCAAAGAGTTTCTCTTCTATTTGTCTCCAGTATATTCCTAAATTCCAACCCGTACGTTCTTGGGCTGTGAGTGAAAACGCAAACGAATTATTGCCAGATAAGAAATAAACCGGGTTTTCGTTAAAGAACGAGTATCCAGTAGAGGCTAAAATTAGTAAGAACAAAATAATCACATTTTGGTAAAACTTACCCCTCCGAAGCTGGCTTTTCATACGTCTTCTTCACCTTCTCTCGAAATTCGTAAAACGTTTCATTTTCTATGCTTTCACGCATCTTTTCTCCAAATTCCATCATGAAATGTATATCGTGAATTGTTAAAAGTATCTGGCCCAATACTTCTTCTCTGTCAAAGAGATGCCTTATGTATCCTTTTGAAAAATTACGACATGTGTAACATGTGCAGTTTTCATCTATGGGTGTTTTGTCGTATTTGTATCTAGCTGAGCGGATATTGAACTTTCCATTCCAGGTAACTGCTAGTCCATGCCGAGCAACTCGTGTTGGGAAGACACTGTCGAAGATATCAACACCACTCGCTACTAAGTCAACTAACAAATCTGGTGAACCACCACCCATGAAATACCTGGGCTTATCTGGAGGCATTTTTGGACCTATAAACTCAACCATCTTTAACGTTACTTCGCGAGGTTCACCAACACTTAACCCACCTATAGCAAATCCATCAAAATCAAATTCAGTAATCTCTTTCAAACTTATCTCTCTGAGGTCTTCGTAAATAGCGCCTTGGATTATCCCAAAAATCGCTTGATGAGAAATCCTTCTCAAATGTTCTAAACTCCGTTTAGCCCACTTCGTTGTAAGCTTAACAGACCTTTTCGCCTCATCGTATCCATCTTTTGGGTCGGCACAATAATCAAATGCCATAACGATATCTGAACCAAGGGTTGCTTGTATCTCCATCGACAACTCCGGGGTTATGTAATGCTTTGAACCGTCTATTGGAGACATAATCCATACACCATCGTCAGTAATCTTCTGACCCTTCTTGAGACTAAACACTTGAAAACCACCACTATCGGTTAAAATCGGTCTGTCCCAGTTCATGAAGTTGTGAAGCCCGCCAAATTCTCGGATAACATCCAATCCCGGTTTCAAATACAGGTGAAATGCGTTTGAAAGAATTATTTGAACGTTATTTTCCTTTAGAATGTGCGGGGTTACCAACTTAACATTTGCGTTCGTACCAACCGGCATGAATGTAGGTGTTTCAACAATACCATGTGGGAGGTACATCCTCCCACGTCTCGCATTACCAACAGTTTTCAAAACTTCAAATCTTAGTGAACCCATTTTCTTTTATCAACTCCTGTATTCTTTCGTAGTAAACTTTTGCCTCTCCCATAACCTCGTACATTTCATCGAGGACTTTGTTTTTAAATTCTTCATCTGTTATTGACTTGAGATTTATCATTACATTGTACTCACCGATTTTACAAGCAGCCCTTGCTAATTCCGCAGCACTGTACGCATCGGATACAGCATTTTGGTTACCCCATTTTGCAACAATTTCACTGTATTTTAGAATATCCCTTGCACACTCAACAAGTTCAAAAGGTGTTTCAACAGCTTTCTTTAGTGCTTCTTGAAGTTTTGTCTCTCTTTCTGGGTCTTCTTTCGGTAACTTGTAAGCTTCCATAACTTTATCAAAAGCTTTAACATCCTCAGAAGCTAATCTGAGGGCTCTTTCAAGAACGAGTTCCATATTCTCCAATACTTCTTGCATAAGTCCCTCATAATTTTCGTATTTTTTCTTTCCGAGTGTAAGATTAGCAACCATTGAATTAAGTGCGGCTCCGAGTGCAGCAACAACAGCACCAACTGCTCCGCCACCAGGAACAGGGGTTTTTTCCTTTACTTTATTACAAAGTTCCTCAACTGTTAATTTTCTGATATCAATATCCATAGGCTTGCCCCCTCCTTTTTGATAGTGAATGTAAAAACTCTACCTTCATACAAAAACATTATACCACAAAAAGTACAATTGAAAAATCTAAAAAAAGTGATACAATTCATTAGGGTGCCGTACTAGGCGGGGGGTTGGTGGTCCCCTGTAACCCGAAACCCACCTTAGCGGGGCCGAATTCCCCGACTGAGGCTGTCCGGGTTCGGTTCCGGCACACCCGGTGGCAACGAAGGTTGGGTCCCACGCAACAACTGCCTACGAACCGGGTCAGGTCCGGAAGGAAGCAGCCCTAAGTAGGTAAGTGTGTGCCGTGGGGGTGCCCGGCTGGAGCCATGCAGGGTGTGTACGGCCGGGTCTGGACAAGTCGAAGCGGGGTGTGCGGCACCCTTTTTTATTTTATATACCCAACAATTATCAACTTAACCGAGGGGAGCTGTAAGCCGGATTCTGTTTCGACAGGCATCTGTCTATGCGGCCTACCCGGGGGAATATGGGCGGAGCCACCCGACCCCCTGCCTGGCCTTGCTCCGGATGGGGGTTGCCCAGCCGCGGCATCACTGCGCCGCGGGTTAGCTTTTACCCCCCCTCTCCACCCCTCCCCCCCC
>CAYVMA010000035.1:0-59197 GCA_964452455.1 uncultured Fervidobacterium sp. | reverse complement strand
ACATGTTTACAGATACCACTTTTCGCGATGGTCATCAATCTTTGATAGCTACTCGAATGCGAACAAAAGATATATTAGGAATAATAGACGAAGTGGACAGTTTGGGCTTTCAAGCACTGGAAATATGGGGCGGTGCCACGTTTGACGTTTGCGTCAGGTATCTAAACGAAGATCCTTGGGAACGTCTAAGACTCATAAAGTCAAAACTGAAAAATGCAAAAGCACAGATGCTCCTTCGTGGTCAAAATCTTGTCGGATACAGACATTACGCCGATGACGTTGTAGAACTCTTCGTTAAAAAGGCAATTGAAAATGGTATTCAAATAATTAGGATATTCGATGCACTTAACGACATCAGGAATTTGGAAAAAAGCATAGAAGTAGCGCTAAAATGTGGTGCACATGTTCAAGGAGCAATATCTTACACCGTTAGCCCCGTCCATACCATTGAGTACTACATGGACTACGCCCAACAGCTTGTCGAACGTGGGGTTCATTCCATATGCATCAAAGACATGGCAGGATTATTGACACCAAAAGTTGCTGGTGAACTGGTTAGAAACCTAAAACAAAGGTTTGATTTACCAGTCGAGGTCCATTCACATGCAACGGCAGGACTCGGAGAACTTGCTTATCTTGCAGCAATTGAAGCAGGCGCAGACATCCTTGACACAGCCTTTTCCCCATTCGGAATGACGACAAGCCAACCCGCTTTTGAACCTATCTATCACGCTTGGTCAGAATATAAACCTCTTCCCGAGATAGACTGGAAAAGGGTCGATAAGATTGTAAAATATCTGACCGAAGTAAGAAAGAAATACGAAGAATACGATGTAAAGATGTATAGCATAGACCACAGGATAATAACCTCACAAGTGCCAGGTGGGATGTATTCAAACCTTGTCAAACAACTCGCTGAACAAAAGATGCTCAATAAACTTGACGCTGTGCTTGAGGAAATTCCACGTGTAAGAAAGGACTTAGGCTATCCACCTCTGGTCACTCCAACTAGTCAAATAGTTGGTGTTCAAGCTGTCCTAAACGTTTTAACAGGCGAACGCTACTCAAAAGTAACAAGAGAAGTCAAAGACTATGTGCGTGGGCTGTATGGAAGACCACCTGCACCCATTGACCCCGAACTTGTAATGAAAATATTGGGAGATGAAAAACCTATAGAAGGAAGACCTGCTGATTACATCGAACCAGAGTTAGAAAAGAGAAAAAGAGAGATAGGTCTTTTAGCTGAAACTGACGAGGATTTACTTATCTATGCGATTTTGGGAGAAGTTGGTAGGCAGTATCTAAAAAAACGATACGATGAAAAAATATACGTCGATTGGTCGCTTGTAAATGAATACGAAGGAGGCTATCCAGTTTGATTGTTGGTTTGGGAAACGACATCGTCGATATCTCACGTATTGAGGAAAGACTCGAAAAACGAATTCTAACCGAAGAAGAAAAGAAAAACAAAAAAGGAAAGATAACGAAAGAATACATAGCTGGTAGATTTGCATTAAAAGAAAGTTATTTCAAGGCTCTCTATACTGGTATATCTGGTAATTCTTTTCAAGACATTTCTTTTCTTAACAGAAGCGACGGCAGTGTGTTTTTAATGCATCACAAATACAGACCTTCGAAAAATGGAGTCTACAACTTCGTTTACGCATCACTTTCACATGATTCATTCGCATATGCCACTGTATTGCTTGAAAAGATTGAAGGAAAGGTATTTATCGGTATAGGGACAAACCTTGGGAAGCGAGAAGAAAACATACAAAAGGCTCTTAAAAAGCTTAGCGAAATTTCAAAGATAGTGTCAGTTTCGAATATAATAGAAACGGAACCATATGGAAAAACAGACCAGCCAACATTTCTGAACTGTGTAGTAGAAATAGCCACTAACTTATCACCAAATGCTCTTTTGGAAGAACTGCTTAGAATAGAAAAGGAGATGGGGAGGGAACGTATCGAAAAGTGGGGACCAAGGATTATCGATTTAGACATTCTCTTCTACGGGAACTTAGTTGTCAAAAATGAAAAGCTAACGGTTCCGCACTATGATTTTGAAAACAGGATATTCTTTGTAAAGCCGATGCTTGAAATAGCGCCTGATTTTGTCCATCCCATTTCTTTGAAAACAATGAGCGAGATATTTGATGAGTTAATAAGCAAAAACTCAGATAGTAACACCCACACATTAAACAAATGGTAATTTTAAGACAATTTGGAGTGATTCACTATGGAAAATCAAACAGAACGTGATATATTAACTATCGAAAAGGAAATCGACGAAGCCATAGAAAGTGAGGATTACGAAAAACTGAATACCTTGCTTGATGAGCGTGAAAAGTTACTTCCAAAACTTACAGAAAATGAGCTAAGGGAGATCTATCAACGCGACCAACAGCGTATGAAAGTCCTTGAAGAAAAAATGAAGAAATTTAAAGAGACTGCGATAAAAGCGGAAACAGGAAAAAAGATGGTTCAGTCTTACATTCAAACAGAAGACAAGGGCCAAGAAATAGATAGACGTGGTTAAGTGGGTATAAGCAAAATAGCGAAGAAATGAGAAAATATGAAATATATAGCTATTTTGAGTGAAGGGGGAGAACACTGATGGACGAAAGATATCAGAAGGCAAAAGCTAAATACGAAGAAGCTGTTGCAAAGTCGATAGCAAAAGTCCCTGAAAGAAAATCTCCGTTCATGTCCACATCGGGATACGAAATCAAGCGGGTTTACACACCCGAAGATATTCAGGACCTTGATTACGTGGAAGACCTCGGATTTCCCGGAGACTATCCATATACACGTGGCGTCCAACCTACAATGTATCGTGCAAGGTTCTGGACAATGCGCCAATACGCAGGTTTTGGAACCGCAGAAGAATCGAACAAAAGATATAAATACCTCTTGCAACAGGGGCAAACCGGACTTTCAGTTGCTTTTGACCTTCCAACACAAATAGGATACGACTCAGATGACCCAATGGCGGAAGGAGAAGTCGGAAGGGTTGGAGTCGCGATAGATTCGCTTGAAGATATGGAAATACTCTTTGACGGCATACCACTTGACCAAGTCAGTACGTCGATGACCATCAACAGCACTGCTATGATTCTGCTTGCAATGTACATCGCGGTAGCTGAAAAACAAGGGGTGTCACAAGATAAACTTAGTGGAACAATTCAAAATGATATTCTGAAAGAATACATCGCACGTGGAACGTACATATATCCACCCGAACCTTCCATGAGATTAATCACAGACATTTTTGAATACTGTTCAAAGTATATGCCAAAGTGGAATCCTATCAGCATCAGTGGTTACCATATTAGAGAAGCAGGTTCCACAGCAGTTCAGGAAGTTGCGTTCACCCTCGCCGATGGTATCGCATACGTTGAAGCTGCAATGAAAAAAGGACTTGATCCAAACGTGTTTGGCAAGAGGCTCTCGTTCTTCTTTGCAGCCCACAACAACTTCTTAGAAGAAATTGCAAAATTCCGTGCCGCAAGACGATTATGGGCAAAGATAATGAAAAACAGATTCGGAGTCACAGACCCAGAAGCAATGAAACTCAGATTCCACACACAAACAGGAGGTTCCACACTAACTGCCCAGCAACCACTCAATAACATCATTCGCGTAACGATTCAAGCGCTTGCGGCCGTGCTCGGTGGAACGCAATCGTTGCACACCAACAGCTACGACGAAGCGCTTGGTCTACCTACGGAAGAATCCGCAAGAATCGCGCTGAGGACTCAACAAATAATCGCTTATGAATCTGGCGTCGCTGACACAATAGACCCATTTGGTGGTTCCTATGTAGTGGAAGCAATGACAAACGAAATCGAAAAACGTGCAATGGAATACATAGAAAAGATAGACCAAATGGGCGGCATGATAAAGGCGATAGAATCTGGATACGTGCAAAAAGAAATCCATGAAAGTGCATACAAACACCAGCTTGCTGTTGAAAAGGGCGAGGAAATAATCGTTGGAGTCAACAAGTTCCAGATAGAAGAAGACCTTAAACAAACACAAATTCTCAAAGTAGATCCAGAGCTTGAAAAGAAACAAAAAGAAAGGTTGAAGAAACTCAAAGAACGAAGAGACAACGAAAAAGTGAAGAAGTTACTCAACAAAATCAAAGAAGTTGCAACAACAGATGAGAACCTCTTCCCATACGTGCTCGAGGCGGTCAAAGCTTACGCAACGGTTGGAGAAATTAGTAACGCACTGAGAGAAGTATTTGGAGAGTACACAGAAACAGTTATAATCTAGTTACTTAGATGCATTCAAAAGCTGGTGGTCTTGAAAATATTGACAAAGGTAGTTTAATATATTTGAAAGGAGGACGGATATATATGGAAAAGGGCACATGGGAAATCAAGAAGGGTTTTGCTGAAATGTTCAAAGGTGGAGTCATAATGGACGTCACAACGGCAGAACAAGCCAAAATTGCAGAAGAAGCAGGTGCAGTTGCCGTTATGGCACTTGAGAGAGTGCCAGCGGATATAAGAAAAGCCGGTGGAGTTGCAAGGATGGCAAGTATTGCAAAAATTAAGGAAATCATGGAAGCTGTTTCCATACCAGTTATGGCAAAAGTCAGAATCGGACACATTGCAGAAGCAAAAATTCTTGAAGCCCTTGGTGTAGATTTTATTGATGAATCGGAAGTCCTTACACCAGCTGATGACAAATACCACATTAACAAACACGAATTCAAAGTTCCATTCGTATGTGGTGCAAGAAACCTTGGAGAAGCACTCAGAAGAATCGCAGAAGGCGCTGCAATGATAAGAACAAAAGGTGAAGCAGGAACAGGAAACGTTGTCGAAGCTGTTAAACACATGAGAACTGTCATGTCCGAAATAAGGAAAGTTCAAAACATGCCATATGAAGAAATAGTCACTTACGCAAAAGAAATCGGTGCTCCTGTCGAACTTGTCCAACAAGTAAAAGAACTTGGTAGACTTCCCGTTGTCAACTTCGCGGCAGGTGGTATTGCAACACCAGCAGACGCTGCACTCATGATGATGCTTGGAGCAGATGGTGTTTTCGTAGGAAGCGGTATATTCAAATCAAAAGACCCAATGAAGATGGCAAAAGCTATCGTTATGGCGGTTACATACTGGAACGACCCAGAAATGCTCTTGAAGATTTCCGAAGATATCGGAGAACCAATGGAAGGCTTGGAAATAGAAACACTCGAAGTAAGACTACAAGAGAGAGGTTGGTGAAAAATGGTAATCGGTGTTTCTGGCATACAAGGTGATTTCAGAGAACACAAATGGATGATAGAAAAACTCGGAATAGAGACCTACGTTGTGAGAACACCGGAAGACCTGGAGAAAGTTGATGGTCTAATTATTCCCGGTGGTGAATCAACAACAATGATTCGAATAATGAAACGCATAGGCTTATTTGATGCGCTAAAGGAAAAAATTCTCAAAGGATTTCCAGTTTACGGAACCTGCGCAGGACTTATCGTTCTTGCAAAAGAAATTGAAAACTACCCGCAAGAGTCGTTGGGGGTTATAGACATAAAGGTGCGCAGAAACGCATACGGAAGACAAGTTGACAGCTTTGAAGAATACATTGAAATCAAGGGATTTGACAGACCATTCAAAGCTATCTTCATCCGTGCACCACGTGTTGAAGCCTGGGGTGAAGGGGTAGAAACTCTCGCATTCCTTGATAACCATCCAATCATGCTAAGACAGAACAACGTGCTCGTTACATCTTTCCATCCAGAATTGACAGATGATACAAGAATACACGAATATTTCGTTCAAATGGTAAAAGAATATAGCAAATAAGAATCAGGTTATTATACAAAAGCCGCCACACGGCGGCATTTTTTGTTCTTTAAAGTTCCACAGTGTCAGTTTTGTTTTAAAAAAGAAATTTGGTATAATACGCTTGGTAATTATCCACAATTTAAAAATGAAAAACGCTAACACCAAAACCAAAGAATTAGGTAGATATCTATAATTTCAGATATTTTTTGTCCAATTTTCGTATTTGACACTTCTCAAATACATGGTTAGAATATACCTGAAAATTGGAGTATTGTTGTCTAATTTAATTTCACAAAAAAAGACCACAAGACTATTTAAAAGTCTCATTTTTTTTGTTTTTGGACATCTTGTGAAAAATATCTTAATCCTGAGTGGGAGGGATGTTTGTGAGTTTTTCAGTTTTTATTGTGACATTTTTCACTTGGTTGGTTCTCACATGGACGATTGACCCTCAGGAAATCATTGTAGGTCTCATCGTCTCGTTTGTCGTCTCCTTGGTATTCAAAAAGTACTACAACATCAAGTTCAGCAGGAAGTTCATCCCTGGGTTGTTCAAATTTCTTTTCATGTACGTCCCGGTCTTTGTTTGGGAGATGCTGAAGGCAAACCTCGACGTAGCTTCAAGGGTTGTTGAATCAAAAGTGAGGGTGAAACCTGGCTTTGTTCGGATTAAAACAGGTTTAAAGGGCGATGTTGCAAAGTTGACGCTTGCGAATTCGATAACGCTCACTCCTGGAACGATTACTGTTGATATTAAAGATGACGAACTTTATGTTCATTGGATTGAAGTTAAGGGGACTGATGAAGAGTCTAAGAAAGAGTTCTATGGAAAGTTTGAACGTATACTGAAGGGGGTGTACGAATGAGTGGAAGCCTCTTAATAGACCTTATCGTCTTCGGCCTTACAGGTTTTGGAATTTTCTTCTCACTTTTGCGGTTTCTTATTGGACCAACAAGTTTCGATAGACTTATGGCAATTGACATGATGAATGTAATGATAATCGGGCTTATTTCACTTTTGGCATATATGTTTAAAAACAACATGTACATGGATATCGCAATACTTTATGGATTGCTTGGGTTCATAGAAACCATAGTCTTCGCAAGATATTTGGAAAATCAAGCTAAAACATTCAACGAGGGTGCTGAAGCAAAATCAGTGGACGGTGATGCAAAATGATACAGTTAATACAACAGATGGTAGGCTACACATTAACAGGACTCGGTGCACTTTTCTATTTTTACGCAGGGCTCGGTCTTTTGAGAATGCCTGATTTCTACACTAAATTGCAAGCATCAACGAAAGCAACAACACTTGGTACATTCTCAGTGGTGCTCGGGATTGGAATACTCAACCCATCTTTCCTTGGTAAATCTCTG
Organism: uncultured Fervidobacterium sp.; assembly: GCA_964452455.1. Classification (GTDB taxonomy): domain Bacteria; phylum Thermotogota; class Thermotogae; order Thermotogales; family Fervidobacteriaceae; genus Fervidobacterium. The sequence continues at coordinate 52,016 of CAYVMA010000035.1, read as the reverse complement.
TTGCTGATTGTTTTTGTTGCACTCACGAACCCGGTAGCCTCTTCCGTTATGATTAGGGCTGCGTACAAAAACAAAGTACCTGTCTGCAAAGAAACAACGGTTGACGAAATTGCTTCGGTAATTACAACTCAAGAAAGTCAAGGAAACGGTGGTGAGAGTCATGAGTAAACTTGTAGAATTCTTTACCAATCTTGAACTTATCGATTGGATATTTTACCTGATAGGTGGACTCATGATTGTTTTTTCAATATTTGCAGTCGAAGCAAAGAGAATTTTTGATTCGGTTCTCGCTCTTTCTGCTGTGAGTTTACTTTCGGTTTTGCTTTTCATTGTGTTGAAAGCTCCAGATGTTGCTATTACTGAAGCCGCTGTGGGTTCTGGTCTTGCAAGTGCTGTCATGATTTTCGCCCTCTTCAGAATGAAGGCAGGTGAAAAGAAATGAGAAGGATTTGGGCAATTCTTATAAGTGCTGTGTTTCTTTACTTCTTTTTAGGAACTTACTTTCCAACGCTACCGGATTTTGGAAACATCGACATGTTTAGAAGGGTATCCTTTGACTATATCAGCAAATCAACAACAACAAATTATCAACCTGTTGAGTATAAGAAATCCAAAGGGTTAGAAGAGGGTAGTGCAAACGTTGTTACATCAATCGTTGTAAATTACCGTTCATTCGACACACTTGGAGAAGTTACCGTCCTCTTTGCAGCAGCACTTGGAGTAGGAATTCTCGCAAATATCAAAAAACGAAGAATTGAATTCGAAGAACATAAGGTATTATCCGTCGCAACAGGTATAATTTTCCCACTGATACTACTCTTTGGTGCCTACGTATTCATCCACGGTCACCTTACTCCAGGTGGCGGATTCCCGGGAGGTACGGTTATCGCCTTAGGTGTCTTGTTATTAATTCTTGCCAAAAACGAATTTAAAGTCACAGATGTTGCCAAACACACGGAACAAATCGCTGGTTCTGGCTATGTGCTAACTGGACTTATTGGTATGGCAGTGGTTGGTGTTTTCCTTGCAAACTTCCTCCCAACAGGAACTATCGGAAATCTCTTTAGTGCAGGTGTAGTGCCTATTGTCTACTCGCTTATCGGTTTCAAAGTTGGAGCCGAGTTGTCGAGTCTTGTATCTGATATGAGGGAGGGGGATAAAGCATGATATACTACATTGCCTTCATTCTCATCGGTATCGGTTTGTACGGAATAGTCTCCCAGAAAAATCTGTTTAAACAACTCGTCTCGTTAACAATAATAGACACGGCTGTAAATATCTTCATCGTGTCACTTGGGTATTTGCACGGTGCGGAAGCGCCTATTTATTCTTCTGTAACTCCCTTAGCTAACTTCGTCGACCCACTTCCACAAGCTCTCGTTCTCACAGCAATTGTTATAAGTGTTGGAACGTTGGCAATTGCCGCTATGCTGTTGGTACACATAAATGAAGAGTATGGCTCAGTTGACGCCGAAGAAATTCGTGCAGCAAAGGAAGTGATAGAATGATAGCGTTGCTCATTGCTGTTCCTCTTGCATTTGGATTTGCAACTGTTGCATTTCCCAAACTGAGTAGATACATTCTCCCATTCGTTGCACTTTTCAACTTGGTGCTTTTGCTTGGTTTCGTTCATCCAACCCAGGTTACGGAAATAGGCAAATGGCCTGCGGCATACGGTATTGTTCTTGTGCTTGATAATGTTAACTATCCGTTCCTTATCTTCGTTAACTTAGTGTTATTTGCACTCTCCATTTCAGCAACCTATGAAGACAAACTTGGCGTGCTTTTGCTTGTTTTAACAGCTGCGTTGAATGGCTTACTCTTAACAGGCGACTTCTTCAACTCATTCGTCTTCCTTGAAATCATCGCTGCGGTTGCTTATGTGTTGGCGTCTCAGAACAAGAATTCTTACGCTGCGTTTAAATACCTTATCTTCGGTTCTGTTGCCGGCATACTTTACCTTATAGGTGTTGTTTCGATGTATGTCTACGCCGGGACACTTAATATGGCATATGCGGGTTTCATCGCTTCACCTGAATACGTTCAAGTTGCGGGCATTTTGATTGTTATAGCCCTCCTTGTCGAGTTAAAGATACTACCATTGGGACTTTGGGCTCCTGATGTTTATTCTAACGGTTCAACAGTTACACCCGTTGCACTTGGCAGTGCGATAACAGTTGCTATCTTTTATTTGTTCTCCAGGATATTCTTTAATGTTTTGGAACCTGTCAAGCCCATGCCGGTTTATATACTCTCATTGATATCAATAGCATTTGCTCAGCTAGCAGCAATGAAACAAAAAACATTGGGCAGGACCCTTGCATATGCATCGATTGCGGGAGCAAGCACGGTTATGGCAGCGCTCTCTTCCGGTGCATTTGGAGTAGAAACTATCGCATCCGCTGCTTATCTATACCTTTTCAACGAAGCAATCTCTATGTTCATTCTTTTCACAATTTACGGTTACCTCAACCACAAAGGTTTCAAAAATAATTCAGTTGCAGGTATTGCGTTCTCGCTTGCCTCAATATCACTCATTGGATTCCCGCTAACTGCCGGTTTTTGGGCTAAGATTAACTTACTCACTGCTCTCTTTGAGGCAGGGGATTACATACTCCCGGCTATACTACTCGCTGCAACAGTTATTGAAGCAGGATACTTAATTAAATGGAACGTTGACCTTTGGTATGTCGATAACGATAGCGAAACTGAAGAAATTTACCTTCCATTCGGAGCACAAGTCGTCGTTTTGTTATTTGCTCTCGCACTCGTTGTAATAGGTTTTATGCCAGATTTAATCATTGCTTACACAAACAAGATAGCATCCCACATCTTTGATTTCAAAACATACTTCGACACGATACTGAAAGGGGGTATGTGATAATGCAAAGTTTGCAAAGTCTGATAATCTATCTTGCAGTAGGAACGCTTATCGGTTACTTCCTGTCAAAGATAAATAAGCATCTGGGACCTATTGTGCTTTTTGCGTTATCCATTTTCGGACTTTACGCTCTTTGGGGAATGCCAACAGGGGTGACAGAGCAACTCTTTGGCTTCGAAGGTGTTCTGAAATTCACAGCCTTATCTAAATACCTTTCAATTGTTACCCTGATAGTCTTTGCTTGCTATGGCTTTTTCAACATTTCTTGGATTTCAAAAGCGAAACGTCCAGCAGCGTTCAATGCACTTTCTATATTAACGTTACTCGGCACAATTGGTGTGTTCTTCTCTGCTCATTTAATAGTGCTTTACATATTCTGGGAAATTGCCGTTCTTGCATCTCTCTTTATAGTCCCTATGGGAAAAGAAGAGTCGAAAAAAGCGACTATTTGGTACGTAGTTATAAGCTCAATAGGTAGTTATCTGTTCCTATACGGTGTCTTCATGCTTCATGAACAGTATGGAACATTTGATATATTCGAAATCGCTCAACACATTCAAAATGCCTCGGTTGGATTTAGATGGACTGTCGTTTTACTGTTACTTGCGGCAGGTATAGCAAAAAGTGGTATATTCCCACTCCACGTGTGGCTCAGAAACGTCCATGGCAACGCGCCAGATACGTTCAGTGCAGTCCTTTCTGGTCAACTTGTGAAGATGGGGTCTTACTTAATCGCTTTAATTTTGAGTGTATTCCCTATAGCAAATATGTTTTCAGAGTTCTACAATGGAGTAAATATCTTTTCCTACATACTTATATGGCTTGGTAATATCTCCATTCTTGTTGGAACACTGATGGCAATAAAGCAAAATGATATGAAAATGTTGATAGCATACTCAACTGTTGCAAACGGAGGCTATATACTTATAGGTTTGGCTACGCTTCATCAGGTTGGCTACGCAGGTGGCTTGTTCCATATAATCAATCACGCACTTGCCGCAACAATGATATTCCTTGCATTCGCCGCAGTTGTTTACAGAACAGGAACGACAAAGATTGACGAAATGGGTGGACTTATTCATAGGATGCCTGTAACATTTGTCACATACCTTGTTGGTATTATCTCGTTGGCTGGAATTCCACCAACAAGTGGATTTATTTCAAAGTGGATGATTTTCCAGTCACTTGTATCAAGGGGAATGTTTGTTACAGAAATGTTCGTATTTATAGGAAGTATCGGTTCATTCCTCTATGTTTTCAGACCACTTGCTGGTGTCTTCCTTGGTCAACTAAAGAGCAAACACAAAGAAGTTAAAGAAGCACCTATAATTATGCAAATTCCAATGATAATCCTTGTTGCGTTAACAGTTCTTTGGGGTGTATTCCCACAGCAAGTACTTGTTTGGATTACCGATGTCCAAAAAGAATTTGGCATGAAACCATTTGAATTCGAAGGCACCGTGTTAAAAACAAGCATGGGCTATTGGGACACATGGACAGTCTTTGTTATGTTCGCAGTTGGTTTCATAATCGCAGCAGTTATTTACATACTCATGCCGAAAGGAAAGAAGATACCTTTGGAAGACCAGTACACATCTGGTGAATTCCTCCACAACTATGATTTGTACCACTATGCAACTAAGTTCTATGCTTTCCTTGAAAGAGAATACGAAGGTCATCCATCGTTCGAGGACTGGTACTTATCCATTGTGAATGCATTGAAAGCGTTCGGAAAATTCGTTGATTATTTGGCTCGCCGAACGGCTTCAGCTTACATTTTCTGGACAGCTATTGTTCTTGCGCTAATCATGTGGGTGAGGTGGTAAGCGATGACAGGAGTAGCAACTGTTGGAAGAGTAGCAGGAATACTGTTTACAGCGTTCTTTTTTGGATTGACGTTTGAAGGTATCGGTAGAAAGATAACCGCACGTATACAGAAAAGATACGGACCACCTTGGTATCAGAATTTTATAGACGTCTTCAAAACATTAACAAAACATGGTTGGACGCACGGTTGGATATTTGATTTCGGCGTACTAATGGCGCTTGGAGGAGTAATTGCAACGCTCTCGTTCGTGCCTCTTGGTAATCTTGTTGCATTCCCAGGTCTTGATAATTTCTTTGTTATCGCATACCTCTTCACAGTTGGTGCACTCGGTATGGCAATGGGTATGGTTGGAACTGGAAACCCCTGGGCATCTATAGGTGTTGCAAGGGCTCTTACACTCATGCTAGGATATGAAGTTCCTTTCCTGATTGTTATAACATCCCTCATGTATTACTACAAAACGGGAAATATTTCTGACATAATAATGGCACAGGCACAATCTGGTCAATGGAATATAGTAAAATTCCCAATAGGTGCGCTTGTTGCTCTCATTTCGCTCCAGGGCATGCTCGGTAAAGAACCGTTTGAGGCACCTATCGCACCGGCGGAAATTGCATCAGGTCCTATGGTCGAACTCTCAGCAAAATACATGGGATTATTGATGCTTATGAACACCTTCATGGAATTCATTGAAATTTCTCTCTTTGTTAATTTCTTCCTCGGAGGTGGTAATTACTTCGAGTTCTTACTCAAATACTTTGTCGTTTGGACTCTTGCGGTCATGATTTCCGCAGTACTTCCGAGGTTCAGAATAGAGCAAGCGGTCGCTTTCTACTGGACGGTTCCGATACTCCTTGCTTTCGTGCAAGCGTTCCTAGTTGTAAATGGTTGGGTATTTTAAGACAAATAGATTAACGCGGAGGTGAAATAGATGGCTCAGATAGACGAAAGAAGTGTGTGGGAAAAGATTGCTGACCAACTCAGAAGTAGATCTATGTGGATGTTGCATTACTGTACCGGTTGTGGTGCGGTGGAACTGCCACCATCAATGACCTCACGATTCGATATGGAACGTCTTGGAATGGGACCTATGGCAACACCAAGACAAGCAGATATATTCTTAATCACAGGATACCTTAGTGTAAAAACTCTAAGAAGGGTTATATACACATACGAAAAAATGGCTGATCCGAAATATGTTATCGGTTTCGGTTCATGCACCATAAACGGTGGAATTTACTATGATTCATACTCTACAATCAACAGACTTGACTACTATATCCCTGTTGACCTTTACATCGCTGGCTGTATGCCAAGACCAGAGGCAATACTGAATGCTTTTAATACCCTGATGGAAATGATTAGAAAAGGTGAGGCCAACGGTTGGAAACGTTACAAAGAAAATTACGAATGGTACAAGCAAAATCAAATTAGAAGCCTCGGCGAGGTGATTGTCCATGACGAATTCCACGAGTAAACCTGTCGCTGAAATACTCGAAAAGGTTAAAGAACTTTTCAATGTCAAAGTTGAAGACGTTGCAGAAAGGCAATACAAACTTATAGCAGAAAACGATAAGACTATTCCTCTGCTCGCTTTTCTAAAAGAATCGGGTTATTCACACTTGTCAATTCTCACTTGCGTTGACTGGATAGAAGAGAAAAAGTTTGAACTTGTCTACATACTCTTTAACTGGTCCAACGGAGTGACGTTCCTTGTCTCGACGTTTATCGATAGAGACAAACCTGTGTTCTATACTGTGAAAGACATGTGGCCAACGGCTGAGTATTATGAACGCGATGTCCATGAATTCTTTGGTGTAGAGTTTGAAGGAAACGAAAGATGCAAGCTACCGCTCATTCTCGAACTCTGGAACGATTTACCACCATTGAGGAAAGATTTCGACCCATTGAAGTATTCTAAAGAACACTTCCCTGACAGAGAATACGAGAAAGATGCCATACATGAAGCAAAGATAATAAGAGCTGATTTGGAAGATGCGAGGGGTGATATAAATGGGTGAAGTAAAACTGTTCTTTGGTCCAAATCACCCTGGAATGCACGGTAATTTCAGTGTTCACATGTACGTCGAGGGAGATATAGTTGTTAAAGCAAGACCACTTCCAGGGTTTTTACACCGTGGTTTTGAAAAGTTGATGGAAAGAAGACTTTGGTATCAGAACATTGCATTGATACCGAGAATATGTGTGCCTGAGCCCGATATAAACGAAGCTTGTTATGCAATGGCAATTGAAAAGATAGCTAAAGTGGAAGTACCTGAAAGAGCACAATGGATAAGGATGATAGTCCTCGAACTTGCGCGAATTGCAAACCATCTGTGGTCCTTTGGTGGTATTGGAGGACCTTTAGGAATGTACACAAGTATGTTCTGGAGTGTCGCTGATAGGGACAAAGTGCTTGACATTTTTGAAGAACTGACAGGAGCAAGGATTTATCACATGTACATCATACCTGGCGGAGTAAGAAAAGATTTACCACCAAAACTCGAAGAAAAGATTTTGAAACTTCTGGACTACTTAGAACAAAGAATGCCTGAATATGAAACGTTCATTCTTAAAAATAGAATACTCCACACAAGGCTCAAAGGTATTGCAAAGATAGATACAGAAACCTGTTTGAAACTTGGAGTAACGGGTATAGGGTTGAGAGCAACCGGGGTTCCATATGACATCAGAAAAGTTGACCCATACTTATTCTACGACAAGGTAGAATTCGAAATCCCAACTGCTACAGAAGGAGATGCACTTGCAAGAATAAGTTTAAAACCAAAGGAAATAAGGCAGAGTATAAGAATCATCAGGCAAGCGCTTGAAAAGATGCCATCTGGTCCTGTCAATACAAAAATCGGTGATGGAAACGGTTTGAGAATTAGAGTTCCGAAGGGAATGGCGTATGCGCGTGTTGAATCTACGCGTGGAGAATATGGCTATCTTGTCGTTTCCAACGGTGGAGAGACACCCTACAGAGTAGCGGTCAGAGGCGCTTCCTATCCGCAAGGCTTGTATGGTGTTGAACACCTACTGCCTGGAACAAGAATAGACGATGTACCTATCTGGCTTGATACAATGGGCGTTTGTGCCCCAGAAATTGATAGGTAATGGGAGGTGCCGATGATGGAAATAAAAGAAAATAGAACAGAAACCCCAAAGAAAAGTTTCTTCGCACCTTTGATTGCTTGGAAGAACCTTTTTGAAAAACCGGTTACTATCCGTATTCCGAAAGAACAAAGAGAAGCGGCACCAAGATACAGGGGTTTCCATGTGAACGATTGGGAAAAATGTATTGGTTGTGGAACCTGTGCGAAAATATGTCCGACAGATGCAATAACGATGGTCGAAGTACCGGATATGAAACAAGAATACGGTATGAAACCGCAAAGACCTACTATAGATTACGGACGCTGCAGTTTCTGTGCGATGTGTGTTGACATTTGTACAACAGGCTCACTGAAGATGACCAGAGAATACATCTTTGTTTCTCCTACCCCCGAAGATTTCTACTTTGCACCAACTGAAAAGGGGTTGCTCAAGAAGAATCCAGAGGAAATCAAAATTGGCTGGACAAGGGACGAGAATAGTGAACTTCTCGACCTTGATAGAGTAATGCCGGAAATGTTATCAGCAGAAGAACGTGTAAATTCCTTTGTCGAATTTGTAAAAGCGTACAGCAAAGAACAAGCTATAGCAGAAGCGGCAAGGTGTGTGGAGTGTGGTATATGTGTTGACAGATGTCCTGAACACATGCAAATTCCACAATACATAAAGGCTATCTGGAAAGATGAATTGCAAGATGCACTAAAATGGCTCCTTAAGGGTGTGGAAGACCAAAATAACTTTGGTGCAAATCCACTTTCCGGTGTCTGTGGTAGAGTCTGTACACATCGCTGTGAAGAAGTCTGTGCAATCAGTCACAGAGGAGAACCAATTGCTATTAGATGGTTGAAAAGATACATAACAGATAGCGTTCCGGCTGAGAAATGGCATGAGATTGTGACCTTTGATGTCAAAAAACAACCCAAAAAAGTTGCTATCGTTGGCAGTGGACCTGCCGGATTGTCTGCTGCTTATTTCTTAGCAACAATGGGCTACGAAGTAGATATTTACGAAGCACTTAATCGCCCTGGCGGTGTGATGAGATACGGTATCCCAAGATACAGGCTTCCAGATGAAGCACTTGACAGAGACATCGCGTTCATTGAATCACTTGGTGTAAGAATCCTCACTGGTGTTGCTGTAGGAAAAGATATCACTTTTGATGAGTTGAAAAACAAATACGATGCGATATTCTTGGCAACAGGTTTGACACTTGGTAGGTCAACAAAGATACCAGGTTCAGACCATCCAGATGTTGTCCAAGCTTTACCACTGCTGAGGGCTATCAGAGATTACCTACGTGGTGAAGGTCCTGAGCCAAAAATACCAAAACGTGTCGTAGTCATCGGTGGTGGAAATGTTGCAATGGATATTGCAAGGAGCATGGCAAGGTTACAAAAGATGAAATACGGGGAAGTAAACGTAATTGTCACTTGTCTTGAGAGAACACACGACGAAATGCCTGCTGACATGGAAGAAATTGAAGAAGCTATTGAGGAAGGAGTCAAAATCTGCCCGGGTTGGGGTCCACGAAGGGTAGTCTTTGACGACAAGGATAACATCAAAGGTATTGAATGTGTCAAATGTGTTGAAGTATTCGATGAAAACAGAAGGTTTAACCCAAAATTTGACGAATCAACAGTCCAATACTACGATGGTGATATGATAATTGAAGCTATCGGTCAAGCACCAGATTATTCATATCTACCAGAGGAATGGAAATCCAAACTCCAGTTCGTTGGTCCAAGGATTCTGACAAATAACCTTCGGCAAACACAAATTCCATGGTTGTTCGCTGGTGGAGACATAGTCAACGGACCAGACATAATACATGGTGTTGCAGATGGATACTGGGCAGCAAGGGGTATTGACCAGTATCTAAGAGAACAGAAATAAGAACGCTAATCTTATCTTATCCTCACATTGGGAGGTGGGCTACATGTACGATGTTCTTAAATTAGCGAAGCAATTCGAAATTGAAGGCTACAAATTTTACACATCAAAAAAGCAGGAAGTTAAAAACAAGTCCGTCGCTGAAATTTTTGAATACCTTGCGCAGATGGAAAAAGAACATACCGAATTCATCCAAAACCTTATGAAATCTCTTGAAGAAGGTAGAGAAATATCTGAAATGCCCGATCAAAGCACGAGCTATTTTAAATCACGCTATGAAGGTCAGAAGATTTCAGAAACATCACCAGAAGACGACATTGCAGACCTTTCTGTTCTGAGAATGGCTTACTTGATTGAAAAAGACTTTATGGAATTTTACGGTAAAGCAGCTGAGAAAGAAACAAACGAGAAAGTAAAAAAGATTTTGACAATTTTGAGAGACTGGGAAGAAGGACACAAAAAGATAATCGAGGACCAAATCAAAGCAATAATTGAGAGAAACAACCTTGAACTTGGATTTTATCCTTTCTGAAGACAATACAAATACAACATCATTGAACAATTAACCGGGGCCGAAAGGTCCCCGGTTTTTTTATCCATCAGGTTGAAAACATGAGATCCTACAGAGATTATGCATATATTCAGTAACGGTTGGCTTTAAATATGCTTTTAAGGACTGTTTTAAGCTTTCAAAATTTTGACTCTTTTTTGTATAATGTGACAAAAAATAGAAAATTGTTACATGCAGCTTAGTAAAGCATGTATCTGGCTCTTGAGAACTGCCTGTTAGTTTATCAACTCTTCGAAGGGAGGGGTAGTTGTGAAGAAGATTTTGTTTGTTTTGCTGATTCTTTTTGCGGTCGTTGCACTTTCGGCGATTAGGATAGGTGTCTTTGAACCACTTACCGGTGCTTTTGCTGCAGGCGGTCAACTCACTTTGAAAGGCATCAGACTCGCTAACGAAATGTACCCAACTGTTCTAAACCAAAAAGTTGAACTGATAGTTCTTGACAACAAGACCGACAAAGTTGAGGCTGCTAACGCAGTCACAAGACTGATTCAAGTTTATAACGTGAGCGCCATCATCGGTAGTTACGGTAGCTCGCTGGCAATTCCAGGAAGTGAAGTTGCTAATAAGATGAAAGTTCCAATGGTAGGCTGTTCACCAACGAACCCACTAGTGACAAAGGACAAAGAGTATGTCTTTAGGGTATGTTTCATCGACCCGTTCCAGGGAAGAGTCATGGCAAAGTTCGCAGTTGAAACACTTGGTGCCAAAACCGCTTTCATCATACAAGATATCTCATCCGACTACTCAGTAGGCTTGGCACACTACTTCAGAAATGCGTTCATAGAATTCACAAAGAACTCTAAATCTGTAGTTGGAGTAGCATCTTACCAAGGCGGTGACCAAGATTTCACAGCTCAACTCACTCTTGCAAAATCCAAAAACCCAGATGTTCTATTCATCCCAGCAGGTTCATACGGAGATGCAGCTCTTATTATGAAACAAGCACGAGAAATGGGAATAAAGTCGATATTCCTTGGCGGAGACACATGGGAAGTACCAGAAATTGTGGAAGTTGGTGGTAATGCTGTTGAAGGTGCGTATTTCAGCACACATTTTGATGAAAAGGCCATGACAACTGAGATGACAAAAAAGTTCGTAGAAGCTTACAGGAAGAAATACAACGAAGAACCAAGTGCATTTGCCGCTCTTGGTTTTGATGCTTACCTTGTGATCATTGACGCAATAAATAGGGCAAAATCGGCGAAACCTGAAGATATAAAGAATGCTCTTGCACAAACAAAGAAATTCCAAGGTGCGACGGGTTCAATCACGTTTGACGAAAATGGTGACGCTATTAAAGATGCAATAGTAAAGAAAATTGAAAATGGGAAATTCAAACTCGTAAGTATCGTTAAACCATAATTGTTGGCGTTATTAGAGAGAAGGGGTGATGCATATGTTAAAGCGTTTATTTACTATTCTTGGACTCTTATTGATCTTCTCTGCTATTTTTGCGGCTAACGAAATAGTTATCGGTGTCACACAACCGCTCACAGGAAACTATGCAATGGGTGGACAACTTGGAATGCGAGGTATAGAAATGGCCTACGAAGAAGTTCCCAGTGTGCTCGGCAGACCTATCAAATTGGTAGTTCTCGATAACAAAAGTGACAAAATAGAAGCGGCAAATGTCGTAACAAGACTAATAGAGCAATTCAAAGTGTGTGCTATTTTAGGAACTTACTCGAGTGCGCTTGGAATTCCTGGTGCGGAAATTGCCAACAAGAATAAGGTAATATACATAGCACCGTCAAATACAAACCCACTTGTGACAAAGGATAAACCTTTTGTATTCAGGGTATGTTTCATTGATCCTTTCCAAGGAACAGTGATGGCAAAGTTTGCAGTTCAACATTTGAAAGCAAAGACGGCAGCAGTAATCTACGATGTTTCAAATGACTATTCAGTTGGACTTGCATACTACTTCCGAGACGCTTTCGTAAAACTCACAGGTAACCCAAAATCTGTCAAAGTTTATATCGCCTACCAAGGAGGAGACCAAGACTTCACAGCACAATTAACAGCGATTAAAAAAGCGAACCCAGATGTCATATTCATACCTGCTGGCATAGTTGGTGATGCCGCACTTATCGCTAAGCAAGCTCGAGAACTCGGACTCAAACAACCTCTACTTGGCGGAGACACTTGGGATTTGCCACAGTTGATTGAAATTGGCGGAAGCGCCGTTGAAGGAGCCTACTATAGCACAATGTTCGATGTTAAAGCCGAACTTTCAGACAAAACAAAACCGTTTGTGGAAAAATACAGAAAGAAATACAACGAAGACCCAGGGTACTTACCTGCTCTTGCTTACGATGCATACATGGTGTTGGTAGACGCTATTAAGAGGGCCGGTTCAGACGATCCAGAAAAAATCAGAAGAGCGTTGCTTACAACAGACTTTATAGGTGTTTCTGGAAGGATAAGATTTGACCAAAACCGTGACGCAATAAAAGATGCTGTTATTAAAACCATCAAGAACGGAAAATTTGAATTCGTGACAGTTATCAAAGGTGAATGATACAATCATCAGCTTGTTGCGTGGGAATGGTTAAAGGCCATTCCCACGTTTTAAAGAACCAATGCATGAGGTTCAAAGTTTTGCAAGTAGATTTCACAAATCTTGGGGGTGTTTTCATAATGGATATAAGCTTGTTTTTACAACATCTTGTTAACGCCATTTCTCTTGGTTTCGTCTTCGGTTTGGTAGCTGTTGGATACGCTCTTGTTTATGGTGTTGTTAAGCTGGTTAATTTCGCACATGGTGATGTATTCATGATGGCTGCTTATTTCATGTTTTACACATCGCTCATATTCGGTGCACCATGGCTAAGTGCTGTTATATTAGGTATCGTTCTCACTTCATTATTGGGTGTTGGTATCGAAAAAGTTGCCTACAAACCTTTAAGAAAGTATCCAAGGATAAATTCACTTGTTTCATCGATAGGTATGTCTTTCTTGCTGCAAAACTTCGCCGTTGTGGTTTTCGGTGGTATTCAAAGGTCATTTCCAGTTCCCGAACCGATGAAGAAAACACTAATATTTGGCGAAATAAGGGTTCAAGCAGTTTCGATTTACACTATCATCTTTTCCATTATAGTTGTGCTCATACTGACGTTCATATTACAAAAAACGAAAATAGGACTTGCTATGCGAATTCTCTCAAGAGATTTCGATACAGCCAGGCTAATGGGAATAAATGTAAACAGAACTATATCTTTTACCTTCGCTCTCGGTTCCGCTCTTGCTGCAGTCAGCGCCGTGTTCTGGGCGCTCAGGTACCCCCAGATTTTCCCGTTTATGGGGCAATATCCAGGCAGTAGAGCATTTATAGCCGCTGTAGTTGGTGGCATTGGTAGCCTTAAGGGAGCACTTATCGGTGGGTTCGTCTTAGGCTTACTAACGGTTTTAATACCTGCTTTCTTTCCCGAATATTCTGGGTACCGTGAAGCGTTCATATTCTTGCTTTTGGTGCTTGTCTTAATTTTCAAACCAAATGGGCTCTTTGGTCAAGAGGTTGGTGAGAAATTATGAAACGTTCAACGAGAATTCTGCTTAGTATCTTGTTTGTAATCTTTATATACGTGTTTGTCTTCTTTGCCGAAAAACATATGGACCCGTTCATTAAAAGGATACTGAATACAGGGTTCATATACGTCATTCTTGCGGTTAGTTTGAATTTAATAAATGGATTCACAGGGCAGTTTTCTCTCGGTCATGCAGGCTTCATGGCAATAGGTGCATATACATCGGCGTTACTTTACATGTCGCCAGAAAACAAAATGTCAAACTTTTTCATGGAACCTCTAATATCTCCTTTGGACAGGATCCAGATACCATTTTTCTGGGCTTTAATTGTTGGTGGATTAATGGCTGCACTTGCTGGTTTTATAGTAGGTGCTCCTTCTTTGAGAGTTCGCGGAGACTACCTTGCTATAGTAACGTATGGTTTTTCTGAGATTATTCGTTCGCTTTTCAACAACCTTCAAAATATCACAAACGGACCTCTTGGTCTTAAAGGGCTTCCAACATACACTAACCTTTGGTGGACTGTTAGTTGGGCAATTATCACCGTTATAGTAGTCAGAAGAATAGTCGACAGCTCTTATGGAAGAGCTTTAAAGGCTATTAGGGATGACGAAGTTGCTGCAGAAAATCTTGGAATAAACCTTTTCAAGCACAAAGTTCTTGCATTTGTAGTTGGTGCATTCTTTGCAGGAGTCGCAGGTGGATTACTCGGAAGTCTGCTTATGACTATAGATCCAAACTCGTTCAGCATACTCTTCACATATCAAATAATAACAATAATACTCTTGGGCGGGCTTGGTAATATAACAGGTAGCGTTGTCGTTGCAATCGGTTTCGCTTTCCTTATGGAAGCATTAAGATTCGTGGAAATGCCTATGAAAATCTTTGGTATTACAATCCCTGGAATACTTGGTATGCGTATGCTCATATTCTCAATACTGCTTATGATTACAATCCTCTTCTTTAGAAAAGGACTATTTGGAGAAAGAGAATTCACGTGGGAAGGATTTGTTCGTTTGTTCACTAAAAGGAAGGTGAACCAACAATGACAGTAACCCAAACTATCCAGCAACCAACGAATGAAAAGAGAACAATTTTAAAAATGGAACACGTAACAAAACGTTTTGGCGGTCTTTTAGCAGTTTCTGACTTTAATTTAGACCTCAAAGAAGGAGAGTTATTAGGTCTCATAGGTCCCAATGGAGCAGGGAAAACTACAATATTCAACCTAATCACTCACGTCTTTCCAGTCACTGAAGGTAGAATTGAATTTATGGGACGAGACATCACAAGGTTAAAGACCGACAAAATTATAAGACTAGGTATTGCACGAACATTTCAGAACATAAGATTATTTGGAAGTATGACTGTCAAAGAAAATATAATGACTGCATTTCATGCACACTTGAAGTCTGATTTATTCTCCGCAGTCGCATTTCTACCAAATTACCAAAGAGAGGAAGAATACATCCATAGCATGACCTTGGAACTAATGAAAGAAGTTGGAATTGACCATTTGGCTGACTATAAGGCAACTTCATTACCATATGGTTTACAAAGAAAGCTTGAAATCGCACGTGCACTGGCAACCAGACCGAAACTACTTTTGCTCGACGAACCGGCCGCAGGTATGAACCCTGATGAAACACTTGAATTGAACAAACTGATACTTGACATTCGAGAAAAGTTCAAACTCACGATTATAGTTATTGAGCACGACATGAAAGTTATAATGAACATTTGTGAGAGAATCATTGTGCTCGACCACGGTGTAACCATTGCCGAAGGAACACCTGAAGAGATACAGAAAAATCCAGTTGTTATAAAGGCTTATTTAGGTGCAGGTGATGAAGATGCTTGAGATATTAGACCTCCATGTCCATTACGGCGGAATCCATGCGCTAAAAGGAATTTCGATGAAAGTTGAGGAAGGTCAAATCATATCACTGATAGGTGCTAACGGCGCAGGTAAGTCAACCACACTGCGCACGATATGTGGTCTAAAGGAAGCCACCAGAGGTAGTATTAAGTACAAAGGAATAGAACTCACCAAACTTGATACTAGTGAGATAGTTAAACTTGGAGTAACTATGGTTCCAGAAGGTAGGCGCGTATTTTCCAATCTCACCGTCTACGAAAACTTGCTTGCAGGTGCCTACCTAAGAAAAGATAAGGATGGTATAAAAAAAGACATAGAGTACGTATTTGAACTCTTCCCAAGATTGAAAGAAAGAATCAACCAACGCGCAGGAACACTATCTGGTGGCGAACAACAAATGCTTGCAATAGGTAGAGCATTAATGTCGCGTCCAAAATTACTTCTGTTGGATGAACCGTCCCTAGGTCTAGCACCAGTGCTAGTTAAGGAAGTTTTCCAAATGATCAAAAAGATACACAGCGAGGGAGTTACTATATTACTTGTTGAACAAAATGCTTATGAAGCATTAAAACTATGTGATTATGGCTACGTACTTGAAACAGGTCGAATTGTCTTGCAAGGCACAGGTAAAGAACTACTGGAAGATGAGAGAGTGAGAAAGGCATACCTTGGAGGGTAAATTTTGAATCATATTTCAAAAGCGGAGGTTAAGTACCTCCGCTTTTTTAATCACATAAGTGCACGGACATGTGTTATAATTTATTCTGAGAATTAAGTCTATGTAGTTCGGAGGGATATTGTGAAGGTACAAATAGTTCCGATATTTGCCGTAATCTATAACGTTTTAAATCTAAGCGTTATAATATTTCAAGTGCGTCTTGCTGCTGGTCTTCCTTGGCGTGCAGCATCAACGGGTGGAAAGTTTCCGGGTAAATATCCACCAAAGATGCGCGTTGTAGCTGTGATAAATATATTTGTTCTAATGCTCCTCACCATGATTGTATTGTCTCGTACCGGATTAGTTTTGGTGGGCTTTTCTTTTATCTCAAGAAAGTTAATCTGGGTAGTTGTAGCCTTCACATTTTCAAGAGCAATAATGAATACAATAACAAAGAGCAAGATAGAGCGTATCTGGTCCCCAGTGGCATTTGCGCAGTTTTTTACCAGCCTTATAATCGCGCTTAGTTGAATCTATATTAAACATAAATCGGAGGTGAATTGCACTGAGTCAGAAAAAAGTTCAAAGCAGATTTTTCAAATGGCTCTTAATTATTCTTGGCACATTTTTTGTAGCCATAGGTGTCATTGGAATGTTCGTACCTCTTTTACCTACCACTGTGTTTCTATTGCTAGCCGCGGCTTGTTATATTCGAAGTTCAGAACGATTTTATAATTGGCTAATAAATCACAGATGGCTTGGAACGTACATAAGAAATTACAGAGAAGGAAGAGGGATACCTATCAAGACAAAAATCTTTACTATATCTATACTATGGTTGACTATAACACTTTCGGCAATTTTCGCCGTCAAGAGTCTTATTGTCAGAGTTATTTTATTCATCATAGCGGTCAGTGTCACTTGGCACGTTTTGTCGATTAAAACGTCAAAATAGAGGAGTTGTTATATGACGTTGAATAGTCTCTACGAAAGATTAAAAGACATACACGGTCCCCAAGGTAAATGGTGGCCCGGAACAGCTAAAGAAATTATAGTTTCAGCGTTACTTACGCAGAATACCAACTGGAAAAATGTCGAAAAGGCACTTGAGAACATTAAAAAACACTGCAAAAACGATATTCTACATTGTCTGGCAAAAATGAGCACCGAGGAGATATCTGTTTTGATAAAACCTGCAGGCTTTTTCAATGTAAAAGCCCAAAGACTGAAAAATCTTTTAAAGTGGCTGAAAAGCTATGACTTTGATTTAGAGAAAATCAAAACAAAAAGCATAGGAGAGATAAGAAATGAACTTCTGTCAGTAAAAGGAATTGGAAAGGAAACTGCTGATTCTATAATACTTTACGCATTAGAGTTGCCCATCTTTGTTGTAGATGCTTACACAAAAAGGTTACTTGAAAGGCTCTTACGTATCAAATTAAAAGAATATGACGAGTATAGATTACTTTTCGAAACAACGTATCCCAAAGATGTAGCACTTTATCAAGAATTCCATGGCCTTATAGTTGAACATGCCAAGACGTTTTGCAGAACAAAACCGCTGTGTGAAACATGTCCTATAGAATCTTGCAGATACAAAAATCCTAAAGATTAAGCAACATGGCTCCGGTTCGCCGGAGCCATGTTGAATTGCGTTGCATGAGGAAAATAGTTTCGTACTTATTGCTGTTTGTAAAGTTCGAAGTAGTCATTACCGGGTCTCATTGGGTTTGGATACCAACCTTTAACCCAAGCTCTTTGAGCCCTTACACCAACTGGTTGATAAATAGGAATACTGATGTAATTATCTATTGCGAATTTTTGTATCTGCACATACAACCTCGCTCGTTCTTCTGGATCTGACGAATTTCTCGCCATTTCTATAAGCTCATCCAAGCTCTTACCACCAAGTTCTTTTCTCGGTGTGCTGACAAATTTTTTGAAATTATCTCCCTGCCTTGGTGCGTAAGTCCCGGCAGAATGGTAGAACGTGAAAATGAAATTATCTGGGTCTGGGAAGTCTGCAAGCCAGTTGAAGATTGGCATTGGAAGTTCTGCTTTTCTCATAGCATCAAGGTAACTTGGCCAGTTGAGTGCTGCTATATCAACTTTGATTTTTCCAGGAGCTATCATTTCAAGATATGTCTTTATCATTTCCGCTATCCTTTGCCTCATTAAGTTTCCAGTGTTGTAAGCTAGTGTGAACTTGAGACCTATCTTTAAGGCTTTTCCGTTCCATGCTTTTTCAAGCGCCTTTCTTGCTTCGGTCAGATTGAACTTATAGAGTGGCAATGTTGGGTCAAACCCTAAAAGTCCATTGGGCAATGCTGCAGGAATTCTTGTTCCGTACCCTTTTAGAACATCCCTTATCACTGCGTCGTAATTGATGATATAGGATATCGCTTTTCTCGCGTTGACGTCGCTAAAGAAATCTGGAGGCATTCCGTTTCCATCCCATTTTCCGCTACCTATGTATTTGCTATTTGGTGAAACTGACCAGGAGAATCCCACAACGGTGACTGACATAGATGGAATGTTGTCTATAATTTGTATGTCCTTGTTCCCTCTTATCTGGTCAAGATATTCAAGAACAACGGCGATATCATCAGCATCACCTTTTTCGAGCATAAGTTTTCTTGTACCCCACTCACTAACAGTGAGCAGAATAACCTTCTTAAGTCTTGGTTCACCGCGCCAGTAGTCTTTGAAGGCTTCAAGAACGACTTTCCTGTTTGTTCTGTCCCATTCTACGAGTCTGTATGGTCCCGTCCCTATTGCTGTTGCATACAGTGGTGATTTTTCCTTAGCTATGTTTCTATACTTCCACCAAGTATCTGGTTTTCCATCCCATAGTCCCATCTTAATAGATGTTTCTTTGTCAAGCACAGCGGACCAACCAACTGTGTGAGCAATTATCGTCAGGAAAGGACCATATGGCCTTGCAAGTTTAAATATAACGTTGTCTCCTTCAACTTCAATAGCTGGGTCTATAACTTCTTTGTACATTTGAACCAACTTGTCCTTGTATTCAGGTAGTGGCTCACCATCTTTAAATACCTCAGAAACAGGTTTTCCAACATACTTTTGTATCATCTCGTTGAGTGAGTTAACACCGAAAATGGCGTTCCAAAGCATCCACATTGGACCACCAGTAGGGTCGTAAAGCAATCCCCTTTCAAAAGAGTATTCAACATCTTCCGGTGTCAACGTTGCACCGTTATGGAACTTAACTCCTTTCCTTATAGGAAAAACATATGTCTTTCCGCCGTCTCTGATAAGTCCGTTCTTAACACTTGGAACTTGCGTTGCCAACCTTGGTTCAAATTCTGTCAAACTACTGCCTTTATAAGCAATAAGGCTTTCGTAGACGTTGTAAATCACTTCTCCACTAACAGTGTCATAAGCTTGATGAATATCAAGTGTATCCGGTTCACCAACACCTGCTGAAACATAGATAGTGGGGTCAAATGCAAAACTAACAACCGCAAGAATTAACAAACTTACCAGTAGATACTTCATATGTTTCACAGCAATCCCCCCTTCAAAGTGTGACCTCATTCCTTAATTCTTTTCAACTATTATAGCATACTCTTAAAAAATGCTTCAATCATTTTCAAAATTTCAAAAAGATATTAAAGAAAGCCTATTCTTAAACGGGTATTACAAATAAAGGCTATAATTCCTGACTACGTTTATACGCTTCGTATATTGCCGACATTATTGCACCTTTAACGCCGTTCCTTTCCAGTTCATACAAGCCACGTATTGTGACACCACCGGGCGAAGAGACAAGATATTTCAATCTTGAGGGTTCGATACTCATATGTTCAAGCAGTTTTATGGAACCTTCGAACGTTCGCAAAACTATGTCGCGTGCATAATCTGGATTAACACCTATGTTTATAGCCCCCTCTATAAAACTTTCCAAGATGAAAGCAACAAAAGCCGGACCACTGCTGTTCAACACGGTAAACGCATCAAATTTTTCTTCCTCTAACTCTATGGATTCTCCCAATGGATAGATAAGCTTCTCAAATTCATGGCGCTTTTCCCAAGGAATATCTCTGCTGTAACACACAGCAGTTATACCTATTGAAATTCTTGAAGTTATCGTTGGCATTATCCTGATAACCATCTTCTTGTTAGTTGAGCTCATAATTTCATCAATTCTCTTGCCAGCGGCCGTGCTAACAAGAATGCCGTGTTCATCTTGAATTTTTGCTAGTGCATCATAAACTTCTTTGGATTGCTGGGGTTTAACACACAAAAATGTATAGTCCGAATTTAGATATACTTCGCTAACCCCTGAACAAATCTTTATGTTTTCAAAAACTTCATACTTTCTAACTTTCTCAATAGACCTGTTATAAATGTAAAACTCGTGCTCAGCTTTTTCATTGAGAACCTCCAAAATCATGCTTCCAATATTCCCAACACCTACTATACCTAACTTCATTATTAACACCTCTTAAAATAAAAGTTTTCAGTTCTCTTCCAAAATCAAGTTGTCCGCGTGAATTACTTCGTCGTAAGTGTAGATTTCCTCAGGAATTTCGGAACTTTTCATCCCTTTTATTTTATTTAAGTCATCACTTGAGTAATTCGTTATCCCACGACCAACTATTTTGTCGCCAAAAGTTATTAATACCACGTCGCCTTTTTCAAATTTACCTTCAACGCCGGTTATACCAACTGGAAGCAAACTCTTTCTTTCAAGCAGAGCAAGATAGGCACCATCATTGATACGTATAATTCCCTTTGGTTTGCTTATATACTTAACCCACGATTCTTTTTTACTAAGTTTTCTTTGCTTTGAAAGCACAAACTCGGTACCACATCGTTCACCGGAGATAATTTTCTTTACACATTCGAAAGACCTACCATTGACAACGTAGGCTTTGACGCCACTTTCAACAGCGATTTTGCCTGCCATAATCTTCGATGAAATTCCTCCAGAACCAAAAGATGTCTTCCCGAGCTCTGCCAATTTTGGGTTCTCTGTATCAACAGGATATTCTGAAATTACCCTGCCATCTTCTCCAATAACTCCATCAACCGAAGTCATCAAGAACAGAATATCTGCTCCCCAACATACCGAAAACATCGCTGAAAGAACATCATTATCACCAAACTTTATTTCATCAACCGCTACCGAGTCATTCTCATTAACAATAGGTATAATCCCCAATTCACTTAATCCTATCAAAGTGTTTCTCAAATTTAAAAATCTCTGACGATTGATAAAATCATCTTTCGTCAAAAGGATCTGAGCAACATGTCTACCATAAAATTCAAACGCTTGTTGATAGATTTGCATTAACACAGGTTGACCTATAGCACACAACGCTTGTTTGGATATCATGTTTCTCGCTAAATTTTGTGGTGAAATCAAAGCCATCCCTGATGCAGCTGCTCCAGATGAAACTATTGCAACCTGATTCCCAGCTTCAATGAGTTCGTTAGTTAAAGAAACCAGTCTTATTATGAACCCTTTATCGATATCCTTACTTTTAACTAGAAGGTTACTCCCAACTTTCAAAACTATCTTCGGCATCATTCATTCCTCCCAGATGCTTTACTTTCTCACATGGTAATCACCAAAAACAATGAATTTCGTAGTTGTTAATTCCTTGAGTCCCACCGGTCCACGTGCATGAAGTTTTTGGGTACTAATACCAATCTCCGCTCCCATCCCAAACTGACCACCATCGGTAAATCTTGTGGAAGCGTTCACATAGACCGTAGATGAATCGATTGAGTTGAGAAATTTCATAGCATTTGTGTAATTTTCTGTTAGTATTGCTTCTGAATGTTTAGTCGAGTACTTGTTGATGTGTTCTATTGCTTCATCTAAAGAAGATACTATTTTTATGGATATTATAAGGTCAAGATATTCCGTGCTCCAATCTTCCTCTGTAGCAAGTTTACAGTCAATAATCTCTCTTGTTTTTTCACATCCTCTAATCTCAACCCCCTTTTCATCGAATACCTTCTTCAGCTCAGGTAACAGCCTTGGAGCAATTTTCTCATGGACCAGCAACGTCTCTACAGCATTACATGTTCCTGGTCTTTGTGTTTTTGCATTATCTATAACTGATATGGATTTTCCTATGTCTGCACTCTCATCAACAAAGATATGACAAACACCCGCACCTGTTTCAAGGACCGGGACTTTTGCATTAGAAGTAACGTAATCTATGAGTTGTTTACCACCACGTGGAACAACAAGGTCAATTAAACCTCGTTGTGATATTATGTAGTCGACTACTTCCCTGTCTGTTGTTTGAACAAGTTCAACAGCATTTGGTGGAAGTCCTGCTTCCAAAAGCGCTCTTTTAATAACGTTTACTAAAGCAATATTTGAATTTAAAGCATCCGAGCCTCCTTTTAACAGTACAACATTTCCCGATTTAAGTGCTAATAGTGTTGTTTCGATTGTTACATTTGGTCTGGACTCATAAATTACTGCGATAACACCTATAGGTTCTCTTACTTTATATATCTTCAGCCCATCCTCCCTCACAAATGAATCAACAACTTCTCCAACAGGATCTTTCAAACCCAAAACTACTTTACAAGCTTCTATCATCTCATCAATTCTTTTATCATTGAGAACCAGTCTATCTATCAATGCATGTCGGATCCCAATTTGCTTTGCCCTTTCAACGTCTTTCTCGTTTTCTCTCAAAATGTAGGTTCTGTTTTTATCGAGTTCTTTGGCAAGGGAATTTATTGCTTTGTTTTTCTGGACGGTGTTAGTCATCCTAAAAACTTCGAACGCCTTTCTTAATTCAAAGATAGATCGTTTAATCTCTTCGAATATCGCCATGATACCCACCTCCTTACAATCATATTTTTGTGTATTATACCACAATTAAGACCCGTTCTGTTAAAGGAACTCAATCTTGATTTTTTGAACACGGTATGGTAGAATAACCTTGCAAACTGATAGTTGAACAGTGTGTCCGGGGTGTAGCGCAGGTGGCTAGCGCGCTTGCATGGGGCGCAAGAGGTCGCTGGTTCAAGTCCAGTCACCCCGACCAAAGTAAAGCGGGACATTATAAATATGTCCCGCTTTTTTGTTTTTGGGATTTAATGTGGTAAAATATAAGATAAATAGGTTGATAAGGGGAGGTGTGCATATGGAATTATTGTTCTTTTTTGGACCGATTCTTGCTTTCGGACTCATGGTTTTCAACTTTGTTTCGTTTTTAAAAGAACCAGAAGGAAATGAACGCATGAAAGAAATCTCACTGAGAATCCGCCAGGGAGCTGATGCATTTATTAATCACGAGTATCGAACAGTTGCTATCTACGTTGCAATAATAGCCTTCGTTCTTAGTTTTCTAACCGCATGGTATGTTGGAGTAGCTTTTGTCATTGGTGCGTTCATGAGTTCACTTGCAGGGTACCTCGGAATGAAAGCAGCGACACGTGCAAATGTCCGTGTTTCTGAAGCAGCAAGGTCAAAGAAGAGGATAGGTCCTGCATTAAAAGTAGCATTTCAAGGTGGTTCGGTAATGGGACTTTCAGTTGGTGCTCTTGCCTTGCTTGGTTTGAACGTAGTAGCAAACCTTTTCAAAAGTCAGCTATCAAAGGAACAGTTAATAATAGTTACAAACCACATTGGAGTAAACTTTATACCATTTGCCATGACGATTTCAGGTTATTCACTGGGGTGCTCTATTGTTGCAATGTTCGATAGAGTTGGCGGAGGAGTCTACACGAAAGCTGCCGATATGGCAGCGGACTTGGTCGGTAAGACAGAACTGAAATTGCCGGAAGACGACCCAAGAAATCCTGCAACAATTGCTGATAATGTCGGAGATAATGTTGGAGATGTAGCAGGACTTGGTGCAGATTTGCTTGAGAGTTTTGTTGGTGCAATTCTTTCTTCAATTGTTCTTGCTTCGTACAACTACGTACTTTCTGGTAAATATTATGAAACTGCACTTAAATTGATATTCTATCCAATTGGGTTTACCACAATCGGTTTGTTAGCTTGTTCTATTGGTATTCTCTTTGTAGTTATACGTAATTTGTCTGACAAACCTCACCAGGAATTAAACATAGCATTGATTATTTCAGCTCTTTTGACCGGTATTGTGAACTTTATATTCACAGGGTACATGTTGAAAGGTGAATCAAATGATGCGCTTGTTAATTTTGGTTTTCGCTACGGTCCTTATTCTGCTTACTTTTCAGCAATCACAGGAATCATCGCCGGGATTATAATTGGATTATTAGCAGAATACTACACTTCAGATAACTTTACTCCCACAAGAAAGTTAAGTTACAAATCTCTCCAAGGAACAGGTATGGTAATAAGCGGTGGATTGGCACTTGGTATGAAGAGTACGTTCTTACCGTCTTTTGTTCTTTTCGTTTCTATTGTTCTTGCTGACCATTTCGCAGGTTTATACGGAGTTGCCATGGGTGCTGTAGGTATGCTCTCTTTCGTAGCTACATCGGTTACAATAGACTCGTACGGACCAATCGCAGACAACGCAGGTGGAATAAGTGAGATGGCAGAGCTCGAACCTGAAGTAAGGCATATAACAGACAGACTTGATATGGTTGGAAACACAACTGCTGCAATTGGTAAAGGATTCGCTATCGGTTCTGCCTCCTTGGCAGCACTTTCACTCTTTGCTTCATACATATATTCTCAGACCTCGCCTGGAGAATATGTAAGAAGTATACAAGAACTTTTGAATTTAAACATAATAAATGCAAGAACTCTGGGAGGGGCTATACTCGGTGCAGCACTGCCTTATCTATTCAGTGGAATATTAATTGAAGCTGTTGTAAAGTCTGCTTCAAAGATGGTTGATGAGATAAGAAGACAAGTTAAGGAAATGCCTGGGATTCTCGATGGTAGCCAAACTCCAGATTACGAAAGGTGTATCACAATAAGTGCTGATGGAGCACTCAAACAGATGGTTTTACCAGCGATGATAGCAGTACTGACACCACTAGTTTCTGGTTTCACTTTTGGTGTTGATTTTGTCGGTGGACTGCTTGTTGGAACCACATTGAGCGGAATTATGCTCGCACTCTTTACAGCTAACGCAGGTGGTGCATGGGACAACGCAAAAAAACATCTTGAACAAGGTAAGATTCCAGGTTTAAGTAAAGGCTCTGTGGAACATTCAGCGTTGGTTGTGGGTGATACAGTTGGAGACCCATTAAAAGACACCGTTGGTCCAAGCCTTGACATACTGATAAAGATAATGGCAGTGGTTTCATTGATATTTGCACCGCTCTTTCAAAAATTTAGTATATTTTAAAATTCAAAAACTGCACGAGAAAGGCGCCCTTACCGATTTAGGGCGCCTTTTATTGATAACCACCAGCTTAATATATCACTATGTTAATCATTTGGTATAATCTTGACTGTTTCTAGCACAATCTCCAGAAAAATTCTCTTCTTTCGTTTCTTGTCGAAAGGCAAAAGAAGGTTAATCATAAAAGTCTTTCATAAATTTCAACATATTTTAGGGCGTGGAATATACCTTTTTAATCCAGCTCTTCGTTTTCTGTTAATACATTTTCTTCTTTTAATACCTTTTCTTTTTTCACTTGACGTTTTTCAACCAAAACACTAAAAGCCTCTATAGCAAGTGTCAATGCCAAAACTATCAACACAATCGAAATAATAGCAAGCGGTAATGTGCTAATTTTAAAGTTGCTAACAGCTAACATAATAAGCGCTACTATGGTTGTAGTCATCATGAAAACCATAGGAATTGCTGTAAATAGGGCTTTCTTTTTTAATCCTTTCATAACAAAAGCCGTTAGTCCAAGTAATGCCAAGCCTGCGGTTAATTGATTGGCAGAACCAAAAACCGGCCAAATCATCTTCCACACAGGAACTGAACCTGTTTTCATGAAGACCAATATAAGTGAACTACCAACAGTTATAATTGTTGCTAGGTATTTATTAATCTTTCCAAGACTAAGTTCCTCAAGTTGGTATCTTGCCAATCTTGTAGCTGTGTCAAGTGATGTTAGTATGAAAGTATTAATTGCAAACATCCCAAACGAAACAGCAATCTTCTCGGGTATTCTAAAAATGCTTGCAAATTTTGCAAAACCAACAGCAAAAGTGTATTGAGGATTCGGTGGCAAACCTTCAGCAGGACTCAAAATCTTTCCCGTGACCATAATAGTTGTGAGGGCAATAACTGCCACTATTCCTTCAAGTAGCATCCCACCATAGCCTATTTTTGTGGCATCTCTTTCACTTTTCAACTGCTTTGCTGTTGTACCGCTGCCTACCAAAGAATGAAAACCACTTATCGCACCACAAGCAATCGTAATGAAAAGCATTGGCCACAAATAGTTGCCGTTTGAAACCCATCCCTTAAAGGCTTCAAGTGCAACTTCACTTTTACCGCCAACGAAAAGCAATCCTATTGCAGAAATAAACAAACTTGCATAAAGAAACCATGATGATAAGTAATCCCTTGGTTGTAAAAGTATCCATACTGGCAGAACCGAAGCAAAGAAAATGTAAGCAATTAGTATTATCCTCCATGTGTTGATATCTAACGAAAAGGCAGTTTGGAGAGCAGTAGAATAATTACCAATAGAAACAGCAGAGAAAAGAATAGGCACAAAAAGGATAGTTAAAATCTTAAAAGACCATCCCAATCTGTAAACCAGTAGTCCAAAAACAATCGCAAGCCCTATGTATAAAACTGCGCTCCACGCTACAGCAGGATCACCTGAAAAAGAAGCAGCAGCCAGTTCCAAGAACGCTGCTACAACTAGTATAAGGGCGAACCAAGCGAAAGCATTGAAAAGTAACTTCGCACGTCTTCCAATATAGTGGTCTATGACCTCAGCTATACTTTTTCCTTTGTGCCTTACTGAGCTAACAATAGCACCCATGTCATGTACTCCGCCAAAAAAAATACTTCCTATAACAATCCACAAATATGCAGGTAACCATCCAAAAATAGAAGCTGCCGTAATTGGTCCAACGATAGGTCCTGCACCTGCTATACTGGAGAAATGATGACCCAAGAGTATGGCTGGGTGAGCGGGTACATAGTCTACACCATCGTACAGCTCCTGTGCGGGTGTCTTTTTTGAATCGTCAAGTTCGTAAAATCTTTCTTGCCACTTACCATAAACAAAATACGCTGTTACAAACAACACCACCGCAACTAAGAAAAGTACGATAACCATAATAACTACGTACACCTCCCATTTTAAAGATAGAGCTTCTTTTTAAAACTTATTTATTGCTTGTTTTAACTCCTTTCTCATGTCATCGAAAAACGTTTCTTCTCCTTCATAAAAACCTATGTATACCCATCCTTTCAAACCTAAGTAAAAAGATTTCTTAATCATCTTACCCTTGCCAAATACCAAAAACCTTTGAATCATAACATCTTTGACAGGCTGTATCATCTTTAGCAAATCGTTTAGCTCAATGTTGATAACTATAAAATCTAAGAGCTTGTATGTTCCTATCACGCCAAGTAATCCACTTTTTTCCATTATTAGAACCCTTCTATAAACTTTGTAATCACCAAATTGGTGAGGTTCGTAATAAAAACGTCTGAGTACGTCTTCATCTATAACTACGTTCCCATAAATCTCTACCTTTTCACCCATGTGGTACACCTCGTTTACACAAAATAATAAACTCCTTCTACCTTATACTTCCCCCTAAATTCTGGTTCCTTCAACATCAACGGGCTATCCAAATCATGAAAATCAAATGCACCTGTTCCAAGAGCAAAGTGAACACTTTGATTCACTCCAAGACTCGATTCTGCCATGCAACCAATCATTAATCTCAAATTCGCAGCTTTCACCATCTCGACAATTGCAAGTGCATCACTGATGCCAGATTTCATAAGTTTAATGTTTATGTAATCCACCGCTTCTTCTTTAATCAACCTCATTACATCGTATTTTGTCTTAGCACTCTCGTCTGCTGCAACGGGGAATGGAGAGTTCCATCTTACGTATTTAAGTCCTTCTATATCGTGCATCGCAACTGGTTGTTCGAAAACATGTATATCTATCCCAGCCCTGTATAACTCGGTTACAAATTTCACTGCCTGTTTTGGTGTATAACCTGTGTTAGCATCTACGATATATTTGCATCCCTTTGAAACTTCATAAATTGCCATCATCGCTTGGATATCTTCTTCAAGGTTTTCCCCTACCTTTATCTTTATCACGCTGTGCCCACGTTCTACAATCTTTCTTGCATCTTCAACTCTCTCTTCGATACTCCCTATGCTTATCGTATAATCTGTCTCTATTCTCGTCTTCGCACCACCAAGTATTTGGTAAACCGGAACGCCAATTTCTTCACTGAATGCGTCAAGAACGGCATATTGAACTGCAGCTTTAATGCTTGGTGCACCAAAAAGTTTGTCGGTCACATCGAAAATCTGGCGGTAATTTCTAACATCCATCCCAACAATCATTTCATTTACAATTTGTTCCAACCCTAATAAAGCAGGAACCTTCTCACCATTCACCCTAAACGATGGTGAAGCCTCTCCGTATCCGACAACTCCATTATCAAGCTCAACAATAACTTCTATGTTCTCCGTGTCGTATGAAACATTATTTGTGATATGAAATGGCTTCACATATTCAAAGCGGTTCAATTTGAACTTTACCGATTTGATTTTTCCCACCTTAAACACCCCCTATTTTCTTTTTCACTTTCTTAACTCTTCGAATTTAAGAACCTCGATTTTGCTTTTTAAATCAATTACATACCCGTCTTCTTCTTTACTGATAATCTCCATTTCCCCAGTCTGATTGTCGTAAGGATCCAACCTCCATGCTTTCTTTTCAGGATAGAAATCCCCCTGAAATTCTGTATTCGCAAACATTCTAAATCCATCAAGATTCGTAAAGTAGAATATACGCATCGGTTCTTGTTCTCTTCTCCCTCCACCAAACGAAAGGTCAACTGGCACCCATCCGTATCTTTCAAGATAGACAAGTGCCCAATCGTGCGGAGAAGCCCCAAGCGGAGTTATACTCCAGCCAGATTGCCATTTAGCAGGTATACCAGCCATGCGACACAGAGTAATAAATAAGAGCGCTTGGAACCCGCAATCACCTTTGAAGGTTGTTGCTACGTATTCTGGGATATTATCATACAGTGCATAAGGCAAAACGTATGAATAGTTCACATTTAGTGTGACAAAGTCGTATATTCTTCTCGCACGTGCTAAATCATCAAGCTTGGTCCAATCTTCGTTGTGGAATATCGTATGGAGGAGTTCTTTTAGAAAAGGAGAAAAGACAATATGGGGTGGTAATTCACTGATGTCTTCTTTTGAGGGCTTTTGTGTATAGAGTGATTGTTGTCCAATCCACTCATGAACTGTGTACTCAAACTCTACGTAGAATTTTTCATTATCCTTTCCTTCCATATACACTGTTCTTTGACCAACTGAATTGTCCGCAATTTCGTACTCGTGACTTGCACTTATCAATTTGACGTCGCTCTGCTGAAATTCTTCTTTTGGAAAAGGCAACCATACACGAACTTTTTCTTCCCTCGGGTTCTCTTTCTCAACAGTTATTCTTGCTCGCACACGATAGCTCTTTGGTTTCCCACTTTTCAGTAACCGCTCAACTGCTTTATTTATTAGCTCACGTCTTTTAAGCGTTTGTTTATCTACCTTTTGCCTTGCTTTGTATTCCTTTTCATTGAAAGCCAGGTTCTTATCAAACCTGCTTTCAAAAAATCTTTGTGTCTCGATGTATATCCAATCTAGTCTCCCTTCCCTCCAAAGCTTCTCAAACTCCGACTTTGTAGCACCTTTAAACGTCTTTTTAAAAATCTTAAGCGCTTCGTCCTGAGGGTATTTGTAAGCTCTTTTGAGCAGTTCCATTCTAAACAATTCAAATTTAAGCCTTTCTCTCATCTGTGGTGGTAATCTGTGTTCTAATATATTATCAATTTGCTCACGGGCTTTTTTGAAGAAACCTTGGTAAATGTATTTTTTCAAAACATCCGGAAGTGGGTAACTAAGAAAATCCATTCTTGACATGTTAACTCCTCCTTGATATGTATCCTACCTTATAACTTCATCCTACAATTTATTGTACAACATTTTCAACAGATAACAAAACATCAAAATTAAGAAAACCCCTGCACATAGAGACGTGCAGGGGAAGAAAAGCTTGCAGAAGGCTAAAGTAACGCGCTGAATAATAATTTTCATCCCTATTTTAATACCCACTACCTGTCGTTTTAATCGCAGGGAATGAGATTGTCGAAAGTTTCGTTAGCTGCATAATAATTTTAGGAATGTCCGTGTTGTCCATAAAACCTGTGAAGTAATGTGCACCAGGTCCAAAAGCGTAGACTGGAACAGGTGCGGCTGTGTGGTCAAATGTTGTCCAGCCAAAACCTACTTTCTCACTGACAAATCTTGCAAGTTCTCTTCTCAAATTGTTTGAAGGAATCTTTCTCAAGTTTTCGTATTCAGCATCTGTGATAGATATACCATACCATTCTTTAAGACCCGCAATAAATTTTTCTTTGTCCGCGATATTGTATTGGCTTAAGAACATCTGTGTAGTTCCCTTTGCACTCCTTGCAAGTTCTACGTTAATTGTGTAACCACCTTTTGAAAGTGACAATCCACCTGTTTCGTGATCACCGGTAACAATCACAAGTGTGTTACCATCTTTAGCTGCAAATTCGAGTGCAACTTTGACAGCATTGTCGAATTCCACAACCTCTTTCCAAACTCCGTAGAAATCATTTGAATGAGCTTCCCAGTCTATTTGTGAACCTTCAACCATGAGCATGAATGGTTTTCCGGCTTTTGAGAGAAGTTCGATTGCTTTCTTGGTCATAACATCGAGGGTTGGTTGAGCTGACGACCTGTTAGAAACCGGGTCTAGATGTCCTTTAGCAAATAAGCCTAGAACCTTTGAAGATTGAGTCGTGCTTAGCTCTTCAACTTTTGTTATGTATTCATAACCTTTGCTTTTCATCACTTCTATGAGATTAAGCCCATCTGTCCTTCTACCACCTTGCGCAGTTGGGACAAACATATCCCATCCGCCACCAAAGATAACATCAACAATTCCAGATTCAGCAAGCTGTTTAGCAAGGGTTACTTCATCGTCTCTGTTTTTCACATGACCATATACAGAAGCTGGAGTAGCGTGAGTTACTCTACACGTAACTGCCAAACCAATGTTATAACCAGCACTCTTTGCAATTTCAAATATCGAAGGCATTGGTGTACCATTTGGTAATACGCCTATCGCTTTGTTCAACGTTTTGTATCCGGCAAAGAGAGCAGTTCCTGCTGGAGCAGAGTCAGTTACCCACGAGTCAGAGGAGTATGTTGTTGTAATACCTGTGTAAGGAAGAGTCATAGTTGTAAGAAAGCGTCCTTCAAGCATACTTGCAAGAAGAAGCTGGTTAAAACTCATACCATCTCCGACAAGGTATATAATGTTGAGCGCAAACGAGATAATGGTCACAAATACTAAAAATAACAAAACCAGACCCCTAAGTTTCATACTCAACACCTCCATTGTTTTGATTTCCCCTATTTTCTCCCTGGGAGTTGTCCAGAAGAACCTTAACATATTTCTATTAGCAGACGTTTTAAAACTGTTAAGAAACTAAAAAACCAGCTGGTTTTCTCCCAGCTGGCTTTCTCATGCATCATGCAAATTACACTCATTTTTTAGAATTTCTTTATATCCTCTGGCATCCTTGGAAGTATTTCATACATATCCTTGTATAGATACATAACACCTGTTACCGAAACCTTGTCTCCGACTTTTAGCGTGTTAACTTTGAATGGCACTTCTTTTCTTATATACACCAAAATTTCAAACTTTTCCGTTTTCACTTTAAACTGATACTTCTCAACAGAGCTCACAGTTCCCGTAACTACAACCAGATTGGACAGATATTTTTCGAAGTCTGCGTCTTTAAGCTCGACAGCTGTTGGAGTTGCTGAGCCAATGACCTCTACTTTGTCTGGTATAATCTCAAGAATTCCATAGTAGACCTTTGTTTTTCCAACAACTTTGACGACATCGCCTATCTTTAAGTCAACAGGTAAGACCTTGCCGTATAACATGATTCCAGCGGTCTCGTCTTGCATATACGTTGTCAAGCTTCCAAGTACACCAACTGGCGCAAGAATGATACCGGTTGCCTCAACCGTTTCTCCAACTTTCAATTTGTAAATATCGGCGATTTTGACCAAGTTCTGGGAAAAGAATACAACACTCACTACCAACAAAAACACTACCAAAAACTTCTTCATACCGTCAGTCCCTCCCTTTTGTTTTTAGTTGACGATTTTAATTTCAAACGGTGCGCGAAGCATAATCATATACTTTCCTTCGTAGCTGTCATACCAGAGCTCACCATAGAACCTTACTTTTCTACCCTTTAGACCATAGAGGTTGTACCCATTGAATAAATTGTTGTACTCACCACTTCTTATCTTAACAAGCGCAAAGTCAGAATATATGTAGTAAGTATCGTTAGAAAATTTTACGTTGTTAACATCCATCTCAAGCCATACAATCTTTCCCTTGTATGAACTCAGCTGGCTTGCCTTGGTTTTGTCGATAACCGGTGCATTATCGTATTTCGAGAATATACCTCTTCTGTTTTCGTATGCTCTTTTGTAAGCATCGACAATTGCCTTGGTATATTCTGGAACCGATGTATTGTCGTAAATCAAAGGTCGAGCGTATCCATTTTCAGTAACCGAGGCTTCATACAAGTACTTCGCACCAGTTTGTCTATTTTTACCAAAAAGGTAAACCAAAATCCTTCCATAGCTATCTTTTCCTTTTTGCTCATACGAAAGTTCAAATTGACTTGCGAACCAGTAAAGGTAATTTTTTGCATCCTGCCCATATTCGCCTACAGGTTTGTCACCTTCATGAATTTCTGGTGTGTCAATGCCAAGAATTCTAAATGATTGCCCTGAAACTCTTAGTGTATCCCCATCGAGTACTTCAACACTACTTATCGCTGTTTCTTGAGTAGAACAAGAACTCAGTGTTAGAGCAAGAACCAGGCTGATGGTAATTACAAGAATATATAGTGCGTTTATTTTGGATTTTCCAAAAATCATTTCCTCATATTCACTCCCTTACAGTGTGTAATTGTTTTTATTTTACTTCAATATCTGCCTGCTTCAATGGCTGGATTTCAAGCTCATCTTTGAACAATGTCAATATACCCGTTACTTTAACAGTTTTTCCTTCTGAAATACCAGCTAAACTAATACCTGTTGCACTCTTAATGTAGACCTTTACTTTAAAAGCACCGGCGTTTACAATGAAATTATCCTTTCCAACGCTCTCAACTGTTCCGGTTACATATACAAGATTTGAAAGGTAAGACTTGTCAAGTGACTTTAATTCAACAGGTTTTACATTTGCTTTACCAACCACAGTTACGTTATCTACGACTATCTCAAGAATGTTGTTGTAAACTTTCGTTGAGCCACTCACAACAACGATATCTCCTACATTCAAACTCGTAGGAATGGACCTTCCATACAACATTATCGCTCCCGTTTCATCCTGGATATATGTTACCGAATTGCTCAGCAATCCAACTGGTGCAAGGACAGTTCCAGTGACGGTAACCTTTGAGCCTTCTGGCATACTGTAAAGGTCTGCAATTTTGATTGTTGTCGGTTGCTTGCTTTCCTGAACTACTGGTCTTGGGGTAAGACTTGTGACAAGCGATTGCAACGCACCGAGTAGGTCTATGCTTGTTTGGTATGTATACGTGAGCTTAAGCAGGGCAAACTGAGTTGTTGGAAGTACAGAAGAAGCATATAAATCACCGTTGGCAAATGAGAGTGAGAAATCCGCAACATTTAATTTCACACCATACAGCGGCAACCAACCACTACTTGCCCAGTTACTGTTGTATTTGGCAAAAACTCCAACGTAAAATCCTGGGAAGTTGTATCCAAGTTCGCCCATAACGTTCCAAGAGCGTGGCATGTTGGGGTTTGAAGGTTCTCCTGTTGCAAAGCTCACATCGTATTTATTCGCACCAATCCAAGCAAACTGACCGGCCGCAAACCAAGGACCAGATGTGAGTTTGGCACCAACCAAAAAGCTTGGCTCATTGATAGTGTTCGTTGCTGCACCAATACCAGCCCAGTAATCAACGGTTCCAAATGAGAACTTCTGGGAATTGGAGTAATTCAAAGAAACTTGATAGTAGCGAGTTTCGTAGTATGCACC
Source organism: uncultured Fervidobacterium sp. (assembly GCA_964452455.1). GTDB lineage: Bacteria > Thermotogota > Thermotogae > Thermotogales > Fervidobacteriaceae > Fervidobacterium. The sequence continues at coordinate 17,412 of CAYVMA010000035.1, read as the reverse complement.
AAAACGACCGAAATTGGTTGTAAGGGTTCCATAAAGTGCAAATTTATTCAGCTCTGTGCTGTAAGCACCACCCACTTCGTATGAATAACTACCAAATTTACCGTAGACATAACCGACAAATCCACCAAGCCCCGGTGTTGTATTTGATGTGTTGTATGTATCAAACTTTAATCCTCCGAGCGAAACACCCTCGTATTGAGAAGTCAAACCTCTCGAAAGCCTCATCCTACCTGCCGCAAGATAGATAGTCTGAACGTATGGGATATTAACCGAAAGCTTCGTATCGACAAAGTAATACCTAGGAACGATGAAGTCGTAGTCAAAGAGTTTAAATGTTGGATGCGAATATGTTAGATAATCGGTGAATTTGATTGCTACGGAATCAAAAGGTGCTGGTGGTGTGATTGTCCAGTATGCTATTGGGAAATTATCGAGATTTCCCAAGTTCATGTCGTAGGTTAAATATCCTGTTAGCTTAAAGTCGATTCTAAACGCAAACGAGAGTAAGACCAAGAAAACCGAAAAGAACAAGACAGCATATCTGATTAATTTGCCTCTCAACTTAGCTCCCTCCCCACAAAAACTAATTTTCCCATTTCAATCTTGGATAGTCATTACCTTCATCGATTGTCCAAACGTTCGTAAAGTCCCAGCCAGAGAATGTAGCTTGTTGCTTCATTTCTGCTGTCGTTTTACCCGTTGCATATGAGTCACTGACACCAGAGCCTACAACCTCCGTGTCATAGTAGGAACTTGTCACAACTGGTGTTTGACTACCTGATTCTAAATACGCTATAAACGCTTTTCCGTTAGTTATCTGAGTTGCTAGATAATTGTTTTCAATAACTGCATTCGTTCCTGAAGCCCTGTAGTAATTACATATGAAACCTGATGCAGCTGTTGAACTTGAAAAATCACTACTGACCTGCCCACCTTCTACATAGCAGTTCTTAACCACAACCGCAGGCTTTCCAGAGTTAACTCTAAGTCTACCAAGCAATCCTCCAATTGCGTATTTAGCTCCAGAAACTGTCGTATTTCTAACCGCACATTCTTCGATTTCTGTTCCATCTATCGCTTCTCCTATGAGCCCGCCACCATAGCCTGAACCGTCGTATGTTACCCTGACCGAACTATTGACGACTTTAACCCTGTAAACTTTCGAAAGTTGAGAAGCGCCAGCTAATGCTCCTGCACGACTACTTGCAGTGATGTTTGCATTCTCAATTATTAAGTTCGTCACCGTTGCGTTGTACAAGTAACCAAACAAACCTGCATTACTCTTTGTTGTATCGTTGAAAGATATGTTCATTATTTTGTGCCCATTCCCATCAAACGTTCCTACAAATGCACTCGCTGAAAGATTTGAGCTATATGTTCCTATTGGAGTCCAATCAACCCCTGCAAGGTCTATGTCTGCTCCAAGTTTGAAATACTTATTAGCACTTGCAAATGCCCTTACACTAACCAAGTGCTCAGGTTTCGTGATTATGTATGGGTCTTCTGACGTTCCAGAACCTGATTCGAACGAGAACATTTCCCATTCTGCATACAATGGCATCTCAAGTATTCCTTCGTTTCTTTTGGCTTTACCGTAGAAGTTAATAACTTTACCTTCGAGCGACTGTTTAAATTGTTCAAACGTAGAAGTGAACAAATATTTGAAATTACCTGCCGAGATTGTTACTTTGAGCCAGTTACTTACGTTAATAACAATGTTTCCTGTTTCGTCTTTAGTTACATTTGATACTGCTCCAGAAAAGATTGCATAATTGCCTTCAACATATGTGTTTGAACTTTCAACTGTAATAACTGTAGCTCCAGAGAATGTCGAATAAACGCCTTTTTTAGAAGAATACGCAGATTTGTAGGCATTCTTTAGCATTTCATATATCGTTGCATCTTCCCATTCTTGGACAAGATTGGGAACAACCACCCCATCTTTTAGCGCCTGTTCTTGATACAAAGTCTTACCATCCTTGCTGAACAAGAAGGCGTATTTCTTACCATCTTTTTCACCTTTCACAAGAACTTGGACAATCCCTTCGGATTGGGAATTTATAAACTCCTCCAACTTTGTCTTCGCCTCCGAAGGATTTGGAGTATCGTCTATTCCTATAAGTTCGTAAGTTTGTCCGTCCACTTTAAACGTTTTCCCATCAATAACTTCATCAACCATGGCACCAACTCCAGGATAACTATCCCCAATTTCTGCACTTAGAATTTTCAAACTCCAAGCACCATTTGAAAATTGCAGGTATCCTGTCAACGTGGCTTCCGTGTCGTAGGTGTAAGGAAGAGAGAGACTCGAATTCAATGAAACAACATCAATAGTTGCTTTTCTATTGTTTACCTTATCATACTCGTATGTAAATGTCATCTTTCCACCGTTGAGTATACCGTATACCTTAACGTATTGGAAATCCCAAAGAGCACGAGTAGGAACACTGACATTATTTGCAATATCGATTGTCAAATCGGTAGGTTCAACTGTAAACGTTTCTGTTGCAAAGCTTTTAGAACCACCTCTACTGAAATCTATTTGCACAGAATCCCTATACGTTGTCCCTATGACATTAGTCAACGTGACCTTCTTTCCAACATCTGAAGAGTAAAACCCTGCTTTGTAAACGTAAATACCGGTTTGCCCATCGTGAATAATCGCATCGCTTCCCGAAACGTAGATAATCGTTCCTTCAACTTTATCGAGCGATACTGGACCTGCTGAGTTCAAAATCTTTAGCTTTGCATCGTAGATGTTCTTAACCGACAAAAGTGATGGATGCTGTGGAACACAGCTTGTTATGACAAAAACCAAAACCACGCTTAAAAGAGCCAGAAGTGCAATGTAACCACTTTTCACCTATACCACCTCCGAAATATGAGGAATAAATTATCTCTGTCATCTGGCCAAAAACCCGGGGCAGAGCCCCGAGTTTTTGGGACTAGCACTATATTTCGGTCTTATTAAAATTCCCATCTTAATCTTGGATAGTCGTTTCCTTCATTGATTGTCCAAACATTCGTAAAGTCCCAATTTTCAAACGTAGATTGTTGTTTCATCTCTGCTGTCGTTTTGCCACTTTGCAAACTGGCTGAGGCAGAACCCCTATCTGTACCTGCAACGTCTTTGTCAAAGTAGTTATTACCGCTGTCAGATGTAGCTGAAACAGTACTACCGCCTATGAAACCTCTCCAGTTAGTATTATCACTCATATTTGGAGCAACAGCAGCGTAGCAGTTCACTATCTTAACTTCCCCTCCATTTGAAGAACTGAAAATTCCAGTAAATCCACCTACATGGGTAGAGGAAGTATTGGATGCGACAACACCTGTTGCATAACAATTTTCTATTAAGCCGTTTTTTGCCCTGTTTGCCGTAACTCTTCCAGCAAATGCACCTGCACGTGCTGAGCTTGCATTAGATTCAACTGTCACATTTTCTACAAAACATTCTTTAATTATTAATATAGTTGTAGAACTTTCCTCAGAATAAGCATCGCCTAAGAGACCTCCAACGTAACCATTAGAGCCATCCGTAGCTTTTAGTGTAGAGTTTCTTACACCTACCTTCTCAATAGTAGAGTTCCTTGCCCCACCAGAAAGAGCTCCAACGTATTGTTTCGCCGTAATATTTGCACTCTCAATTATCAAATTCGTCACCGTTGCGTTGTAAATGTAGCCAAAAACACCAACATTTGTTTTAGATGAGTCATTGTATGTTAGGTTCCTTATCTTCTTTCCATTTCCATCAAACACTCCAACAAACGCAGTTGTTGAAAGATTCGAGCTATATGTTCCAATCGGTGTCCAAGTTACACCTGTAAGGTCAATATCATCAATCAGTTTGAAATACTTACCTGTATTCAAATACTCAGACTTGCCTATATTCTGCAACTGCCTTGCATTTCCTATGAGGTATGGATCCTCTTCCGTTCCACTTCCACCTGCAAAGTCAAGAAGTGTAATGCTTGATTTCGCAAGTTCTGTCTTTGGACTTTCCCCAGCAATATTGTACGCACTAACTGCTACTTTTTCAAGGTTGTCCCATTCAGTCAATGGAAGGTCTAAAGCAACGGTTGTTGTGGTTATGTTATCCTGAACAAGAGTGAAGTCATTATCCGTCGTTAGCTTTTTATATACCTTGTATTTTACGTTTTGTCCTGAAACAGCATCCCAAGTGAGTGTGAGCTTTTGTGAGTAGTCTTCATAATTTCCCGTTACGTTACCTGGTGCGTCTGGAATTTGCAGTTCTGTGATTTGTGTTTTTTCAAGCACTTTCAATCCACTTTCCTTGTTATCAACAACCGCATTGATTGCAATACCGTTTATTCTGTCATATTCGCTTTGAGTGAAGTTCTCAATCGTAAATGTATTGTTTTGTGTACTACCGACAAATTCGTAGTATGTGTTGTTCTCTGTATCTTTGAGTTCTTTGTATATGTAGAATGTGGCGTTTTGTTCAGCGTACTCCCAAGAAAGTATTAGTTCGTTATTTGTTCTGTTCCAAACTGCCGTGAGATTGTTCACTTCTGGTGCATACGGGAGTGTTATTTGCGTTACAACAGCAATCACCTCAGGTTCATTTCTTTCAGAACTGAAGATTACCTTAAATGTAACGTTTCTTACTCTATCTGGATCAATTGGGATGGTTACTTGTGCCGGATTTGATGCGTTGCTCCAATTTTGCGGAGTTATGTATTGGTCTTTAGCGATTAAGCTTATTTTGAACCTAACTGTGTACATTGAAGGATAGAGAGATTCTTCTACCGTTGTATTAGTACTGGTTATTGTCAAGCTCTTTTGTATCCATTCTGTCGCTATGTCTTTCTTAAATTCAAGCACTGCGCTTTCTACGTTATATCTTTCCCATACCGTGCTATCGATTTCTACATTTGTCCTTAATGTTCCGTTGACAAGTACTCCATCGATTGTTAATTCGTTGTTCCCGGTTGTAATCGTTACATTTTCACTTTGCCCTGTGAAAACTTTTGTGTCGTCTGAACGCTTTGCCTCAACATAGAAACTATAAGTTCCTGCATTTGGAAGTGTAAAACTGAACGATGGGTTTGTTTTGTTTGTGGTTTCCGTTGAAAGAACAGTTTGGTTACTTGTGTCTTTGACCGTGAGGTAAATCTTTTCAATTTCGGAGGCGTATCCTGATAACCGTGGTTCAAAGCCTTTTACTGTTGCTGCACTCGGTAAGTTCACGTTGACTTTAACTGAAACAGGACTCGTCACAGGCTTCTGGGTACAAGAGAAAAGCGCCAAAAAAATCGTTAAACCTAAAACTAACCAGTAAAACTTCCTCATACTATACTCCTCCCTTCACAAGTATTGTGAAATATTAGTTTAGAACAACCATTTCAAACAATGCTCTCAAAAGGATTTTGTAAGTTCCGCTTGTGTCACCGGGCCAAAGTTCGCCGTAAAATTTAACGTATTTGCCACTTAGAGAATACATGTTATAAGGAGAGACAAAATAGTCGTATTCCTCTTTGCGTAACTCAACCGTTGCCCAGCCATCGTCGAGTGTCAATGTGTATTTACCGTTAGAATCTGTCGATACATTTGTAACCTGACCTTTGAGCCAAACAATTTTTCCTATATAGTTGTCTTTGTCTTGAGTTGATTGTTCAACAATTTGTGCACTTTCATACTTAGAGAATATACCTTTTCTATTTTGATATGCCAATTTATAAGCATCTACAATGCGTGGTGTAAACCTTTCATCAATATTTTCTTGGTAAAGTAAGGGCCTTGAAAGTCCGTTCTTCAGAGATTCTTCCGGATAAAGTTTTTCCCCAGTATTGTTAAGCAAGTAGACTAAATATCTTCCATAGCCGTCTGTCCCTTTATTAATAACACGGACGTATCCATTTCCGGATGAAACAAAGTTTTTAAGAAATTCTGTTGATTCATCAGCGTATTCTCCTCTTGGCTTTGAGCCTGTTTGGACTTCCGGAGCATCGATGCCTATCAATCTATATGATTGTGTTCCTACCTTGAAAGTATCCCCGTCATGGACATCTGCGATATTTACGTATAACAAACTTCCAATATCACTTTCCGAAGGAACAAGAAGCTTTTCAACGATTTGCTCATCTTCGGAAACATCAACAAAAACAATCCTGCTTTGTTGAACCTTGGAATATCTTTTATCATTCGGATTTGTTTGCGAAGTGAGAATTCCTTCCGTGCTAACTTGCCAAATACCAGGGTAGACTTCTACAGTCAAGTTTCCAGAACTCTTTCCAACAACTTGCGTAAATTGGACAGCAGTTCCGTTAAGTTTTTGGAGAGTTACTGTTGCATGTTCAGTAAAGAATGTTGTATCCGTTGGTAATACATTCAGGTGTATTGTTCCTGAGGCGAGTCTTGTGTCGATTATTATATTAGTATTTTGTGCATCAATTGTGGAGGTTGAAGAACCATAGAAAAACAATTTATCTTGATTGGCATCTTTAAAGTAAGTTTTTACATCAAAAGTGTATGTTCCAGGTGCTAAATTAAAAGTGAAGTTTCCTAATTGAGTTGCACTTTTGGTTTCAACAACGGAACCAGCTTGTAAAACAGTAATCTGCACATCTGAGATTTGCTTGTTAGAAAAGGAATAAGGTAAGGCATTGCCTGATTTACTTGCGTTTAAAACATCTGCTGGAAGGTTTATAGTAACGTTTACTGAATAATTCTTCTGAATAAGACGTGTATTGGTAAAACTTACAGAACACGATGTTAAAACTAAAACAAAAGCTGAAATTACTGTTATGAAAGACACTACAAGTTTTAGTTTGCTTTTCACAATAACTTCTTCTCCTTTCCAAAATTCTTAGTCGTCAGAGCCTTATTTTACTATAAACTTTTCTCTTGGAACAACGAACAGCTCACTTTCTTTTGTTTTATCAACACTTACCACTCTAATACCAATTCCACTGACCCCTTCTAAATCAAACTCCGTTTTTTCAAAGACCGTGCTTGTTGCCTCTCCAATCAATTCATACACTTTTTCATTCTCATTCGATGGATTGTTGAGTTCCTTGTATATCATGAACACAACATCTAGAAGCGTGTAAGTATATTCCACTAACAATTTCCTTTCGGATTGGTAATACGTAACGGTTGCTTGTTCGACGGGTAGAACGTATCCAGGAATTTCAATACCAACATTAACATCAGGAGCCAGTATTTCAATTTCTGCGTTGGAGACTCTGAATTTCCAAGAGTTGGTTTCGTAGAAGAGATATCCCGTCAAGGTAGCTTCAGCATCAACTGTGATGGGTTTATCGACATTAAACTGGTTTATCAAATTGATAGACTGTTCATCTGAGATTTCAAATACTTGGTTTTTTGTTGCTATGGAGTACGTTACAAAATACTTGCCGCTATCACTGTCGAACTTGATAGTTCCATGAACTGTTGAATAGAAACCATTCATTAGTGCGAATTTTTCTTTCTCCCCTGGTGTGGGAAGCTCACCTGAGGAGTTCAAATTCTTGGCTTGAGGCGGGGTTTTGCCGGAGAGGTCTATAAATGCTTCTGTACTGTTTGTTTTTTCAAGGTAAAAAGTCTGGTTTTTGTAAACTGCTTTCACAGACTTTAACTGTATCTTTTTCCCGACGTACTTAGAACTCAAGCCTGAATTTTTGAACATTATCGCGGTCTCGTCATTTGCAAGAATCAAGCTGGAATCTTCAAGTCTATAAACAACGTATCCTTCCAGGTCAACCGTAGTTTCTGTGTCAGCCGAAGAAACAAGGAGAGTGTTTTTCACTTCTTCAATATTTTTATAAACCTTTTCTTCAGGTTGTGCTCGGGGTTGTTGAGGTTGAGCTCCAGGCTGGCAAGACGCTAATAAAAAAAGGACTATGAACAGTAGTACCGAAACCGATACAGAAATCAGTCTACGCGTATGCACACGCAGTCACCTCAAAAAATTGGTATTTTAAATATTCTTTCACAAAGAATTGCCTTACAGGAAGGATATATCACTATAATCTTATTACATCACAAATATTAAGATAATTTTAAGCACCAAAATTTTTCCATTTTTCACTTCAAAAAGAAAAAAACCGGCGGAGCTCCAACTTTTTCGCCGGTTTTCTTTGACTTTTAAGACGCACCTATGAGTGTAAACTCACTAATCCTGGTAACCGTTCAATACGTTAATGTGAATGATATGAAAGGACGTTTTTAATTTCAACTGGAATTATAGTGTAACGTCCGTCGGAAGTTTCGTATCCTTGATTTGGAAGAAAATCGCTGGCTAACTGCACCCCGTTATCTACCCAACCGGTCAACACAAAAGTTGCTTTTATACTCATATTGCTAAAATCGGTTATCCCAAACAAACTAAGTGGAACTGCTATTTCGACAACTTTGCGACCGTTTTCAGTAGTTGCTGCTTCGTGTGTAATCTGTGTTTTAACCGACGTAAATCCGTTGGGGTCTCCCCTCCATGCCCCAAAATCTTCACCCCACGTCTCAAGGACAAAATCTATGTCCCCACTTTCGAATTTGTAACTTCGACTCCAATTATAATCCCCACCTGCGTTTGTATCGGGAGCCCCGATAACCGTAGAAATATCAATTAACACTAGGAAATTATAATATTCGGTCTTCGTGAAATCGCCGGCTATGTATATGTTGTCTTTATCGAAATAAAGACCTGCTCTGTATATCTCGTTACCTGAAATACTCCCGTCAGTTACTACATCATCTACGATTAATCCATCCCAGTCTGACAGATTCCCGTCGATTGTTATTTTTGTGCTAAACCTACTCTTGTCAAGAATAACAAGTCCACTCTCTTTTTCGTTGACGAGAGTGTTAATTGCTATACCATCTATCCTGTTATACTCATCCAATGTAAAATTGCTAATAACATATGTCTTATCCTGCGTAGTTCCTACCTCTTCAAAGTAGTAATTTCCATCTTCATCACTTATTCGCTTGTAGATTTTAAACGTAGCTTCGGAGTTATCGTATTCCCAGGTTAAAGCTAATGTGTTTGAATTCCTATCCCATATTCCTTGAAGGTTTCTCACACCTTCGACGTAAGGTAGGTCTATAGATGACGTCTCAACCACTATTTTCAACTCGTTATCAAACACGACTTTGAATTTTACTTTAGTTACTCTATCCGGTTCTACAGCTATTTTTCTATCTATCTCTCCTGACCATGTTTCAGGAACAACGTATTGGTCTTTTCCAACCAATGAAATTGAAAATTTCACATCGTACATCGTTGGTACAAGGTTTTGGATGGTTTTTGTGAGACTACTTGTAGTGAAGTTCAGATTTTCTATCTGCCAATTGCTTTCACGTTCCTTTTTGAAACTAAACTGAGTACTCTGAATGTTGTATCTTTCCCAAACTGTTCTATCGATTTCAAATATAGCCTCTATCAATCCTTTCACGAACTCTCCAACTATTGATACCGTATTCGATTGCCCTGCTCTGATTTCTGCTGTTGTTTGACCTGTAAATACTCTTGTATTGTCCGAACGCTTTCCTTCAACTATGAATGTGTAGGTTCCTGCATTTGGAAGTGAGAAGCTAAAAGAAGGGGATATTTTGTTCGTAGTTGAACTCTCATATACTTTATGTCCATTCGAATTCGTTACAGTAAGATAAATGGCTTCAATTTCTTCAACATATCCTGCAATTCTTGGTTCGAACTCGCTCAATTTATGTTCTTTTGGAACGTCAACATTAACATGGACCGATACAGTTTCGGCTGATGGTTTTTGAACACATGAAAAAAGCATAAAGAAAGATATGAAAACTACAGTGAAAACAAATAAATGTTTCCCGAACTTTCTCATGAACCTCTCCCTCCTGACATAATAACATAATGGTTAATCCTTTCATATTTTAGCAAAAACTTACTGGCTCATTTGGATATCTTTGGAAAAATTCCAATACATGAATAAACTAAAAGCTGGGTAATTAGCTGATTTACCCTGTTTTTTTCTCACACTACCGCATCCATCGAACGGTATCGGCGGTTAGTTATTATCCGCTACTACACTCTGACTTTTGCTCGAAATTGTTCTGATTCCCACTCCCAAGTCCATAGCAGACTTCCAACACCATGCTGTCGTTCATGCCGGACACATGTAAAAAACTTGGCTGGTTTGCTAAAACCAGCCAAGTTTAAAAATGTTATCAATTTTCCGCTTTGTTTATATCTTCTCACTCATCGCCTTTGCTTGCAAGAACAAACCAAGGTAGTCTCTTCCTCCTGCTTTACTGTCGGTTCCGGACATGTTGAATCCACCAAATGGATGGACTCCAACAAGCGCACCAGTGCATTTTCGGTTGAAATACAAATTACCAACGTGGAATTCTTCTTTTGCCCTTTCGATGCGTTTTCTATCTCTTGAATAGAGTGAACCTGTAAGCCCGTATTCTGTTGCGTTTGCTATTCTCAAGGCATCATCGAAATCTTCCGCTTTGATTATCGCGAACACAGGACCAAAGATTTCTTCTTGAGCTATCCTTGCATCCCAGGCAACATCCTTGAATATCGTTGGCTCGATGAAGTAGCCGCCAAGGTCTTCTCTTGCGTTTCCACCATAAATTAGCTGTCCTTCTTTCTTGCCAATCTCGATGTAGGCCATTATCTTTTCCATCGAACTCTTGTTTATTACCGGACCAAGCCAATTTTCTTTGTATCTAACATCTCCTATCGTTATCTTCGATGTTTTTTCTAAGACCTTTTCAATTACTTTGTCGTATACATCCTTAACAATTATCGCCCTACTACCTGCACTACATTTTTGACCTTGGAATCCAAATGCACTGACAACGATTCCTTCTGCTGCAGCATCTAAGTCTGCTGTTTCGTCAACAACCACGGCATCTTTTCCACCCATTTCAAGGACCGTTCGTTTGATCCAAATCTGTCCTGGTTGTGGTTTTGCGGCAAGTTCATGTATACGAAGTCCAACATCTTTTGAACCAGTGAAACTTATGAATCTCGTTTTTGGATGTTTGACCAAGTATTCTCCCGCCAACGCACCACTTCCGGGTAAGAAATTGACCACACCATCTGGCAATCCAATTTCCTGAAGCACCTCAAAGAACTTTGCAGCAATTACCGGACTGTCGCTTGCTGGTTTTAAGACAACAGTGTTACCTGTGACTATCGCTGCGCTTGTCATTCCAACGAGTATCGCAAGTGGGAAGTTCCATGGTGGAATGATGATACCAACACCCAGTGGTATATACCTTAATTCGTTGTATTCGCCCGGAATTCTGACAAGTGGTTGTTCCGACGCATAACGCAACATCTCGCGTGCGTAGAATTCTAAAAAGTCGATTGCTTCAGACGTATCTGCATCTGCTTCTACCCAGTTCTTTCCAACTTCGTATACCATAACTGCATCGAACTCTAATTTGCGTTCTCTAATTCTTTTTGCAGCTTTGAGTAAATACTCTGCCCTTACATGCGCAGGTGTTCTGCTCCATGTTTTGTAAGCTTCCCATGCTGCTTCCAATGCTTTTTCTGCCAGTTCTTCATTGGCACTGCTTACAATACCAACAACTTCGTCTGGTTTGCTTGGGTTAATTGATTTAATCTTTTTCTCAGTCTTGTATGGCTTACCTCCGATGACGATGTCGTATTCTTTACCAAACTCTTTGTAGACTTTTTCAAGTGCTTCTTTCATCCTTTGCTCGTTCTCAGGAATGGAAAAATCAACATATGGTTCGTTTTTAAAAGGTGGTATAATCGTCCAATCTGTTGCCTCGTACATCCCAATCCCCCCTGGAATAGATTTGAGTTTCCAGTATTTTTCAATTCCCTTCCCTTTCTCTGAGCTTCTTCACGATAAACGAAGCGACATGGATACCTTTTGTGCCTCTTCCGAATCCAGCATCGACACCGTTTTCTACAGCCATGTCGTTGTTTATCTGCGTTCCGCCAACAATGATTAGCACTTTATCCCTGATTCCTTTTTCTATTGCAAGTTCGTTGAGCCTTCGCATGTTCTTTATGTGAACGTCGTTATGTGTGATTATCATGGACGCAAGGATTGCATCTGCACCAGTTTCGATTGCAGCATCGATAAGTTTTTCAGGTGGAACACTCGTACCAAGGTATACGTATTTGATTCCGTATTTTTCAATGCCACCATGCTTAATATCAAGGATTTCCCTCAATCCAACTGAATGTTCGTCTTCTCCAACCGTTGCGGCAACCACTTTAATTGGACGTTTGGCAACATATTCGAATATCTCTTCTTCTGGCAGAGTTTCTGGTTTTTTCGGCAGTTTGAGTTCATCTATCTTGATTTCAAAAGGAACTTTCGCTTTGACTTCAACATACGTGCCTTCAGCAGGATGTAGCACGGTTTTTGCAATAATCGTTGGGTCCTCAAGTCCGAGCTTTTCACAAACTGCAAGTGCTGCTGCTTCTGCATATTCTTCCGGTAGTGCGAATGTCATATCGATTTGAATCCATCCATCGGAGTACCATTCGACTTCCGGTTTAATGACGTTCCTTGCTTTCATGTCTTTTATGCGCTGTAATCTGAGGTTTACGTTGTCTGTCTCGTCGAGTTCATCGATGAACTGTATCTTTTCTGGCTTGTGGAATGTGCAACCACCAATGAGGTCACATGGTTTTTCTATGCCTTCAGGCAGATTATTGTATCCAAAGTGCTCACAAACTGGAGCCATGTAATCTGGGTCTCTTGGAACAACTGTTCCAGCAGCAATTTCCCCGTCTTTCTTTCGCGCAATTCCATCACCAAGACGTTCTGGGTAATAACCGTTGTCAACGAACATACCAGCTTCGAGCGCTTCAAAATAACCGCCCATCTCAAGAATCTCTTCAAGCATGAGAATAGCTCTCATTTTCAGCTCTCTGACCTTTTCTCTGATTGCTTCTTGGTCAATCTTTACGTATTTCTTTATACCATCCATTGCAAGAAGAGTGTGCTTTGCTGTTTCAATTCCTCTGATAGAGTTTATATGCCATGGCACATTTCTTCCTTCGTCCGGGGTAATTGTTGATTGTAAGTCTGCACTTGTCAACCTTGAAAGTACGGCATTCAGAACGTGTACCCTCGTTGCGTCAAACAAGTCTGATTCGATGTATCTCGTGTTCATCTGCGCTCTGAATTTGAAACCTTTAAAGAGTTCTCTAAGTGCTACAGCGTATGGTAAATCTATTCTCATCTCCGGTAGCGGTGCAATCACTGGAGGAACAGTTGATAGCGCGATGTTTTCTTTAGGCATGCCAACCTTTACTGAGAACATACAGTTGATACCATGTTGGACAAGCAGTTCAGGCATAACGGTCCACGCCAACTTCGCTGATGCGTTTGCGTTGTGGGCACCGTCGATTTGTAGCATGTTTGCCCATGCCATTATCTTCTTAGCAACCGCTGCGTCGACAAAAGACCTAACAGGGTTAACACCTCTGTAGAGAATATTGTATTGTGGGTCTTGGTGTGCACCGTTAACTCCCTCTTCAGCAAACAACACTGCAATCTCAGGTCCTGCAACACCAGAGACGTAGCTATGGAAGTTAATTGGTCTTCCAACTTCGTCTTCAATTAAATCAAGTGCTTTTCTTGTTGCTCTGACCTGCTTTCTTGTGATGGGTATCCCACCAACACCTTCCGGTGTTCCCTCGATAAGCCCATCAAAGTGTGACTGACCAAGGGTTCTAATAACCATTATATGGTCAGCACCATGCCAAGCTGCCATACGCATTCTTCTGATGTCATCTTCGAACCTTCCAGAGGCGATTTCACTCGTGATGACAACGTCCGGTTGTGGGTCGATGTTGTTGAAATAATGTGCAGCTGGCAACGGAATGCTGTTTTTCAAAGGTTCGCTTATTTGGTAATATTCGTATCTATCGACCTTTGTTCCTTCAGGAAGTTTCTTTCTCCATGTCCATCCTCTTCTTCTTGGGCGGTATTTATCGAGGTCTTTTAATATTTCTTCAACATCGATTGGAATTTTTGGGTCGAGTTTATCCATTCTTCTTCACCCCTTTGAATATCCTGTCGACATCGTCCCAGAATTCTCCATTTATCATCCTTCTCCCTGCTTCTATGTAATCGATGTTGTGTTCTTTTGCTATTCTCCAGACGATGTGACCGGCACCTTTACCAAGGAGTCCCCTTTCGAAAATCATGTCTACAAGCTTTTTAGCTTCCAGACTGTTGAAGCCCATTCTCAACAAAACCGATCTCTCAATCGATGGACTTGTGTGCGTTTTGGCAAGTTCGACAAGTGGGTCTACAACTTTTTCAACAAGATGCCAAAAGTAAGCGTTGAGTTCTTCATCGGTCATATTTTGAAGATGTTTAGACCTTTCTGCGAAATCATCCGGTCTTGGTTTCATCCGTTTCCCTCCCCATCAAGCTCTTTGCTCTTATTCACAAGCTCTTTTTGACTTCTTCTATCCACCTGATTATTTCTTCTCTTGTTGCTCTTAAATCTTCTTCAAGGAATTTCATTTCGGTTTCAGTAAATTCACTTCTATTTTCTCGTTTGATAAGTTCTTTCAAATAGCTCTTTTTCATTTCTTCAACAGGATATTCAATAACACCAATTTGCGAAGGATGTTCTGGAATTGCGATGACTTTCCCGGGAATATCTTCTTTTATGGGGTCTCCACGTTTTACAATCATTCCCATTTTTTTAGCAAATGTGAGTTGAGCTGACGGCAATTTACCAGCACCTGTGTATTCCGTTTCGTTAACTACTATCGTTTGGTCTTCATCCATCTCAAGGGCAAGTGCTATCGCTGCTGTGAGCGATGTGTTGCCTGCAGGTCCTCTTTGCAATCCCTCAAGGTGAGCAAGCATTTCTGTAACGTAGAAGACCTCTCCTTGGGTCACAAGTACGTATCTGTCCATGTATCTTAGAGGTCTTGCTGCGTTCTTTGGCACATCGGACCTGTCTGGAAATACTGCAAACGGTATGCCGAATCCTGTGTGCCCTGTTGTAAAGTATTTCCTATTAAAATCTGTGTCACTTGCCATATGTAGTCCTCTCAAATCAACACTTGCGCCGATGACCTTTGTTTGCGTTGCTCCGGCTTTTCTTAGCCCCCGTGCGGTCCCTGTTATTAGCCCTCCACCGGCATGTGTCACAACAACAGCATCAGGAAATCTTCCGGTTAATTCTTTCATTTGCTCGGCAATTTCATACCCAAGTGTCTCAATGCCTGCTATCGCATACGGAGAATAGAGCGATGCATTAAAGTAACCTGTTTCTTCAAGTAAGACCAATGTATAATAGAATAGTTCTGGTCCTACTGTTAGTTGCACAACCTCTGCACCATATGCTTCGCACGCACGTCCTTTTTCAAGAATCTCAGGTTGACCTCTCCATTGGCTGTCGTAGCACTCCTGGACTATTATGCACTTTAGGCCTCTTTTCGCAGCTTGAGAAGCAACGGCAGCACCGTAATTACCACTTGTGGCTGCTATAACTCCTTTATAGCCGAGTTTCTGGGCGTGGTATACACTTACCGCCGCTCTTCTATCTTTGAAACTTCCCGATGGATTTGTTGCTTCATCTTTCAAAAATATCCTTGCACCTTTGCCTTTCGGAGCTATCTTTTTGATTAGTTTATTTATGTTTTTAAGCTCCACCAAAGGTGTGTTTCCAACGCATGTCTCAGCTTGGATTTTTCTAACTTCTTCAATTGAATACCCAACTTCTTCCATCATCTTTTCGTAGTCAAATGCGATACCTTCTATGATAAATTTTTCGTAATCTATACCTACAGCCTTTCGCATTATCTCGGCACGTCTTGCCATTACTGCAGCATAAGACCTATCTTTGCTCATTTGTCATCACCATCCGATGACTCCAAGATTTCCCTTAACTCCAAACCTATCGTTATGAGCTCAGGGACAGGTTCACCGAAATCGTGCTCGTATTTTGGGTTGACAGCCACAAGTTTTCCTGTAACCAATCTTCCTGTCATTGTTTTTATGGTAACAGTCGCTCCTATTTGCGCCTCTTCATCCTGCAAAAAGCCTTTAACTCTCATCTCGAGTGGAACTTTTTTTGTATCCTCAGGCACTTGTGGTGCACGTTCATGGGGCTGTAGTATAGTAACCTGAATTTGCACCCAATCACCTTTTTTGGCAAGGTTAGCGAGCACTGAGCTCACCTCCGTATTTATCTTGTGAATGAAAGGATAGACCTTGGAACTGGCAAGTCAGCCATACATTTCAAACCAGGTTGTGCATCTATTACTATTGGAATCATGTTGGTTGCAATCGCTATCGTTGCTTTTCCTCCAGGAATTTCTGGTTTTATAGAAAGGTTTATATTTATGTCTCCGTATATTTCTATGTAGTCTCCTGTTTCGACACCTTCAAGGTGTGGGTGTATTTGTTGCGGATGGTAAAGCTCTATGACACATTTGTCTCCAGCGTATGCTTTCGCCGAGTGGTTACAACCTGCTACCATGCCAGGTTCGACTTTAACGACAGGGGTTTCTCTGTGGACGTTAGAAATTATAGGTTTTCTTTCCTCTTCTATCTTTGTGATGTTCCAACCTAATGCTCTTGCTATCATAGCAATACTCTGTGGGAATCCAATGTGACCAACTATCGTGCCTTTCTTTAATCCTTCTTCAAATTGTTGTGGTGTTGTGCCAACTCCTTGTGTTTCCATGACCGTTTTTCCAAACGGTGATAAGTCGTTTATTCTTTTTGCAACAATTTTGTCAACTCTTGTGCAAACTCCCGTGAGGGCAATGATTAACGTATCAAGAACAAATCCAGGATTGACACCGGTTCCAAGTATCGTAACTCCGTATCTTTTTGCTAAGCTGTCCATGTAGAGTGATTCTTCCGGATGGGAATCAAATGGGAATGCCATTTCTTCAGCTATTGTAATAACATTTGCATGGTTCTTAACCGCATACTCAATCTGTGGAAGAACGTCTTTAACAAATGAACTTGTTGCGATAACAACAAGGTCTGGGTTTGTTTCCTCGATGACATCAATAGAATCTCTCACACGAACACCGTAGTTTCCAAGCCCGAGCAATTCACCAACGTCTTTACCTATGAATTCTGGATTTTTATCGATAACTCCCACCAGTTTCATGAACTTGCTTTCGATAATATTCTTTGCAATACCGCGCCCCATGGCACCAAAGCCCCAAGTTACTATTCTCACTTCAATCCCCTCCCATTTTAAAATTGTCTTTTTGCTAAATCAAAAGCACTCTGTTATTAATTTTACACAATTTCACTATTGAAGTTCAAACGTTTCTAAGTGTATGATAGTTGCTATAACCAAAGAGATACAATTATAGCCCTTTTATCCTCACTTTCTCTTTGTTATGCTCGTTTATACTTCAGTATGCAAAGTGAATTCCAAGGCTTCCGAAAATTCTGATTTAGAACTCTTTTTCAAAAA
>CAYVMA010000034.1:0-10821 GCA_964452455.1 uncultured Fervidobacterium sp. | reverse complement strand
TTCCTGGTCGTGATGATATTCAGGATTGGTTATATGAGGGTTTTAATGTAAAAGAAGCAATAAGATGGAAAAGAGCGGGTTTTACGTTGCCGGAGGCGATTTCATGGAATCTTCTACGATTTACGCCCGAAGAAGCGTATAATTGGAAACAAAATGGGTTCACACCAAAAAAAGCGCGAAAGTGGGCTAAAAAAGTTTCATCGCCTGAACAGGCATTGAAAAGAATTAAAACTAGGGAAATGATAATTAATAGGGTGTTGGTGGTTCCAAGTCTGTATCTGTTTAGAATTATAGTTCTTATCTTTCCCGTATTTGCAATAGCTTTTCCCATATTTGCCGTTGCATTTAGATTCCCAAAAACTATGACATGGGTATCGGTTGCTTTCTTAGTCCTTATGTTAATAGGGTCTTTAACTGAGGGAGATTCTGCTATTGCTGCCATATTAGTAGTAA
Organism: uncultured Fervidobacterium sp.; assembly: GCA_964452455.1. Lineage (GTDB taxonomy): Bacteria > Thermotogota > Thermotogae > Thermotogales > Fervidobacteriaceae > Fervidobacterium. The sequence continues at coordinate 10,368 of CAYVMA010000034.1, read as the reverse complement.
TACCAGCATTAGTCCTGCTGTTCATATTCAATTTACAGATGAGATTTGTCATGGCTGCGTTGTTTACCTTATTGATATGTTTTGATTATTATGATGATTTCGGTATGATTCAAGATGAAAATCCAATATGGTTTTACATCTTGTTGCTTATTGCGGACATAGCAACTGCTTTGTTTATAGTAAGTTCACCCTGGAAATGGATTTTATTGGTGGTTATTCCTTTACTTTTCATACCTTTATTTCGTGGCACCAAGGAATAAAGTAAGTAACACCGAAATTATTCATTAATTTGATAACTAATTGGTTTGAATAGTAAGAAAATTTGCAAGGTTAAAATCCATCAGGCAAGTAACTCACTGGCTAGAATTGTTTAGTTTGAAACGTTCTAAGAGACATTTCCTTTTTGAACTATATGATTATAGTCCAAATCAAGGAGGGATACCATGCCGTCTTTAAAGGTGTACTACTACACAAACACGGGGAAAGTGAGAAAAAACAACGAAGACGCGCTGCTTGTTCAAAACGAAATTGTTAGCGAAGCGAATTTTGACTCATGTAAGAGTTTAGAAATTGAAGCAGAAAAGATTTTGCTTGTTGTTGCGGATGGTATGGGTGGGCATGAGAAAGGCGAAGTTGCGGCGAGGATAGTGCTCGAGACTATTAAAGAACAATTACAGACAATGAACGATGGTGAAGATATAAAAAGGGCAATACATTTAGCTAAGGAAAAGCTTGAAGAATACATCAAGGAACATCCTGAGGCATATGGGCTTGGTTGTGCACTTGCTGGTGTGCTTGTTTCCAACAGTGAAGAAGCCTTTATATTCAATGTCGGTGATTGCAGAGTGTACAGGTTCATAAATAAGAACCTAAGGAGGCTATCAAAAGACCATTCACTTGTGGAGTCTTTGCTGTCAGATGGGTTGATAACACCAGAAGAAGTACGCACGCATCCACAAAGAAATGTCTTAACCTCCGCTGTCATGGGAGATAGTTACAACCATTCTTTGGATATATACGTTAACAGTGTTGACATAAGTCTCGGTGGCAAGTTTTTGATTTGCAGCGACGGGTTATGGGATGAGCTTGAAGATGAAGAAATCAACCATCTTCTTTCAGAAGAAAGTTGTTGTGAGAAGCTTGTTGAAAAACTTACCGAAAAACCACTAAGGGACAACGTTAGCTTTATAGTATTTGAGGCTTAAAAATTCTATTTTGTCTAAACTGGGAGGTGTCCGACTTGGTAGATTTGACAACTCTAAGCTTGCCGAAATTTGCGAAGGAATTACTTAGATTTTCCGCTACAACTCCACAATTTGTCGTTTTTGGTAACGTATACGATATTTTCCCGCTTCCAAAGGGCGAGACCCATGTGCCACTACCACTCACACAATTCATCGCTGATTTATATGGCACGTATGGTGAATACGAACTTGTGGTTGAATATATACCACTGGAAGGTTTCAGATTGTTGTTTGGTACTCCAGAGCTGTATAGAGAAATCACGAGGAGAAACATCGCTCAAGACAAACCCGACAAAGTTATCCCGCTGAACGATGTATATGAAGTTATAGAATCAATTGTTAACGCTCAAAAAAGAGGGGTTGTGATTCTTAACTTTACATCGAGGATGAGCGAGATTTCAACTCAAAAAGACCTGCCTGACTTTTTGTACAAGACGTTTAGGTTGGGGTTATCGGCAAAACAGAAAGGTCAACCACCAGCACATAACCCGCTTATTTTCGTTACCGACAAAGAGAATGATTTACCGCCGTGGTACACCATCGATAATCCCTTGTTGAGAGTTATTCCTGTCCCTAAGCCGGATTTTGAAATACGCAGATGGATAGGAAAAGCCATTTTACCAAGAGTTGCCAAGTGGAATGAATTATCTGAAGAGAAAAAACGAGAAATACTTGAAACATTTGTCGACCAAACTTCTGGTATGTTTTCCAAAGAGATGTTGTCAATCGTATTTTTATCGATAAGAGAGGATTTGGATGCACTGCAGATAGGCGAAGCTGTTAGGAGATACAAAATAGGTGTTTCGGACAATCCATGGGGAAAGATTGATAAAGAAAAATTAATGAGGGCGGAAGAGCTGCTTTCCAAGAGAGTAATAGGACAAGAGAGAGCTGTGAAAAGAACTGCAGAGATTCTAAGACGTTCATTCTTCAATCTCTCAGGTGCACAATTTTCAAGGTATTCTAACAAGCCAAAAGGAATCTTATTCTTTGCAGGACCAACCGGTGTTGGTAAGACAGAACTTGCAAAGGCATTGACTGAATTGATATTTGGAAGCGAGAATAACTACATCAGGTTTGATATGTCGGAATTTGCACACGAGCACTCAGACCAAAGACTTGTTGGTGCACCTCCGGGATATGTTGGATATGAAGTTGGTGGTCAGCTAACGAATGCAGTAAAGCAAAATCCGTTTTCCGTTGTGCTCTTTGATGAGGTTGAAAAGGCGCATCCAAAAATACTTGATATATTCTTGCAAATTTTAGACGACGGAAGATTGACATCTGGGCGAGGTGAGACCGTATACTTCTCAGAGAGCTTGATTATTTTCACCTCTAACCTTGGGGTTTATGAATTACTACCTTCTGGCGAAAAAATTCAGAGAGTCTCTCCAGAAATGCCGTATGAAGAGATAGAGCGAAGAATTTTGGATGCCATCTATGATTTCTTCAAATTCAAAATCGGAAGACCAGAGATACTCAACAGAATAGGTGAGAACATCGTCGTATTTGACTTCATGAGACCAGAAAATGCGAAGTTAGTCATGAAAAAGATGCTCAGAAATATCATTCTGAAATTGCAAGATGAGAGAAAGATAACAGTCGAGTTGTTAGAAAGTGTTGAGGAAAAGATGTACCAAGAAATCATTAAGGACTTGTCTATGGGTGGTAGGGGTATAGGTAACAAACTCGAACGCTTATTTGTCAACCCATTATCGGAGCTTTTGTTCAAGTTATTCCCGAAGGAAGGAGCGAAAGTAGTAATAGAAGATATTGTGCAGGATGGTGGAAAATGGGAACTGAAAGGATACTTGTCAGCTTGATACATTACCCACTCTATGTCTTAGGTCCTGGAAGAAGGGTAGGGCTTTGGACACAAGGTTGCACGATACATTGCAAAGGTTGTATGTCAATCCATACTTGGGAATTTGATGAGAGTAAGGCTGTTGACATTGATGAACTTGCACAAATGCTTTCAGATTTCAACTGTAATAAATTAACAATTAGTGGAGGAGAGCCTTTTGACCAGGCTTCCTCCCTATTATCTTTGCTTAGGAAAGTAAGGGGAAAATTCAGTGATATTTTGGTGTATACGGGCTATAAATTCGAAACGCTTTTGGAAAAATATCCAGAGCATTTTGAGTATATAGACGCCATTGTTGATTCACCATTCATTGAAGGAATGGAGTCTGAGTATGTCTATAAAGGCTCAGACAATCAAAGATTGTTTGTCTTGAATAAGGATCTTCAAGAGGAATACGACGAATGGATGAACAGACAAAAAGATGGTTATTTGCAAATCAAAGTTAAAGATAATGCCCTTTTCATCATTGGTATTCCATATCAAAAAGACCTTGAGAGAATTAGAAAGAGTGTGGAGCAGCAGTTTTCTAAATTAGCCAGCGAGCAGATTAAAGGTTTTGAACCTTCCAGAGGTGAGGAAGATGAGTAAACGAAGGGAAAACAAAGATTTTGATAAGACGATTAGACAGAATGAAGAGGACAGAACCGTTAGAGAGGATAGAACTGTTAGAACAGGAAATGATTCTGGAACAAAAACTCAAGACGCTCGTAGAAAAAATTCAAACGTTCTAATTACTACCTTTCGTGGCTACAATATTCAAAAAGAGTTTCCAGCACGTGGTGCGGAAGCAGATGCGTTTCTACTGGAAAAGGATGGACAGTTTTACTTTTTAAAGCTTTACAGAAAAGGTATTAACCCAAAGTTAGAAGTCCTTGAGAAAATAAAATCGATTTCCGAAAATCTGAAGGAACACGTTGTTCAAATATATGAAGTAGGATATGACGAAGAATTGGCACGCTACTATGAAATAATGGAATATGCGCGGTTTGGGAGCATGAAAGAACTTATTGAAGAACTTCAAAAAGTTAAAGTTAGCGAAAAAGAGAAAATGATAATTAACGCAGTGGAGGATTTAGTAGAGGGTATAAATGCGTTGCATAAGGCTGGAATAGTTCACAGAGATTTGAAACCTGCAAACATACTACTTAGAAGTTTTCAACCCCTGGATTTGGTACTCACAGATTTCGGTATTTCTTTGCTGCTTAGTAATGATGTTTCAAAGATATACGCTTCTTCATTTAAAGGTACGCCAGCTTACATAGCACCCGAGGAAATCAGTAACTATTTCGGAAAGGAAATAGATTGGTGGCATCTTGGTGTAGTTGTGTATGAAATGCTACTTGGTAAAAACCCATTTGCTGGGTTAAGCGAACAGGTGATAATTCACAGATTAGTGACCAAGGGTATTGAAATCCCCGATGATATAGAGCCAAAATTCAAGCCCTTACTGAAGGGATTACTTACACGTGACAGAAATAAAAGGTGGGGCTATGAACAAATCAAAGCATGGCTCCAAGGAAAAAGTGACATACCTGTTTACTATGATTATGAATCCAAACTTTCTGATGAAAAGACAAATGAAACAGACTTAAGAGAATGGCTTAGGTTGGGTTTTACAGAGCAATCAGCAAAGTTATGGTCTGAACTTGGACTTAGCCCAGACGAGGCTCAAGGATACAAGGAATATTTCAGCTATTCTGAGGCGAAAGGTTGGGTATTGGCCGGTTTCAGAAACGGTAAGATAGCACGAAAATGGTTTGAAAGCGGGTTTGAGCCCGAAGAAGCAAAAGTATTTGAGGATATAGGAATAAACCCAAAAGACGCACTTAAGTTAAAGGAGAAAGGTATAACCGCATACGAACTGAAAGCAGCTTTTGAAAATGGAAAGATAAATCCTGAAACTTTCAATGTCCAGAAAGCTATTAAGTGTCAAATTAATGGATTTAGGCTCTCGGAATTTTCGCTTGACGAAGCTGAAGCATGGATGAAAAGGGGATTCTCGTCCAGTGAAGCTAAATATTGGAAGAAAAGAGGTTTTGAACCATCTGATGCAAGCAAATGGTCATCAAATGGATTTAAGAAACCAGAAAAAGCTTTTGAATGGAAGTCACGTGGCTTTGATGCTGATGAGGCGGCTGAATGGAGTGATGTATTCTCAAGTCCTGAACGGGCATTAGAATGGAAATCAAAAGGGTTTACTTGTTCAGAAGCTAATCTATGGAGTTCTTTGGAATTCGAAGTTGTTGAAGCCAAAAAATGGAAAGAAGCAGGGTTTGACCCTTATGAAGCTAAGAAATGGAAAGATTTTGGATTTGAAGTTGAAATAGCCCGGGAATGGAAAAGAGTTGTTGATGAACCGTCGGAAGTAACTGAATGGATTGATAAAATGTTAACACCATCACAAGCACGAAGATGGAAAGAAGCCGGATTTCGAGCTGAAGAAGCTGATAAATTATTAAATGCAGGTATTGAATGTGAAAAAGCGAAAGAATTGAAGGAAAAGAAAATCGATTTAAATAGAATTATTGAGAAAAATAGGAATTCTTTGGAAAAATCTTCTAAAAAAATACATAAAGCAATATTCCCGTTATTGGTGGGCATCCTTCATATCCTGACGTTCTTCCCAATTCTAAATGTCGTGTTATTAAGGCAAGGACAGAACAGCATTCTATTGAATAATGCTATGCTTCCCTTAGCAATATTAATAATGGTTGCGCTTCTAGGAGCTTTCGTCGGTAAACGCTTTAAACAACACAAGAACTTCTATACAGTATTGTTACTTACAATTTATTCTACATTCCTGCTTTTAAACGCTTCTCTATTTTTGGTACTATCCAAAATTGATGCGGCTGAGGTGATTGCAGGTCTATTCCTCTACCCAATAGTTGCTATTAGCTTAGCCAAAGTAAGTAGCGTGGAAAAACGAGATGAAGAAGAGAAAAATAAAGCTTTAATTAGATGGTTAAAAATATACTCGGTCTTATTCACGCTTTTGATTGCTACAGGATACGGCTTGCTATCAATAGTTTTTAATAGTAGTTCTCTTGAAGTTTTTAGAAACAACATTGTGATGTTTCACTTTTTCAGATTATTTGTATATTTAACTTACCTATTCGTATGTGCTGGTTTCGTTTCGTTCATAGTCAAAGCTCTTTCAGATGAGAAATAAAGACAGTACTAAGTTGTTGCCAAAATAACATTTTTTACCAATGCTAAAATATTATTGGTCTTCTTGAAAGGCATCCCATTGCAAGTCGGTAGTCCCTGTTTAGATAAGCTTTATCTTATCGAGTAAGGAGGGAAGGCTATTGGCTGAAATACCCGAGCGCTGGATTGAGAATGGATTTTCTTCCGAAGAAGCTACAAAATGGGAAGAACTTGGTTTCGTAAGTGATGAAGCGCTTAGATGGAAAATGATAGGATTAACGCCAGAGCAAGCAGATACGGCAAGAAAGGCAGGATTCAGTGTCCTCGAGCTGAAAGAATGGTTGAAAGATGGTTTTGACTTCGACACAGCAACTATGTTAAAAAGTGCGGGCTTTGACTTAAATGACGCTAAAAATTACTTTCCAAGAGGCGAACTGGAAGAGATATTAAAGGAACAATATCACAGCGATGATGAAAAGAGTGCGAAATTAAGAAAATCAGAAATACTGATGAAGGCAAAAATTTTTAGATTCTTTGGTGTCTCCTCACCAAAATCGAAAAGTGTTTATATGGTGATACTGCCAAGAATTTTCGTGGCTTTGCTTAGTATTTTTGCACTTTTATTTGCATACATACCTTCTGTCAGTTTTGTTGCAAAAACGTTCACTACGTCGATTGAACAAATATTTTTCAGTATGTCTTTTGTGGCACTTATCATATTAATAGGATGGATGTACTCGTTTAATGCCAGGTCAACTGGTGCTTGGTTTTTGCTATTACTTTATGCAGGTTTTTACATTTACATTTTTCAGGCTGTAAACGAAGAACCTTTTTTGACACAATTTTCATTTGTTGGTATATTTACAATTCCTTTGATAGTATTTGTGGCAGGGGTAAGGTTTGAGACTCGAAATGATAAAATTGGACGCCTAAGCATGGGTTTGGTTTTCTTGTTATTAGTACTCAGTTTAATAATCCTTTCGATAATTTACCTTTGGAAAAGTATTCCGTTCCTATTTGTGCTTTCAAGTTCCATAGTAATATTTTTATCTTTAAATTTGGGATACAAGATTCCATCGAATTGTGTAGATTCAAGAACCAAAAAGCATTTATTCGTGAGTTCTACGCTATTCTTGTTTCTTGTACTCTCAACATACGTTTCGTATGTGACTGGACAGATTCAACAAATGGATATCGAAGAGTCTTTAAATAAGCCTTCGATTGCAGGAACGATAATCCCAGATTCAGAAAGATACATTGCGCTTGGAAGAAAAGTTGTTGTTAATAGTGTTGCTCCTGTTGACGATGGCTTCGTGATAGTAGGTTATACATTTGACAAACAAGATGGAGACAAAGATTTTTACATTGCCAAATTCTCAATGGATTTTGAGATGTTGTGGAGCAAGATTATAGGTGGTCCGAAAGATGAAATAGCAAGAGACATTCACATTTCTGAATATGGAGAGCTTTTTGTAGTTGGAAACACATACTCATATGGCAAAGGTAGCAGTGACATATATATTGTTAAACTTAATGATAGGGGGAATGTGATTTGGGACAAAACACACGGCACTGCAGGATTTGAAAATGCCTTTGCTGTAGTTGAAACTGCGAATGGTGACTTATTGATTGGCGGTTACAAAATGGAAAAAGGTAGTAAAGAGGGTGATGCATATTTACTTCTACTCTCTCCAAAGAATGGTGTTAAATTAGACGAAAAAATATTTGGAGCGTACAAAGATGATGGAGCGTTCACAATTCTAAGAAACGAATACGATGAATACATAGTTGGAGGTTACACTTTTTCGTATGAAGCTGTAAACGGCGACATGTTCTTTGCTAAGTACGACGAAAATTTACAAAGATTGTGGCGTGTACACTATGGCACAGCAAACTTTGATACAGCTTTAGCGATTAACCAAGTAAGCGATGGATACTTAGCAATAGGTCATACGCTTTACGCTGAAGAAAAAAGCAACATATTGATTGTTAAAATAAGCGATGATGGAAAAGTAAAATTCGTAAAAGAACTTGAAAATCAAGAACCTGAAAGTTCGTACAAATTAGTTTCAGTACTTAGTGACCAATATGAAGACAGGTATAAATTACTAATAAACAAGAATTATCCTGACGGTAGAAAAGCTTTGCAAATCACCTATATTGACCAAGACGGTAATAATATTAAGAGCAGGGAAATTAAGACACAAGGTCATATAGAAGCAGCTGGTATTGTAGAATTGCAAGAAGAAATAATTATTGTTGGAATAAAGCAATTACAAGACAATTCATCAGAATTGTACATTGCTACAATTAGAAAGAACAAACTGATGTAAATTGCCATCAAAAATACATTCTTAGGCTAAAAAACATATCAATATCCGATAATTAAACACCAAATAAACTATTCAAACTGTGATGATTAATATTCTTACAGATAAGTGAGCGAAGTTTAGCCAAAATTAAAGAGTCTAAATAAGTCCATAAATATTCTATATAGGAAGCCCTATTTTGACACTAAATAAAAGACTATAAAATCACTAAAAAAGGAGTGAGTACAATTGATAAAGTTATTTGTTGATGGCAGTTATAAATCTGGATTTGTAGGCTACGCTTATTCCATACATGATGGAAACGATTTTGTTGTAAAAGACATTATAATTAGAAAACCAAAAACGTCGCTAAAAAACGTCGAAGGTGAACTTGCCGCAATCGTAAGTGCATTCTCAAAAATCAAATTACTTTATGGTTCACTAAAAGGCGAAAAGATAATAATCGCGTCTGACTTACAAAGCGCCAGGGATTTCTATACAAAAGCACTGAAGGAAAATTAAAGTATTCTTAAACAAGTTGCTGATCAAGTTTCTGATAAAGATAAGAAATTCTATTTGACTTGCAAGGAGCAATTCTACAATATTGTTAAAGAACTCGGATGTGAGATATCTTTTGAATATGTGAGAGGACACGCCATGAATACAATTCATAATGGTGTTGACTCAGCATTACTTAAGATGGTTAACAGAAGAATAGCGACTGAGATGAAAAAATAGCTACGAAAAACTCTTTTAATGGTCGAAAAGTCGAATCAGTTCAGACAATTGCGTACATTCCAGCCCACCTCTTCTCACCTTTCGAATATGAATATATCAAAAAATTACACGCACTCCTCACCGAAACACAAAGTGCCGAAACGGTTCAAAGTATCGAATTTCTAATGGAAAACCAAGGTTTAATATATGATCCTAGTGATTCACTTCTAAAAAGAGACCTAAAAGAACTACTAAATGATGCAGTTAGGTACAAAGTGCTTATCTGTGAAAATGGCGAAACTGATCAAGAAGAACCAAAATACATTGCAGCTAATGTCAAAGAAATAATCTATAGGAAGATTAACCTTCACAAACTAGAAGAATCACAAATGAATGAAACACAGCTAAAAAAACATCGTCAAAAACGATAACTCAATACGAAATAGACTACAAGAACTTTTTGGTAAACATTCTAAAAAAAGAAAAAGACGGCTTAACATTAAGTCAAATTGAGAAGAAAACCTTGGAACGAAGGAATCCCCTGATAACTGAGAAACTCTCGAAAAAACAAACACTTGAACTGCTACTTGAAGAGCTCATTAATGAAAAAAAAGAATAACAAAGATGCATGGAAAGTTTATGTTTTGGAATAGCATAATGATTTCGACACGCAGGACAAATTACACTACATCCCAAATCCATAACCTTGACTTTTATGCTTAAAGACTGATAAAATATCTTAAACGAGCGTTCGACAATTCATTTGAATAATACAACAAAACGCCCGACGAGTGGTAAATATAAATGCCGTCACCATCGTAAATAGTTTTATTTATCACATCGGATGATATTTGAAAACAAAATATTTGTTACACAAAATTGCTCATTCTTCACGTATTCATGCGGGTGGAAATTGATTCGCACATGCTTTTAAGACGCCCGATTTTCAAAAATCGTTATTTCATGCACTTTTCCGATTTTTAGACCATGTACAAAATTACTTTCCCTGCCAAGTGTTACAACCATATTTCAAAGTGAAAAGCATGCGTAAAGCTAATATCTATGCTTACTTACTAAGGAACTTGTT
>CAYVMA010000033.1:0-8939 GCA_964452455.1 uncultured Fervidobacterium sp. | reverse complement strand
CAAAGACCTATTAACAGAACTAGCATAAAAACTTAAAAGCTCCCGTACGGGAGCTTTATGATGGTATCAAATTTGGCTGGGAGGGGAGGATTCGAACCTCCACTGGCGGATCCAGAGTCCGCAGTCCTGCCATTAGACGACCTCCCAACACGCCTTGAACAAGCAAGGCAAGATATATTTTACCATAAGGATTGGGGTTGTCAATGGTAATATAATCTCAAAAGGAGACCTAAATACCCAAGGACGAGTTGAGCGATGTATGGTAGAATACAAATACATAATCGTGCAAGCAGGCAGGAAAGGAACCAGATTGGGTAAGTACACTTTCAATAAACCAAAAGCATTGATCCCTGTAAACGGGACTCCTCTTCTTTTGAATACGATGTCTAAGTTCTCGGGTTCAAAATTTATTATCATAGGCGACTATAAATATGAAGTTCTTAGGAACTATCTTCGCAAATATGCAAAGGAAAAATATGTTTTAGTCAAAGCTCATGGTTCAGGAACGTGCGCAGGACTTCAAGAAGCACTTAGCTACATACCACAAGGAACACCATTTATAATAACCTGGTGCGATCTTTATTTTACAGATGATTTCAAACTTCCAAACGATGAAAAACCCAAGAATTATGTTGGTCTATCAGGAACATTTCCATGTAGATGGTCTTACGAAAATGGGGAATTCCGAGAAGAGCCATCAATAACCAATGGCGTCGCCGGATTTTTCATCTTTCAGGATAAGGAACTCATAAAAGACGTCCCAGATAATGGAGAATTCGTTAGATATTTAAGTACAAGAAAAGATTTGGTATTCGATACAGTAGTTCTGAGAGGAGTCAAGGAATTTGGAACTACAGAAGAATACGAAAAACTCCTTTCTGAGGCTGTTTCAAGGCCTTTTAATAAAGTAACAGTGCTAGATAATGTGGTTGTGAAAGAGCCTATTGATAAAAAAGGACTTGAACTGGCAGAATTAGAGATTGCCTGGTACAATCACGTGTCGAAATACCAATACGAACACATACCCACGGTTTTGTCTGACAAACCTTTGAAACTTGAAAAGCTAAATGCCAAACATCCTTTTGAGTTACAACCTACTCACGAAGTGCTCGTTAAAATATTGGAAGCCATTTCTAAACTGCATAGTTATCAAACAATCTCACCATGCAAAATGAGTTACTATAGGGAGTATTATCAAAAAACCTTCGAAAGACTTTATGAGGTAAAAAACATAATTCCGCACTCAGAAAAGCCCGAGCTTTGCATAAACGGTAAAATAGTCCCGAATCCGTTTCTTTTAGAAGAGGAGGTTAAAAAGGCTTTAGAGAAATTCTTTAACAATCCTTTTGCCATAATCCATGGTGACCCAACTTTCTCGAACACTATGGTCACTGATGATGGTAAGGTCTATTTTATAGACCCCAGGGGGTATTTCGGTCATACAAAGATATTCGGTGACCCCGATTATGATTTCGCAAAAGTTTATTATAGCCTTGTCGGGAACTACGACAAATTCAATAGAAAAAGATTCGAGCTCAAAATTTTTCAGGACAGCGTAGAACTTGCCATTGAATCAAACGGTTACGAAAATTTTGAACCTTTATTTTTCGAGATAGTGGGTATCAATAAGACAGAAAAGATTAAATTACTTCATGCAATAATATGGTTATCTTTGACTACATACGCTTGGGATGATTATGATATGATATGCGGTGCCTTTTATAACGGTGCGCTAAAACTTGCGGAGGTGTTGTAAATGTTGAACCATCTTGAAAAACAATTGGAAGCATTGAAAGGAATTGTGGAAAGAATTGACAAAGTAAAATTAGAAAAGCTCATAACGGAAATGGTTGAAACAATAAGAAACGGTAAGAAGATAGTGACTTCTGCTCTTGGAAAAAACGTGCCAATATGCGAAAAATTCACTGGCACGCTTATTTCTCTTGGTATACCTGCATATTTTCTTCACACGAACAGCGCTGTTCATGGAGACCTTGGAATTGTAAAAACTGGTGATCTCGTATTTTGCTTCTCTCGAAAAGTGGAAATACAGAAGAATCAGTATATCTTTATGACCATTTAAAAGCAAAGGGTGCGAACATATGGATAATGACTTATAATGAAAATAGTATACTTGCAAAAATGAGTGAGAAAAAGGTTATACTGTATCTTGAACATGAAGGAGATAAATGGAACCTTGTTCCAAACAATTCTTCAATTGGATATCTTTTTATACTCCAAGCAATAGCTATGGAATTATTAGATAGGCTCGATATTCAAATCGACGAATTTAAGCTTAATCATCCTGGTGGATTTATAGGGAAAATACTGAGAGGTGAAGGATTGTGAAAGTTAAGCTCGCTCTCTCCATATTACCAAAAGTCTGGATTTTTGACCTTGATGGAACACTTGTAAAACATAATGGATATTTAACTGAGGGTGATACATTACTACCGGGTGTTAAAAAGCTATTTGAGAAAATACCGGAAACTGACTTCATAATTATACTTACATCAAGAAGCGAAGAATATCGCGAAATTACTGAGAATTTTTTAAAAGAGACTGGAATAAGATATAACGTTATTTTGTTCGATTTGCCACAAGGCGAGAGAATTCTTATCAACGACGTTAAACCTTCAGGCTTATTGACAGCGTATGCAATAAATAAAGAAAGGGATTCGGAACTTGACCTGGAAGTTATAAGAATAGACGAGCTATAGCTATGGACTAATCCCAAAGAATATGAAGGAGGAATTATCAATGAAGTTTTTACTAAGCAAAGTTTTCAATATAATTCCAAAAGAACTCGAACCAGGCAAAACTTATGTACTTCTTTCACCTCACATTGGTGATGTCTATGCATTTTGTTCTCTTACAGAAGAAATTAAGTTACGCTACAATATTAAAAGAATAGTGTTAATAGTACCAAAAAAATTTCATCAACTTGTGTTGGCTTTCAAAAGTGCCGACGAATTAATTGAGATAGATGAAAAAGTTGCTGAAGCACTTATATGGTTGCATTTTTCAAACCCTTTGAAAATACAACCCATACAACCTGGAAAGTTAAATATTGCTCATCCCGGACTTCTTGAAAAAATAATAGTTTTCAAAGGCTATAATTTCTGGGACTTACTTCGACTAAAACTTGGGATTGAAGAGAAAATCAAGTTTAAATTAATTCCTAAACTTCCTGAGCCATCTGATAATGTTATTGAATTCGAAAAACAGTACAAGGGTCATACAAGAAAGCTATATATATTCCCATCGGCAAGAGCTTTTCGAATTCCAAAAGAAGTTAACACTGTATTTCGAAAGGTTATCGAACTTGCCATATTTAATGGTTGGATCGTTTTTGCTAATGATGTCCCAGATTATCTCTCCGACTTACCGCTAATACCAGCGCGTTTTTCGCTTTTAGACGTGATTCATTTCGCAAATTTCACAGGAAACGTGCTAACTCTAAGAAGTGGAATTACAGACCTTCTAACTAACTCTACTGCAAAGGTTGCGGTACTTTATCCCAATACTAAAACAGGGCACTTGTTTGGAAAAACTAACATCAAGGATTATTTCCCGATAAGTGATTTTGAAACGGTTAGCGCAATAAAGGAGTTTATAATCTCCGATGATTCAAGACGTGTAATAAACGAAATAGCTGGTTTTTTTAACATCGAATACTAACTTTGATCATGTTAATTCAGATAAAATATTTTGAGAATAAAACAGGCATAATATCTTCAGTTTCACTTACTTACGGCTCCCGCGTGCCTTATTCAAGGCAATAATAATACCATCTTTGTGGTAAAAGCTATCATATTTACATTTTACATAATGAAAATAAGGAATCAAAAATTCTCATAATTCAATTTGTTTTAATGCCTAGTTAAATATTCGGTGATTCTTAGCATACTTGCCTCAATAACCTGATCCATGTTGTAATACTTATACTCTGCAAGCCTCCCTACAAATATGTATTCCCCACTCTCTTCTAACTTCTTCACTTCCCTCATGTATTTTTCCCTTTTCTCCATATTATCTTCCGTCATCACTATGTAATACGGCTCCCCACTCGCAAGTGGATATTCAAAACATACCGTCGTTTTCTCACTCTTCTCGTTCAAAAAGTGCTTATACTCAGTTATCCTCGTCCAATCGTAATCGTTCGGATAATTAACAACTGCCACTGGTTGGTAATATTCTTTATCGTATGTCTTTAACTCCAACCTCAGCGAACGATATTCAAGTTTCCCATATACATAATCAAAGAACCTATCAAGCTCCCCTGTGTATACTGTTAACTTCGGTTTGAATAAATCCCTTACTTCGAAGTAATCCACTCCTGTAAGTATGGCTATATTTTCATGATTGAGCATGTTTTCTACCATCTTTGTGTATCCTTGCTTTGGTATACCTTGGTATTTGTCAGAAAAGTACCTATCATCCCTATTCGTCCTTATCGGTATTCTTTTTACTACCTCTGGTAATAGCTCTTCTGGGTCTCTTCCCCATTGTTTTATCGTGTAGTTTTTGAAAAACATTTCATACAACCTCTCCCCAACTTGTGAAACAACTACATCTCTCACGTTCTTAGGTGGTGTATTGAATTTTGACTTTCTCACTTCTTTTTCCAAGAATTCTTCCACTTCGTATGTAGCTATATTAACCCCAAACACTTCGCAAAGAGTGTCTCTGTTGATTGGAAATGGGATGAGCTTACCTTCAACATAACTCAGGACTTTATGTTGGTAGTAGTTGAATTCGGTAAAGCGGTTAACAAAATCCCAGACGCTTTTGTTGTTGGTACGGAAAATATGAGGACCATATGTGTGGACAGTAATGCCATTTTCATCTTTGTAATCATGACAGTGACCTGCAATGTGTTTGTGTTTTTCAATAACAAGGACCTTCTTCCCCGCTTCAGCTGAAATTCTTGCTGCTGTTGCTCCTGCTAATCCTGCACCAACTATGACAACTTCGAATTGCAAAATACATCACCATCCCTCAAATATTTTACTCTATAATATAGTAAAAACGTGCTCTCACTAAATAACGAACCGAAGATTTACCGGTTTTATCCTGTGGAAACCGCAGAAATTTTTCCTGTATTTCTTATTAATGAGAGACCTTTCAAAGCAGGTTTTCGGAATAGTGCTTAACCAAAGGAAATCTGCCCTGGTTACAAACGAAAAAAGACTTATAAAAGTTTAAACAAGACTTCGTTTTTCACTCAGCGTGTATTGTTTCGACTGATTTTTATCATATCTTGGCTACTTTCTTCTGTAAGTCTTAAAGATTCCTGCAAAAAAGCCTTTCAACGGGATGAAAGAACTTACTCCCGCATTGTGCTTCAACAGAAGACTGAGAGAGTGCCGGATGGAACGGTATAGCCAGTATAGATACGCCAATAAGTTGTATCTAGCGTAGGATTTTATTAACCATAGTCTGTTGCGATAAAAATAATATACTCTGCTAATGTGTTGCTTACTTATAACCTTTTGATAAGGATTGTCTTTATGATACATTATAGAGGAACCAACAAGCACTACCTTGCCGACCTTTTTTTTAATTCTGTGGGTGTACTCTGTGTCGTCGCCCCAAATAAAGAGAGAAGCTTCTGGAAAACCTGCAATTCCGATTGCAGAACGTCGTATTAATGGACCTCCAAACGCATTTGCGTCAAGTTCTAAAACTTTCCCTCTGAAATCCTCAATATCTTTACTATTCAGCACAGGAGTATCGTCCATCACAGAGTTAAAAACCTTATGGTGGTAATACTCGACTTCTCCAGAATGCTTATGTACTATGACCGGGCAGAGACAAGATATGTTTTCGTTCGCATTATATAGTAAGCGCTCCAATGTTTCCTTTTGTGGTTCGCAATCATCATCCATAACCCAAATCCAATCGTAATTGTTTTCGAATGCTATCCGCACTCCGTGATGGAAACCACCAGCCCCACCTGTGTTTTCTGACATCCTTACATAATGAACCTTTATCGACTCCTTATCCAAGTAGTTGCTCACCAACCTGAAATGCTCCCAGGGTTCTGTGAGTTCGTTTGGCGGCAACTCTGAAATATAACCTCTTTCAAGCAGCAGTTCAGGCGTGCCGTCTGTCGAATTATTGTCTAAGATAACGATGCCCTGAACAGGTCTTGTTTGAGTTCTCAGTGCCTCCAAACATTCAATCAGTAAGCTTTTTCTATTGTACGTAACAACTACAGCACAAACACTTTCCATATAAGCACCTCACCCCAATTTGTAATAATGTTAACTATAAGTGTTAAAACTTTTGAAAAACCACATTATCTTCTAAACAGGGAACACATTCGACACCGCTCCGCAGATGGGATACTCCACCATGCAAGCCAAAAGAACAGCTTGTTCTAAGTGGCGTTCTTCTAACGTCTATAAAAACGGTCATGACAAATATGGTAAACACCTATTCCCTTGCAAAGTCTGCAAACACACTTGTGGTAAATTTATACAAATCCACAAAGTTCGTTGTTCCTTCGTTGTTTTGTAGAACTTGTCATACCAAAGATTGAGTTCCTTTCAATCTCCCTGAGCCTATCTCTTTTATATCTGATTACTTTAAATTCTTCCGCTTCCTTATTTTTATTGTCTTAAAAGCTTTCGTTTTGTATATGAAACACAATTATTCACTTCGTGCTCTTGCTAACTCTATGAATATCAAAGTTTCTCATGTTTCTATCTACAAGTCAGTTATTTATGCTTTTTCTTTTCCGTGCTCTTCCCAACGTCTACTAGCAGGAACGTCTTCTGAGTTCATGGTGATGCGACTGCTAAAGTATCTGCACATACATGTATTACCATTTCTCACTACTATTTTCTAACTATATCAGCACTTGGTTATCGCATCTTAAATTATGTCTCTTTATTTCTACTGACGAACTACACGGATTCGACTCTTTCATTTTTGTAAACTCTTCGAATGCTACTTAATTCTGTAGGTCTCAATTATCACACTGCAGCTTTTCGCAAGTTTTCAAGTTTAAGTATTTGATAACATATTTACAACTTAATCCTTTGATTGTTTAATCGTTTTGAAAGCGTGAAGCTATCTTTACATAAATCTCTTGGACGTTTGCTAATGGTTATTCGTATTTATTCTTGGCACGTTTCTAAGTACTGAGCCGTTTGTGAGAGGCGTTAAGAGTAAAAGAAAAATTGTTAGACTTGTTAGAGCCACGAAGAATTTAGAGAATGCTATCAACGGTTCACCACTCTCATGGACAAAAAACAAAAGCCGAAAGAAAAGTAAAAAGTTTAACTCTGCCCTGTTCAAAAAGTCGATAAGTAGTTTGAAGTATAAAACAAGTAAGGCAACAAAGAGTATGTAAAAAAACATCTCTAGCGGGTTTCGTAGGAATGTTAGATACAGTACTCCTAAAGCAGGCGTTCCAAAACTCGAGCCGACTTTTTCTGCCAAATTCCATCCTACAAATTCCGAGTACCACTGGCGAAAAAGCAATCCACCCCATAAGCCGTAAGTTTCAACATTCTTCGGAAAAAACCTGGTGGCTATGAATGAAGGAATCAGGGCTCTGAAAAATCTAAAAATCAAGAAATTGTCGGGAAGCAAGGAGTTGGCTGCTTCCACTAATTCTCTTGATTTTTCGAAAATACCAACAAGATTACCAACCATGGAAGTTCTACCAATAAAGAGAGCAAAAGAACTAGCAAATGATAAGGGACGGATCAAAGAAAAACTACTTTGACTTCTGATCGCTATCTTAAAACTATACATGAAACTGTATGCGAACGTTCCAAGAAAGAACAAAAAAGGTATTAAAACCAATGTATGTACACCAATATGTTTTTTCCTTAAATATAGCTCCACAAAAAATAGTATTAAAATATCACCCGTCATTCCCCTTTGTAACTGAAACAAAAGGAAAAGAATGGTATTTACTATATAGATTTTCCCCGGTTTATTTGTTCTGCGAAACACGTAATAAAGATAAAAGATACCGTCTAAAGGAAAAATTGATAAGAAAATTGTTAGGGGACTAGATGTAGCCTCCTGTCCGACCGGAACTATAAGTCCTGTAACCAAAAAAGAAAGGTGTAATAGAGCCTGCATTAAAATTGCGTAATCAAGCAACTTAAGAGAGAAAGATGTCACTCTTACATGCGGTTTGATGAGTCTTTTGTTTTTGAGTATCACGTAAAATTTGTACATTGCCACGTAGGTAGCGAGGTGAACGAGAAACAAACCAAAGACTTGCCAATTGGTAATTTCAACGCTTTTTGGAAATAAATCGCCGGGTAACACTCTGCTAGTCAAGATAATTACAAGCTGAATAGTATTGGCTACTATAAAAAGCAACATTATAAATACTTCCGTATTTAGCTGTCTTGGAATCACCAGCACTCACACTCCACATTATACTTTCTTCTTATATCTTTCTAATTAACTATGTCTTTCTAGGTAATACGTTTCATCATCTCTTTTACGACATCAGCACCATGCAAGGTTATAGAAACGTTCTTTTAACTTGATTTTTCCCAATTCTGACTCCACCAAAACATAAATAACGCATAATGGTGGTCTTTGTATGTGATTTTCCTTATCAAGCTCTAGTTCTTGCACATCCGTATGAACACCAGGAGTGCTTTATTACGGCATCATTTTCTTGAAATCAGTTTTTTCTCTTTTAGACTGGTACTAAATTACCGAAATTTGAGAGTAGGTACTCCCCTCAGCATTCAGATCCTTTGCAACAAGCAAACTCTAAAAGATTAATAACTTGCTGCCTCATACGAATACTTCTTGTGTAGTAGGAAATCTTTTAAACTTTTATGGTAATGGCACTTACAGCTGTGCTTAAAACACAATCAATGGCATCACTTATACTTGACAGCATTGATCTATCGGATAGCTCCATTTTGCAGACATCTTTAGCAAACAACGTT
>CAYVMA010000032.1:0-3550 GCA_964452455.1 uncultured Fervidobacterium sp. | reverse complement strand
TTCTCTGCTGCTACTCCAAGGTTCGCTATCGTGTGCTCTAACCTGTTTTGGATAGCACCAAGCGCTGCTCGTGCTGTACTCACTCTGTGAATCGCCGCGTCAACTACCATTATTGTTCTTTCAGCACTGTTCTGGTCAGTAACTTTCAGTGTTGCTGTTGTTAATCCAAGAGCTGTAGCACTCATGTTGTCAATACCAGCAATCATGTTGTGACCTTCGTTTGAACCTATCTGGAATACAAGTTGGTTATTCGATGTATAAACGCCTTCTACTCTTACAACCGCACTGTCGATGACTTCGTTGAGTGGCAATGCTCCTCCAAATTGCGAAATGTTGAAAGTTGAACTGTCCCATTTGAAAGTTATTCCACCAAGCTCAACACTACCAGCACTTATTGTTGTAATAGTGTAAGTTACTGCTCCGTTACTCTTAATAAGAGTAACTTTAACATCTATGGCACTGCTAACATTTCCGCTAAGTTGTCCAACCTCAATTATATACGTACCTTCACTTGCGGCAGAACTTACTGTTCCGAGTTTGATATCAATATTACCACCAGTAACCACCTTTGCATCTGGGGTGTATCTGAAACTTTCCAGTTTTCCATCGAGTAATTTCTTCGTGTTAAATTCAGTTGTCCTTGCTATCCTGTCAATCTCTTCTCTTAGTTGGTCAAGTTCTGCTTGAATTTGGTTCCTATCAACATCTGTGTTCGTATCACTTGAGGCTTGAACTGCAAGTTCTCTCATCCTTTGGAGTATTGAGTGAACTTCTGTAAGTGCCCCTTCTGCTGTTTGAATCAATGAGATAGCATCTTGTGCGTTCTTTACTGCCATCTCAAGACCTTTGATTTGTCCTCTCATCTTTTCACTGATTGCCAAACCTGCTGCGTCGTCTCCTGCTCTGTTGATTCTCAAACCAGAGGATAGTCTTTCGAGCGTCTTGCTCATATCCATGTTGGTCATCGTGATGTTTCGCCAGCTGTTCAGAGCGTTAATGTTGTGGTTAATCCTCATAACTCTCCACCTCCATGTGAGTTTTTTCCTTTAAATTTCTAAAAACTAGAAAACCAAAATCTGTCTTCCAAAAGGGCGCCCTTTTGTTTTTGCCAATATTATTATCGGAAAAAATAAGCGGTTCTTTAGTGGGAAACTAAAGAACCGCTCTTAATGTTAGTTATGTTATCAGTGTACGTGTAATCATAAAATAAAAAGTTTTTGAACTACTAAAATTTCCTTGATTTTTAAGAATTTCCAGACTTTTATTTTCTTATACCATGCACGAGAAATATTTTACTATTTTTCGAGAGAGTGAACTCAAATAAACTAAGAATACCAACCACCTTGTTGTATCTTTTCATAACAGCTGTTTCATCAGCAAAATATCTTATGTGAGATTCCGAATCATAGTTTGGAACATAAAACAAAACATGACTTCCTTGTCTAATTTTCGATAGTATTTCTATGTCATCTGAAACATGCTCCAAACCTCAAACATAATAACTAGATCATAGTCTCCTGAAAAGAAGTTTGACGTATATGCATCATCAACAAAAAATCTATCAGCAAAATGCGGATTTCGTTCTTTAGCCATACTAATTGCCTCACTACTAAAATCAATACCCATATAATCTGTAAAAACCTCATCAAAGAGATAATTAGCGAACTGCCCAGGTCCACAACCGATCTCGAGTATTCTAGGTCTTCCCAAGCCCTTAATAATCTCTAAAGCTTTTTGCCAAATATGAGAATATGGGGTTTCTCTAAGTATGCCTTGTTCCATCCACCGTTCTTATAAATTTTGTTATAAAACTAAGGACCCTTTTCCGACCGTCTATGATTCATAAATTCGCCATAACAGGAATTGTGCCTTGATTTGACAACGTTTAAAAATACCAAGATATCGTAAACATGGTCGTTGAACGTAAGTTTGTTGACTTTTAAGAATGATTCGTCTATCGTAATTTTCATAATCTCAAAAAGCTGATCATACAGAGGTTTGTCAAAGTGAACTATCTTTCCAACTTTGTATTTGTTATTGAATAACTTAAAAGAATCAAGATCTGCAAACGCTATTGGCAAACCAGCAGCAAGATAGTCAAAGACTTTGTTTGGCGAGGCAGAATTCAGGAAAGTTTTGTTATAATCCCCCACATTAAATAATGCTAATCCGATATCATATTTTGTAAGTTCTATTAAAAGTTCTTTTGGTGATAGCATCCCTTCATAATGGATGTATTGTGACCTTTTTTGAAGGCTATTTACATACTCTTGATCAACATGGCCATAAATATGTACATGAACTCCTGCTTCTGCAATCTTCATGAAATGGTTTTCTAGAAACCTGTGATGTCCTGGAATATGTGAGAGTCCTCCTTCAAAAACGCAATGTATTTGTCCATCTATAGAGCTTAGTTTCCGTTTTCTCTGTTTGGGTATCATAGACCTCTCTATGAAGTTTTCAATAACAAGAACGGGTTTACTGGTAATCTGAAATTTCTTTAAGGCTATTTCCTTGACAAATTCATGAGTATATATGTTGCCAGTAGACATTACATTTGCGATATATTCGTGAACAAGCTGTTCATTTGTTAATTTTCCACGTAGTGACATCATATCATGAGTATCATGAATTATAGGTTTCTTAGCTGCTAAAAACAGCACAGTGAAGTAATCCGGTTCGTTTGAGCTGTATATTATATCGTAGTCGCTCTCTCTGACAAAGTTTATAGTTTGATTTACTTCTTCTAACCTGTAAATGTTTTTGTAAGGCATATCATTGTCGTTGTAAACCCTTGAAGGATGAACAGAAACATAGATAATATCTGTTTGTATACCTTTAGCTGCCAGAGTTCTTGCAACCTTCTTTGTTCTAATACAAGGTATATCTTGAATAAACAAAACCTTCCTTATATTTTCAAGAGCATCAACTAAATTTTTTCTTTCTGCTTCGCTTAGGAATGAGCTTACTTCGCCTAATTGTTCTTCCGCAAATTTCTTAAGTTCTAAATTATCTGAATTCTTTATTGCTTGATAAAGATGAATGAATGAATGAATCTATGTAGTTTCCTACCTTTTTATGCAATACACCTAATCCCACATGAATGTCTGCATTCTTACCATCTTTTATGACACCTTTTTCAAGAACTTCAATTGCCTCATCATATTGTTGTTGCAAAGCAAGTGTCTCACCGAACATTAAGTACCCATCAGGGTCATCAGGAAAAACGTTTAGATAATCTTGTGCCAAGATTTTACCTTCTTCAATTCTACCCGAATCAATGAATTCACGAATCTGGCGCTTAAGTTTATCAATATTCTCTAGGTTCATATAGTTCACCCCTTCACGCAAAATCAATCTTATAGTTTGAGATGGTTTCCAGATTTATTCTTCTTCAAGCAAATATCACTATCCTATTGCAGTTATTTTTATAGACATGTCCACAAATTATAAAAATCTTTTGAACGATTTCCACATATGCACGGTCTAATATAATGAGCAGGGGAAAAACGTCGGCTCGATTAAGATACTGACTTTTGGTTTTGCTTAT
>CAYVMA010000031.1:0-205292 GCA_964452455.1 uncultured Fervidobacterium sp. | reverse complement strand
CCCCCTTAAATGTACCGATATCTATTATGTATTATAACATGTAATCTATTTAAAAAATACGTAGCCAAGGATACCAGATAAAAGAAGAATCGCAACCGTATCGATTTTTGTCTTGAGCAAAAGAAGAACTGCAACAATGTTTACAACAACTGCCAAAGGAGTTCCAAGTGAAGTCTTGATAAAGCTAAATGACGCAGCGGCTATCATTCCAAGAACCACTGGTTTCAGCTTAGAAATGACACTTTGAACGACTCTGTTTCCAGAATGTCTGCGGTAGAAAAAATAAAGCGTAAGTGATGAAACGATGGGAACAAGTATAACCGAAAAAGTAGCGACTATAGAGCCAACAATCCCGCCAACTTTGTAACCAACGAAAGTGGCAGCATTAATTCCGATAGGTCCAGGTGTGGACTGGGAAATCGCGACGATTTCGTTAAATTGGTCAAGTGTCAACCAT
Organism: uncultured Fervidobacterium sp.; assembly: GCA_964452455.1. Classification (GTDB taxonomy): domain Bacteria; phylum Thermotogota; class Thermotogae; order Thermotogales; family Fervidobacteriaceae; genus Fervidobacterium. The sequence continues at coordinate 204,835 of CAYVMA010000031.1, read as the reverse complement.
TTGTTTGTATCAACCACGTAGTGAATTATTGCCTTGAGGATACTGTAACCGCCACCGAAACTGATTGCACCTATTTGGGCAAAGACAACGAAGAGTTTTAGGTAATTCAATTCTGTTCACTCCCCTTTGCTTTGATTTACAAAAAATCGGATAATCCCGTATAAAATGCCCAGTAAGATGACGTAGACGGGATTGAATTTCAAGAAAGTAACACTGGAGAAAGCAACTAGGAAGATGACAAAATCTTCTAAATTTCTCACACTGCTTCTCCAAAGTCTCAATACACCAACGACTATAATAGCGAGCAAAGGAATTTTCATACCATTAAGAAAAGGCTTTAAGAAGTTATAAAATTTCCCAAGCACGATTGCAATGGCAAGGATTATAATCATTGGAAAGAAAATAGCACCCGCAACAGCAGCAATCACCCCTGGAATCTTTCTCAGCTTGTAACCTACAAGTGTAGAAGTGTTAACAGCGATTGGTCCGGGCATAGATTGTGCTATGACCAGAAGCGAGTCGAATTCTTCTGGCTGTAAGAACTTATGCTTTACTGCAAATTCTTCGCAAATAATGGGAACCATAGCGTAGCCACCACCGATAGTAACTGCACCTATTTTTGCAGTTATTGAAAAAAGCTTCCATAAAGAAACCTTTTGGATGTTTTCCGATTTGCTCAAAATTAGCACCCCCAAACTACTCTAAATTTGCTCGCTCTTTGAAGATATATGCTAAAATGATTATAGCACAACTAAAAGTAAGCAGAAATAAGGGGGAACAAATAGGTGACGAACATTGCTCTTTTTCAATTTTCACAAGTTGTGGGTCTGCTGTGGATGAGCGTTCGTATTATTCTGCTTGGCTACGAACGTATAGCTGGAAATAAGATATCTAAGGGTTCTCCCACTTTCGTGGCTGCATGGGGATTCTTTTTCTTCTCTTTTCTTTCATTCTTCCCGTTTTTAAATACAATTACGTGGGAAATACTTATGAAGTCACTTGTGAGTGGTTCCATCTACTCAATCTCGTTTTCGCTTTACACATATGCATTAGGGCACGAAGATGCCTCTGTCATTGCCCCGTTGTATAATTTGAACGCTATATTTTTAGTAATATTGGCTTCGATATTTTTAGGTGAAACGTTTAGCATAAAAAGGCTAATAGGTGCTATTTTGATGATTTACGGTGTGAGTTTTTTGAAAAAAGGGGAGAATGTAGTCGTTTCGTATACAAATATCATTAAAAGCAAAGGAGCAGTGGCGATGATTGTATCGTCACTGCTCATGGCAGTTGGTAGAATCATCGATAGGAAGGTTACAATTAGCCTCTCACCTCTTGGATACTCGGTGGGGATATACCTTGTGATAAGTACTTACATTTTGATTTACGGGGTTGCAACTGGAAGTAGAATTTCAGACTACACGAACTTAATTAAACAAAAGTGGCTTTATCTTATTTTGGGTGGCATTTGTAACGCTTATTCATACGTTGCGCTTTTGAAGGCTTTCAATTATTTCGGTGTTAGCGTTGCGGAGCCACTCTCTATGTTATCTGTTTTTGTAACGATGTTCTTTGCTAAGGTTTTTCTCAAAGAACGGATAGGTGTCAGACTTCTGGCAGCTGTTTTGTTGTTCGTAGGAAGTATTTTAATTTACTAAATATTTACAGCATATACTTTTCTACATAGATGTCTACTGTCAAGGGAACTCTTAATTTTACGGCGTTCTCCATTTCTGTCTTGACAATCTCTTTCATCAATTCAATTTCTTCCTCCGGCACTTCAAAAACCAATTCGTCGTGCACTTGAAGTATCATCATACTTTTTAAATTCTCTTTCTTCATTCTTTCGTGTATCTTTATCATAGCAATCTTCATTATATCTGCAGCGGTGCCTTGTATTGGTGTATTTATAGCAATCCTTTCACCTTCAGCTCTGATGTTTGGATCCTTAGCATTTATTTGCGGTACTTCTCTTCGTCTGCCGAACATTGTCTTAACGTATCCGTTTTTCTTTGCGAATTCTTTTATCGTTGCTATATAGCCCTGGACACCTTTGTAGGTGTTAAAATAAGCATCTATTATTCTTCTTGTTTCTTTTATGTCCAAGCCTATTCTTCTTGACAAACCGTAAGGAGACACACCGTAAACTATTGCGAAATTGACCATCTTCCCGATTCTTCTCATACTTTCGTTGACAAATTCGTCGCTCACACCAAATATACGTTTTGCTGTCTCTAAATGTATATCTTTGTTTTCACTAAAGGCTCTAATAAGCTCCTCGTCTTCGCTCATATGAGCCAAAACTCTTAGTTCAATCTGTGAATAATCCGCTCCAAGAATCCACCAATTTTCCTTTTGTGGTTTTACAGCCATTCTAATTTCTTTTCCTTCGTCCGTTCTCCCTGGTAGGTTCTGTAAATTGGGGTCTGAACTGCTCAACCTACCAGTTGCGGTTCCAGTCTGATTGAAAGAGGCATGGATTCTACCTGTGTATTTATTCACCATCGTTGGTATGGCGTCTACGTACGTACTTTTCAACTTCTGTATCTTCCGGTATTCCAAGAGTAGACGAGCAATCTCGAAATCGGACGCCAAGTTTTCTAAAACCTCTACATCTGTCGAATAAGCCCCCGTATTTGTTGACTTCATTGCGGGAAGTTTTAGTTTTTCAAACAATATGTAACCAACCTGCTTTGGTGAGTTCAGATTAAATGGTTCCCCCGCTATTTCAAATATCCTCTGTGAAAGTGAAGATAGCTTTTTCTCCATTTCTAAGGACAATGAAGAAAGGTATTTCGTGTCAAAAAATACACCATTGAGTTCCATCTGCGCCAAAACAGAGACAAGGGGTAATTCGATTTTTTCATATAGTTCAACCATTTCGTTTGAGTATATAAGAGGATATAGCTTGTTATGAATGCGCAATGAAATATCTGCATCTTCACAAGAATACCTCGCTGCGCGTTCCACAGGCACATATGAGAAATCTCCAGCAAAAAGTGGTAGTGCACCCTGCATGACCTCGTCATAACTCATCATCTTGTATCCAAGGAATTTCAAAGCCATCTCATCGAGGTTGAACCTCTTCTCGTTTGGGTTCAGCAAATAAGCCTCTATCATGGTATCGAAAGCCGGATATTCAGGTTCTATACCTGCTTTTTTCAAAAACTTGATATCAAATTTTAGATTATGACCTCCGAACCTTCTCATATCGACAACTTCTTTTAAGAACTCTTTGATTTTATCAAGTGGAACGTTTGGTCCATCCAAATGTGCCACTGGTATGTAATAGGCCTTGCCCTCGTCAATTGCTATGGAGATACCTACTATCTTACCTGTAAATGGGTCAAGAGAACTGGTTTCTAAATCAAGTGCTACCTTCTTTGCTTTGAGTATTTCTTCAAGCAATCCTTTGAGTTCACTTTCTTTTGAGATGATGTTGTATTCAACAGCTTTTTCAAGTGGAGTACTCAATTGCAATTCTTTTATTATACTTGCAAATTCAAACTTTTTTAAAACCTCTAACAACTTTGCCGAGTCATAACCTTGGTATTTCAGTTCCTTCAAATCGATTGGCAATTCAATCTCACAGTTCAGTTCTACGAGTTTTCTGCTCAGTTCGTAGTCCTCCGAGAAACTCAAAAGCTTTTCTCTAATCTTATCAGGTAACTTGTTCTGATTTTTCAAAGCATTTTCCACGCTTCCGAAGTCTTGTAGTATCTTCACCGCTGTCTTTTCACCTATTCCAGGCACACCTGGGATGTTATCTGAAGTATCACCAACCAGAGCAAGGTAATCAACTATCTGTTGAGGGTAGACCCCGTATCGTTCGTAAACATCCCTTGTGGTGTATTTTCTGATATCGGTTACGCCTTTTTCTATACGCCACACTGAAATATTCTCATTCACAAGCTGGAGCAAATCTTTATCGCTTGTCACAACGTTTATTTCGGAAATTCCCAGTGAAACCTTTTCTTTTTCAAATCTTTTAGCCAGTGTAGCTATCACATCGTCGGCTTCGTAACCTGGCATACGAACAAGTTTGATTCCAAAACCTTCTATTAGTTCACCCACAAGGCTAATCTGTCTAAGCAAAGGTTCTGGGGTTTCTGGCCTATGCGCTTTGTATTTTTCATAAAGTTCTTTTCTATAAGTACTACCACCTTTTACATCAACAACAAAAGCACAGTAGTCTTCACCTACTGTTATGTGTTCTTTTATAAACTTTAGCAACATTCGAGCCAAACCGTAAAGTGCACCGGTTGGAATACCGGTTGTGGTCGATAATGATTGGTCTATGGCATAGAAAGCTCTGTAAAGCAAACCTGTTCCATCAAACAGAAACGCTCTCGCCATTTGCTTGGAGCCTCCGGATTTCTAATAATGTATTTACCGCTCTTCTCAAATGTGGAATGACTATTGAGCCACCTACGATGAGCGCTATGTCAAATGTCTCAAAAAACTCCTCGTCAGTTACCCCAAGTTCAGCACATCGTATCATGTGGTATGTTATACAATCATCACACCTAAGAACCATCGATGCAACAAGTCCCATTAGTTCCTTATACTTAGGCTCAATAGCACCCTCACGATAAACTGCACCGTCAAGATTCCAAAAACGTTTCGTATTTATCGTCCCGCGGTCTAAAATTTCTTTGTTCATCTGTTCTCTGAATTTTTTAAATTCTTCAAGGGTGTTGAATGTATTCTTTGCCATTCCATTACCCCCTTACAAGCTGATACAAACTAATACAATTAATATCTTTCTATACCAAATCCCGTCTGACCGGGTCCAACATGCATAGAAATAACCTTACCGGTAGGTGTGTAGTAGACATTCTTGACCTTGTAAATTTTTCTTAGTTCCTTTTCTATCTCTTTGAGTTCCTCCATATTGTCACAACTTACCATGTATAAATCCACGGTACTACCTGCAGGGAACCCCTCTTCCTGAGCCTTTTTGATTAACTCTTCGTGTATTGCTTTTGTTGCTCTCGCTTTTGTGAATGGAATCATATTGCCTTCGTCATCTATGTAAATGCCTACTTTTATCTTCAGAAGCGAGCCGACAAACCCGGCAAATCTACTGACTCTTCCACCTTTAACAAGGAAGTTGAAGTCTTGGACATAGAAGAACGCACCAAAACCTTTGGCTTTTATTTTCTTTTCAAGCTCTTGAGCTACCTCTTCAAGTCCCAAACCAAGGTCGAACAATTCACGTGCATACCTAACCATCGGAGATATAGCCGTAGATGCCCTCTTGGAGTCGACAACTCTCACTGGGATGTTTACTTCTTTTGAAGCCAAAACTGCGGAGTTAAATGTTCCTGACATAGCTGAGGATATCGTTATAACTAAAACACCATCGTAACCGTTTTTCTTCGCTTCTTCGTATTTTGCCTTCCAGTCTTCAACAGTTGGTTGTGAGCTTTTTGGTAATTCTGGCGAAGTTTTGAGCTTTTCGTAGAATTTTTTCAACTCATTGAAGTCCCTTGTATTATCCTTCTCCGTCGTTCCATCGGGCCAGACAACGTAAAGTGGGACAATATCAACATCCCATGGTTCGATAAGTTCCTTTGGAAAGTCGGACGTACTATCAATCAGTATCTTAACTTTCAACTTTTCAGCCATCTTCTCCACTCCTTCTCTTATGATTTAGTTTTTCAAATTTTATCCATTTTTTCTGATACGACAATTTCAAAAAGTTGTTTTACGTCTTTCACACGCTCTACTTTCAAGTGTGATTTTGAATTGATAGAGTTGTATTCAACATTAGCTGGAATGATTATTCTTTCTATCTGTAGTTTTTTTGCGTTTTCTATACGCTTTGTAACGTTCACTATTGGTCGGATACTACCGTCCAAACCTACTTCTCCTACCATGAGCGCATTTCCTATGTAGGAGTCGAGAAAAGATGACAATATCGCACCCGCGATCGCTAATTCACAACCGGGGTCTGTTATATTCAATCCCCCAGAGACATTTATGTATATGTCATGAAAATCCAGAGGCAGGTTCAGATGCTTTGCTAAGACAGCAGATAATATTATGACTTTTCTAACATCTATACCATGCGATATTCTCCTTCCAGAAGCCATCTTTACTCGGGAGACAAGTGCCTGAATCTGGACATTCAAAGGTCTACTTCCCTCAAAAACGCTGGTAAAAACGTTACCTGGGGTGTTCGAATAGTTCAGTAATATATCCTCAGGTAAACTTTTTAATCCTTCTTGAGTCATCTGGAAGACGGAGATTTCACCGCTAGGACCGTATCTATTTTTTTGAACTCTTAGAATCCTATAATCAGTTGTTCTTTCACCTTCGAAATATATCACAGTATCAACCACGTGTTCAACTAATTTTGGTCCTGCTATAACCCCTTCTTTAGTAACATGTGCAATAAGCAAGGAAGGGACGTTGTATTTCTTTGAAAAAATTCTAACCTTTTCGACAACAGCTTTTATCTGGACAACGCCACCGACAGGGGAATCTATATCAACGCTGCTGAGTGTTTGTATCGAGTCAATAACAATTAGTCTTGCTTTTTGTGGATCTATGTTGCTGAGAATATCTTCTATTTGTGTTTCGGAAGAAATTAAAATTCTTGGATTTTTAATTCCTAATCTCTTGGCACGATTTGCCACTTGATGAACACTCTCTTCACCAGATATGTAATAAACAACATGGTCTTCCCTTTCGTTACTTTTGGCCGTAGCATCGCATATTTGAAGTGCCAAGGTGCTCTTACCAACACCTGGTTCCCCACCCAGTAATATAACCTGTCCTCGGACTAATCCGCCATTCAACAGTTGGTCAACTGCTGGGATGTTTGTTTTGATTCTTTCTTCTTCAGATTTTTCAAGGGCTGTATGTAAATCAAAAAAGCGAGGATGAGATTCCATCATCCCCGCATCTTGAGGTCTTATATTTTTTGCTTCCGTTGAAGCATCCTTTAGTTGAAATTCCTTGGCGCTGTTCCACTCACCACAAACTGGGCATTTTCCAAACCACTTTGGTGACTCGTAACCGCACTTATCACATACGTAAATGGTTTTTGTTTTTGGCATCTTTTCAAGTCACCTTCTACCATTTAAGATTGTCAAAAACCAGAAAGAGTTATCTTTTTCTACGATTCAGACTTGACAGTCGTCGCAACTTGATTTCGTTTGTTTTTTACGAAAGCAAGTTTATCACCATCACGAACGACGTATACTTCATCGTTATCCTCAACTTCACCTCTCAGTAATTCTTCAGAGAGTGGGTCCTCTATGTACTTTTGAATAGCTCTCTTCAATGGTCTCGCACCATAAACAGCATCGTAACCAACGCTAACCAAGAAATCTTTTGCTTCTGGTGAAAGCACTAAAGTGATGTGTCTTTCGCTTAACCTTGCCCTGATATCTTTGAGCAGTATTTCGATAATCTGTTCAATGTGTTCTTTTGTAAGTTTGTGGAATACGATAATCTCATCAACCCTGTTTATAAACTCTGGTTTGAAAACTTTTTTCACTTCTTCGAGCACTTTATCTTTCATCTCTTTGAAATCTCTTTCGTGAGTTTCTTCGCCAACGAATCCGAGGTTTTTCTTGGAAGTAACTATTTCAGTTCCACCTATGTTACTTGTCATGATTATAATAGTATTTCTGAAATCAACTACGTGACCCTGGGAATCTGTCAAACGTCCGTCGTCCATTATTTGGAGTAATATATTGAACACATCAGGATGTGCCTTTTCTATCTCGTCAAATAATATCACCGAGAACGGTCTTCTTCTTACCTTCTCTGTTAGTGTTCCTCCTTCTTCATATCCAACGTATCCTGGAGGTGCACCTATCAACCTTGAGACTGAGAACTTTTCCATATACTCACTCATATCGAACCTTACCAAAGCTTTTTCATCACCGAATAGATACTCTGCAAGTGCTTTCGCAAGCTCGGTCTTACCTACACCTGTTGGTCCAAGGAACAAGAAGACACCGACTGGTCTTCTTGGGTCTTTCAGACCGCTTCTTGCCCTTCGGATAGCACGTGCAATTGCACTGATTGCCTCTTCCTGACCAACAACCCTTTCATGCAATGCATTCTCAAGATTGAGGAGCTTTTCCCTCTCGGTCTCTTCAAGTTTCTTGAGAGGAATACCAGTCCAACCTGCCACAACTTCCTCTATCTCAGGAACATCGACCGTAACGATTGTAGATTCAACCTCTTTACGCCAGTTACTATATGCTTCGTTGAATTGTTCCTTAAGTTGCTGTTCTTTCTCTTTCAACTCTGCTGCCTTTTCGTAATCCTGAGCAGCTACTGCTTCTTCTTTCTCGTTTTTGATGGCCTCTATCTGTAACTTCAAAAGTTGGAGATTGCTTGGCATGACGAATAATTTCAGCCTGCTTCTGGCTCCCGCCTCGTCAATAACATCGATAGCCTTATCTGGTAAGAAGTGGTCTGTGATATATCTTTGGGACAAATATACCGCTGCCTCGAGTGCTTTGTCTGTATACTTTACTTTGTGATGGCTTTCGTATTTTGATTTCAAACCTTTCAAAATTTCCAACGCCATCTGTGGACTTGGTTCTTGGACGTATATTTTCTGGAACCTTCTTTCAAGAGCCGCATCCTTTTCTATGTACTTTCTATATTCATCAGGTGTCGTTGCACCAATACAGTGGAGTTCCCCACGCGCCAAAGCAGGCTTCAGAATATTTGCCGCATCAACGGCTCCCTCAGCGGAACCCGCCCCGACTATCATGTGAAGCTCATCTATGAAAAGAATTATATCCTTGTTCCCCTTAACAACCTGAAGTAACTTCTTCATTCTTTTTTCAAATTCACCACGGTATTTTGTGCCGGCAACAAGTGCAGCTACGTCAAGTGAGAATATAGTCTTACCCTTTAACGGCTCCGGCACCTCACCTGACACTATCCTTTGCGCCAGTCCTTCAACTATCGCGCTTTTACCAACACCAGGCTCTCCAATGAGTACAGGATTATTCTTCTTTCTTCTAACAAGGATTTGCATAAGCCTTTCGATTTCATTTTCTCTTCCAATCACAGGATCAAGTTCTCCACGTTGTGCTTGCGCTGTCAAATCAACACCAAAACCTTCGAGCTGACGGACAGCTGGAGAAGTTGTTGGTTCTTCGTAAGATGGTGGAAGCGCTTGGCTTTCTTCAAAGAAATCCTCATCGGAGATATTTTCAGTTATCTCCTTACGCAATGCTTGAATATTCACGTTGAGTTTTTTCAAAATATGAATCGCAATTCCTTCACCCTCACGCAGTATACCCAAAAGCAAGTGCTCCGGGTCTATCTTGTCGCTACCCATCATACGTGCCTCTTCAAAAGCTATTTCAGTAACCTTCCTCGCTCGTGGGGTCATTTGCGGAGACATTATGAATCCGCGCATGCCCAAACCAACTATCGAAATAACCTCGTTTTTGACACGTGCGTATGTCAAACCATACCTCTCTAAGATATTTGCAAGAGGTTTATCATTCAACTTCAGTATTGCAAGCAACAAATGCTCGGTTCCCACGTATGAGTGACCGAGGTCTTTCGCTTCCTCTTGAGCCATAACAAAAACCTTCGCTGACCTCTCAGAAAATCTGTCAAACATGTAAATCACCTCCATATATCCATAAGTATTATAACATACAAAAAGAAAAAAATAAAGCGGGGAACACCCCCGCTGTTTTAATTCAATAAATAATGTTTTTATAGACTAAATCTAATCGAATACAATGTGCAACGTACTTTAGCTTTGCATTTACTTTACGTCGAACAACACATTTTGAATGAAGTCTTTATTGAGTTCGTAATCATAGTCAGAGAAGACAGCTTTTCCAAGCACAAAGACTTTTCCTAATCCACTCTTGAAAGTTGATGCCAGTATAACTTTATCAACAGGTTGGGCGTCGTTTTTGCCATCTGAGTCCACAGATTTCGCCGTGTCTGTGGAAATCAAAACTTGTGAGTTACCGTATAACAACAATGAACAAGGCGAGTAGAATCTTACGTTACCTGCAATTACTTTGTAATTAGCCCCGTAGTTGTTAATTTCATCGACCACCTGGTCATCGTTGAATCTAACAGGCGAGTTTAGGGCATCAAGAATCACGTTTAAGTCTTCTGTATTCCCACCGTTGTTATAGTCGCTTTTTGATGTAATGATCAAAATCCCACCATTCTTAACGAACTTGACAATATTCACGACTTCATCATCCGAGTATCCTTTGCCGTTCATAATAATTAAATACATTCCGTCGATATCTTGAATTTTATCGATATAGGCTACTTCGAAGCCTTTCGTCTTAAGGAAAGATTCAAGCTTTGAGAGCTTATCTTTATAATAATCATTCGAGTGCCCTTGGTCTATGTAAACAACTTTTCTCTGCTGTTTTGTTTCTTTAGAAGTTGGTAAGGATAATCCGATTATATTTGCAAGTTCTTCAACACTGTTAACTACGCTAGCGTTTTGGATCAACTCTGAATACTTTTCAAAATACTCTTCGTCACTACCTTTCAATAAAATAAGTTTTCCCTTAAACTCTCTCAGCCACTCAATTTCATCTGGCATAAGGTCTTTGAAGAAATCTAATCCACCTTGTTTGGGAGTTGGAATTAAGACGATATCAACATCATTGTAGTCTTTCAAAACAGTGTCAGCAAAAATTGCTGTATTACCCTGTTCTTCAAATTTTCTTAACAGTGACAATAATTCGTCACTAATATCGTTCTCATGGAGTTTGTCTATAAGAATTGTTAATCCTACTTTTTCAGAAACTTCGAAAGCAACTGACTGGACATTTTTGCCATCAACCAAAAAGTCTATACGGACATCTCCTGCTTCGAGTTTCCCAAGCTGGATGTTTTTGTCGTACTCGATACCATAAGGTTTCAAAGAAAGCCTTTCGCTATACACCGACTTACCGTTGAGAAGAACTGTCAATGTTCCTTGTTGTGGATTTTCAGAAACATTGTAAATGTCAAAGGTAATCTGAACATTTTGATTCACGCTTGGCTTTTCAGGACCGATGCGAACGTAATTGACCCTAAACGGACTATCAGTTTCAAACCAAACAGGTGCTGAAACTATTTCGTTCCCATCCTTTTGAACGATGTAAACAAAGAACCATTCGTAACCATCGATTATATCGAATGTTCCGCTGTACTCGAATTCATCTTTTCCAGAAAGCTCTGAGAGTTCGTAGATTCTACTTTGTGAAAAGATGTATACCTTGCTAACAGGGTCTCCTTTGTCTGAATAATAAATGTAAAAATTCGCCTTTTCGCGGTAAGGTAAAATGCTCCCCATAATGTTATTGTCCGTATAAAAATAGAGCTTTGCAGTATTGTCCTCCGAGGCAAATGTTCGTCTGTTCCATAGTGCTTCCATAATATCCTCATAAGTCAGTGATTTTGCAAGAATGCCAGTGCGTGCGTCGTTTGCACTTGCCCAATTCTCTTTGTGGTTGTCCTGGTTGGCTGTTGGTGAAAGGTGCCAACCTCTGTTCAAAGCGAGTATGAAGTTGCTGAACATTTCTTCGGAAATAATGTCCGCACTGCTCCAGTTACCATTTCCGATTTCTATGAGATTCACATATTTGTCAGCCTCCGGCCAAAACCAGAAATCTTGGAAATTGCCAAACGTAACCCCAGGATGGTTAAACTGCGCAAGTTTTTTTACCTTTGTAATCCATTCGTAGAAATCCTTCAAGTCACCTTTTTCATCTCGGCTAATGAACTCAAGTGTCTCGTAAACGTTTATATGACCAGAACCTGCTGTCCATTCAAACCCTTGCAATCCTACAAATTTACCCGGAATCGTAGCACTGCGTGCTGCTTGCTGAGTTAGATAGGTTTTCGATTGCCCGTTGACAGGTATTTTTAGAAAGTAGCAATGGTCGGTAACAGCTAGCACGTCAGCATATTTTGAAGCATGTGCATAAGCTTGTTCAGGAGTTCCTCTTCCATCCGAGTACGAAGTGTGAGAATGCAAATTTCCGTAATAGATTTGGTACTCAAAATTTGGTAGTGCAAAAACGGTTGTCAACACTAACAACACTATGGCGATAGATAGCTTTATACCTATCTTCGTGTTCAATCCTTTCATAATAGCCAGCCTCCCCTGTGTTTTGCAAGTTACATTTCATGTGAGCTGATAATTATACCACAAACTCTTCAATTTTTTACCCTAAATAATTTAAATTATAGTTCTGAAAAGGTCATCGTATGTTTCACGTCTTCTGATTAATTTTGGTTCGTTGTTTTCGGTGATTAAAACTTCTGCGGGTTTCAATGTAGAGTTGTAATTACTTGACATTGCGTATCCGTAAGCTCCTGCGTTTTCGATTACAATATAACTACCTTCTCTTGGAATTTCCAACATGCAGTGTGTTGCTAAAATATCCCCAGATTCACAAAGCGGTCCCACAACATCTGCTTCCACTCTCTCGTCTTGCGCAGGCTCCAAGATTTTAACACCATGAAATACTCCATACATTGCTGGTCTAATGAGAACGTTCATCCCACCATCTACAACTATGAAAGTTTTTGCATCGGTTCTTTTCACATACTCGACCTTTAGAATAAGTACTCCGGCTGGTCCAATTATGTATCTTCCAATCTCTAAGACAACCTCTTCAAAATCTTTCAGCAGAGGTATAATCACTTCACGGTACTTCGATAAATCGAGTTCTTTGCCTTGGTAGTTGATTCCCCAGCCCCCACCTATATTAATCTTCCTAAAACCATATCTTTTACTAAGTTCCACAGTCTGGCTTAACGTTTCGTAAAACGGTTCAACATCTGTTATTTGTGAACCAATGTGAATATGGAATCCTACTAACTCAAGGTTGCTTGTCTTTACTTTTTTCAAAGCTTCTTCTATCATTTCTATTGGAATCCCAAATTTGTTCTTCTTCAGACCTGTGGAGATGTACGGATGTGTGTTTGGATTAACGTTAGGATTAATCCTTAAGAATAATTCAGGGATATTTCCAACTTTAGAGGCAACATCTTTCCATCTTTCCAGTTCTTCAACTGAATCTACGTTAACATATCTAATCTTCGATAACAGCGATATCTCCTTCAAAGATTTTCCATTACCGTTCCATACAATTCTCCCGTCAGGAATGTCTGCCAGCTTTGAAGCGTGGTATTCTCCCAACGTAACAATATCAGTTCCAAAGCCTTCTTCCTTCAAAATACGAAGCAGGTTTGGGTTGTTGTTTGCTTTGCATGCAAAGGTTGGAAAAATATTGATACCATTAAAAATCCCCATTACAATCCTTGCACGTTCTCTTATTATTCTTTCGAAATAAACATAGAGCGGTGTACCATAAGAAATTGACAATTCTTGGACTAATTCTTTCGTTAATGAATCACTAACCGTAGTACAATTAAACACGTTTAAAACACCTTCCCTTCTTCAACTATTTCTCCATTTCTCACCTTAAATATTTGTCCATTTTCCATAGGGGCGAGTAAGTCATCGACATCTTCTTGTGAATATACAAAAAACCCCGTTTTGTCAGCTTTGTAATACAATGTAAAGTATTTACTATCTCCGGTATATATGCAACCAACGTATAGCGACTTGTCCAACTCATCTAATAACAAAAAGTTAAGTCCACTGAAATCATGAGCTTCGACGTACTTTTTCACATTATTAAGTAAGCCTTCAAAGTCTTTGAAATCATGAATACTAAGGAAAAAGTCATATGTATCACTCTGAAAAAGATTAGCTTTGTTGGCATCCCTTATCGTACCATTGTGTGCAAGGTATCTACCTTCTATATAGAACGGATGGAGCTGGTGCAAGCCAACGGGAATACCTGGTGAAGCCTTACGTGCATGAATTATTCCAATCTTTCCGCTGATTTTTTCACAAAGCATTTTAAAATTAATGTCTTCATATATCGGCTTAGTTGATTTGTACTCAATTTTTTTAAATTCACTTAGAACTATTAAACCATACCCATCATCATGTGGAGCTCCTCTACCATGCTCTGCCATCACAGATACTTTATTAAATACTTCAGCAACGCAAATATCATTCGACGATGAAAACGCAGACATTCTACACATTTTAAACCCTCCCACGGAGAATAGTCTTTTTTTAAGATATTATACCATTAAAAATCATTTTGAACTAAATCACATCCCTTTAGGTCTAATACATCGTAGGAGTTTTAAGCACTAAGTTTGAAAGGGGGGAGTTAGATGCTTGTGAAAAGTTCAAAGTTCCTAGTATTTTTGCTACTTATCATCTGTGTACTGAACTTTGCGGCAGGCGGTATTACTCTGACGGAAAAGGTAAAGTTAGTGATTCTACCGGGAAAAGTAGGAAGCGGTTGGAACATGGATGAAGTAGATTATCTACTTTCTATACTCGAAGAACAAGCACTCGAACTAGGGAGGTTTCAGTTATTTCCTCGTTCAGACCTACAGCAGATTATGAAAGAGAGAAATTTAAGTGAGTTTGGAGTTTCGCAAGCCATTGAAATTGGTAAGCTTGGAGGTTCTAAGTACGCACTCTTATTAACGTTGACGGAACTATCTTCATCTTGGAGCAGTAAAGCGAACTCTTACATTGCCGTATCACGTTATACCATCAAACTTTACAACATCGAAGATGGAAGTTTACTCGCCTCGAAGACAATGGAGTCGGAAGGTTCGTCAAAAGAGAGTTCTCAAAAAGCTATAAGCAATGCACTTAGGTCAACAGCAACAGATATTTGGTACGAATTAAGACAGATTTTTAAACTTGAAGCTTATGTTAAAGCGGTCAATGGAAATGCTGTTACTTTAGCTGGAATTGATCCAAAACTTGCAAAAAAAGGATACATTTTTCAAATCGAAACATCAAATGGTGGGATTGGATACGTAAAGGTAGTTGGATACAACAAATCAGACGGTACGGTCATAGCAAACTTTATGTATGGTGAAAGACCAGAAGAATACGACATAGCCACAGAGTTTCCGATTATGCCATTCAAAGCTGGATTGGGACTCGGTATGTTTTCGGGAATGTTTGGACTTGGCATTTCAGCATGGGGTAGTACCGAAGATATACCCCTTCCGCTTTATATTGGTGTTGGAACATTTCTTGGAAGCATACTTAACTATACTCCTGCGTACATGAACTTCGGTGTAGGATTCAACTTACTCGAAATGGGAAGGATAAACGCCAGTGTGAATGGCGGATTGTCTTTAATAGGACTTATCGATTTAGATACATTTGAACCTGTTGGATATATATTTGGAGCTTTTGGTGGAGCCATACTAACATATGATTTTAATCCAAGAATGGGCGTATACGGAAGCATAGGATATTCATTGTATCTTGGCACAGGCGGACCAACAGGTATTTCAATTCAGATTGGAATGTATTTCTAATTGTTTTACCCTTTAAATTTTCTTTGTTTAAAATCTTTCTATACAATCCACATTTAAGCGATAGCGATGCTATCGCTTTTTGTTTTGTGAATTTAAGCTTTCGTGATAAAATAATAACGTTATGAACGTTATGAACACGGTATATGTAGGGGGATGTGGCAAGATTGAAAGAATACGTCAATTATTACTTTAAACCATTCCTTTTTGCAACATCGTTGTTTTTCTTATTACTTTTAACCTTTCAATATGCATTAGTTGGTGATGGTATAGAGATATATGGATGGGAAGTGCTCAGTGATGAAAATAATATCTTCGAAGAGAGCACACTACCAAAAAAATTCTACAAGGCTTTAAGACAGCCTTCCACTGTAGTTATAAGTGCCCTGGTAAATCACAAAGTGCAAGAAGAGAAGACAACGAGATATTTATACATACCACAAATAGATGCTTCTTATTTTGCTGTAAAAGTAGACGGTAATATAATAGGCAGTTTTGGATTCTCGGAAGATAGAACCGGACATGTTTGGTATCAGCCTTTTTTATTCCAGATTCCTGAAGATTTCAAGACTATCGAATTTGAGATATCAGGAATCTACGAGATAGGAATCGACTTTCCAGTCAAAATTGTAAACGATTCCCAACGCACCAAATATGCCATACTCCATTTTTTGACAGCCATTCTCATCCCACTTTCAGCGGGATTGATTTTCACGCTATCGATAATACTGTACCTTCTTTCTAAAACAACGAGCGATGTCAAACGGAAAATTTACTCGTCACTGGCAATAGCAAGCTTCCTTGGACATGTGTGGATGTTTGATTTATTTCCATTTCCAACACTTGGAAACTTACACTCTTTTTTAATACTAAGGAAGATATTTACTGCAAGTGCCTATGTAGGTTTTGCTTTCCTGACAAGGGGTATAATTAACCAGTATTTCGATAAAGTTAAACTTGTCGATAAATTAATGATGATTCTCAATCTCTTAGCTGCTCTTTCCATTTCGTTAGCACCTTCGAATTACCACTTGAAGATACTTACAAACAACATTGCGCTCCTTCTTTTTATAAACGCATTTTATCTTATATCCGTTGCAGTAAAGACCTATTCTCCTACAATCTTTGGGTTTGTGCTCTTCTTCGTGCTCACAATAGTTCACGACGGTGCTGCCTTATTCTTTTCAACAAACACAAAATTTCTTTCTCATTTTGGCATAATGGCACTCTTTTTCGGCTTTTCTTATATAATTGTAACTGAGTATAGAGATATGACCGTGAAAATCATTACAACCCACTTGAAAAGTATCATGGACCCTCTTACCGGTGCATACAACAGGGGTGTTTTGAGTGAACTGATACTTTCACCCAAAGATACTATTGTTTATGTAGACATGGACAAATTCAAAACGATTAACGACAATTACGGGCACGAAATTGGCGACGAAATTTTGAAATTGTTAGTAAGAACTATCAAGAACAACACTAGGTCCAGTGACTATATAATAAGAATGGGAGGTGATGAATTCTTAGTTGTGTTAAAAGATTGTCCAGTTAGCAAGGCAGAAGAAATATTTTCCAAAGTACAAAGCGAATTCACCAACTCTCATGAACTTAGACCTGTTTTTTCTTTCGGCGCTTCACAATATAATGGTAGTTTACATGACACGATTAGAACTGTAGACAAACTCATGTATGAAATGAAGGCTCAAAAATCGGGTTACAGGATATAACTATCTATGGTATAATAATAAACTAGGTCTGAAAAGGAAAATAAAACCACAAAGTAAAAGGAGGAGAAGAATATGAAAAGCTTTGTGATGAATGTTTGGATAAACACTTGGAAAAAATTGTATGGAGAGAGTGTTGTTAACTCGTTAATCGAAGAGTTCAAACTTGACACTTCAAAACTTATCATCCCAACATTGGACGTTCCTGATGATTTGGTATTTCAATTTTCTAAGAAATTGGCGCAGAGGGTTGGAAAAACATACGAACAACTCTGGGAAGAGACTGGAAAAAGCAATATTAGAACGTTTTCACAATTTTACCCAGGATACTTCAAAAAAGACAACTGTATGTCATTTCTAAGCGCAATGGATGGAGTTCATAGAGTTCTTACGAGAAGGATTCCTGGTGCAAAACCACCAAGGATAATTTTCAATTATATAGACCCACATACAGCAATTATTAGATACCAGTCCCATAGAGATTTCAGATACTACTTTTTGGGACTGCTCAAAGGAGCATCTGAATTTTTCAGTGACCCAATTGAAGTAGAAATACTAGACCAAGGTTCTTCGTCTTCGGGAAGCTTCATCGAAGTCAAGGTCCGCTCAACAAAACCGTATGGTAAGACTATAAGTTTGAAAGGTTACCGAGCTCTGAGTTTGTGGACGTTAAAAGACTTCATTACAACCTACACAATAATATTTCCTGTATTTACGTTTGTTGCCACCTTTCTTTTTACGAAAATCTTTGGTCCACTCGTCGGTGCAGTTTTAACATCGGTAATTGCGTTCATTGGCGTGACATTCGGACTGAGAGACTTCAGAAAAGGTCTTGATGGGCTGAAAGAGATTAGCAAAGTTTACAAACAAAAAGATTTCAATACGTTGGTGCACATAATCGGTGAAAGAAACTTCGAAGAAGTATCTAAAATCAATTCAGAAGCCATCAATGAGCTTAGAGAATTCTTAGTAGGTCTCCAGGGAGACACCGAGGAGCTTATGAGTTTTGCCAAGAAAACTTTGGAATCTTCCGAGACAGTTCTCGAGCAAATTGACACCATGAAGGAATTATCTAAACAAGTCGCTGATACTGCCGTCCAAATTAGCAACGATGCTGAGAGGATTTCGGAAACTGTGTCGTCAAACGTTGATACAATTACACGAACTATAAACGAGCAAAATCAAATCATACATGATTTGAACTTAGCCGTTGAAAAGATAATCACAGCTGCTAAGAGTGTAGAGAACTCCGCAAATGGTATGAAGACTATGAGTAGTGATTTTGAAACCATCGCAAGTGAAAGCGAGCAACTAAGAAATCAGGCGAGCGCCATTATGGAAATCGCAAGTACCGTTATGAGTATTGCTGAACAGACGAACTTACTAGCTCTAAACGCTGCAATAGAAGCAGCAAGAAGTGGAGAAGCAGGAAGAGGTTTCGCTGTAGTTGCCGACGAGATAAGGAAACTTGCAGAAGAAAGTAAAGCTTCCGCTGTGAAAATCTCTCAGTTCTTGTCTTCGGTTTCTGGTGGAATTGATAGACTCAGCCAGAGCATAATCAAAGGATACGAAGAATTGAAGGCACAATCGCAAATACTTGTCCAAAGCGCTACTGAAAGCAAAGAGTCTAGCAGCATTATCTCACAAATTACGCAACAACTGAATTCTTTAGTATCAACATTAAACTCAGAAACTGAAAAACTTGAAAGCATAACAACAAGTATCCAAAACCTACTTGCTATTTCGGAAGAAAGTTCAGCTACTGCCGAAGAAATCAGTGCATCTATCCAGCGGTTCCTCGATGAAATAAACAACGTCGTTGCAAATGTAAAACAGACTATCAATCTCTTAAACATGATACAAGATAATTTCAAAGACATAAAAATATAAGACTTGCAAAATTTAAAAGAAAGTGGTAATATATAACGTGAATTTATACAGTCGAAAAATCACTTAGGAGAGGTGAGTGAGTTGAGAAAGGGTATCCACCCAGAGATGAGGCTATTAACAGTTAAGTGTGCATGTGGTGCGGAACACAAGATTTGGACAACAAAAGAACAGATGAAAGTTGATGTTTGTTCAAATTGCCATCCACTTTATAAAGGAAGTGGGGGTGCTAGCCTGATAGTTGACACTGAAGGACGCGTGCAAAAGTTTAAGAAAAAGTTCGAAGGTAAGTATTGATATTTTTTCTCCAATCTAATCTTTCAGGAGGGTTACATTTTATGGAAGTTGGCCAAGTTGTAAAAGGCAAAGTAACAGAGGTACTCAAATTCGGAGCAAACGTTGAACTAGAAAACGGAGAAAAGGGGTTTATCCACATTTCAAAGATTTCTAACCAGTATGTGCAGAAAGTCGAAGATTTTCTCAAAGTGGGTCAGGAGATTGAGGCAAAGATAGTAGGAAAGGGTAAAGACGGTAAGTGGGAACTATCACTCAAAGAAGAAACAACGAAGATGAGTGACGCTGAACTGAAGAAAGAAGAGTTTGAAAAGAAGCTCCAAAAGTTTTTGAAAGACAGCCAAAAGACCTACTCTGAATACAAGAAGAGACTTGACAAGAAACAGGGCGTAACAAAGAGAAGATAAGCAAAAAGGTTCATAAATTACAACTAATGAAAGGGGTGCAATATGCACCCCTTTGTTTATGGCTGATTTTTTTTTGCGTTCGTATGTTTGAACTTTTCTGACTTTAGACTGTGGTTTGTTTTTTAATCACGTTCGACAAATACAAAAGTAAAACTGCTGCAAGCAACTGTGTGAAGAAGGCGAGATATATAAGATAAAATCTGTTGATAGTATATAAAACCCCAAGCACAGCACTTCCTATAAACCAAGCTACACCAAAAATGGCGTTAAAGAACCCATATGCCGTTCCTCTAATTTCCGAACTCACAAGTTTAGCCACTGTCGCTTTCATTATGGATTCATTTGCTCCCATACCAATGCCCCAAAGCACAGAACCTAAAAATACTGCCTCTTTTGACATTCCAAACGAGAAAAACCCGTAAAATGATGTAATAAACGATGCAAAAGCCATGATTACTATCCCAAATTTATCAAAAAGTCTACCGAATACCAAACCTGCAAAGGCATCTACAATCATAGCAATCATGTATGCCACAGGAATTAGTGTAGGAGATAGTATATTGTTACTCTGAACGTGGTAGCCTATCAACGCAAAATCAGCAAAACCAAAAGCAATAAGAGAAATTGAGATGAGATATAGATAAAAAGCTCTGTCAAACCTGACATTTCTTGCTTTCGATTGAGTCTTTTCCATTTTTTCTGGTTCTGGTACCAGAATTTTTGCCACCACAATAATGCCTATAGTTATAAGAGCTGGAAACAGTAGAAAACCAAAGGCTTTACGGTAAGCATCTACAGTTTCAAGTTTTATGTTCTGCGCTATTGTTACACTCATAATCAGTGGACCAATGGTCGCACCAATTTGGTCCAGGAATTCCTCTATAGCGAAGGTTGTTCCATAACCAAGTTGGCTTCCTGCAAAAGATGTGATTGTATCTTTTGCAGGTTTTCTCAAAGCTTTCCCTACGCGTTCTAAAATAATTAAAACGGCAGCTGCATACCAATGCTTTGTTAGAGCTAATGTTGGAATTACAAACAAGTTCATCGAATAACCTAGTATCGCGAAAAACCAATACTTACGTGTCCTATCAACCAATCTTCCAGTAAAAAACCTTAGAGTATAGCCTAAGAGTTCACCAAATCCTGCAATGCTACTTACAACAACGGCAGATGCTCCAAGCAAGCCAAGGTAAGGACCTATCAAACTCCTTGCGCCTTCGTAAGTGATATCACTGAATAAACTTACTAACCCCATCAAAAGGACAAAGTAAAGGGCTTTCCTTTTTTGAGAAACTTCTTTCTCCATGTTTAAAATCACCTCATACGTTATTGAGGCTTAGTGTTCTACTTTTTCTTTGAGAATGACTTTCAGCAGAAATTCTTCAACACTTTTGATAACGCTTTTACGAGGAATAGAATCAACTGTAGAAATTATCTCAGTTGCTGCAGAAGGTTCGATATCGTTCAAAACATTTTCCTGTTTACCTTTTTCAAAAATCCTCTCTAATCTATTAAGCAAACTAACGTACTTACCTTTTGCTCTTGATAAACTTTCCCCGTTTTCCAGAACGTTCATTCGCTCGCGTGCAATTAATCTACTTAACTCTGATTTATTTAGCGTAAACTCAACGTATTTTTTTATTAGTTTCTTTATTGCTCCGGCTATACTCTTTTCATTTTCAACTTCGGGGAATAATTCTTTCTCAAGTTCCTCGATAACTCCTATCCAAACCTCTTCGAATAAAACTTCTTTGCTCTCAAAATAATAATAAATAAGGGACTTGCGCACGCCAGAGGCCTGCGCAATGTCCTCCATACTAACACCTTCATACCCTTTTTCAGCAAACAATTTCCTTGCAGCTTCTAAAATTTTCTTTCTAGTTTCCTGTGAACGGACACTCAATTTAAGCGCCCCCGAATAAGTAGTATGGATTTTGAAGTTTATGGAGCTTACAAAGCCATCTTCTTATCGACCTTCAATACCTCTTCTTTGTTTGCGTATCTCTTCATCCTTGTTTCGTAGTTGTAAATACCCCTGTTAACTGGGTATCTTTCAACGTATCCGTATTCATACCAGAGTTTATCAGCATACTTTTTCCATTCTTCTGCGAGTTTATCAAGCTCGGGTGCAAGCTCTGTAATTGTCTTTTCAGAACCCTCGTGCTGTGGAATTGCGTTGAAGTTCTTAACCATTGCTCTGAACACCTTTGGATTATCGATGATTGGGCATGGTCTGAAAAGATTGTTGGAGAATGGAATTGCTCTCTTGTAAGCTTCAAAGAATGGTGACTTAAATATCTCAAGCAATGTCTTTTCTCTAATACTGTCCACTGCAAACTGTTGGAATACACACGGTTCAACGTATCCTTTTGCATTCACGTGGAAATACTTTGCACCTGCTGAGAGACAACCGTGGGTTAAAAATCCGTGGTTCCAGAAATCTGCAACAAATGCGAACCTTCCGCTTAGCCTCATCTGTTCAGTTTTGAAGAACCTTTCATACCTTTGCTGTGGTGTTGGGACAAGGTCCATAACAGGGTCTTGACCAACAGGCATGAATTGATAAATCCACACATATTCCACACCATTTTCTTCAAGGAAGTTCCAGAATTCATCTTTCATAATGATATCGTGGTTCATTCTGGTGGCTGTAACACTTGCTCCAAATGGAACTCCGTGCCTTCTCAATCTGTCCCATGTGTTAAGAATTGCTTTGAAGACTCCGTGACCTCTTCTCCAATCCGTTTCATTTTCGAACCCTTCCACGGATATAGATATTGTAGCGTTTCCAAGCTCTGCAAGTTTTTTAGCCTTCTCTTCTGTTATCAAAATTCCATTGGAGTAAATCATGAAGTAATGCTCGCTAAATTCTTCCAATATCTCCATGAGATGTGGCCAGTAGAAAGGTTCTCCACCGGTAATAACCCAGAAGTAAATTCCGAGTTGTTCACCTTGCTTTAAAACACTTCTAACTTCATCTTTTGTAAGTTCATACTTTCTTCCGTACAATCCGGCATAGCATCCAACACAGTTCAAGTTACACGCATAGGTTGGGCTTATAACTCCGAGTTTTGGAAGAACAACTTTGTGTTCATGCATGAGTTTTTGCCTGAGAGGTTCGCCAATTGCAAATTCGTTAATAATAAGGTTATTTATGATTTTTTCAACAGCCTTAGGGGAAGATTTCTGAAAGATGTTTATCCACTTTTTAATCATCGGGTGCTCCTCTTGAGCCATCAATCCAAGTTTCTTCAAACCACTCTTTGCTGGCTCTTTACTAAGTGCCGATACTGTGAATAAAAGCTTGGCAAATGTTTGAGTGTCCGCCTTTCTAACAACACTAGCTACCAACTTACCAGCTTGATGATAAACCATACCTTTCAAACCACCAACTGACATGAGTTTACCCCTCCTTTTCAATATAAAAAGCGATATTTTATTGACCGTTCAGTCAAATTTTACACCCTATCTCTCGGAATTAATATTTCTATAAAGTTACAAATTAGTAACTTTTCGTAACTGGTAACATGTTTTGAAAAAAATTGACTATAATTATAGTCAAGGAGGTCAATGTATGAGAGTAAAACAGGATTTTTACTCGCTGGCAGAGGCAAAAGCAAAGTTTTCAAAAGTGGTTGAAGATGCTCTTTCAAAGGACATAATAATCACCAGGAACGGAAAACCGGCGGTTGTAGTTGTATCTTACGATAAATACACAAAGATAATGGACTTTGTTGACAAAGTCTGGGAGTTATACCTACTTGACCTCGGTGACCCTTCGTTATTTAAAGAGCTGAAATTGGAAGAAATCTTCGAAATTGAAGAAATAGAAGATACTGAAGCACATCAAAAAGAAGAGGAGGTATAACACGTATGGCACAGGTTGACCTTGAACATGTGTGGAAGATTTACGAAGGCAAAGTGGAAGCGGTTAAAGACGCAACATTCACCGTGGAGGACAAAGAATTTGTTGTACTTCTTGGACCATCGGGTTGTGGAAAGACAACAACTCTAAGAATGATAGCCGGCCTTGAGGAAATTACAAAAGGTACTATCAAAATTGATGGAAGAGTTGTTAACGACGTTGAACCAAAAGATAGAGACATCGCTTTTGTGTTCCAAAACTACGCACTCTATCCTCATATGACGGTCTATGAAAACATGGCATTCGGTTTGAAACTTAGAAAGGTGCCAAAGGACGAAATTGAAAGACGAGTGAGAGAAGCTGCAAAAATTCTTGAGATTGAACATCTTCTTGACAGGAAACCAAGACAACTTTCCGGTGGTCAAAGGCAGAGAGTTGCCGTTGGTAGGGCAATAGTTAGGAATCCTAAGGTCTTCTTGTTTGACGAACCTCTCTCAAACCTCGACGCAAAGTTGCGCGTTCAAATGAGGGCTGAATTGAAAAAACTTCACATGCGACTCGAAGCAACTATAGTTTACGTTACACACGACCAAGTTGAAGCTATGACAATGGCAGATAAAATCGTCATAATGAAAGACGGAGTAATACAACAGATTGGTTCACCATACGAAGTTTACAACAGACCTGCCAACATATTTGTTGCTGGCTTCATCGGCAGCCCATCGATGAACTTTATACCTGGAAAAATCATCCGCGGTGAAGGTGGTCTTTGGGTCAAGACGAGTGGGCTTAAACTTAAAGTTCCAACGGAATACGAAGACAAGCTTTCAAAATACATCGACAAAGATATCATTTTTGGTATCAGACCAGAGAACATTTACGATAAAATGTTTGCAATCGCTCCAAAACCAGAAAACACCGCCGAAGTTATGGTAGATGTTGTCGAACCACTTGGAAGTGAAACACTCTTGCATGTGATTGCTGGCGAAGACAGACTTGTTGCAAGAGTTAATGCAAAAACGCAGGCAAAGGAAGGTCAAAAGATAGATTTGGTTTTCGACATGAGCACGATGCATGTATTTGACAAAGAAACAGAAAAGGAAATATTGCACTGGTAAAAATATGAAATTCTGGATGTGTCTTATTGAATGAAATTAAACCATAATGGGCCGCCCGTTCCACGGGCGGCGTATTCTAAAAAAAGTTCTAAATGGGGGGAATTACTTTGCCAAATTTGTATTTCTGCATTCCAAAAGATGATGCTGTTTATTTCGATGAGCATGAAGTAACTCACATGAAAGTGATGAGACTGAAAGAAGGAGAAATCATAGAAGCCACCGATGGAAATGGGGGAAAATACAAAGTTGTTGTTAAAAGGATAGATAAATATTCAGCAGTTGGCAATGTGATAAGCTACGAGTTCGTTGAAAGTCCTGAAGGAAGGCTTGTGCTTTTTGCACCATCTGGTCGGTGGGAGCGACTGAGGTGGACAATTGAAAAGGCAGTCGAATTAGGCGTTGATGAAATTTATGTTTTCAATAACGAACGTGCTTCAAGACACTACGAAGATAAACAGGAAAAGCTCGAGCTTGTTGTCAGAGAAGCAGCTAAGCAATGTGTTAGATACACCTTTCCCGTAATAAAACCTATAGAGTTTTTAGACATTTTCTCTTTAGCTCCGGAAAGCACATACATACTTGATTTTAAAGGAAGAAAAATTCCAAAAAGAATATCAAAAAACGTCGGTATAATAGCAGGTCCTGAAGGTGGATTCAGCCAGAAGGAGCTTTCATTGCTGAAGAAACGATTCAGAAGTATCTGCCTTGGAAAAAAGATTTTGAGATTTGAAACTGCTATAATACTTGCAACAGGCGTCTTCAGTATGAAGTTGGGCAAGATATGACTTGTAATAAAATTGATTTAATTTCAGAACTAACTCCCGCTGTTTCTCATTTTTCCGCTGCTTCTGATTTTTAGATTCACCTGCCATAAGTTATTTAACACATGCTATGTAAATTGTTTCCATTCCCTCCTCGAAAGCGACACAAATTCACCGAATATTTTTGAGCTGCTATAAATCCTTTTCTTAAAGATATTTTGTAAAGACTTAGCCCACCTTTGGCTATTTTAATCCATTTTGGATTCTTGTGTATTCCATGTATAATCTATGTGATTATTTCTGAGAAAGAAAAAACTAACGAAAACCAATAAACTCAGAGGTATGAAACCTTTGCATAAGCATACAGTTCGGGGGAAAAATATGACGAAAAAGCTTAATCCAGTCTCTATGAAAAGAGAGAATAAAAGAATCATACTTCGATACCTCATGGAAAAGGGAAAAGCAAGTCGTGCAGAACTTTCCAAGGAAACGGGGCTTGCACAAAGCGCTGTTTGGAGATTGATAGGTGAACTAGAAGAGGAAGGATTACTAGAAGTTGTCGGTATATCTACGAATATTGGAAGGAGTTCAGTGATATACAGCCCAACCAAATCTTTTGTAACGTCTATTATATACAATGTAGAGATTGTCGAAACGCTTGTTGCTGTTGGATATCTCGATGGTTCATGGGAAATCGTAGATAGTTTTGATACTCAAAAAGATTTCGAAAAGTTCAGAAATACGGTAATCAATTCTTTTGAAAAAATTACAAAAGAATACCCTACGCGAAATCACGTATCAAAGGTTGTATTTTCACTTCCTGGAATTGTGAACTATGAGAACAAAACACTCATGTGTGCCCCTAATTTAAACTGGAGGAACATAGACTTTGGAAAGGAGTTTATGGAGCTTGGGCTAGAAATATTCATCGAAAACGATGCAAATCTCTCGATGCTCGCTGAGCGCTTCTTTTCAGCGGATGTGAAAAATTCAGAAGTAGCGTTTTTCCTTTACTTTGGTGAAGGAATTGGTGGAGCAATCTTGGTAAACGGTAGTATCGTCCGTGGTCGAAATTCCGCAGCAGGTGAGATTGGACATGTCTCATTCTGTCAAGAAGAGCTGGAAAGATATCTTTCACCTACGAGGATGTTAGGGACTTTCGACTACCTGATAGACAACGGTTATGCCAAAAACAACACTCTTCAGGAAAAGTTTCACTACCTGAAATCACTCTGGAGTGGAGGTAATGAAGAAATTAAGAAAGTTTTAGAAAACTATATCAAATATTTGGCTATTACTCTTAGAAACATTATCTATTTTCTTAACCCTGACGTCATTATTCTCGGGGGTTTGATTAACGATATTCATGAGACATTTGGAAATCTTATCGAAGAAGAACTGTATAAGGTTTTGGACAAGACTTTGTTCAACACCGTGATTAGAGACACAATTTTTGAAGATGTTCCACCATCTTTAGTCGGTGCCAATGTACTTGTTCTTGAACATTTTTTGCGGACTTTATAACGTTTTTTCTACCACATTTTTAAGGAGGTGTTTGTATGAGGCGGTTTGGAACGTTTTTCATTTTGCTCGTGGTTCTTTCGTTAACCATGGCGGCGGTAACATTACCGCGAGAAGAGACAGTTTACATCGCGGGAGCACTTTGGGGACCAGCAACTACTTGGAACCTTTACGCAGCGCAGTCAACATGGGGAACTGACCAGTTCTTGTACCTACCGGCATTCCAGTATGACCTTGGAAGAGACGCTTGGATTCCAGTTATTGCTGAAAAGTATGAGTTCGTAAACAGCACAACTTTAAGAATCTACATTCGTAAAGAGGCAAAGTGGAGCGATGGAAGAGACATAACTTCAGAAGATTTCATGTACACATTCCAACTTACGAAAGAACTCGGTATAGGTCCTGGCGCTGGTTGGGAGAACTACATTGAATCTATAAACCGTATTGGAGCAAAAGTCGTCGAATTCAAAGCAAAAACCAAACCTCTTAACTACTTCCAATTCCTTTCATACGCTCTTGGTGCACAACCAATGCCAAAACATGTCTACGAAGGTTTGAAAGCAAAGAATATCAACATACGTGATTGGGTCAATGACAAGCCATCCGAACAGGTTGTTTCCGGACCTTACAAACTCTACTTCTACACCCCAGACATTGTTGTCTATCAGAGAATTGATAACTGGTGGGGTAAGTCCATCTTTGGATTACCAAGACCAAAGTACATTGCACACGTCATTTACAAGGACAACCCAACAGCAACGTTGGCAATTGAGAAAGGTGACGTAGACTGGGCAGGATTGTTCATCCCAAGTGTTTGGGAAATGTGGCAAAAGAAGAATTTGCCAGTTGGAACATGGTACAAATCCAAACCATACTTCTTACCTGATGGAGTCGGATTTGTATATCTGAACAACACAAAACCAGGACTTTCTGACCCTGAAGTAAGAAAAGCTATTGCATACGCTATCCCATACGATGATATGTTAGAAAAAGCATACTTCGGATATGGAAGTCAAGCTCATCCGTCATTTGTTATCGACCTTTTCGAACCAAACAAACAACACATCAACTACGACCTGTGGAAGAAAACCTTCGGAACAGCTGATGGAAGACCAGATTATAACCTTGACAAAGCAAAGAAGATACTTGACGATGCCGGATACAAGGTTGGTAAAGATGGCATAAGGGTCGGACCTGATGGAAAGAAGCTTTCTTACACAATTTCTGTTCCATACGGTTGGACAGACTGGATGATGATGTGTGAACTTATAGCAAAGAGCTTAAAACAAATAGGAATCGAGGTAATAACAGAATTCCCAGACTTCTCGGTATGGGCAGACAGGATGACAAAAGGAACATTCGACATGATTATCTCTTGGAGCGTTGGACCAAGCTTTGATCATCCATTCAACATTTACAGATTCGTTCTCGATAAAAGACTCTCTGCCCCAGTTGGGGAAGTCACTTGGGCAGGCGACTGGGAACGCTATGATAACGATGAAATAGTAAAACTACTTGACAGTGCGGTATCTACACTTGATCCAGCAGTGAGAAAGAACGCATACTTTAGAATTCAGGAGATAATAGCAAGAGATATGCCATCAATACCTGCATTCTATACAGCCCATTGGTATGAATATTCAACAAAATATTGGGTCAACTGACCGAACCAAGACCAACCATATTGGTTCAGACCAGCTCCATGGCATGTTGATACGTGGCCAGTTCTCTTTGGAATTTCCTCTGCAAAGAACCCACAACCAGTTCCAAAATGGCTTGAAACAACAGATAATGGAAAGACATTGAAAAACAGGAAGATTTGAAATGGCTCAGAAGGAAAGTTCACGCGGTTTTCCAGGACCCATTCGCAAGTTACAATCCGTTCTATCCAGTCGAAAGGACTCTTTGGCAGGCCGTGAATTTAATGGAGAAAAAACCCCAAAATAAAAAAGAAGGTTTGGAGATAATTAAAGAATCGCTTTTCAAAGTTGGAATAGACCCGAAGGATGTCCTTGGAAAATATCCACACCAAATCTCTGGAGGTCAAAAACAGAGAATAATGATTGCAAGATGTTGGATATTAGGACCTTTGCTCATAGTAGCGGATGAACCAACCTCCATGATTGATGCATCAAGCAGAGGAGGAATAATTCAACTACTTGAAGAGCTAAGGGAAGAACAGGGAACCTCTATCATCTTCATCACACACGATTTAGGCCTCGCTTATTACGTATCCGACAACATACTCGTAATGAAAGATGGAGAAGTAGTCGAAAGTGGTCATCCAGACAAGGTTGTTTTGCAACCATCCCATGAATACACAAAACTACTTGTCGAAAGTGTTCCAAAATTATACAGAAAACTGGAAGGGTTGTGATGTTCAAATATGTTTACCCGCACTGTTTTAACTATATTCACATGGGCTTTTGTGCTTGAACTTTTAGTATTAACTTACTACTTAGGTAAGGAACCTAAACCCTTCGAGTTTTATCTAAACCTTGGGCTCACGGTATTCACCGCTGTGGTTTTGATTTTTGTTGTAAGTAAGGAAAAAAGACGTAAAGAACTCGAAGAGCGGGAAATTGAAGAAAAGAAGAAAGAAAGGTAAGAAAGCAAAAAATTGCAGAGCAAAAAAAGACGCGGAACTCAAGTTCCGCGTTTTTTATTTTTCTGTTTTGATGATTTGCCCCAAATAAGCTACCGTCTGAGAACCTTTTAAGTGTGAGAGCTCGTATTGTATTCTACTTAGCTTGTAACTTTCAAAGTCTGCTTTGACTTTTTTCGGAAGATTTCTTCTTATGAACTTCGTTTTTTCCTCATACTCTCGTTTCTCTATCATTTTTCTACCAGCAAAAGGTGTGAATGGTTTTGGAACAAGTGGATTGACACTTATCACAACTTCCTGATAACCCATATCAACTACAGTTTTTAGAAAGTCGAAAAACTCTGCATAATCACCCTCGTCCTCTTCTTCAAGTCCGATGATATAGTAAAACTTAACATGCTTGAAGCCAACTTCTCTTCCTAACTCAAGAGTTTTGATAATCTGTTCTGTTGTTAAATCTTTAAGCATGATATCTCTCATCCTTTGTGATATACCTTCTGGTGCTATCGTGAAAGAATGATGGTCTGTGTTTTTCAACAACATCAAGAGTCTTTTGTCAATCTTATCTGCCCGCATTGATGAAACTGAAAACGGTATATTTTGATTCTCTAGGTAGTCTAACAGTCCTTCAAGATAAGGGTAGTCAGTTATTGTTGCACTTATCAATCCATACTCAAAACCTTTGTACTTTTCAAAAACACTTATGACTTCATCAAGACTTGCAAATTTCACAGGCTTTTTCGTATAACCGGTTACACAAAACGCGCATCTACGAATGCACCCTCGTCCTATTTCAACAAGTAATTTATTTTTATATGGGGAAAAAGGGGTTATGAAGTGGCCCACCGGCACAGGACTTAAGTTGCCAATACAATTTGAAAATTTCAATTTTCCGTATTTTCTTGAATAGATTTGATTGATATTCAACAAATGTCTGATTATATCATCTTTCTCATCAAATCGCAACGCTTCTGAGAATTCATCAACACTGCATTCTAAATCTCCAACGAATACAAAATCAGATATTTCGTCTACTAATTCATGATTGAAAAGCGTTACAGGTCCACCAAATATAATTATCGGATGGTAGGGTTGTCGCTCGAATACTGACAAAGGGATACCCTTTTTGACGAGGATATCTGCGACGTTTATCAAGTCGTTTTCAAACTGTAACGTGAATAGCCATACGGGGAATTCGTCTAAAGGAATCTGGTCCTCCATGGAGTAAAAGCGTTCAAACCAGTTTTCGTAGAAAAATCTCTGAACATTTAACCCACGTTCTGCCAGTAGAGTTTGCACCCAACTCCAAGCCAATGAACCACTCGCAACTGTATAGGAATTTGGGAAAATGAGGGCAACCCTACCAAGGTTGCCCTCTATTTTTCTAACAATCTTTTCAGAGTTTCTAAATTTTAAAACATAGCTATACTCTTTAAAAGCTTCCGAACTACGCGGTCTTCTCATCCTTTAAGTTATTCACCTTTCTTGTCTTTTTGGTTTTTAATCATGCATGTTCAACTGCTTTTCTTCTTAAGTAATTCTTGGAAACAACAACGCGTGTCAGTTTAATTTCTGCAATTTTTTGCGCTTCTCTCAAAATAAGTGCTTTGAACGTAATGTGATTTTTGGAAACATCTGTTATCCTTAGTCCGGCCACAAGGCGCTCCCCAACAACAACAGGTGCTATGTGTTCAATTTCCACTTTTGTAACAACCGACGTTTCATCCTCGGTCAGATAATTGTTCAACAACTCAAAGGAAGAGGCACTTATTTCTTTAAAAAGAGACGATGTGGAGACTAGATGAAGATAAGAAAGCTCGTTATCTTCGTCCCAAACCATTGATTCATCGGTTACAATTTCAAAAGATTTGTTCAAGCCTAAAAGGCTTTCAAAACGCTCCATTCCTATTCCCCCTTGTAGATTGTTCACACCTGACTTTTAGTTTGCTGCTACTTCGTCTTGGGAATTCCCACTTTCCTCGTTACCATTTAGCATAGCTCTCAGTTCTTCGCCACTCATAATTTCCCTTTCAAGTAATGCGGCAACTATCTGGTCCATTTTGGTGCGGTTCTTTTCAAGTATCTGTTTTGCTCGTTCATAACAGCTCATCACTATTTTTTGAATCTCATGGTCGATGAGTTTTGCGACATCTTCACTGTAATTACGGATTCTGGTGAGTTCTTTACCAAGGAAGACTTCCTGTTCTGTCTTTCCCCAAGCCAATGGACCGAAACTTTCACTCATTCCGTACTCACAAACCATCTTCCTTGCGATTTCCGTTGCACGTTCTATATCGTTTGCTGCACCACTTGTGAAATCACCAAAAACGAGCTCTTCAGCAGCCCTTCCACCAAGTAATGTTGTTATGTTGTCAAGGAGTTCACTTTTGCTCACAAGGTATTTATCTTCCGCTGGAAGATGTAAGGTATAACCCAGAGCTGCGTAACCACGCGGAATAATAGAAATTCTGTGAACAGGATCCGCATTTGGTAAGGAAGAACTTATAATAGCATGGCCTACTTCGTGATAGGCAACTATTCGCTTTTGCTTTTCAGAAATCATCCTTGATTTTCTTGCAGGTCCAGCTATTACTCTGTCTATCGCTTCTTCAAAGTCCTCCATCTTAATGATGTTTCTCCCTGCCCTTGCAGCCAAAAGAGCAGCTTCATTGACCAAGTTTTCCAAATCTGCACCTACGAATCCCGTAGTTCTTTTAGCTAGCAGAGAAACATCCACATCTCTGTCTATAGGTTTATTTCTTAAATGAACTCTCAATATAGCTTCGCGGCCTTTCACATCTGGTGGATCCACAACGATTTTCTTGTCAAACCTGCCAGGTCTTAAAAGCGCAGGGTCAAGTATATCTGGTCTATTTGTTGCGGCCATGACTACGATTCCCTGGTTAACATCGAACCCGTCCATTTCTACAAGCAACTGGTTCAACGTTTGTTCTCTTTCATCATGTCCTCCACCAAGACCAGCACCTCTATGTCTACCAACTGCATCGATTTCGTCTATAAAAACTATACACGGTGCGCTTGCTTTTGCTTGTTCAAAAAGGTCTCTAACTCTCGCAGCACCAACACCAACAAATAACTCAACGAAATCAGAACCACTTATGTGGAAGAATGGGACATTAGCTTCTCCTGCAACCGCACGTGCAAGAAGTGTTTTTCCTGTACCTGGCGGTCCTACAAGCAGTATCCCTTTAGGCATTCGTGCACCAATTTTTGCATACTTTCCGGGGTTCTTTAGAAAATCAACAGTTTCTCTAAGCTCTTCAACTGCTTCATCAACACCAGCAACATCTTTAAACGTTACTTTTATCTTGTTAGGTCCTACTTTTTCTGCTCTGCTTTTTGTAAAGTTAAAGGCTTGGTTGTTGCCTCTCCCAAGTCCGCGGATTATGAAGGCAAAAAGTAGCAATGTTATTATAAACATCGCTATATTTCCTATCACATTTATCCAAAACGAACTATCAACACTTCGCTCACCTTCAACAATAATTCCATATTCGACGAGTTTATTAATTTTTTCGACATCGTATCTAAACCACGGAGCATAAACTGAATACAACTTTCCGTTCTTTGTTTCAACTGAAATATTCCCATCGTCTTTGATAATAACCTTTGCTATATCGGTTTCTCCATTACCCAAGCGATTGACAAAATCGCTGTAACTCATATTAATTTCTACAACACCTTTTGAATTTACCAGTCCTTGGTAAACCCAGAAGAGAAAGAGAGCTGTTAGTATGAAAAAAATAATGGAACTCAAGTTACGATTCAAAATTTATACCTCCTTTCGAAACAATTTCCAATCCCATCTCATCAAGGATTTTTGATTTGTAGTATCCCGGCACGTAAACTACACGTTCGTTTAACACAACTATTGGTATCAACCTCCTCACAAAAGTCGGAACCTTCTTTTCATTGAATATTTCTTTCAACTTTCTACCTTCAAAAGTTTTGTCGCCTTCATTCCAATTTCTCACAACTAAGCAAATTTTAGAAACATCAGACTTAATTATACCATGAATCACTAAATTAATAAAGTACCCGTTGACCTCTATACCTTTCATGGGTTTCTTCGAGAAATCTCCATTATCATTTGATAGCTCAATAACGAATTTAAAAGAATCAAAACGTTTAATATTCCCAAGCATCACCCATCCGTGGGATACTTCAGCCCCAAGTTCCCCCCAAAACGAGACCTTGAACGATTTAGATTTAATAACATTTTTTGAAAAACGCTCAATCTTCTCCCTATCCAATGGTTTACCAAAGACTCGTAGTGATAACCTGCGTAGTTGCTCGATTTGTAAAAATGGGTCGCTATGTAGTTTAAAAATCAACCTGTTGCCCAAGATATACTTTTCCGTTTTTTCTATCGCTCGTTCAACATATTCATCCATTTCCCAAATACTAAGCGCTAAAGAAATTGCTGCACTTTCAAGTTTGGGGTTGATTTTTTTGAGAAGTGGCACTATGTTGTGTCTTATATAATTTCTCTGATAGTGTTCATCGTAATTTGACATATCAACAACATAATCCAGATTTCTATCCTTTGCATAAAGTTCTATCTCTTGCCTTGTGAAAAATAACAGTGGTCTGAAATAATTGTTCGAAATTATTTTCAGTCCTGCCAGTCCGAAAGGACCTGTCCCTTTTGTAAACCGCATAATCATTGTTTCAAGTAAGTCATTAGCATTGTGGGCAGTTGCAGTTAATTCGTAATGGTGCTCTTTCATAACCTGATCAAGAAAACCATATCTCAGAGCTCTTGCAGCTTCCTCAATTGACATCTTATTCTGCTGAGAAAAACTCCTAACATCGGCAGAATCTGTGTAGAATGTAAATCCCATTCGTTCTGATTTGGCTCTTACAAACTCAACTTCTTCGTCAGCTTCTGGGCGAAGTTTATGGTTGAACGTTGCAACACCTATTCGCAAGTGTTGTCTTTCTTCTTTTAGTTTGAAAAACAAATCAAGCATAGTTATTGAGTCTACTCCACCCGAGACGGCAAGAAGAAAGGAAGTTACTCCTGAAGCATACTCATCTATTACCTTTTTGAACTTTTCATAGAGGTCGAGCGTTTCAAATTTATGAGAGCTAAAATCTGTCAAATATGCCATACTGGTGTTATCACATCCCACTGAATTGAAATTGACCTGCCTTTGGATCCAGAAGGAAGAAAATGTCAGATATGTCTGTAAGATAGAATTTAAAAGTAAGCTTGTCCAAGAAATCTAACCAGTTACCAGTGCTTTTGTATGATAAGTCTGCACCTATAAGAAGCCTCCAACAGTGCAAGGACTTATCAATTGATAAATTCATGCTATCAATAACATTTCTTGATGGGTCGTATCTAAGCTTTATATAAATATTTGGATCTATCTTTTTTGTACTCAATTCAAGAAGATACTTTTTTGTATTATCTGTGTTATAAGATATCACATACTTCTCATCTTTCTTTTCCATACTATAAGACAAGCTCCAATTTGGTTCTGCTCCTACTGTTCTCACATAATATGTTCCACTTATCTTAGTAGTGTAGTCAAACAAATTAAGCGAGCCAGACACTGTTGCTCTCTCTATGTAATCAGGTTTCTGATAAATCGTTGCACTGAGGTTGGAGTATTTTAGAGTGTGAACAAACACTGCTATTGGATTCCCAGGAATTACTGAGAACTGAAGAGAGTAACTTGTTTGGAACTCCTTGAGATTAATACCAAAATTGATGTTCTGAACACCAAGCTTTGCGTTACTATTGTCGTATGTTCCAGAGATTGAACCGCTTGCATTGATTGGACCAAATTGCTCTGAATATTTTATTGTGAATGTGTCTTGCAATTGTTTGTTATTCAG
Source organism: uncultured Fervidobacterium sp. (assembly GCA_964452455.1). Classification (GTDB taxonomy): domain Bacteria; phylum Thermotogota; class Thermotogae; order Thermotogales; family Fervidobacteriaceae; genus Fervidobacterium. The sequence continues at coordinate 169,386 of CAYVMA010000031.1, read as the reverse complement.
AAAATCGAAGCCTCTACTAACATTTGCTGTCAACTTGCCAGAATTCAAGGTAAAGGTAAGTTTAAAGATATTTTTGTTAGTTGACTGTGGCTCGTCTAAAAATGCAAAAGATTGTTCCCAGCTACCTGTAAATCGAAATGGACCAACATTGTAGTTTAAATCTACAAGGTATCTATCAGACATAGCAAGGGATTCTGTTTTCGTTGTAGATATATTTGAAACACCCTTGACATTGAAAGTATAGTTGAAATTCGTAGTAAACGAGTTCCATTTGAAAGTCCAAGGAAGTTGATAAGTATAAAGAAAAGTTCTGTTATGACCACTTTCGGATAACGTGCCTGATAGGTTAAGAGTATACTTTATATCATTATTAGCGATATTCAAATTATATGAACCTCGGTACACTGATACCCAATTTCTTTCTAACGATGTTAAATATCCATCAGTTCTTAGCTGTAAATTGTTATCAAAGCTAAAGTTGAGTCTATTAGCATCTAAGATGACAAAGGACACGTTTCTGACGCCACCGTTAATACTAACTATCGTATCTGTCAAACGCGCGTCGTACATTATGTGAGGCTTGAAATAAAGTTGTGCATTCGCATTTTGTAATGAAAGTCCTATTCTTTGGTAGTAGTTAGTATCTGAGAGATAGTTACCTTCAAGGTAAACCATGCCGTCGTATTTGTAATATACCGTTTTGTTGGAATACCTATAAGTCAGAGGAAAGAGTGTAAACTCAAATTTATCTGCTTTCAGGTCGTATGATACTTTATTCAGCTTGTTGATGTTATCGTTAGCTTGAAACATTATGTTGTCTATTCCCAAAGTCAACTTCGCGTTCCAGTTGTTAACATTAAAAGCAAAAGTTTGGGAAACTCCAAATGTATTACCTAAAGTAAAAGTCAAAGAATACGGTGGTTCACCTTGGAGTGCTGTCACAAAAACTGGATATGGGAAAATAGGAACTCCAAGAACTACAAGGAACGAGTTCGTGGCAATGATGTATTTGTTTTCCAAAACATAAACTTCTTCTGAGAGTATCAAGTAATGAGGTTCTTCGTAGCTACAAGTGGTTATCGAAGGGTTACGTATTTCTATCTTTGTTTTTGTTTCGTCGTTGATGTTTTCAACTTCCATCTCTGAACCATACACATATATAGGAACGTTTTTACCTTTGTAATTGTAAGTATAGATGGTCTTTGCATTAACTACGAGCACTCTACTTGTTTCAAAGTGGTAAGTAAGCGATTTTGCAACGTATTTCCTATCGCCATCGTAGAATGACACGTTTCCGAAAGCAAATACTGTTTTTACCTTACCGTCCTCCAGTGTAGCAGTTGCCTCATCACATTCAAGTCTATATTTATCCCATACTACTGTAATTCCGTCTTTCAAAAAGACGGAATTTTCTGAAAAATTCGCAATACTTGCTGTAACTTTCAAATCGCCGGCAAACCCTGTTGATGAGAGAAGGAAAGTAAAGGGAACAATGATTAAAAAGACTACAAAGAATTTACTAAGAATTTCTCTTGCTCTGTAGGCTATTGGGGTATCCATAAGCAAGTAGAGTATGAGCCCGACCACTGCAAACAGTATGTTTGGTAACCAGGTAGCTAATACTGGATCCATAAGTCCTTCTTTTCCCATACCAGAAAGCCATGCTCCAGAACCCTGATAAAGCACAACAAGTATGAACGTCAAAATCACACTCCAGGATTTGCTGGAAAAACCAAAAAGTAACGATACAGGCAAACCTATGAGCACTATAACTAATGAACCAAGAGCTGTTGCATAACGTTGATGTAACTCCACAGTCAGTGATGCAGTGTTTATACCTAACTTTTTGTAAGTCTCGAGCTGTTCACGAAGTTCTTTTGAAGTCTTATCACGAGTTGTTTTATAGGCTCTAAGCATCTGTTCGATTTCACCTGCAACATCCAACTTCATTTCATTAAATTGCATATCCAGTTTTAGAAAACCAGTTTCTAGCTCAACAACATACATGTTACCATCAAGCAAATACCAGCCATCTTCTTTCTTTATGACTTTCTTTGATGTTAAAATCTGCTCATTCCCTTCTTCGTTTCTAAAAAGAACGACATCGTATAGTTCTCCTTTTTGTTTGTCATATTGCTTTACGTAAAAATAAACGTCTTTTTCAAGTTCTACAAGCATATTTGTCTTGATAACAGTTTCTGGAGCTTGAAGGATGTATTGATTTAATACTTGTGACGATTTGTAATTTGCGTTAGGAACGATGTAATCATTCAAAAGCCAAGAAAAAAATCCCAAGATTATTGAAAGAATCAAAAATGGAGTTACGAGCCTTTTTGACGAGATTCCATGAACTAATATCGCTGTAATTTCCCTATTTGTCGACATTTCGCTAATCACCCAAAATATCGCAAAAAGCACACCCACCGGTATGCCAAGAACTGTGAAATAAGGAATGTTATAGGCGACAAACAATAAAAGCTTTGAAACCCCAACCCTGTTTCTTATTATATAGTCGGAGATTTGGTATAACCACTCAACACTTACAAAGACGATGAACCCAGCAAGCCCCATGAAAAAAGGTTTAAGAGATTGTTTGAGCACGTATTTTGTGAGAGTTCTCAGAGTATATCCCTCCTGAAAAAGGTTTATTGGTGGAATATGCTTTAAGGTCAGAACCTATACTCGAAATACTTTTCAACTTTGTTGAGACAAATTTTTGAAGAGTTCTATAGAAAACTCTTTAAGTGAGTCTTTATAACACGTATAGTATTTGCCCGTAACAATGAAGTGGGTAACTTCGATTATCTGGACCGAATAATCTGATATCTCCTCCAACCCTTTTGAAATGTCCATCAACATCAACGCACGTTTAACAACTCTTGGATTATCTTGAATCAGTCGAACTATTTCTTCGTTGAATTTTGAGTAAGACTCATCAATTTGTGCATCCTGAGTGCAAATTGCAGCAGCACCTTCGAGGTTCTGGTCCACATACACTCTCAGTGATTTTCTCAACATCCTTTGCGAAAATCTAAACATATCTGGAATTGAAATGCTCTGGTTTATATCTGGTTCCTTTACTAAATTCAGAATGTCAGAAGCTATATCTCGCAACCTGTCAGCTATATCAAGTAGGATCTTCGCAATAATGACAGAACCAGATATAAATCGTAGGTCGCGTTTGTCTGGTGTGAACATACCAAAGAGTTGTTGGGAAAACTCAAGAATCATAAGATACTCATTGTAAACATCCCAGTAGTTTTTGTTGACTTCTTTTGCAATAACATCGTCTCGTTCCTTAAATGCTACGGAACAATTCTGGAATATATCTTCTACATACCATCCTTCTTTCACAACATACTTCTTCAACTCTTCAAGTCTTTCTTTTATTATCCATCTCACATCAATCACCTTGCATTCTAATTATGTTTGGAAAAACACCAAATATCACTCAGAACCGTTCTTAAGGAGCATTTTACCGTATCCAATTTTTTCTTTAATCGAAGTTGAAAAATCATAAGACTTCGGACGCAGCAACGTTATTACCTTAGAACATTTTCTGACATGCACTTCTTTGACTTTTCCTACAACATCCCCATCAACCACAAGATTAACCGTATCGTTTACAGTAATTTTTATCTTCTCTGTACTTGGTATGACCAAACTACGTGTGGCCAAAAACTGCGGTGCCATGGGGGTGATTTCAAATGCTTCAACGTTCGGAAGGATTATGGGTCCTCCAAGCGCCAACGCATATGCGGAAGAACCCGTGGGAGTGCTCACAACTAAACCATCAGCGTGGTAATAAAAAGTTCCATCTGTCATTTCTACGGTGAAATCAACGATTTTCTGAGCAACATCTTTCTGCAAAACAGCGTCATTTATTGCAAAAAAAACTCCTGCAGAGCTCTCAACCCTTAGCATCCATCTTTTATCTTCTATGAAATTCCAATTTTTTAAATCTTCGATAAGTTTGTCGATTTCCGAAAGTAGGTAGCCGGAGAAAAATCCCAATCTTCCAGCTTTAACTCCTATCACCGGACACTTAACTTTTTTCAAAACACGAAGAACCGTACCATCCCCACCAACTGAGATGACAACTTGTGGTTCAAATGTTTTATCTTCTACAACTTCTGGAAAATTTTCTGACGAGTCTTTGAAAAATAAAATATCAAAATGACTTTTAAGCTTTTCGTATACTTCCTTTGCTGAGATTACGTAGTCCGTCCTGTAGAAGATTCCAATCCTCACCGCAATCTCCACCCCAAGTCAATTAACGACTGGGCAAGGAACCTATCCAAAAAGACAAGAAGTAAAATCGCTATAAGTGGTGTTATATCTATAAAACCAATTGGGGGAATTATCTTTCTAATAGGTCTTTCAACAATATCTGCAAGTTCGCGCAAAATGTGGTAAAGTCGGAAAGAATAAGCTTGTGGTATCCAACTAAGTATCGCAGCGATTATTATCACCGCTGTTTCAAAATTAATAAACATCCGAAGAACTACTCCAACTGCGTAAAAAAAGTTGCCTATAACAAACATAAACCCACCCCTTTTTGTTATCTTTTATTTTACTTTGATTTTCTCTCGCCAAATAAAGCTGTGCCAATTCTTACAATAGTGCTACCTTCCTCAACAGCAACAGTATAATCATTTGTCATTCCCATTGAAAGTTCGACGACATCGGGAAAATCGCTTTTCAGTTCGTCTCTCAAAGCTTTTAACTTTTTAAAATACGGTCTTGTCATTTCTGGTTCTATGTAAGGTGCCATGGTCATTAATCCGACTATTTTAACGTTGGTATATTTACTTGCTTGTATTAGGAAATTCCTTACCTGTTCTGCTTGCAAACCAGCTTTTGTTCCTTCACCAGAAACGTTCACTTCAAGCAACACAAGTTGCGTCTTATCAAGTTTTTTTGCCACTTTATCAATCTCTTCCAGTTCTTCAAGCCTGTAAACTGAGTGAATCAACTTTGCAACAGGAACTATGTATTTAACTTTGTTTGTTTGGATTCTGCCTATAAAATGCCACTCTACACCTAAGTTCTGAAGAACTTTGGCTTTGTCTCTTAATTCCTGAGCATAATTTTCCCCAAATACCTTTATTCCAACACTTAGTGCCAGATTCAGCACTTCTATAGGCTGTGTTTTTGTGACTGCAACGAGCTTTATTTCATTACAACTACGACCAACTTTCTCGGCATGAATCCTTATATTGTTCAGAACAGTATCATAATTTTTTCTGAGTTCTTCTTCAGTAATCACCAAAGAGTCCCCCCAATGTGCTTATTCCGAAGTATTTGTAAGTTTTTTCAGTTACCATCCTTCCTCGAGCTGTTCTTGCCAAAAAACCACTTTGCACAAGAAATGGCTCGTATACTTCAGCAATCGTGTCTTCTGTAATTCCTAACGAAGCAGCAAGCGCTTTCAATCCAACGGGTCCACCTTTATAAACCTCGATTATGACTTTCAAAAGTTTTCTATCCATCTCATCCAACCCGTACTCATCAATTCCGAGCAAATTCATAACCTCGTTAACGGTTTCAGTATCTATGACTTGCGAACCTTTTACAGTACTCAAGTCTCGAACACGTTTCAACAACCTAATTGCAATTCTTGGTGTTCCACGCGAACGCCGTGCAATCAAGAGAGCCGCTTCTGGTTCTATCGTGACACCCATTACCTGAGCAGCCCGAGTTATTATTAAACCAAGTTCTTCCTCTGTGTAGAAACTCATCTCAAATATAATACCAAATCTGTTCCTTAGAGGAGAAGTAAGCAATCCGCTTCGCGTTGTTGCACCGATAAGGGTAAACGGTTGCAAATCCACTCTAATAGACCTTGCGGCAGGTCCCTTTCCAATCATTATATCAATCTGAAAATCTTCCATAGCAGAATAAAGTATCTCTTCGACACTCCTATTCATTCTATGGATTTCATCGATAAATAAAACATCTCCGCGTTCCAGATTTGTTAATATTGCTGCGAGGTCTCCCTGTTTTTCAAGAACGGGACCACTTGTAATATGGATATTGGCATTGAGCTCGTTAGCTATAACAACGGCAAGCGTCGTTTTTCCAAGTCCTGGAGGACCAGCTAAAAGTATATGGTCAAGTTGTTCACCACGCATTTTTGAAGCAGATATCGCAAGTTTTAAACGCTCTTTGATGTTATCTTGACCTATATATTCAGACAAAAACTTAGGCCTTAAAGAGTATGTATCATAAGCATTTCTTTCAGGTGAAAATATTCTTTGAGCTTCTAAGTTTTCCTTTGCTATGTTATTTTCATTGAGTACTTTATCTTCGTTCACTGATTTTCACCTCTTCCTCTATCGGCAGGTTCATCTTTAGTCCGTACCTTCCTATATCTATCCTGACCTTTGCAAAACCACTTACCTTTATAGACCCGCTTTGAATTTTTCCAAAAAGTTCTGCATTAGATATTAAGAAGCTGAAGTTTTGGTTTCTAATCTTGTCACTGTTCCAGCTTCCTATATATTTGCCATCCTGCGTGAACACTCGGAGCTGGACTATCTCAATTTCATTTTTAACTCCAGGCGTTTCAACGATTAAAGATGCTTCGCAAACTAAGGAAATTCCCTTTTGCTCGCAACTTAGAATTTTGAAAAAAACTTTCGTGCTTTCCAGTTTTTTGAAAGCATCTTTTAGATTCTTCACAGACATATCAAGCAAAACAAGGGCGACCAGTGTGAGAAAGAAAAAGAAAACATAAAATACTAAGCGCTTTTTGTCTACTGTTATACCATATACCCCCTGTGTAGTATTTTTAAGTCACAAAACGTATTTATCCTGGTGATATTATAACACGATTAGCGATGATTTTAAAGCCCAAAGATGAACACTGTCAAAAAGTCTTTTCAAAAACAGGTATTGACATTTCCAAAACTGAGAGTTAATATAATTATACGTCTAATTATTAGACGTATAAGTATTAACCACAGCTTGGAGGTGAGTTTTTTGAAAGAATTGATGGAAAATGCTGGTGTTTTGGCACTTTTGAATTCCATCCAAAGGTCAGTTTTCAAATTCATTCACGAAAGAACACTAAGAGAGTTCAACATTCATCCCGGTCAGATACCTATCTTATTTGTTCTCAGGAAACGCCAAGGACTAAGTCAAAAAGAAATTGCAAAACGAATTGGGGTAGAGCAAGGAACTGTTGCTGTTATGCTTCGAAGAATGGAGAAAAATGGTCTGATAAAAAGAATACAAGACGAGTTAGACAAAAGAATTACCCGAGTGTACCTTACAGAAAAATCTGAGAACTTACTCAAAAACCTTTCGACAGTGTTAAGAGAAGCAGAGGAACTTTTGTTAAGTAGCCTATCAGACAAGGAAAAGCAAGAGCTTAAAGAGTTGTTGAAAAAAATTCAAGAAGACCTTAAACAACGAGTTGGAGAATATTGTCCGAAGGAGGCATAAACAATGGTAATAAAGATGGCTTTTAAAAAGTACTGGCTACTAATAATAATTACCGTTACACTTGTAACTGTTCAAGCTATTATTTCACTATATTTGCCAGACCTGATGTCGAAGATTGTCGATAAAGGTATCACACGAGGAGACGTAGATTATATTTGGAGTATTGGTGGTAAAATGTTGCTTGTTTCATTGATAAGTGTATTAGCGGCTGTCATTGCGAGTTACACATCTTCAATTGTAAGTATGGGACTTGGAAGAGATTTGAGAAATTATGTCTTTGAAAAAGTTTCCTCCTTTTCCCTCGAAGAAATGAACAAATTCAGTACTTCCTCTTTAATTACAAGAACAACAAACGATGTAGTCCAGATACAGCAAGCAACGGTAATGATACTTAGAATGGTTGTAATGGCACCTGTTATGGCTGTTGGTGGAATAGTAATGGCTGTGAATAAAGATGCCAAACTAACAGGTATACTCGCTATATCTGTGCCTGTGATGCTCGGTGGTTTGGGTTTAATTGCCGCCATCGTAGCACCACTTTTCAAAAGTATGCAAAAGAAAATAGATAAGTTGAACCTCGTTGTTCGAGAGAGGGTCACAGGCATCCGTGTTATAAGGGCTTTCAATAAAGAAGGGCATGAGAAAAAGAGATTTTCAGATGCCAACGCGGATTTAACCAAAACCGCTCTGTGGGTCAACAGGATGGCTTCCATACTATTTCCTTATATGATGGTAGTGATGAACTTTACTACAATTGCCATAATATGGTTCGGTGCTAAGCAAATTGATGCTGGAAATTTGCAAGTTGGTCAGATGATGGCGGTAATGCAATACGTTCTCCAAATAATGTTTTCGTTCATTATGATATCCGTTATCTTTATTTTCCTACCAAGGGCAAGTGTATCTGGAAAGAGGATAAACGAAGTTCTAAGTGTCGAACCGAAGGTAATAGACCCAAAGGTTTTAGGGAAACAAATCACATGGTTTGAAGATTCGAAACCCATTGATATTAAAGGCATAGTAGAATTCAAAAATGTAACGTTCGCTTATCCTGGAGCAAAGGAACCTGTCTTAAGCGAGATTTCGTTTAGAGCAGAACCTGGAAAGATAACAGCGATAATAGGTTCCACAGGCTCTGGTAAGACAACGCTTCTCAATTTAATTCCACGGTTCTACGATGTTACCCTTGGGAGCGTCAGAATAGACGGAATAGATGTCCGGGAAATCCCGTTCGATGTTCTCAGAAGGATTATAGGTTACGCCACGCAAAAACCTGTAATTTTCACGGGTTCCATTAGAGAAAACATCAAATTTGGGCGAGATTGGATAACAGACGAAATGGTAGAAAGGGCAGCTGATATCGCACAGGTTCTTGAATTTGCATCAAAATACCCAGAGGGACTCGATTACCATATAGAGCAGGCTGGTTTGAACTTGTCTGGCGGTCAAAAGCAAAGGATTTCCTTGGCGAGAGCGATAGCAGGAATGCCCAGAATATACCTCTTTGACGACACGTTCAGTGCACTCGATTTCAAAACAGATGCAAAAATAAGGTTGAGATTATTCAAGGAAGCAAAAGATGCAACTGTAATTGTAGTAGCTCAAAGAGTTGCAACAATAATGAACGCGGATCAAATAATTGTTCTAAAAGACGGAAAGATTGTTGGTATAGGTAATCACTCGGAACTGATGAAGGCAAACGAAATTTATCGTGAGATAGTTTACTCACAACTTTCAAACGAAGAAGCCATGTGACAAAGGACAAGAGGTGAGAAAGATGAGCAAAGAAAGAAGAATGGAACAACAAACAAGACCTGTTGCAAACAATACAAAACCAACAAGACCCGGAGGACCTGGAGGATTCGGAGGACCAGCATTTGCACGCGGTGGTGAAAAGCCAAAAGATTTGAAGAATACGACTCGAAAACTGCTGAAGTACCTTAAACCTCACATAATTGGAATCGTTATTGTTTTTGCGTTGACGATTGTTGCTACAATACTGACAATAAAAGCTCCAAAAATTCTTGGACAGGCTACAACGGAGATTTTTAGAGTAGTTATGCTTAGAAATACTCCATTAGCTGGGTTCTTAAAAACAAAGATGGATTTTGAAAAAATCTTTGGAATCCTACTAAATGTTGGAATTTTATATTCGGTTGCCGCACTTTTGAACTTCCTGCAGGGTTATCTAATGGCAGGAATCACACAGAATATTGTGAAGAAGATGAGAGAGGATATTAACAACAAACTCGAGCGACTTCCATTGAAATTCTACGATGGACATTCACACGGAGATGTAATAAGCCGTGTGACAAACGACGTAGACTTGATTAGCAATACATTACAACAAAGCTTAACACAATTCATCTCAGGTATAGTTACTATCATTGGTATAACTTACATGATGATTACAATTAACCTTAACTTGACACTACTCACACTCATAACTTTGCCAATGAGTGCTCTAGTAACGGTATTCATTGCCAAGAAATCACAAAAGTATTTTGCCGCACAACAAAGATACCTTGGTGAGCTAACTGGTAGAGCTGAAGAGGTATACGGCGGCTTTTTAGCAGTTAAGACCTATGGAAGAGAGAAAGACGAAGTTCAAAGATTTAAAGAAATCAACGAAAAACTCTACAAAGAGAGCAAAAAGGCTCAATTCATTACAGGTATAATAATGCCCGTGATGAATTTTATAGGAAACTTGGGTTATATCATAGTGGCTGTTGGTGGTGGTGTGCTTGTTACAAAGAAAGCTATAACAGTGGGTGATGTTCAGGCATTCATCCAATACTCAAGGCAATTCAATCAACCGATTGTTCAAATCGCTAATATAGTGAATATGATTCAATCCACACTGGCAGCTGCTGAACGGGTCTTTCAGATACTTGAAGAGGAAGAAGAGAAACCTGACAAGCCAGATGCTATTGAACTAGAAAGAGTGAGAGGTGATGTCAAATTCGAAAATGTTAAGTTCAGTTACGTTCCAGAAAAGCCACTCATCGAGAACTTGAATATAGATGTTAAAAGTGGACAGATGGTTGCAATCGTCGGTCCAACAGGTGCAGGTAAGACAACACTTGTCAATCTTCTCATGAGGTTCTACGAAATCCAAGGAGGTAGTATAAAAGTTGATGGGATAGACATCAGGGACATCAAAAAATACAATTTGAGAAAACACTTTGGCATGGTCCTGCAAGATACATGGCTGTTCAGTGGAACGATAAAGGAGAATATAGCATATGGTAAAGATGGAGCAACAGAAGAAGAGATAATTAACGCTGCCAAGATGGCACATGTCCATCATTTCATAATGGCTCTACCTGATGGTTATGACACAGTAATAGGAGAAGATAGCTCCAACATTTCTCAAGGCGAAAAACAACTCATCACTATCGCAAGAGCGTTCCTAGCTAATCCTGATATCTTGATTCTCGACGAAGCAACAAGTAACGTTGATACGCTTACAGAGGTTTATATTCAAAGAGCTATGAGAGACATCATGAAAGGTAGAACATCTTTCGTTGTAGCACATAGGCTCTCAACCATCAAGAATGCAGACGTTATATTAGTTATGAATGAAGGTAGGATTATCGAAATAGGAAAACACGAAGAACTTCTCCATAAAAATGGGTTCTACGCCGAACTTTATAGAAGTCAGTTCCTTGGCGCTATGGTCGAAACAGTGTAGTATTCAACACCGTTTTCTAAAACTAACTTTCTTTTTCTGAGTGAAAGATAAGTATCAACGCTACCGATTTGAAGCGGTGGCGTTTTTTATTATCCATGTAAAGGCAAACAAAAAGTCCTTTGTTAAGTATTGATTTTGTTGTTTGTTTTGTGATATAATAAAATTGTTAGTCAAACTTTGTTTTTTGCTATCAATTTCTTTCAAAACTCACATCAGAAATTTTGCGAAATTAACCTGTGTATGCCCCGTTTTTCAAATATAACTAAAACTAAAATGGGGGAGATAAATAAAGATGAAAAAAGAAGAACTCATGGCAATAATTGAACAAAGAATACGTGAATGTCAAGCTTGTCCACTGTGGCTTCAAAGGACAAACGTTGTTCCAGGTGAAGGTAACCTGCATTCGCCAATAATATTTGTTGGAGAAGGACCTGGTGAGGAAGAAGACAAGCAGGGAAGACCGTTTGTTGGAAAGGCAGGACAACTTTTAACAAAAATTCTGGAATCTGTGAACATAAAAAGAGAAGATGTCTATATAACGAATGTGGTGAAATGCAGACCACCAAACAACAGAGTCCCTACACCTTTAGAAATTCAGTCTTGCTCTCCTTTCTTAATTGCTCAAATAGAGGTCATCAACCCCAGGATGATAGTGCCACTTGGTAGTACAGCTGCTTCATTCTTCCTTGGTAAAGACGAACCTATCACAAAGATAAGAGGTAAGGAATTCATATGGAAAGGTGGAATAATCATATTCCCAATGTTTCACCCAAGTTATTTGTTAAGAAATCCATCAAAAGAGAAGGGCAGTCCGAAAGATTTGACCTGGCAAGACATAAAGAAGGTTCGAAAATATTACGACGAATTTTTGAAAGGAAATATGTAATAAAAATACAAAGGAGGAACGAACGTGGGAAATGAATTCAAGGAACAAAAAGTTGAAAAACATGAGAAGTTAACACCAACCGTTATGAGTTATATATCAACGATATACAGCCTTATAGAAAAAGAAGGAGTCGCACGCATTAGTGATATCGCAAGGGCAAAAGGTGTATCTTACGCCAGTGCTACGAACGCTGTTAAGAAACTTGTATCCTTGGGGCTAGTCGACCACAAAAGGTATGGGTTTGCAAAACTAACCCCCCGTGGTCTCAGAATTGCACAAATGCTTAAATCTGGTGAGTCGAGAATTAAATACTTTTTCATGTACGTAGTAGGAATTCCAGAAAAGAAGGCAGAGCAGATAGCGAGTTTGATGGTTTACGACCTCGATGCCGACACTCGAAGAAAGCTCAGAAAGTTTTATTCTATACTTATTGATTTTACAAAAGACAAGGCAGAGGAACTTGAACGTTTCATTCAAGAACAAAGAAAAAATACAGAACTCCCTGAAGAAGCATACAAACTGAAAGGAAAAATAAAGGAGGACGAAGACTATGAGTAAAGTCTTGGTTACAGGCGGAGCAGGGTTTATCGGTTCTCATCTGACAGATAAACTTGTTGAACTGGGACATGAAGTAGTTGTAATCGACAACTTATCCACAGGAAAGAGAGAAAACGTAAACCCAAAGGCTAAATTCTATGAAATGGACATATACGATGCGGAAGCAATTAACAAATTGTTTGCTGAAGAAAAGTTTGAGTATGTTTTTCATTTGGCTGCGCAAGCAAGTGTTGCTGTTTCAGTTAAAGACCCTGTCAAAGATGCAAATGTGAATATAATTGGCAGTTTAAATTTGATAAAAGCATCCGTTGAAACCGGCGTTAAAAAGTTTATCTTTTCTTCGACCGGCGGAGCTATTTACGGAGAGGAAGTGAAAGTATTTCCAACACCCGAAAGTGTATTCCCGCAACCTATGTCACCGTATGGTATAGCAAAGTTCAGCGTAGAGAACTATCTCAGATTCTTCAGCAAAGAGTTCGGATTGAAATACACGGTGCTTAGATACGGTAATGTCTACGGTCCAAGACAGGACCCATACGGTGAAGCTGGTGTTGTTGCAATTTTCACCTCAAGAATGCTCAAGGGAGAAGACTGTATTATATTTGGTGATGGTGAATACGTGAGAGATTACGTGTATGTTGAAGACGTGGTTAACGCTAATGTACGTGCTATGGAACGGGGAGATGGTTTGGTAATAAATATCGGGACAGCTACAGGAACAACAACTAATGAACTCTTCAAAATACTCAAGAAACTGACTGGGTACAAGAAAGACCCAATATACGGTCCTCACAGAAAAGGAGATATCCGAAAAAGCGTTCTGTGCTATAACAGAGCGTGGATAGAATTGAAATGGGAACCGAAATATACGTTGGAAGAGGGGTTGAGGAAAACTGTTGAATGGTTTAAGCGAAATACTCAGGCCTAAGACTTTTGAAGAATTCATTGGACAAGAGCACCTGCTTGGAAAGGGTGCTCTTTTACGTATATCTATAGAACAGAATCAACTTTTTTCCGCTATTCTTGCAGGTCCTCCTGGGACCGGCAAAAGTTCTGTTCTACAGTTGATAAAAAGTTACACCGACTATGAAATCTACCAGCTGAACGCTGCTTTCACATCTGTAGATGAAATAAAAAAGGTTGAACACTACGCATACAATCTGCGTGGTATAAAGAAAGTATTGATTTTCATAGACGAAATACATAGGTTTAATCGCAAACAACAAGACGTCTTCTTACCTGGTGTGGAAACTGGCGTTTATGTATTGTACGGCACAACAACGGAAAGTCCGGAACATTCAATCAATCCTGCCCTTCTCTCCCGTTGCAGAGTGTTACGTTTTAAGAAACTAAGTAAGGAAGACCTTTTAAGAATTCTTGAAAAAGCCATCAATTATTTGGGGATAAGGGTTAGCGAGTCAACACAAGCATACCTTATACACTCGGCAAATGGAGATGCACGCTTTTTGCTCAATACATATGAGCTCTTATCAAATATTGCGAAAAACCAAGGAAAGGATATTATAGATGATGATGTTTTGAAAACCTACTTTGGCGAAGAATATACAAAATACAGCGACACGGAACACTACAATCTTGCATCTGCTTTTATCAAAAGCATCAGAGGTAGTGACCCCGATGCCGCTCTTTACTACATGATGCGCATGATTGAAGGAGGAGAAGACCCACGTTTCATCGCGCGCAGACTCGTCATCTTAGCAAGTGAAGATGTGGGGTTAGCTGATCCATTTGCACTTGTGCTCGCAGTTGCAACAAGTCATGCTGTTGAAAGTGTCGGCCTACCCGAATGCATAATAAACCTTTCAGAATGCGTGATTTACCTTTCGCTTGCTCCAAAAAGTAATTCTAGTTACGAAGCGGTATCAAAGGCTCAAGAATTGGCAAGAAAGACTATGAATATACCTGTTCCAAGGCATTTATTGAACGTTGAAGATAGTGGATACAAATATCCACACTCGTACGGTGGTTTCGTAAAGCAAACTTATTTTCCCAAACAAATAAATGATAGGATTTACATTCCAAAAAATATAGCTAAAGAAGCAAAGTTGGCAGAAGTTTACAGAAAGCTCTGGAAAGAACGCTTCTCTTCGCAGGAATCGGATGTAAATGATGGGGAAAAGGGAGGAAAGTAAGATGGGGGCTTTTGAAACGATAGGTTCTGTAAAAGTTGGGAATGTTGAAATAAGATTCATCGTTGGGGATATAACAAAATTGGAAGTGGATGCTATTGTAAATGCCGCGAATTCTTATTTGCAACACGGTGGAGGTGTTGCGGGTGCTATATCACGGGCTGGAGGTCCTGAAATCCAAAAAGAGAGTGATGAATATGTAAGAAAAAACGGACCTATCCCTCCCGGGGATGTGGCTGTCACGGGAGCTGGAAATTTGAAAGCGAAGTATATTATACACACTGTCGGACCAATAGGAGATAAGGAAGGTAACGATGAAATTATGAAAAAGGCTTTCGAGAACGTATTCTCGAAAGCCGATGAATTAGCGATAAATTCTATTGCAATTCCTTTCGTTGGGACTGGAATCTTTGGTTATCCTCTCGAGAACTTCATTAAAGTTTGCGTAGATGAAACATTAAAATTCTTTTCAAACTACAAAGGCCCTATAAAATTAGTTGTTTTTTGTGATATAGACAGTTCAAAGGTTCGGAAGTTGTTGGATACCTTTGAAAATAACTCTGAGCATTTTAAACAACCTTAGAACAACCAACCCCCCAGTCTAACTTTTATTTCTATCGCTTTTCCTCCTCTATCAATTGTGAGGACTGAAATATCACCTTGCTTCTTTCCAGATAGTGCCTTTAGTGCATCATCTGGTGATTTGATAGTTTTTCCATCTATTTTTACTATAACATCTCCATCTTTGATGCCTGCGAGTTGTGCAGGTGAACCTGTCTCAACAAAAGCTACGTAAAGACCTTCTGATTTCACGTTGTACTGTTTTTTAATATTCTCATTTACAACAAACCATGTGATTCCCAACAGCTTGTTTTTAAGTGGTTTTTTGATTATGTTAAACGCTTCCTCGGCGTCCATTACTACTCTAAAGGTTACGTCATTTCTTGGTTCCGATGGTGTTAAAGGGATTCTATCTGTAATCCTCCCAGCCACGGCACCTGCTCTCCCAACAACATATGTTCCAGTAGTATTCAACGGGTTTTCCTTAGGAAGCTTTTTGTAGGCATCTTTCGCATAGTAATCTCTGCACAATTCTATAGGATAACCGTAAGTATTTACAACCCCGTAGGGCGATATATCAACATTTTCAAATTCATTCACCGGATAATCTTTTCTTCCATCGTTGTAATTGGTTTGACTTTCGTTGCCCCAAGGATATCTTCTCCCATCCGTACCTCGAGCCGCCTTCTCCCATTGTGCTTCCGTTGGAAGCTGGTATCCTGCCCAATCACAATATGCTTTTGCCGAAGCGTAATTTATACCGGTTATTGGAACGTTCAGTAAAATAGCAGGAGCGGAATAACTTACTCTAACTTTCTGACCTAGGAAATCTATCTCAACAGGACTTATCTGTTTTCCAGCGATGATGGAAGAACCAATTTGTGAAGCCTTTAGGAAATCAAGATATTGTTTCACAGTAATGGGATATTTAGATATGTAGAACGCCGAAACATAGACTTCACGTTGGGGAAGTTCATCTTCTTCAACATTTCTCCAAGACACATCTCCTCCCATTTTAAAGACTCCACCAGGAACAAGAACAAAAGTTATTCCTGTTCTTGGGTCAACGATTTCTTTAGGGTAGATATTTATCTTTCTCACTTCTTTGCCTTCCACTTTTACAGGATCATCAACAACAATCGTTGCTACACCGTCCTTATCGTATATAGCTTTTTCTATTAGTGTAGTAGCAGATTGCTGAATGGGTTGATCATATCGGGCAATTTGAGAAGACTGTTCTTTCGTCTCTTGATAAGTAGAAAATACAACATCATTTTGATTCACAACAACTTTACCCCACTGCCCAGAAATTTCATATTGTGTATCTGACAATTTTTTAACTACACCGTAGAGTTTTTGTCCATTATGAAGAACGACCAAATCAAAGCCTTTGGCGCGTTTGTAAGGAATATAAATGTATTCTAGTGCTCCTTTTAGTATGAAGAATGTATTCTTATAACTGTCTACTAAAGTAATATATTCGCCACTTGTATTCAGTTCAGTCCCAACAATCATTTCCCCATTAACTAAAGCACATATATAGTAATCGTTGAGTACTAATTCAACCTGGAAGAATGTTTCTGATGTGATGCTAGGTAATTCCACTTTCTCAAAGCCTAGGTAGTCCACACTACCTGATTTCAAGTTTAGCTTAATCTTCCCAAACCATGTTGTGACCACAGCATAGTCTTTGGATAGCTCGGTTACATAACCACGAAACTTCCTACCGTTGAGAGAGAATTCTTGACCACTCTGCGGTATTGTTCCATCTTTAAAAACAACGCTTTGGATATTAGATACCGGAA
The DNA here is from genome assembly GCA_964452455.1 of uncultured Fervidobacterium sp. Taxonomy (GTDB): domain Bacteria; phylum Thermotogota; class Thermotogae; order Thermotogales; family Fervidobacteriaceae; genus Fervidobacterium. Next base: position 152,283 of record CAYVMA010000031.1, on the reverse strand, counting down.
TCTGTATCTCGCCAAGTGTACTGTTTACAACTACGTAGTTACTGTTCAAATCTTTTATAGTTCCTTCGAGAATTGACCCGTCTTTGTAAACCACAATGACAGCAAAACCTTGTGATAATAATAGCAGTATCACCACAAGAAAAATTGATAAAACGCTTATCCGAGTTCTCATGATTTCTACCTCCCTAGACTGCATGTCGCATTACATTGAAATTATATCAAACTTTTGAAAAAACTTCTTCACCTTAAAGAAGAATTTGTGATAAAATATGTTTGAATACTACAATAAGACAAAATCGAAAATTCAAAGTTTGGAAGGTAGGATTGTGAGGACCCAAAAAAATGATGAACAAACAATTAATAGTTATTATTTTCTACATTATTTTGTTATTATTTTCTACATATCACGCAAAGGCATCTACCACCAACAAAATTAGTGCTGAATCCATACAAACTTATTGGTTCTCAATTTTTTACAGTGAAAGATTCTGGAAAGTTGATACAGATGGTCGTATATACGACATCTACCCAAATGATGACATAGCAGTTTTACCGGCAGGTCCTTTCGTAACAGGCTTGGACGTTGATGTCATTAAAGGTAGAGTCATCAGTCCTTTTTTAAAGTACCTGCCGTCCAGAATACCATCGGGTGTTTTTGAAATTAACCTTAAGGAGAAATACATTATCACAAAAAATTCGGCGGTGGTCTATATAACAGATATTAGCGATATCCAGTCTTGTGTTAATACACTTGCCTTGATGTGGTACTATATGGATTCCAATAAAATATATCTCTTCAAAAATGGTAGAATTTATAGAATAAAGGGGTGATTATCATGCCTAAATCACGAGAGGTTGTTTCTTTGGATATTGGAAATGATAGTATCAAAGGTATTGTTGTTGATTTTAGTGAGGGTTACGGCAATGTCTTGGCATTTTCCAATGTAAAAACAAGGGGCATAGAAAACGGTGAAATTAAAGATGTCGTTGCTTTAAACGAGTCAATGACACAAATAATCGAAGATTTGGAAGACCAGCTTGGTAAAGAACTTAAGGGTGAGTTGCTGGTTTCCTCGAGTTGCGGTGATTTCACTCTTACAGAAATCACTGAGGAGCTCATATTAACTGAAAAAGATGAAGGATATGTTTCTGAAGAACACGTAATGAAGCTAACCGATAATTTATTAGCCGATTTATTCCCTAACAACGAGAGAAACTCTCTGCATCTTTTTGTTAAAAAATACGTACTAGATGACAATAAGATAGTTGTCAACCCTGTCGGAATGAAAGCCAGAAAAATCGCGGCGATTTACACTGTTGTTATGGGCTCTGAAAAATACAGAAACGTTGTTGAATACGCTACGAAAGATATCCTTGGAGAGGCCGAATATTATATCTCTTTCGTATCAAATGCGGAAGCTGTGCTTTCCAATGTCGAAAAGGATAGAGGCGTTGTTCACGTGGACCTTGGCTATAATTACACAACGGTAACACTGTACTATGCAAATACGCCCCTCGAAATGGAGAGAATAGAGATATCTATGAAAAACGTTTTAAAAGACATAGCAATTGTTCTAAAGACATCTTTACAAGAAGCGGAAAGGCTATTAAAAACGTACGGTGTGGCGGTTTATTTAGATATTGAGCCTACACCAATTGAATACAAAGGTTTGGATGGTAGGACCATCCAGCGAACCGATAAAGAATTTTTATCGAGAATAATCTACGCAAGACTCAGGGAAATATTTATGCGGGTAAAGAAACTTTACAAGGACTTCACGGTGAAGTACCCTGATTTTGGAAATATTGGGATTCCTGGTGGAATTGTTTTAACTGGTGGTGGGGCCATGCTCCAGCGTATTGAGACACTTGCAAGCGAAGTCTTCAAGTGCCCTGTTAGAATCGGAACCGTAGCGGATACAGAAATGTTTAAAGCTGAAGGTGCTGAACTCAATGTATTCACACCTTTGTATGCAGCAACTTTTGGAAACATAATAGTTTATCAGAAAGAGCAAAACATGTATAGTCCAATGGTGGGTGAGAAAACGAAAAAACGCCAATCAGGAACCGGATTTTTCAAAAAACTTTCCGAGACCTTCGGGAAAATATTCGGATGATTTTGATGAAAAGATAAGGAGGGAAATTGTATGCCTTTTATGATAGAAAAGGAGAGCAAACAAAGAGATATCGAAAGAATACCAGGTGTTCCTGTTCTAAAAGTAATAGGGGTAGGGGGCGCTGGTTGTAATGCAATTAACAGGATGGCAGAGATGGGCTTGAAAGGTGTGACACTGATTGCAGTTAATACAGATGCTCAGGTCCTTGATGTAAGTAAAGCGGATATCACTGTACAAATTGGAGAAAAGTTGACAAAAGGTCTCGGAGCTGGTGGAAATCCAAAAATCGGTGAAGAAGCTGCATTGGAAGACAGGAAAAAGCTTGAGGAAATATTGCATGGTACTGATATGTTGTTTATTACTGCAGGATTTGGTGGAGGAACGGGAACTGGAGCCGCACCTGTTATCGCAGAAATAGCCAGGAACCTGGGGATTTTAACCGTCGCAATTATCACAATGCCTTTCTTTTTTGAAGGTACACCGAGATGGAATGTAGCGTTAGAAGGTGTAAAGCGAATTACAGGCAAAGTTGATACGCTAATCAAAATAAGCAACAATAAATTGCTCGAACAACTATCACCTTCAACAACCATCGTTGATGCATTTGCAACTGCTGATGAAATTCTGCATCAAGCCGTTCGTGGCATCTCCGACCTTATAATGAAGCGCGGTTATATTAACCTTGATTTTGCAGATGTTGAGTCAGTGATGAGAAATGCAGGTAACGCGATGCTTGGAATAGGTGTTGGAAAAGGTGAAAAGCGTGTCTTTGATGCTGCTAGGAAAGCTCTCGATAGCAAGTTCTTAGATTACCCAATTGAGAACGCAAGGTCAATCATTTTGAATATTTCGGCACCGCGAAATGCAACATTACAAGAGATGCAAGAAGCAGCCATGATAGTAAAACAAACCTGTAGCGAAGATGCTGATATGAAATTCGGTATGGTAATCGACGATGAGTTAGCGGATGACGAAATGAGGGTAACTGTAATAGCCACTCGATTCGATGTTGAAGAGAAATTCGGAAAGTCTGAGGAAGATATACCTGCAATTTATAAATTTGGACTCGAATACAAAGGCAGGCATGATTGAAAACCGGTTTCGACATATTTCTCTCCCTCATAATAAGAGGTGACTATAAGTGGAGAAGAAAATAATGAAATTAGGTGATGTGTTAATAGAAAAGGGAATAATAACACCAACTGAACTCCAAAACGCTCTGGAACTTCAAAAAGAGTTGCATAAACCTCTTGGCGAAATCCTCATACAGCTTGGATACTGCACTTGGGACGATATTGTAAAAGCACTTGCAGAGCAATACGAAATACAAGCTTGTGTAGGAGAAGTCAAACTCAACGAAGAGTTTGTAAAATCATTCCCAAAAGATTTGATAAATGAACTAAAAATCATTCCCATAGACGAAAACGAAGGTAAAGTTATTGTAGGCATTTCAAATGTTTACGATATTCCTGTTATAAAGCGCAGATTGAAGTTTAAGCTTGGTAAAGATGTTGACTTCTGCCTCATGCCACCAAGCATTTTTGATACACTTTACAATAACATACTTCATGGAATTACATCCGGTCTTATGGTTCAAGAAATTGGTGAGATAATTACACAACAAGAAGCAGAAGAACAACAAGAGGAGGTAAGTGTTTCCGAACAAGAAGAAACCCCTGTGGTTAGATTGGTATCGAACATTGTTGACCATGCAATAGAATTGGATGCAAGCGATATCCACATTGAACCTCAGAGAAGAAACGTTGTTGTCAGATATCGTGTTGACGGCGTTTTAAGAAAAATTACTGAATATCCCAGGAATATGCATGCAGCAGTCGTCTCAAGAATTAAAATCTTAGCTGGACTTGATATAGTCGAAAGAAGATTACCACAGGATGGAAAGTTTTTCATCAAGCGTGGAGAAGAACAATTTGACCTGCGTGTTTCCACAATGCCATCTGTTCATGGTGAAAAGGTAGTTATGCGTTTGCTAAAAGTTTCTTCGTCGAAGAAGAAACTCGAAGAACTTGGTTATTCACCTTACAATTACGAAAGAATTCAAAAATTGATCGAACATCCTTATGGTATTTTACTCGTCACTGGTCCAACTGGTAGTGGTAAATCTACAACGCTTGTGGCAATAATAAATTCGTTGAACTCCGAAGATGTCAATATAGTCACAGCAGAAGACCCTGTTGAATACACAGTTGAAGGCATCACTCAATGTCAGGTTAACGCTGAAATAGGTCTTACGTTTGCAAAATATTTGCGTGCATTTTTGCGACAAGACCCTGACATCATTATGGTTGGTGAAATTAGGGATAGGGAAACCGCTCAACTTGCAGTTGAAGCGTCGTTAACAGGTCACTTAGTTTTATCAACGCTGCATACAAATACTGCAGCTGGTGCAATTGATAGGTTAGTTAACATGGGTATCGAACCATCACTCATATCGGCTTCTTTAATAGGTGTTATCGGACAAAGGTTGGTTAGGAAAGTTTGCAGCAAGTGTAAAGTTGAAAAAGAACTGCCAGAAAGGTTTGTAAAACTTTCCAGGAATTTGTTCCCACAGATGAATCCTATTCAATACGTTGGTGAAGGGTGCTCGGCATGTAATAACACGGGCTACAAAGGTAGAACTGCGGTAGCCGAAGTTCTCGTGGTTAACGATGAAATGCGAAGACTCATCCAGAAAGGAGCATCGACCTACGAATTGGATAGGGCTGCAAGAAAACATGGAATGATTAGTATGTTCCAAGACGGACTTTACAAGGTTCTAAATGGTGAGACTACAATCGAAGAAGTCCTGGCAGTTGTAGGTGAAGAAGAAGAGGAAGAAGAACAATAAAACACAGAGGGGGAATGTTTTTTGGACTTCAATCCCGAGAAATTCAGAAAAGAAAAAGAGAGGGAAATAAGTGCCACTTACAATGCCATGAGGAAGAGAAGCTTTAAATTTCTCTTCCTCAACGTTTTAATAGTACTGGCTGTTTTCTCGTTTCTTTTCTTTGTCAGGAACGTTTCTCCACAGACGTATTCTAACATCGTGGACATATTCCAATTGACTATCGAAATCCCGAAACTTGAGTATACTGCCCCAGAAAAGATTGGTGCACGGGTTTACATTGTAAACACAAAACGAACAGAGAAAAGTTTTGTTATTTCAGATTTTTACTTTAAGATTTACAACGATTTAAAGACAATTTATGAATTCTCATACCCAAATGCGGTCCAAGGGTCTGTACAAGCCCAAGGTCGAAGGCTTGTTTTTAATTTGGAAGAGAACGTCTTTCTGGCAAACTTGCCTAGCGGAACGTATACAATCTATGCAAGATGCAAAATCAATGGTAGAACAGCCGAGATTTCAAGAAAATTTACATATAAAGAAGAAATATACTATGGCATTCTGTCCGAACCGTATTACTTGGTCGGTGAAGAATTCCAACCATCTGTCTACGTTATCAACAGAACAACCCAACCAACGGATATAGCACTCGCAAAGATAGTATGGGATTATACTGGCAAAGAATTCCAACAATACGTGAATGAAAAGGTAAGGCTTTACCCTGGCGAATCATATTCATTTAAAGCAAGTGCAAAGTTTAAGGCCGAAACAGAAGGTATCGAGGAAATAACCGCTAAACTTTACTTCCAGGATGGTACCATAAAAGAATTTAAATCTGCAATACCAATAACGAAAAATCCGGAATCTTCTCCGAAAGATATCGATTTCAACATTGAAAGTGAAGAACCCGTGGTTGTAGGCAAGCCCCCTGTAATTAGGGTTTATTTAGTGAATAAAATAAACAAAGAACGTTTCCTGAAGATTGACAAGATACAGTTCAGTATCGCAAAGATAGGCTACAACTTTGAAATTAATAACAGAAGAGTCTACTGTATTCCTTTCGGTCGTTCTTTTATAACTAAGTTAGAAAAGCTCTCGTTTACTGAACCTGGAGTTTACGATCTGATAATTACCTTTGTTTCTGGAAACTCAAAAATTGAAAAAAAGATGCCATTGGCAGTAGCGAAATAAAATAGCATACCACTGAAGAGTAAAGGAGGAACAATATGGAAATTCAAGAAAAGAACTTAGAAAGCTCAGGTCATCAAAAGATAAACTGGGTGTCCAAACATATGAAATTATTAAATTCTATCCAAACAATGAATTACTCATTGAACGGTCTGAAGATAGGGATGTCAATCCATCTCGAGGCTAAGACCGCCTACCTTGCAATAACACTAAAAAAACTTGGCGCCGATGTTTTTGTAACAGGTTGCAACCCTCTATCAACTCAAGACGATGTTGCAGAAGCACTCAAAGACTACGGAATAGTTGTTCATGCCAAGCGAACGGAAGATGAAAGAGAATATTTTTCTTTTCTACACAAAATCCTCGACTACAAACCTGATTTAATACTCGACGATGGTGCTGATTTAACAGTGCTTGCACATACAGAAAGAAAAGAAGTGTTGGATAATCTAAAAGGTGTTTCTGAGGAAACAACAACTGGTGTGAGGAGATTGAAGAACTTACAAGCACAAGGTATATTGAAAGTTCCAGTAATAGCAGTTAACAATGCAAAGATGAAGTTTATGTTTGATAATAGATACGGAACCGGACAGTCAACCTGGGATTCGATAATGAGGAACACAAACCTTCTTATAGCCGGTAAAAGAGTTCTCGTAGCTGGTTACGGTTGGTGCGGAAGAGGCATCGCGTTACGTGCGCACGGTTTGGGTGCTAGAGTAATGGTCAGTGAGGTTGACCCTATCAAGGCTGTTGAAGCACTTATGGATGGATTCGATGTTGGAAAAATTGATGAACTTGCTCCACAAGCAGACATAATAATCACTGCAACAGGCGTTTGTGATGTTTTGAACGAAGAGACGATTCGTAAACTGAAAAATGGAGTCATTTTAGCAAATGCTGGACACTTCAATGTTGAAATACCTATGGAAAAGTTAGAAAAACTTGCAACAAGAAAATACGAGATAAGAAAGAACGTAACATGCTATGAAATTAATGGAAAAGATATATTCGTCATTGGACAAGGAAGATTAGTTAACTTAGCTGCTGCCGATGGGCACCCGGTAGAGATTATGGATATATCGTTCGCACTTCAGGCACTATCTCTGCTCTACCTGTCACAGCACTACAAAGACTTAAAAAACATAGTTTACAATTATCCAGAAGAACTTGACAAGCAAGTTGCAATGTTGAAATTAAGGTCTTTGGGAATAGAGATTGATAATCTAACAGATGAACAGAGAAGATATCTCGAAAGTTTTTAACCCGCTGATGACTTTCGAGAGATTTTTTACAAGCATCGCGAAGAGGTGTAGCATGTGACATTGGTTATAAACAAAAAGGACGACAAAACCCACGCGGCACTTCTTGAAAATGGAAAACTAATTGAAATATACTTCCCAGATGATGAAGAAAGCGTTGCTGGGAGTATATTTGTAGGTAGAATAGAGAAGTTTGTACCTGCGCTTGAGGCTGCTTTTGTCACGCTATCAAACAACGAAAATGGTTTTTTGAGATTGAAAGACATAAGACCAGAGTATCTTGAAGCATTTGGTTTAAAGAAACTCCAAGAAGGGCAAAAAGTACTTGTCCAAATAAAAAAGGAAGGTGGACAAACAAAAGGACCACAGGTAACTACAAATATAAGTCTACCAGGTAGATATGTTGTATTAATGCCGTTTTCACACAGCATAGGTGTGTCAAGGAAGATTCAAGACCCAGAGGACAGAAATAAGCTAAAAGAATTAGGACTCAAACTACGTGAAAAATACTCTTTCGGATTCATAATGAGAACTGCTGCAGCAGAAGCTACAGAAGAACACATTTACGAAGAAAGTGAATTACTGATAACCAAGTGGAGCGAGTTAGTAAAAGAATTTAAGAATGCTAAAAAAGTCAAGCTACTTTACAAAGAGTCAGATTCTGATGAATTCTTAATTAGGGAGTTTTTGAAAGAAGGAGTTGACGAAGTAGTTACTAACTCAGCAACGTATAAAGAGTTGATAAGGAACTACTCTAAAAATGTCCGGATAAAAGTAATCGATGGAGATGCATTCGAAGAACTGGGTATAAACGAGGAACTCAAGCGTGTTTTAAGCCGTCACATTCCTTTGCCTTCAGGTGGTGAAATAGTAATTGACAAGACAGAAGCAATGGTTGTAATAGACGTCAATTCTGGACACTTTACAACCACGAGTGACCACGAAGAGCTCTCAGAACAAATAAATGCAGAAGCAGCCGTAGAAATCGCAAGAATTCTAAGATTAAGAAACCTTGGGGGTATAATAATCGTAGATTTTATAGATATGAGAAGTGAAAAAAGCAGGAACAAAATCATCGAAATTATGAGAAAAGAAGTGCTAAAGGATAGGAACAGGGTTGAAATCTACGGTTTTACACAACTCGGACTTCTCGAAATGACTAGGAAAAGAACGAGTAAATCGTTGGACGAACGCTTGACAACAACATGCCCAGTATGTAACGGAAAAGGAGCAATACCAAGCGCTGAGCTTGTTATTCAACAACTTTTTAACACACTTCAAAAAAAACCTAAGGATGTTTCAGAAGTTATCATCAAATTACACCCACACTTCAAAAACAAGATTAACAAAGAAGAAATCAAAAAAGTTGCCAAAGTAAATGTCCATGTGCATTTTACCCACGTAAACCCGTCAAATTTCGAAGTAACTTGGAAAAAATGACTCAAGTATGGTATAATCCTTAGTTACGTTCAAAGCATGAGCGCATCCAACATTCACAAGTGGGAGGGAAGGATATATGGAGATGCTTAAAATCTATGTCAATGGAGAAACTTACGAAATAGCTCCGGGGACAACATTAGAACAAATTGCTAAAGATTATGAGAAAAAAACAGGAAAGATGGTGCTCGGTGCAAGATTAAACAACTCTATCGTTGAATTATTCCGACCCATATATCGCTCAGGAGAAGTCAGTTTTATTACACTCGACTCACAAGATGGAATGAGGATATATCAACGTGGTTTACTATTCATCTTACACGCGGCCGTTAGGAGTTTGTTTAAAACCTACGCTCTTAAAGTGTTACATACGATTGGTCACGGAATATACTGCGAAATAAGAGATAAAAATACACCTGTAGAACTCTCCGAAGATGATGTGAAAAACATTGCAAACGAAATGAGAAAATGGGCTGAAGCAGACATAAGGTTTAAAAAGAACGAATTACAGAAAAGCGAAGCGATTCAACTCTTTGCTTCTGCAGAAATGGAAGATAAAGTAAAGCTTTTAAAATACAGGAAGAAGAAAACTGTCAAAGTATACGAAGCAAATGGTCATTTTGACTATTTCTATGGTTACATGCCACCATCCACAGGGTACCTGAAATGGTTTGACATTGTCAAATACGAACAAGGATTTGTCCTTCTTCTTCCTGTGGTTAAAGATGGAAAAATTTCCGTACCTGCGTTCAAACCGTTACCAAAACTATCTGCCGTTTTTCTTGAATACTCAAGATGGCTCGAAATAATGGAAATAAACAGTGTTGGAGAACTAAATGAAGTGATTGCAAAAGGCGAACGAGCGGTAACTGATTTAATAATACTTGCAGAAGCACTCCATGAAAAAAGAATAGCTATGATATCCGAAGAGATTAAGAAAAAAGGGAACGTCAGGTTAGTTCTCATTGCAGGTCCTTCATCTAGTGGAAAGACAACATTTTCAAAAAGGTTGATGATACAATTGAAGGCAAGCGGTTTTAAGCCTGTTACTATATCCTTGGACGACTACTTTGTCGACAGGGAAAAAACGCCTCGCGACGAAAATGGAAACTATGACTTTGAAGCACTTGAAGCAATAGATGTAGATTTGTTTAACAGAAACTTAGTTGACCTTTTCAATGGTAAAGAAGTTGAAATACCAAAATTCAATTTCGTTACGGGAAAAAGGGAACCAGTGGGAACAAAGATGAAAATCGACAAGGACCAGATAATAATAGTTGAAGGTATACATGGTCTCAATCCAAAACTAACAGAACTTGTGCCTGAAGAACTGAAATTTAAAATCTACGCAAGTGCACTCGCTCAGCTCAACTTGGACAATGTTAACAGATTACACACAACCGATGTAAGGCTCTTAAGAAGAATGGTGAGGGACAGCAAATTCAGAGGGCACGATGCACTTGCAACACTAAGAATGTGGGATAGCGTGAGACGTGGAGAGGAAAGAAACATCTTCCCCTATCAAGAAAATGCAGATGCGATGTTCAATAGCGCACTTATTTACGAAGTGTCTGTTCTCAAAATCTTTGCAGAACCTCTCTTGGCAGTGGTTCCCGATGATGTGCCTGAATCAACGGAAGCTAACAGGTTGTTGAAGATACTTGATTACTTCTTGCCTATCACTAACATTGAAGACATTCCACGAACGTCCATTATAAGAGAATTCATAGGTAGGAGCGCTTTTAGATATTAATTTCAAAAACTTTAATGGAATATAGCGAGGTGAGGCATGTGGAAAACCAACTTGGACCAACTGAAAGAAAATACCTTCTGGCAGTCTACCTGACACTGAACGAAATGGGATGGACAAGATTGAAAAAGATATCGAACTTTTTAAGAGTTAAGATGCCTTCAGCAAAGCAATTTCTGGAAAGATTGGCAGATGCAGGTCTACTTTATTATGAACACAGAGGTGGTATCTCTCTAACACCAGATGGAAAAAGAATTGCTGTTTCAGAAAACGCACGGTTTAATGCAGTAAAGATATTCTTTTGTGAAATTTTACAACTTTCCCCAGAGGAAGCGGATGAAGCAGCATGGAACATATACTTCAATCTAAGTGAAAATACGGTAAATAAATTCTCAGATTTTGCAAGGTTTCTCTTCGAAGACGAAGGAAAAGAAATTGTTGAAAAATTCAGAAAATTCCTATCGCAACCGCGCAAAAAGTTAGCACCGTGTCCATTAACAACGCACATCTTTGGTGCTGAAAATACTAAAGAACATACCAAGGAGGAAGCAGAAAAGTGATGAAAGTGATGAATGATGATAAATTAAACGTTCAGGAACCCGTTGAATACGATATACTAGTAAAAATAAAAAAAGAAGACGTTCACATCTTAAACTATTTACTCGAAGCTGAAGATAATGTTATGAACATAAGAAGTTTCGAAGGTGAATATCTCAAAGTGATTGCCACAAAAGATACAGTAATTGACGCAATCAGGCTTCTTGAAAATGTAAGGAGTTTAGTCGATTTGGAAATCTTAGCATTAAAACCGAATAACGGAAGTGCTGGATAACACTTTCGAGAATAACGAAAACCCCAACACGCTTTTCTGTTGTTGGGGTTGTTTTTTGTTAAATACTGCAAGTTTATTACTCCTTGGGGGAATAGTATGGGGATTGATTTCCAAAGGCTAAACTTGCCTTTTCAATTCAAAGATTACATTCTGCGGTCTGTTTCTTTAGATGATATCGAAAAGGCGTATTCGATGCGCAAGAAAGTTGCCGAAGAAAGTGATACGATACTTTCCACACCCGATGAGATAACACTGGAAGGAATGACAAACTGGATAAAGAACTGGCTATCCATGGAGACCAAGTTGTTCTTAGTTGCTGAATACGCTCACGACATAGTCGGTCAATTGTGGGTGTGGTTTTTGGATAATAAGAAAAAGACAGCGCACGTTGCTGAATTTGGAATGGAGATTGTAATAGAACACCGGGGTAAAGGACTTGGTTCAAAGTTTACGGAAATAGCTATTGATTGGGCAAAAAGTAATGGAGCTATCAGAATTGAAGCAGAAACACTGGAAAAGAACATCCCCATGCGGAAAATATTAGAAAAATATGGCTTCCAGCTTGAGGGTAAAAAAAGATGTTATCTTAAAAACTCAGATACTTACGAGAACGTGGTTTTTTACGGAAAGATTTTGAAAGAGCAAGAGTGCATAGAACAGAACTTTCAAAGATAAAGCATTATAAAAGTAATAGACCGGGTTTCCTGAGTTTGTGAAAACCTGTGAAAGCTAGTATAATAAGTTTTAGACAAGACAATTTAATTCTAAAAAATTTGGAGGGGACAAATAATGTCAATTACGACCAAAACTGGCGACATGGGAGAAACAAGTCTTGCAAATGGGGAGCGCATATCAAAAGCTCACCTTAGGGTTGAAAGCTATGGAACTGTAGATGAACTGAACTCATTTTTGGGACTGGCTAAGCATTTCCTACCTGACAATGAGAGGGAAATTGTAGAACAAGTACAAAAAGACCTTTTTAGACTGGCTGCTGAGCTGGCGAAAGGAGAAAAATTTGTCAGGTTGATAAATGATGAAGATGTTGAAACACTTACAAAATATGTTCACACCTACGAAGAAACTGTAAAGCTTGATTCTTTTGTTATACCGGGTGAAACTATTCCAAGCGCTTATTTAGATGTATGCAGAACAATTGCGAGACGAGCAGAAAGGCTCGTTGTACGCCTTTCACAACAAGAACAAGTAAGACCAGAAATTATAAAGTATCTGAACCGGCTTTCCGATTTGCTTTACATAATGGCTCGTTTTGTAGAAGGTAAACACTTAACAAAGATAAGGGGAAGTGAGTTATGAAAGTATCAACACCTACAAATGGAATCTATGTGACCATCGACGGTGAACATCTCACCTTGGAAGATGTTCATCTTGTAAGTCGAAAGTATGCTCATGTTGGGATATCTTTAGAAGCATATGAAAAAATAAGAAAGAGTAGAGAAATTGTCGAAAGATTTCTTAACATAGGTAAACCCATATACGGTGTCAATACAGGATTTGGCGCACTTGCAAACATTCGAATATCAAAGGAAAAACTTAAAGAACTCCAAAGAAACATAATTCTCTCACACTCTGCAGGTATAGGCAATTATCTTCCTGAAGACTTTGTGAGAGCAATGATATTAATAAGAGCCAATGCACTAGCCAAAGGACTCAGTGGTGTTAGACCGATAGTTGTGGAAAAACTCGTGGAGCTCTTGAACAAGAAAATAACGCCAGCTGTTCCAGAAATAGGTTCAGTTGGCGCAAGTGGTGATTTAGCTCCGTTATCGCACATTGCAATGGTACTAATTGGAGAAGGAAAAATCATCAAAGATGGAAAAGCTGTTGTCTTCAAGCCATCAGATTACAATTTCCAACCGATACATTTGGAAGAAAAAGAAGGTTTAAGTTTGATAAACGGAACTCAGTTCATGGCTGCACACTTAGCTTTAATCGTGCGTGACTTGGAAAGACTTATGAAGATAGCCACCTTAGTTGCCGCTTCAAGTGTTGACGTACTTCTTGGGACCCCTACAGCGTTCGATGAAAGGATACAACTTGCAAGACCACATCCAGGTCAGATAAAAATTGCGCAGATGCTCAGGGAATTTCTCGACGGAAGTCAAATCAGAGACAGCCACAAGAACTGCGGGAAAGTGCAGGATGCTTACACACTGAGAACGATACCTCAAGTTTACGGAGCGGTCTTGGATACTATCGAATGGGTTAAGGAAGTTGTCCAACGTGAGATTAACTCTGCTACTGACAATCCTTTGGTTTTCGAAGATGAAATCATCAGTGGTGGCAATTTCCATGGAGAGCCTTTAGCTCTTTGCGCAGATTACTTGTCAATCGCACTAACTTCTCTGGGAAATATGATAGAAAGGCGAATAGACAGATTAGTTAATCCCAAGGTCAACGAAGGTCTACCGCCGTTCCTTGCTGGTGGCGAAGAAGGTTTGAACAGTGGTTATATGATTTGGCAATACACGGCCGCCGCTCTATGTAACGAAAACAAAGTTCTTTCACATCCAGCAAGTGCCGATTCCATACCAACTTCAGCTTATCAAGAAGATTACGTCAGTATGGGTGCTAATGCTGTAAGAAAACTTAGGAAAGTCCTTGAAAACATTGTCTCACTGATTAGCATCGAAGCAATGCTCGTTTCGGTTGCCTTAAATTCTCGAAGACCTTTGAAGAGTTCTTGTAAAATTGAAGAGTTTTATGGTAAAATTGATGTAAAACTATCAGAAGATAGATATTTTGGCGAAAATTTTGAGAAAGTTAAACAAGTGATTCTTGAGGAGGTGTTCTCATGAGTTTGCGAGCAAAACTTATCTTGTCTTTAGTTTTGGTTGGTGTTGTTGCGTCCGTTGTAAGTGTCTTCGTCTCGGTGCTCGTATCTATTTCAATAGTTAGGGATGCTGCAGCTCAAATTCAAACTCTTGTTTTGAACTCTGTAAAAAAGGACGTAGAAATTTATATAAACGATATTGTTAAACCGTTGTATGAATATTCAGCCAGTGGTGCCATATCACCGTATATGACGAATACAACAGACGAATTCGGAATTTCACAACTCGGCTGGGGAGTTAGAAATGCCTACAGCGCATTAAATCAGAAAGGTTATGTAGACATCTTTGTAATTCTGCCTGATAAACGAGTTGTTTCTAAAGACGGGCTTGTTGATGTTAAATTTCCAAATGATATAATTGAAAACATTCTGACAGGTAAGAAAGACTATGATATTTACATACCATATGAATATGATGGAAAACAACTTATTCTGGTGGTTGCCACTGTAAAAGATTTTGGAGAAAACGTTATTGGAGTCTTGGCTGGGTTGTATCCTCTAGACGATTTACAAAAAATGGTTTCTAAAACAAAGATAGGGCAATCAGGTTATTTGACACTCACTTACGGAACCTTAACAGTTGCTCATCCAAAAGCAGAATTCATTGGAAAACTTGACTTAGCTAAAGAGGAAGGAACTAAAGAACTTGCACAGGCTATTATTTCAAAAACCAAAGGAACAGTTGTTTACAATTTCAACGGGAAAAAATTCGGAGCATTTGAAAGGATAGGAAGTTACAATTTGACAGCTATCGGTATTATTCCATACTCCGAAATTACAAGTGCTGCTCGAAGGATTATAATGTCCGGTGTTTTTGCGGGAATAATCATTGCACTTGGTGCAGCTTTGATTGCTCTCTTCCTAACTGACACTATAACCAAACGTATCAATCATGTCGTTGAGGTTGCTCAGAAAGTTGCGAACAACGATTTAACAGCCGAAATTTCCGAAGACCAACTTGGTAAAGATGAAATTGCTGAACTTGGACGTGCATTTAAGATACTTATAGATAGCTTTAAACAAACGGTTGGTGAGGTTATGAAACTTGGAGCACAAGTTTCGTCTGTTTCTTTCATGCTTGATGACCTTGCAAAGAATTCAGCCGAAGCGGCAATGGCATCTAAAGAAACAGTCCAGAAAACAACGCTTGAGGTCCAAGATATCGCCGCAGCAACACAAGAGGCAAACAGTGGAATGGAAGAGATTGCCGCAGGCGCTCAAAACATAGCAAGATATTCAGAGAAACTATCTCAAAGTGCTGAATTGATGAAAGAAAATGTCACAACTGTTTCGCACAGAATGTCAGAAGTTGAGACATCAGTAGGTGAAATCAGAACTGGTATGGGAGAATCATTAAATGCTATAGTTGAGCTAACGAAATTCTCGAATCAAATCGGAGAGATAGTTGATACTATTTCAAGCATAGCAGAGCAAACAAACTTGCTGGCACTGAACGCTGCAATAGAGGCAGCCCGTGCAGGTGAAGCAGGTAGAGGTTTTGCGGTTGTTGCTGATGAAATAAGGAAACTTGCCGAAGAGAGTAGGCAAGCAACTAAAAAGATAGCAGAGATACTTGGGAAAATAGGTGAGCAAGCGAAAAAGGTTGAAAAAGTGACGACGGGAGTAAGTCAAAAAGTGGATGGTTATGTTGCAACAGTTAAAGAAGCTGGAGAAAGTCTGAAGATATTGATAGAAAAGATAGAAGAAGTTTCGAAGATGACAACCGACTTAGCAGCAACGGCTGAAGAACAGAGTGGTGCAACAGAAGAAGTCAGTGCTGCGATGGATAAAATAACAAAGAACATCCAAGAAGTGGAACACGATATTGAAGAAATGGCAGCCCAAATTACAAATCAAGCAGAACAAGTTAACGAAGTTAAGAACTATTCAGACGAACTATCAAAAGCTGTAAGTGATTTGAACGAATATGTGAAAAGATTTAAGATTTGAAATTTGGAAAATCACTCTTAAAAATCCCCCGCCGTAAAGTGCGGGGGATTTTTGTGTTTATTCAATTTAACATTTACTCTTCTTCTTCCTCTTCGATTTCATCAAGGAGTTCTTCGTAATGCGGTTTCAGTTCTTCTTCTTCCTCTTCTTCAAGGCTCTCTATGGTTCTTTCCTTTATCTCTTCTTTTGCTTGTCCAAGCGGGTGAGCAGGGTCCAACCTTCCCGAGAATATCTCTATCTTTTCTCCGTTCTCGTAGATATACTCTTTCGCATTCACTGGGGTCTTTAACACTTCAAGAACGGTTTGCATAACTTCCTCATCCAGGTCCTCGTTTTCTGGAAACTTGATGATAAGAGAGCCATTTTCGAATTTTACTTCGCATCTCTTTTCTTCAACTAACCTTCTAAGTTCTTCATTTTTCAGTGCGTAGTCTGCTCGCTGTTCACTTACAGTCAGTTCCATCACGTAGTAGAACGACATTCTTACACCCCTTGCTCTTTAGCAGCAACATAAGCCTTAACCTTTGCTGCTAATCTTGATTTCCTCCTGCTTGCTTGGTTCTTGTGGATCGCGCCTCTTCTTGCTGCCTTATCGATAGCACTTTGAGCTACTCTGAAGAGTTGTTGCACTTCTTCAACAGGTTTGCCTTCGGCTAAAGCTTTGAGAACCGCTTTAATCTTGTTTTTCATACTTGTTTTGTAAGCTTTGTTGAGTATCCTTCTTTTCTCCGACACTCTTACACGCTTTGCCGCTGACTTTGTGTTAGGCATACGAACAAATCCCTCCTACTCTTTCGTTTTTCTTTTTTCTTCCTAATCAATTCCCCATCCGTAGATGGGACTTCTTCTTTCCGTCGTTCTAGTAAAAAATTACAAATTGAACGCTGCTCTTAATTCTTTAACCATGTCGGTCTTTTCCCATGTGAAATCAGGGTCGTTCCTACCGAAGTGACCGTATGCCGCTGTCTTTTTGTAAATTGGTCTAAGTAAATCAAGCTTTTTGATAATGGCCCCAGGTCTGAAGTCAAAGAGCTCTGTTATTACTTTCAACAATTTTTCTTCGTCCACTTTTGCTGTACCAAATGTATTTATCATTATCGATACTGGTCTTGCAACACCGATAGCATAAGCAACCTGAATCATAAGCTTATCTGCCAAACCTGCTGCAACAACGTTCTTAGCAACGTACCTTGCAAAGTAGTGTGCAGACCTATCGACTTTTGTGGGGTCTTTTCCACTGAATGCGCCACCACCATGAGGTATAGCTCCACCGTATGTATCAACTATAATTTTTCTTCCTGTAAGTCCAGTGTCCGCAGAAGGACCGCCAAGAACAAAGCGACCGGTTGGGTTTACAAGAATTCTCATTTTATCATCCCTTAAGTTTTCAGGAATGACTGGATCAATTACATATTTTATAAGTGCTTCCTTAATTTCTGGAATAGTAACATCTGGTTCGTGCTGTGTAGAAATCAACACGGTATCGACTCTTACTGGTTTGTCGTTTTCATCGTATTCGATGGTAACTTGCGTTTTACCATCTGGTCTCAAGAAAGGCACTGTTCCATTCTTCCTAACTTCCGCAAGTTTCATGGCGAGTTTATGTGCAAGCATTATTGGAAGTGGCATAAATTCTTCTGTTTCGTTTGTTGCGTACCCAAACATCATTCCTTGGTCACCGGCTCCGATTTTCTCAAATTCATCTTCTGCTTTTTGACCTTCTTTGTACTCTGCTGCTTCGTCAACGCCAAGCGCAATATCTGGTGATTGGCTGTGAAATGAAGAAAGAACTGCACAAGTTTCACCATCAAAACCATACTTCGCTCTTGTGTAACCAATTTCAAGAACCGTCTTTCTTACAATATCTTGGACGTCAACGTATGCTCTTGTTGTTACTTCACCTGCAACAACAGCAACACCTGTGGTGAGCAACGTTTCAACAGCAACACGTGCTTTTGGGTCCTCTGCAATAATCGCGTCTAAGATGGCATCGCTAATCTGGTCCGCCATCTTATCTGGGTGTCCTTCCGTAACACTTTCGCTCGTGAACAACCTTCTCATCTCTCTGCCTCCCTTTCATAAGTTTCTTTTGATATGAACTTCCCACCTTCTATTTCGATGCTCACTGGCTTGTAAGAGCCTGTGAACTTTGCTCTTAGTTCAATCTTATTGGGACACTTTGAACCTACGTAAATTTTCTCAATTTTGAAAGGTGCTGACCTGTTATCGTAATCTATTATAAAGTCATAGCCTATACGCAGATGGCTTCTGAATACCTCGCCACATTTATTACACTTGATGTATACAACTAAAGCGTTGGATTCCTTATAAAACGGGTTCTTTTCCAAATCTGCTTCTGTTTTTTCTCTCTTTTTGAAGAAAAACATATCAATCACCTTCTTTGAACGTTGAAAGAAAACTTCCCGACGTTTCCAAAAGCATCACTTATTTCAAGCACTACTTTGTACGAGCTCATGTTATAATCTTTCACTCTGTTCACTTTGACATAAGGAAGTGTCTCATCGCTATACAACTTGTAATATCCTCTATAAATAAGTGCGGTCATTACAGAGCGTTCATCATACAGAGAGTAAGGTTTCTCCCAGTATTCCATAGGTAACCTGTCAAGTATTATATGATACACCAAATCACCTGAAAAGTACACTTTTATTTCTTTAATTCCAAGTAAATTTTTCGCTAATTCTGTGTACGTTTCAACAGCTATTTTTGGGTACGTTCCGTAAAACTCATATGTAGCATTTTCCGAATACGAGTATTCTTTACCATCTATTATCAAACTTTTCAAAATAATCCCCATTTGGACAGGTTTCAACAAACTTTTGTCAATAAAATCCAAGGGGTCGTAGATGTTCTTTTCCTCTTTGTCTCGAACCTCGAAATGACAATGTGGTTGCGCAGCTTCACCGGTCTTACCAGAATAACCTATTACCTCACCTGCAGAAACTTTCCAATCATCCGCTAAAAACTCAACAACAATCCTTTTGGCTCCAAATTCTTCCCTTAACATATTTGCCAATTTTTCATATTTCTCTGCGAACTGTGAAAGATGAGCATACAACGTTCTGTAGCCATCTGGGTGCTCTAAAACTACAGTGTTACCATATATGTTATCCAAATCTATCTCCAACCTTCTTACAAAACCGTTAGCAACCGCCTTGATTGGGATTCCTTCTTTAAGAAAAGTACTAAAATCTATTCCAGAATGGAAATGTGGAACCTTTCCAGTGGCTCGGAACTCCATGAATGTAGCGGTAATATAAGAACTATCTACAGGTAGTTGATACAAAGCTACAAGCAAAGATGGCACAAAAGCTATAAAAAAGAAGCTGACAAACAAAACTAATTTAAAGCGGTTTAAAAAATGTCTAACTTCTAATACCTCTATTACCTCCATCTTCACCTCTCCTTACAGATAAGAATTCTCAACCTTTGAATTCAAAACACGTTCTATCTTGAGCACTATACTCTCAGGTCCACTTATTTGGACGAAATCAAACTCACTTGAAGAAGTTAACTTTTCTATAGTCACGTATTCACGATACTTAGAAATTAGTCCATAATCTGAATGGTTTATTCTAAGATTAACGTGAACATCAAAAGATTTAAAATATTCCTCCATCTTTGACAACAAACCATTTAAACCCTCTCTTTGTTTTGCAGATATGAAAACCCCATGAGGGTATTCGTATCTTATAAGCTCAAGTTTGTCATCCGGTAGAGCATCTATTTTATTAAAAACAAGAATTGTTGGCTTTTCATGAGCACCGATTTCTTCTAACACGCTGTATGAGGCGCGGATTTTGTCTTTGTAAAATGGGTCCGAAATATCAACAACAAGCAACAAAAGATCCGAATAAAGTATCTCTTCCAGTGTTGAGTGGAAGGCCTCAACAAGTGTATGAGGCAACTTACTTATGAACCCTACTGTATCACCAACAAGGCAACTTCGACCACTTGGTAATTTAACCTTTCGGATAGTAGGATTTAATGTGGAAAAGAGTTTATCTGAAACAAGTATATCTTTTTCACCTGAAATCGAACTCAACAAAGTGCTTTTCCCAGCGTTCGTATACCCAACAATTGAAACAAGGTAGTATCCACTCTCCAATCTGGACTTCCTTACATTTTGTCTGTTGAGTTTTAATTTTGCGAGTTCCTTTCTCAAAGTCGAAATTCTTTGTTTTACCTTTCTTTTATCAAGCTCAAGTGCGGTTTCACCTGGACCTCTTGTACCTATACCTGCACCAGGATTTGACAAATACAAACCCTTTCCTCTCAGTCGAGGCAACTCATAAATAAGTTTTGCCATTTCTACTTGTAGCTTTCCTTCGTGAGTTGTTGCATGTCTGGAAAAAATTTCAAGGATTACCTGCGTTCTATCAAGGATAGGAACATTTAAAACGTTTTCTATGTTTCTTTGTTGAATGGGTGTTATTTCATCGTCAAAAATAACTACATCAATTTGGTTTTCTTCACAGAAGTTCTTTATCTTCTCTAATTTCCCACTACCGACGTAAGTTGCCGGGTCTGGTTTTTCTCTGCGTTGAATTATTGTGTCCAAAACCTCTATATCCAGTGTCTTACAAAGTAACTCCAATTCTTCAACAGATTCCCTTGTTCTATAGTCAAGAGCTTGTGCTATCGCTACTATAACTCCTTTTTTCCTAAACTCTGTCATCCCCCTTCCACAAATAAAATTTTTGAAAAACCTATTCTTGCGTTTCTTCAAAACCTTGTTGTTCTTGTTCTTGCTCTTGTTGTTCTCCCTCTTGTTCCTCTGTTTTCATTAGCATAATGTATTGAGCGGGTTGGATAGTGCTAATGGCATGTTTGTAAATGAGCATCTGTTGCCTACCGTTTTCTAAAAGGACAGTAAAGTTGTCAAACGACCTAACAATACCTTTGGCTTGGAAACCGTTAACTAAGTAAACCTTCACCTCTATCTTCCGCGTTCTAACAATGTTCAAAAAACGATCCTGAAGGTTAAACTTCTCTTTAGCCACTCAAAATCCCCCCAATGTTTACAAAGAATGAAAAAACCAACACAATGCAATGTGATTATATCACAACTTGTGTAGATTTCAAAGAGATGTTTTTAACATGTTTATAATCCTTTTCAGCCTGTTCTCTATATATTTTTGTTTAATTTGACAAATTATTTGGACTATGATACAATATTTTTGGGAGGTGGGAATCGTGGCAAAAATGTTACCAAGATGTCCCGTATGCGGGAAGCCAATGAAAGTCGTCCAGCTTAGGTGTGATGATGATGGTGTAACCGTTAGTGGCGCGTTTGAAGCACCCGCGTTCGCATACTTAGATGAAGAAGACACAAGGTTCATTATGATGTTTCTAAGGACGAAAGGTAACTTGAAAGAGATGGAACGATTAACAGGTATCGGATATTTCGCATTAAGAGGAAGGCTTGACAAAGTCTTAGAAAAAATGGGACTCACGCCAATCGAAGACGAGGAAGAACAGGGAAACTCTGAAGATGTCTTTAAGCTACTGAAAGAGAAGAAAATTACTGTTGAAGAAGCTATAGCTATTCTGAAAAAGAAAAGAGGTGAAAACGATGGGAGAGCTTCCGAATGACTTACTGGCGATTTTGCAAGCTCTTGCCAGAAAGGAAATTACCGTTGACGAAGCAGAACAACTTATCGAAGCAATTATGGATAAGCGAACCCAAGAGCGGAGAAAAGGGTCAAAAAGTTACATTGGTAAGGATTTCATAATAAACCCAGGCGAGGAATATTTTGGAAAAGTTGAAGTAGTGAATGGCAAAGCCATTATCAACGGAAGACTTCTTGGTGACCTTGAAGTTGTCTTCGGGGAACTGATTTTTTCGGGAGAGGTAGCAGGAAATGTTGAACTTGTAGGGACAAACATTGTCTGGAATGGTGGACATATCACAGGTAATCTTGAAATGGTAGGTTGTTCTTACAAAGGTACCAAACCCATAGTGGATGGAAAAGTTAACGAGGTGAATAACTTCTTCATAAATGGTGTACTTGGAATTGTTAGAAATCTCGTAGTGAAGCCTTTTTTGTCGGGTATAAAAATTGAAGAGTAATTTTCAAACCAAATACAGACAGGTGGGTGAGGAAAGATGGATAGAGCAGAATTAAGACAAGTGTTAGAAGCTGTCGAGAGAGGAGAAATAACCCCAGAAGATGCTGAAAAGTTGATAGAAGCGATTTACAATAAAGAAAAAGAAAATGAGGAAAAAAGCAAAGAAGAAGAGTTTGTGGAAGTAACGGAGGAAATTGAAGAGAACAAAGAGATACACCGGAATATCTCCATGACCAACGGAAAACTTATAATCAAAGGTAAAGTCAACGGAGACGTATCTGTAGTAAATAGTATCGTCGAAATCCATGGTATTATCAACGGAGATTTGAACGCTGTGAGGTCCAAGATAATCTGGGCTGGAGGAAAGGTAGAAGGAGATGTAAATTCAATACTCTCAAAAGAGGAAGGAACTCCGAATGTTTCTGGAAAACACAATGTTATAGCATTTGAGGTTCCTTTTGTTGAAAAATTGTCTAAAAAGATGACTTTTAAATCCGACAAAGAAATTTTCATTGAAGGCGAACAAAAAATAGAGTTTCTAAAGAAAGAAAAAGTGATAGTAAACGGAAAACTCTCAGCCATTTCAATTGAATGTGATAAACTTGTCTTAACAGGAACTTTAGGAGCAGTTGAGCTAAAAGCAGGTGATGTGGTTATTTCTAAAAATGGTATACTAACTTCTGAACGAGCAGAAGCTGAAAGAATTGTCAACAGTGGGGAATGCCACATAAATATTTTGGAAACGGAAGTACTTGCAAATTCTGGTTTCGTCAAGGCAGACGAAATCAAATGCGAGAGTGCAGATAATTCGGGCAGGTTAAGAGCAAGAACTTTTATCGGGGAAGAAATGACCAACAAAGGCACAGTCGAATGTCAAGAATTGCGTTTTGAAGATGTCTCCAACAAGGGTAACTTAAAAGTTGAGAAGTTATCTGTAGAAAAGCTAAGCAACTCGGGGGATTTACAAG
Source organism: uncultured Fervidobacterium sp. (assembly GCA_964452455.1). Classification (GTDB taxonomy): domain Bacteria; phylum Thermotogota; class Thermotogae; order Thermotogales; family Fervidobacteriaceae; genus Fervidobacterium. The sequence continues at coordinate 128,993 of CAYVMA010000031.1, read as the reverse complement.
CAAATGAGTTAGACTTGGAAGAACTTTACAACACCGGCCAAATAAACGCGAAAGTTCTTGAAAGTGAGTATGTAGAAAACAAAGGAAAAATCCTTGCAGAGAGATTTGTTTATGAAGAACTAAAAGGCAATCCCATTATTAAATTGGATTAAAATTCTACACAAAAAGGAGCGTGATAGCGTGTTTTGGGGTGTCATACTTTTTACGGCCGGTATTTTTACTCTCTTGAGTGTGATTTTGTCCATAACATCACTAGTTTGGTTAATTTTTGGTGCGATAGCATTGGTTGGTGGTATCGTTAGTTTGATAAAAAGTTTCCCCAATGGTCTTGGACTATCAATCTTAGGTGCTGTAATCATTGTTCAGTCCTTAGGTTACATCAAAATGGGATTCTGGGAATTCGTTGTGGCAATCATTGCTGCTGGATTGATAGAGATTGGTTTGAAACTCATAGTTGCAAGTTATAGAAAGGAAAGCCGGTAGAGTTTATAATTAAATGCCAAAAAACAAGCGGGGATAAAGTATGTTTCCCCGCTTTGTTGATTAATTTGGTTTTTCGATATAGAAAAATTTGGCAACCCCAACTCACTGACCACTCCAGTAGTTTGGTGGTTCTTTTGTAATAACGATATCGTGTGGATGGCTTTCCTTAACCGATGCTTGTGTAACCTTAATGAATTTGGCTTTTTGCTGTAGTTCTTTGATGGTTCTTGCCCCAACGTAACCCATTCCGGCTCTTAATCCACCTACCAACTGGTAGACAACATCCTTAACTGCTCCTTTGTAAGGCACCATACCTTCAACGCCCTCTGGCACAAACTTTTGATTTTCACTCTGAAAGTATCTGTCAGCACTTCCAGATTTCATAGCTCCGATAGACCCCATACCTCTGTAAACTTTGTATTTTCTTCCTTGATAAAGTACAGTCTCACCAGGCGATTCTTCCGTGCCAGCGAATATACTTCCAAGCATTACGCTCTCAGCTCCCGCTGCAAGCGCTTTAACAATATCTCCGGAATATCTTATACCTCCATCGGCAATTATTGGGATATCGTATTTTTTAGCAACCTGAGCACAATCCAATATGGCGGTCAGTTGTGGGACACCAATTCCGGCGACAATTCGTGTGGTGCATATTGAACCGGGACCTATCCCAACCTTTACAGCATCCGCTCCTGCTTTGATAAGTTCTTCTGTTGCTTCGGCTGTTGCAACATTTCCAGCAATCACTTGCAGTTCGGGATAAGCTTTCTTAATAGCTTTAACTGTCTCGATAACCTTTTTCGAATGACCATGAGCTGTATCAACGACGATAACGTCAACACCTGCTTTTACGAGAGCTTCAACACGTTCAAAAGTATCCCTTCCTGTGCCAACCGCTGCTCCCACAAGTAACCTACCTTTCTGGTCTCTTGCTGCATTCGGGTGCTCTATAACGCTGAGAACATCTTTTATCGTTATAAGTCCTACGAGCTTATTGTTCTCATCGACAAGTGGTAGCTTTTCTATCCTGTTTTCATGAAGTATTTCTTTGGCTTTTTCCAGAGATATTCCAGGTTTTGCCACTATCAGTTTTTGCCTTGGTGTCATGAGTTCTTTGACTTTTTTCTTGACATCCTTCTCAAATCTCACATCTCTATTGGTCAACAAACCGACCAAATGTCCTTCATCGTCTACAACGGGGAAGCCACCAATCTTATACTCTGCCATCAACTTCAGTGCGTTGAAAACCGTGTCTTCTGGATGAATAACAACAGGGTTTTCGATTACTCCATTCTCTGTTCTTTTAACTATCTCAACTTGATGTGCTTGCTCTTTGATAGAAAGGTTTTTGTGAATAATGCCAATTCCACCTTCTCGTGCTAAAGCTTTTGCCAATTCACTTTCAGTAACAGTATCCATCGCAGCACTAACAAGAGGGATGTTGAGCCTTATCAAACGTGTCAAGCGAGTTGAAACATCTGTATCAGATGGTAGAACTTCACTGTATTGAGGAACTAACAAAACATCGTCGAATGTGAGCGCTTCTTTGAAAAAAAACTTACTTTCCAACTCATTAACCTTAGAACTTCGCTTAGCACTACTCTTTTTCTTCTCCATTTTTTCAACCTCCATCCACCCCACGGCTTTTTGCTGGTATTCTTTATAATAAAGCAGACCCCATTTTGGGTCTGCCTTCTTTTCTATTCATTCTTTTGTTTGGAGCGGGCGACGGGATTCGAACCCGCGGCCCTCAGCTTGGGAAGCTGATGCTCTACCAACTGAGCTACACCCGCTCAATCTCTAATTATATTATATCATCAGGCGGAGATATTTTCAAGACCCTCAGGTTCCAAGATTTGACCCGATATTAGAAGTTGGCGGTTCCTCCAACAAATGCTGTTTGTTTCCATTGACTGTCTTCCCAAATGTACTTTACACCAGCGTAGAATCCTGAAAACACCGGATAAGCTATCGTCAACCTCGCTTGTGTGTTATCATCAAAGAATTGTTCATTTTCAAAAGGTGTCTCATCGTAAAGATAACCATAGAGAACTAGGCCATTTGTACCACCGATAGCTGGTATGTTTATAAGCCCTTCACCAGATAATGTCATGTTTCCTTCGAAGTTGCCCTTCAGAAGGACTGCTACTTTTCCATATGGGCTAAATGTCAAAGCCAAGTTGGCAATGTAACCGAGGTCTGATTTGTATTTATCCGGTCCAAAATCAGGTTGTGATTTTTCAAAACCATAGTTCCTCGAAATCAACCATGGTTTGAAACCATCCGATGCGTAGAACGGACCTGCAACAAATTGAAGCACACCAAAATCGCCAAAGATACCACCGAAAGCACCGTATCCTGTAGTTCCGTCTTTCCACATCTGAGCTCCAGCCTCTGCTCCGACTGAGAATCCAAGCACGTTCGTAGTGAGAGAAACCCCTGCCGCGTAGGTAAGAGGCGTAGCAACCGCATCCTCCTTTAGACCGTCCATATCAACTCCACCATACACTGAAAGTTCAAATAAGGAAACCTTAGAACTTACAACCGCTGTATATAACGAGTCAGATTGTGTAAAGGTAAATGTTGAAAGTTGCGCAAGCTGATATGGAACGTGTGCAGAAGCACTCAACATCCCCATTCTAATACCTGCATCTAGGGTTCTTGCATTAGGATTCGAGTATCCACTGAAAATAAAGCCCATCCCGTAGGTTATGGGTCTCATCCTTCCATATCTGAACCAGATATTCCCCAAATCTAACCCAAATGCTGTTATGTTGATACCGTCAAGAATATTCGTACTCGGTGCCGAAGAACCAGGATATCCAAAGTAAAAACTCCCAGTTGTCAAATCCGTTGCATAGGTCGTAAGTGTGAGTCCAAGTGTGAGAGGACCTACTGTAAACTCTGGACCAAATTCGTAAATCATGTAATTTTCGTTGCCAATCTGAACTGTACCGACGTTAAGATAAAACTCCGCAAAGCTCAATGTTGCAAAAAGGACAACGAAGAAAAAGACCGTTTTGAACGTATGTTTTACCATCGCCTTTCACCTCCTACTAGTTTTGACCACAGTGATTGCTATATCGTTCATTCCTTTAGAAACCTATTTTCTTGTTAGGCTTTTATATTATACCACGATTTATTTTTAGATATAAAAAAATTGCCGGGTTTCTCGACCCGGCGTAATGCGTGTGTCTATCTAATCCGCCTTTAAGAGAGTATTTGGGTTTGAGCTTACAGCTGGCTTTTTGCCATCTCAATACCTTTTAAAATCGCTTGTTTGTTAATCTCAATAAGCGCAGCTTTTCCTCCGGCAAGTTTCTTCTCAAGAGCTTTGAATACACTATCGACATCGACAACATTTGTTGCTCCAACAACGGCACCAAGCATAACCATGTTTGCAACTTTCAAATTTCCTAACTCATCTGCAATTTCGTTACAAGGTACTTTTACAACGTGAATGTCCTTCCTGGTTGGTTCCCTGTCCACAACCGACTGATTAACGAAAAGATATCCATTTTCCGTAACAGCAGGCTCAAATTTCAGAAGGGATGGTATATTCATTGCAACAATAACTTCTGCACTGCTAGTCACAGGAGATGCAACAGGTTCGTCACTTATAACAACGGTACAATTCGCAGTTCCTCCCCTCATCTCAGGTCCATACGATGGCATCCAAGTAACGTTCTTACCCTGGAGCATTCCCGCTAAGGATATGATTTGCCCCATCAACATGACGCCTTGTCCACCAAAGCCGGCAAATATCATTCTTGTTGTCATTGCTCATCCCCTACCTTATCAACAAATACTCCAAGTGGGTATTCCGGAACCATATGTTGTTCCAACCATTTGAGCGCCGAAACAGGGTCAATACCCCAGTTTGTCGGACATGTAGAGAGTACTTCCACCATTCCAAATCCCAAACCTCTTATTTGAGCCAAGAATGCCTTTCTTATTGCTTTCTTGGTTTTTACAACATCCTGTGGCGTATTAACTTTCGTTCTAGCCAAGAATGCAACACCTCGTGCTTCTTTTATGATTTCAGCAACGTGAAGCGGATAGCCATCGTTTTCTGCACTTCTGCCGTAAGGTGTCGTTGTTGTTTTCATGCCTAATAACGTGGTAGGTGCCATCTGTCCGCCTGTCATTCCGTAGATTGCGTTGTTTACAAAGATAGTTGTAATCTTTTCACCTCTGTTTGCCGCATGGACAATTTCCGCAGTTCCTATAGCTGCGAGGTCTCCGTCCCCCTGGTATGTGAACACGTAAAGGTCTGGTCTTGCTCTTTTCATACCAGTAGCAACAGCAGGTGCCCTACCGTGCGCTGCAACAGTTGCATCTGTGTTAAAAAATTGATACGCAAATACCGAACATCCGATCGGAGCCACAGCGATTGTCTTTTCTCTTATGCCAAGCTCATCAATAACTTCTGCAACTAACCTATGGATTATCCCATGCGTACAACCTGGACAGTATGTGAACTCTCTTTCAGTTAAAGCTTCCGGCTTTTTCAATATAACTTCAAATGCCATATACATTACCTCCCGAGCTTAGATTTTAATGCTTGGAGTATTTCGTCTGGTGTTGGCACAACTCCTCCGAGTCTTCCGTAATATTCAATTGGCGCATGGTCCTTTACCGCGAGTTTAACATCTTCCAACATCTGCCCCATGTTCATCTCAACATCGAAAATCAATTTTTTGCCTTTCGAAATTTCTTCAAGTCGCTCGTATGGAAATGGCCATAGTGTAATAGGTCTGAATAGTCCAACTTTTATACCTTCCTTCCTTGCTTGTTCAACAACGCTTTTAGCAATCCTTGCCACCGTTCCAAACGCAGTAATGACCACTTCTGCATCATCTAGTTTATATTCTTCCCAACGTTTCTCTTTCGCCTCAATTTTTTTGTATTTTTCAACAAGCTCAAGGTTCATTTTTTCCAATACATAGGGGTCAATATCGAACGATACAACGATGTGTTTTTCTCTACCATTGGCACCTGTCAGAGCCCAGCTATCATGCTTGGGTAACGTATTTAAATCCCTAAACCCGGGGAATGTGACAGGTTCCATCATTTGACCAATAACACCATCGGCGATTATTAATACTGGGTTTCTGTACTCATCAGCAAGGTCAAATGCAAGATACGTTAAGTCAACTGCTTCCTGCACTGTTGACGGTGCAAGAACGATAAGCTTGTAATCTCCATGTCCCCCACCTTTCGTTGCTTGCCAATAGTCTCCTTGGGAGGGTTGAATATCTCCGAGACCAGGTCCACCACGCACAACATTGACAAGAACTGCTGGTAACTGTGCACATGCCATGTAAGAAATGCCTTCCTGCATCAAGCTAAAACCTGGTGAAGATGTAGATGTCATAACTCTTGTACCCGTGCACGCTGCACCGTACACCATGTTAATTGTTGCAACTTCACTTTCTGTTTGCAAGAAAGTTCCACCAATTTCTGGCATTCTTTTCGACATGTATTCAGGTAGTTCATTCTGAGGTGTTATTGGGTAACCAAAAAACAAACGACAACCAGCACGTATCGCTGCCTCACCTATTGCTTCCGTCCCTTTTACCAAAACTCTTTCGCTCATTTGTTTTTCCCTCCTTAAGCACTTTCTACTTCTCGGTAAACTGTTATACAAACATCAGGACACATATTGTAACAAAAACCACAGGCAATACATTTTTCAACGTGCTTAGGTTCCGCGGGGTGATAACCTTTTGAATTGAACGAATCGCTAAACTCAATAACTTTCATCGGACAAACGCTTATACACAATCCACAACCTTTGCATCTTTCCTGATTAATCTCTATCTTTCCTCTGACCTTCGGCATAAGTATCCTCCTTTGCTAAGAGTTTGAATGCTAACATTCAAATTATTTCCATCTTCATGAAACGATGAATCCTAAATACAGGATACTTGAAATCATTTTCTTCGATAAAATCTGGAACAACTGTCCATTTCACAGGAACCTCGATGATTTCAGAGACTTTAGTAAGTATTTCTTCTCCTTTTCTTATAATATCCGGTGTGGTTTCGTACGACAAATTTGCGTTGTTAATTAGATAATCCACCTTAACTCTTGCAATCCTTCTCAACTGTTCGTACGCTCTGATTATCCCATCAACTGTTGAAGAAAATGGTCTTGCAATGTTTACAACCATGCTTATTTCTGCATCACCAAGGTAAGGTTTCAAATAACCTAGCACAACAACACCGTTTTCTTCTCCTCCAACATCTACAACTGCCTTGAACTCGGGATTCAAAAGGTAACCAATCGCAGCACCTGTGATAATTGGTAAATCTGCGTTCCTCAACGCTCCCTTTGGATAAACTGTCACAAGTCCTGCTTTTTCGAGGTCTTCAGCAATATCTCTTGTTCTGAAGTATGGAGAGATAATGTCACCATCTATAATTGCAACTTTTTCGTGCTCTTCTTTCAGTTTTAAAGCCCAATTAATTGCTACTTCTGTCTTACCACTTCCAAACAAACCAATAAATGCGTAATTCTTTGCCATTTGTTTTACTCCCTTTCCCATTCTTAATGCTGCAAAATATTTTCCCAGTATATCTTCGCTTCCTCAACACCTCTCAAAACCCTGAGCGCGCCCATTGCAAGTGCCCTCTCTTCATCCCCGCCCGGGAAAACAAGGATTGGTGCTAGAAAACTTGTGTATTCTGTAAGCCATTTCACCATGAATTCTTTGTCGTATGCCAAGCCACCTGTCAGAACTATTGCATCCACTTCACCTTTGAGAACAGCTGCCATTCTTCCAATCCACTTCGCTATCTGATAAGCCATTGCTTTATAGACAAGCTCTGCTTCTTTGTCACCTTGTCTGATTCTTTGTTGGACAACCATCGCATCGTTTGTCCCAAGGTAATCGACCATTCCACCCGCACCTTTAATTTTCTTTTTCATCTGATCGTATGTATATTTCCCGCTGTAGCACAGGTCAATTAACTGTGTCAAAGGCAAGGTACCGCTTCTTTCTGGCGTGAATGGTCCATCTCCGTCCAACGCGTTGTTCACATTCACAACTTTACCTTTTCTATGTGCACCTATAGAAATACCTCCACCCATGTGTACAACGATAAGGTTGACTTCCTCGTATTTTTTTCCAAGTTGTGCTGCGGCATTTCTGGCAGTCGCTTTTTGATTAAGTGCATGGAAGATAGACTTTCTTCTAAACATGGGATGCCCAGTATATCTTGCCAGTGGTTCCATTTCATCGACTACAACTGGGTCTACGATAAAAGAAGGTATTCCATACTGCTTAGTGAATTCGTAGGCTATGAGTGCACCCAAATTCGAAGCGTGTTCTCCATTTTTCGCTTCCCTAAGCACCTCAAGCATATCTTCCGTTACCTTATACGTACCGCCAGGGATTGGGTCCAAAAGCCCACCACGACCAACAACAGCCGATAATTCTTCAGGTTTAATCCCTATTTCACTCAAAAAATTTTCGACAATCCTTGCACGAAATTCAAATTGGTCAGTCAGTTTATGAAATGGTGCCAATTCTTCTGGCGAATGCCTCAAAGTCTTCGAAGCTATCATTTGCTCGTCTTCAAAAACTGCAACTTTCGTACTTGTGGAACCTGGGTTTATAACCAATATCTTCATCTGACACACCACCCATCCAACGGTTTACGATTATTCACTCATCAAACACGTTAGTGCTAATGACAGTAGCTTCGTTTCATCACTATCAGCCCTTGAGGTGAGTGCAACGGGACATTTTGCACCAATTATCGCTGAAGCAACCTTTGCACCTGCAAGAAAAACCATAGCTTTGTAGAAGATATTTCCAGCCTCAATATCTGGCATAATCAATATATCGGCATCACCGGCAACAGGACTAACAATTCCCTTGTGCTCGGCTGCCTCTTTTGATACAGCGTTGTCTAATGCAAAAGGACCATCTACCACACAGTTTTTGATTTGCCCTCTTTCGTTCATCTTCGCAAGTAGTGCTGCATGCATCGTTGCTTCCATCTTTGGATTGACAACCTCAATTGCACCTAAAATCGCTACCTTCGGTTTTTCCACACCAACAGCTTTCCTAGCAACAAGAACTGCATTTTCGATAAGATGAACCTTTTGTTCCAAATCAGGAGCTATGGTCATTCCTGCGTCTGTAACAATAAGCAATTTATGATAGAGAGGTGTTTCAAAAATACTAACAAGAGACATTGTTCTTCCTGTTTTCAGGTTATACTCATCTTTCAAAACAGCCTTCATTAAATCCCCTGTTTTTATGTTCCCTTTCATAACAAAATGCGCTCTGCCATCCACAACTGCTTTGACAGCGTCATCTGCAGGGCTTTTTGAGTCGAATATTTCAAAATCTTTGATATTTAAACCTGCTTTTTCAGCAGCAACTGCTATCTTCTTAGCATCTCCAAATAATAAGGCGTCGACAATTCCTTCTTTCTTTGCCATATCTATCGCTCTCAAAACAACATCATCATCTGCTGCTGCAACGGCAACCACCTTGTTGCCTAAACCTTTAGCTTTATCTAAAAGTTCTTGAAGTTTCTTCATTTCTTACACCTCCTGAGGTCTCCATACTTTAGGTTCTTCAACACCGGTAAGAACGCGCAGAGTTCCGTAGGCAAGAGCCTCCATCTCCATCTCACCAGGCACTACAAAGATAGGGGCAAACTTGAAAACATAGGATTTTATCATATCAACAAACCTTTCACTGTAAGCCATACCACCCGTAAGAACAATTGCATCCACCTTACCTTTTAAAGCAACACACATGGCACCTATTTCTTGTGCAATTTGGTAAGCCATAGCTTCTATCACTTCTAACGCTTTCGGGTCGCTTTCTGCTATTTTGAATGCTTCTCTCAAATCATTTGTGCCAAGATAAGCAACAAGACCTCCCTTACCGACAAACATCTTTTTCAGTTGTTCTTTCGTGTACTGACCGGAATAGCACAATTTAACAACATCTCCAACAGGCAGTTCTCCGGTCCTTTCAACACTGAATGGACCTTCATCGTTGGCGTTGTTTACATCTATCATCCTTCCTTTTTCAAACGGTGCAACTGAAATACCACTTCCGAGGTGAGCAATAACCATATTCAATTCGTAGAAGCTCTTGCCTAACTCTTCAGCAATTCGTATGCCAACAGCACGCATGTTCGATATGTGTGAAAGACTCTTTCTCTCGATATCCTTTATCCCGGATAGCCTTGCCTCCGGAATCATTTCGTCCACACTAACCGGGTCGGTAATGTAAACTGGAATGGTTCTTGATGCTCTCTTGGATAGTTCATAACCAATAACCGCTGCTAAATTTGAGGCATGTTGAACTTTTGTTTTATTTATTAAATAATCCACCATGTTTTCATCAACGATGTAAGTCCCACTTTCAACTGGTGGTAGTATTCCACCACGAGCAGCTATAGCATCAAATTGGTCAATTGTTAAGTTGTGCTTTCTTAAAAATTCTTCAACGGCGTTTGCTCTCATTTCCTTTTGGTCCATTATTGTAGGATATTTATCCAGCTCTTCTACACTGTGTTGAAGTGTCTCCTGAAGAATCTTTTGCTTGCCTTCAAAAACGGCAACTTTCGTACTCGTTGCTCCAGGATTAATAACCAAAATTCTCATATTACATCAACCCTTTCTTTTTACCGTATTCTACGACAACTTCCTTAAGTCTTTTGATTCCCTCAATTATTTTCTCTTCCGGTGGTAAGCAGAACGAAAGCCTCATTGAAGAACTCTTACTATCGTCTATTGTGAAAGCTTCACCTGGGATATAATAAATCTTTTTTTCTTTTGCTGTTTCAAACATTTCCATCGTATCGTAGCCTTGAGGAAGTGTGAACCAAACAAAAAGACCACCTTGTGGATTGACCCATTTCGCTCCTTTTATATCTGAGAAGTTCTCTTCGAGAGCTTTTATCATTGTGTCTTTTTTCTTCTTGTACAGTTCTATTCCTGGCTTTAGGTATTCAAGCAAATCGTACCTTTCCAAGAACCTTGCGGCTATCCTTTGATTCAAGCTCGGGCTACACAAATCAGCTGCTTGCTTTGCAAGAGTTGCTTTTCTAACAATATCCGCACGCCCGATTATTACACCTATTCTTAAACCAGGTGTGAGAATCTTGCTAAATGTGTTCAACAAAATTACTCTATCTGGTCCGGCTAATTTATACAAGGAGGGTAAATGCTCACCTTCAAATCTGAGAAGCCCATATGGGTCGTCTTCAAGGATAGGAATATCGTATCTTTCGGCTATTTCTATCAATCTTTTCCTCTTTTCCAGACTCATCGTGACACCGGCAGGGTTGTGGAAGTTTGGAACGGTGTATATGAATTTCACATGCTTTATTTTTCCAGCTTGGTCAAGTTCCCTTAGTTTCTTCTCCAAATAATCGACATCCATACCATCGTCTAGTAGAGGGATGGTCTCAAACTTTGTAAAGGTCATTCTAAACGCACTCGCTGCGCCAAGATAGACAGGGAACTCAACAAAGCATATGCTATCTTTGTCAAGTAGGACTCTGGCAAGAAGGTCGAGAGCTTGCTGCGAACCTGTGGTGAAAAGTAGGTTGGATCTATCAAGACCTGTTATTCCATAAACTCTTTCTAGGAGCTTTATCATTTGTTTTGCAAGTTCATCATCACCTTCAGTAGTGTTGTATTGGAGAGTGTATGCATATTCCTGTTCTATGACTTCTTTTGCAATTTCTGCAAGCTCGTGACGTGGGAATGTGTTTGGATCCGGTACTCCACCTCCAAATGATATTGAACCCGGCACGGAAGCGTATTTGAGCAATTCTCTAATCAAAGAAGACCTCAGGTTCATACCAACTTCTGACAGTTTGCTCTCTAGATCCATGAATCCCACACTCCTTGTTGTATTTTTGGCACAACATCTCATATAAATATTGTTCTTTAAAGGTGCGAACAGTATTTATCGCCTCCGATTATATATTAGCAACATTATGCCAAAAAGCAAAAAGAAAATTCCAATGCATGTTCACGGTATAAATAGATTAAGTGAGATTTCTAATGGATTTTTGCCTTGCAAAACATTGCATGAAAAAAATTGCACTATTAAGCCTGTTGTCAAAAATACTTTCCAAGATGTAAAATATTGGTGAATTTATTCTCATTTCAGTGATACCGTAAATTGTTTCGAATTGTGTTAAGGGATGAAAAATTCCACACCAATACGACAGAAGGAGGGGTTTTTGTGATAAGAAAGTACTTGTTACTATCACCAGGTCCAACACCAGTTCCTCAGGAAATACTACTTGAGGGTGCTAAAGAAACTATTCACCACAGGACACCAGAATTCGTTAAACTGTTAGAAGAAACCCTTGAGCTCACGAAATACGTTTTTCAGACAAAACACCCAGTTTACGTATTAACATCATCGGGAACCGGTGCTTTGGAAACAGCCGTTGTTAACCTGGTTAACCCCGGCGAAAAGGCTATAATTGTAAACGCTGGTAAATTCGGTGAAAGATGGGTCGAAATCGCAAAAGCCTACGGCGTGAACGTTGTTGAAATCAAACTCCCATGGGGTAAGGCCGTCACACCAGAAATGATTGAAAAGGCGATGAAAGAAAATCCAGATGCAAAAGTTGTATTCACAACCTACAGTGAAACTTCAACAGGAACAGTTATTGACTTAGAAAACATCGCAAAACTGACAAAAGACACAGACGTTATACTTGTAACTGACGCAGTTAGTGGTCTTTTGGCAGAACCTTTGAAGATGGATGAATGGGGAGTCGACGTTGTGGTTAGCGGTTCACAAAAAGGTTGGATGCTACCTCCAGGACTTGCATTTATAGCCATTAACGACAAGGCATATGCAAAGGTTGAAAAATGTACGAACAGTAGGTATTACTTCGACCTTAGAAAGTACAAAAAGAGCTCTCCAGATAACCCATGGACAACAGCTGTTAACCTCATTTACATGCTCAACAAAGCTGTTAAGATGCTTAAAGAGGAAGGTATTGAAAACGTTTGGGCAAGACACGCACTCTATGGAGAAGCAACAAGAGCTGCTGTTAAGGCTTTGGGCTTAACATTCTTCTCTGAAAGACCGGGTAACGTTCTAACTGCTGTTAACTCACCAAAAGGTATTCCATCAAGCAAACTGACAAAACTCATGAGAGACAAATACGGCGTTACAATAGCAGCCGGGCAGGAACCTATGAAAGATGAGATATTCAGAATTTCCCATCTTGGTTACCTTACACCATTTGATATCATCACTGGTATCACAGCTCTTGAATTCGCACTCAACGAAATGGGATACAAAGTTGAGATTGGAAAAGGTGTCGTAGCTGCTGAAGAAGTACTTTTCAAAGGGCTGGTGAAATAATATGAGGATTCACATTAACGATCCTCTTGACAAACAAGCTACTGAAAAACTAAAAAGTGTTCCTGGAGTAGAATTAACATCTGAACACTTGGAAAAAGAAGACCTTCTCAAAATAATGCCAGAAATAGAAGTGCTAATTGTTAGAAGTGCTACCAAAGTAACAGCGGACATTATCGAGGCAGGCACAAAGCTCAAAATTATTGGGCGAGCTGGCACCGGTTTGGACAACATCGATGTAAAGGCAGCGGAAGCAAAAGGAATAAAAGTTATTAACACACCAGGTGCAAACAGTATATCGGTAGCGGAATTAACAATTGGACTCATGATAGCTTGTTCGAGACACATCGCACGTGGAACTATCGACCTTAAGAACGGAAAATGGACAAAAAAAGAACTTGAAGGTCACGAACTTTTTGGTAGGACCGTCGGTATAATCGGATTTGGTAACATAGGACGTGAAGTTGCGAAAAGGTTACTCGCATTTGATATGAAAATCTTAGCTTATGACCCGTTTGTCAAAGAAACTGACATGAACGTTAAGATGGTTGATTTGGACACACTCTACAAAGAAAGTGACTACATAACAATACACGTACCACTCACACCAGAAACAAAGAATCTTATAAACAAAGAAACCATCTCAAAGATGAAAGATGGAGTCATAATAATAAATGCAGCAAGAGGCGGCATCATTGACGAAGCGGCATTGTATGAAGCCTTGTTAAGTGGCAAAGTCTACGCTGCTGGACTTGATGTCTTTGAAGTAGAACCACCTACCGATGAGCTAAGACAAAAATTACTCGCCCTGCCAAATGTCGTTGCAACACCTCACATAGGCGCATCAACCTTCGAAGCTCAAGAAAGAGTTGGAATGTTACTTGTTGAAAGGCTTATAAAAGAAATTGCCTAAAAATATCCACATCGTATTGTTAATTATCAGCGAGTTATACCGAAACCTTCATAGGGGAGCTTTCAGGCTCCCCATTTTGTTTTACAAAACAAACAACGGTGCTATCATTTATATACTACAAGTGATTAACAATTTAGTTACATCTAAATTTATATAACATAATTAGTTTTCTATAAAGAATTTTGAAACTGATCATATCTGGTATTATCACTCTTGACAAAAAAGTGATAATTATGTATAATATTGTTGGAACTCGGAAGGAAAAACAAAAGATACTGAGCAGGGGGTGAGAGTATGTTGGCGAGAAGAAACGACTTATTCGAACCATTCATGGAATTGCAAAGAGAGGTTGACAGACTCTTCTCGGAATTTATGAAACCATTCAGAACAGATGTAGAATTCCTTCCAAAGGTTGATGCATATGAAACAGAAGACAAAGTAGTTCTCGAACTTGAAGTTCCAGGAGTCAAGAAAGACGAACTAAAAATCACTGTAGAAGATGGAATCATAAGAATATCAGGTGAAAAGAAAGCAGAAAGAGATGAAAAAGGAAGGAACTACAGAATAGTTGAAAGAAGCTTTGGTAAATTCGAAAGAGCGTTCTCGCTACCTGATTATGTAGATATCCAGAACATCAAGGCAAAATACAACGATGGAGTCTTAACAATAGAATTACCAAAGAAAAAAGAAGAAAAACCAGCTCTTGAGATAAAAGTTGAATAATAAACAGGATAACTACCCCATCAACAAAAAGGGCTCTCGCGAAATCGAGAGCCCTTTGATTTTTTTCAGCAATCTCTTACATTTCCTGAAAGTTTGCAAAAAATTGCAAAATGAAATAACATGGCTTTTTCCTAGGGTTTTGTTCTTTCGTGTTTGTAGGTAAAGTCAAATTTTGAACGTTTCGTTAAAGCAAGAGTCTAAAGTTATATAAGCGTACTAAGAACGGTAATTTAATTACCCAACCATGGGTTGTTTAGATTACAGACCCTGACTTCTAAGAATTTGGAACTGTCAATCTTACTAAAAAATGAAGGGTAGAAAGGTTATTAGTATGTGGTGCGTTAAGGAAAGGAGGTTGAAAAAGTTGGACGATTTAAGATTTTCCGTGAAGTAACGACCTGTTCAATCTATTAAAGTAAAAAACAAAAGAAAAGAAGGTGATTTTATGAGAAGAGTTTTGATTATTGTTTTTGTCATCGCAGCATTAATCTCCGCATTTGGCTTTAAATATCTGCATTCGGTGGTATGGAACTTGGTGGGAAAAACAGACCGTATTTCGGTGCTCGTATAGGAACGCTTTCTGGCGGAATTTCTCTAATGTTAGAAGGTTACTACCCTGTCTCATCTTTCGAAGAGTTGGAGGAAATAAACGTCGAGGAGATTCAGTTTATAGAAATTGACCCCTACATCTACGTTGGAATCCCGTTGATGGGAACATTGATTTACGCGGGAGCTGCACCAATCATCATTTTGGATATCAAAAATACACAATTTTCAATGTACCAGGATATATTCCATGTTAAAGCAGGTGTAAGGTTTGGAACCGGAATAATATTCTTTGCTGAAGGGATTGCAACGATGAACACGTCCTTCCAAATTTTTGATACCTACGCAGTCTCCGTCGGCGTAGGTATTGGCCTCTGAGGGAGTGATGATTATGAGAAGAATGCTTATAAGTGTCTTAAGTTTTGTGTTTGTTCTAGTGTTTTTGTTCAGCTGTTCTGAGATACCACAAGCGCCAAAAGTTATAACACCTGATCCCACTGGAACAACAAAGCCATCAGTATCAGAATATTTAGCATCGGACATTTATGGAAGTGTAGATAAACAACCGACGCTGGTACCTATCGCTGTTCCAGACCCAGTGCGTGTAAAAATAAGTCTCCCAGGAGTTGAAGACTTACTCCCAAGTGAACTAAGAGTTTTCGAAGACAACAGAGAGCAAGGATTCGTGCTTTACAAAGAATCATCGGTGAGAAATAAGTTAGATATAGCAATTATTCTCGATGTAACTGGAAGTATGGGTCCTGCTATTAATGGTGCTAAAAATAGCATAATTTCTTTTGCTGACTCACTTGCAGATAGTAAATTAGATGCAAGAATTGCTGTTATACCATTCGACGATTATGTGAATCCACCCAGCGATATAGACGTTGATCCGGGATTTTTAAACTTAACATCCCCAGCTTCCGCTCAAGAATACGTTGCATCGCTTTATGCTGGTTACGGTGGGGATTGGCCGGAGAACCCATACGATGCGATAATGTTTGCCGCAACTGCACTTGATTGGAGACCAGGAGCACAGAGAGTAATGATAATAATAACCGACGCAACTGCACATTATAAAGGCGACGGGACAGATTTTGCACACTTTACGAAGGCTGAAATGCTGCCAGCACTCGTTGGATTCTTCACAATACATGGTGCATTTATTCCAGGAGTGTCCTATTTCTCGTATCAAACAGATTTTTCAGCACCAGATGATGTAAGGGAACTTTGTCAAAAAACCGGTGGTATAATAAAATATACCGACTCATCTGGAAACGTTGATCTTACTGATCTCGGAATAGTGGAATACGTCACTTCATCTTGGATTGTTACATTCGAGAGTGATTCACCAGCTGCAACACACACGGTGGAAATTTTCTATACAAAAGGTTCAGATAAAAGATACCTCAAACTTCAGGACGTCACATATTAACTCTCAGGCGGTTAAACAACAAAGCGATGCCCACGAGGGCATCGCTTTGTTTATGGTAACTTATCACTATTATTCAAAGACCTTTTTTACCTCGTCTTTTGTAAGCTCCCTCCAAGCACCAGGTTTTAGAGATTGATCAAGTGTTAGCCGACCAATTCGAATTCTTTTTATCTTTTCCCACTCTATTCCCAGCCTTTTACACATCTTCTTTATCTGGTGGTACTTTCCTTCAACGATAGTTATTGAAACCGTTCTTTCATCGATTTGCCTAATCCTGCCTGGAAGAAACTTTTCCCCATCAACCTCTAATCCTCTTTCAACCTCTGCTTCCATTTCTCGAGTTATGGTCACAGGCTTTTTTGAGTATATGTAATATTCTTTTTCCACTTTCTTTTTTGGTGATATTAATCTATGTGTAAACTCACCATCGTTAGTTAGAATCAGAAGGCCTTCTACGTCCTTGTCAAGTCTACCTGCTATGTGAAGTTCACTAACGTATGGGTGTTCAATGAGGTTTAGCACACTTGGTTCGTTTTCGGACGTTGTAGATACAAAACCAGTAGGTTTATTTAGCATTATATAAACAAAACGATGAGCCTCCACAGGCATATCATCGATTGTAACAACATCTTCTTCTGATACATAAAAGGCAGGGTCATAAACTATCTCTCCGTTAACTTTGACGCGTCCATCTTTAATATACATTTTAACTTCTGTTCGTGAGCCAATATGTGCGTTCGCTAAAAATCTGTCCAACCGAATCTTTTTTCTTCCCTTACCTTTTTTGTTTCCTTCCATTCTTGTCTTACCCTCTTCCTTCATTAACTATGAAGATTCTTAATCGCTTCCAAGACCTTAACAACTTCTACATTCTCTTTCACGTCATGAACTCTTACAAAATCAATACCGTGCATAACACAATAAGCAGTTAAAGCGAGAGTTCCGTTTAGTCTTTCTTCCGGTGGTAGATTTAGTATCATTCCTATCATCGATTTTCTGCTTGCACCAATAAGGATTGGGTATCCAAGCTCTTTGAATTTTTCTATGTGCTTAAATATCGCTAAATTATGCTCAAGCTTTTTTCCAAAACCAATGCCGGGGTCGAGTATCAATTGCTCTATCCCATGACTTTTGGCAAACTCGATTCTTTCTTTGAAAAAGTCAGTAATTTCCCCAACAACGTCTTTATATTCCGGATTTTCTTGCATTGTTTTGGGCGTGCCTTTCATATGCATGATGATTACTGGACATTTGTAATGTGAAGCCACATCAACCATTTTTTCGTCAAATCTTAAAGCACTTATGTCGTTAATTATATCCGCTCCTTCTTCTAAAGAAAGCCTTGCAACTTCCGATTTGTAGGTATCAACAGAAATAGGGATATCGAAATGCTTTCTTACAAGCTTCACCGCTGTTACGGTTCTTCTTATTTCCTCTTCAAGAGGAACCGGGTCTGCACCTGGTCTGGTGCTTTCCCCACCAATGTCTATAACATCGACACCGTTTTTTATCATTTCTTCTACTTTCTCTAATAGTTCAGTTTCACTAACACGGCTACCAGAATAGAATGAATCTGGAGTTACGTTTATTATACCCATGACTTTGGTTCTTTTGGTATTCATAAGTTCATCAATCAAACGAGCACGGACGTTTCTATCCACGTTACTCACTCCTTAGCTATTGTTCTTTTGTGACAATTATACTTAGGATTTGGACATTAGGAAGGCTGAGAGGAATTAGACTTTTCTCATAGTAGTCAGTCTGTATGATAAGATACTTCTTATCTTCCGATAAATAAATCTTGTATAATCCTTCCAACGTGTATGTTCGCCTATTTATCAACCTATAGCTATTGCCAAAGGGTTCATAAACGTCTCTGTATATAATAGTCCTGCTTTCGAAGGGTTTCATTACCTTGTAAAGCACTCTTTTAACTTGCCCATCTATTTCTTCATCGAATGCGAAAGTCGTATAGTTTTCAGTTTGACTGACTTTAACATTCGGATTTGCAACACTGTGCCTGTGGAAATCGAACCTCAGATAGTTTATCATATGAAAAGTTCTTAAAGTTTTTCTGTTCGTATTTAAAATATAAGCCATGTGTTGCAACACATGGCTGTATCCATCGAACGCGCATGTCAGAATCAAACTTGCAACGACCAAAAATATAATAAATTCTACGTAACTCACAAAATGAGAACCCCCAGTTTCCCCCTTGAGATACGTTTAAGCAACAAAAAGCAGAAACGATAAGAATGGTAAGAAAGAAAAAGAAATTACACTCAACAAAACAAAAGTTTTTACAACTCAAACTTTTCCTTTGGCGCTTCTGTCTTTGCTATCTTGTCTAACACACCATTGACAAACTTCCCACTTTCCTCGGACCCGTATTTCTTCGCAATTTCCACCATTTCATCTAAAGTAACTTCTATCGGCACGTCCATTTCATAAAGCAACTCGTAAGCTCCTAATCTTAAAATACTGCGGTCAATATAAGACACTCTTCCAAAATCCCAGTTCAAAAGATATTTTGAAATAATCTCATCTATTATCTCTCTGTTCTCACGAATTCTTTTCAAGTACCTTTCGACATCTTTTTTTACTTCCTGTATTTTCTCATCGTTCAAAGTGTCACGTAATATATCTTCGAACTCATCGGGCCTGAAGTCCAGTTGGAAAAGCGCTTTCACTACAGCTTCTCTAAGCTTCCGTCTCTTCGATACCAAATCATTCAACCCCTTGAAATAACTTCTTTAAAAACTTTAGGAATTTTTGTTAAATTCTCTCTCTGAGACACCAATGACTACAACGTTTACTGCCTCAACAACTTTTTCTGTCATCTGGGAAACATTCTCGGTTATGGTTTTCATGATGTTTTTGGAAAATTCCAATATGTTTTCTCCATAGGGAGCCTCAAGCTTAACGTTGATTATAACATTATCCTCAGGAGTTCTTTCAACAGATATGTTTCTTCTCAACTTTTTAAATTCTTTGTCGTCAGGCTCTACACCGTAGACCGAACAAATAGACCTATAGGCAATCTCAGAAATAACGTTATCTGATACTGTTATATTTCCCATAAACCTTCCCCCTTTCAAGGGTTGTAAGTTTTAAACAAACTTTAAAAATCCTAAGAGATTATGCACGTTCTATATACTCTCCGGTTCTTGTGTCTACCTTAATCTTATCACCAACGTTTATGAAGAAAGGAACACTTATCTTTAAACCTGTCTGCAAAACTGCAGGTTTTCCTCCACCGGAGACAGTGTCACCTTTAAAGTTCGGTTCCGTTTCAACAACTTCCAAAACGACAGTCGTTGGGAGCTGGATGCCGATTGGTTTCTCATCGTGCATCACGAGGTCCACTTGTGTGTTTTCAACAAGATAGTATTTTGCTTCATCCACTTCCGACTCAGGAATTGCATATTGTTCGTATGTTTGCAAATCCATGAAGTAGTAATTCTCTCCATCGTTGTACAAGTATTCCGCCTTTCTGAATGAAAGCTCTGCTTCTTCAACCTTTTCACCACTTGCAAAGTTAACATCCCTAATGAGACCCGTTGACAAGCTCTTGAGTTTTGTTCTGATGAGTCCAGAACCTCTTCCTCTGAAGTGTTTGTTGACATCAATGATTCTGTATATGTCACCTTCGTACTTTATGTACATGCCTTTCTCAAGGTCACCAACTTCAATCATATCAATCCCTCCAACTTTCTCTTTGTTTATTTAAAATGTATTATAGCCAATCTATTCGTATTTTACAACTAATACCGTGGTATCGTCATGCTGAACTGTTCCATGAGAGAACTCAAAGACCGCGTTCATTATTTTATCAACTATGTCTGATGCTTTCAAGTATCTGTTCCTTATTATCAGCTCTTGTAATCTCTCAAATCCGAATTCTTCGCCTGCTATATTTCGAGCTTCAACAACGCCATCTGTGTAAGCTACTATCAGGTCATTCTTTTGGAGCTTGAATTTCTCAACATCGTACCAACCTTCGCCAAGTATCCCAAAAGGTGTGCCCGTAGATTCAAGTTTTATTATTCTGTTATCCCTAAGTATATACAAAGGGTCGTGCCCTGCGTTAACGTACTCTAAATCACCATCAGGAGTGATTTTAAAGATAATCGATGTAATAAACCTTCCTGTTTCAAAATCTTGGTGTATCATCCTGTCGAATTGTTCAGCCAACATTTTTAAATCATCAGAAATTTTAGTTGAAAGTCTAAACATGCTTCTAAAAGAAGACATTATAAGTGCTGCTGGCAAACCCTTTCCAGAAACATCTGCTATGCAGCATATGATTGTTCCATCATCTCTTGCAAAGACATCGTAATAATCGCCACCGACTTGAATTGCTGGTGCGCTTTGTGCACCGATATCGAACCTTTCATTAGTGGGGAATTCCTTCGGCAACAGCCCCATTTGGATACTTCGCGCTATCTGAATTTGCTCTTCGAGTCGCTTTTTCTCTATCTCTCTTTGAAGCATCACATATCTATTCACAGCTGTAAGAATTTGTTGTGCAACCGATTCGGCAATTTTTTTATCTCCTGCCGTGAATATCTTCCGGGAACCGTAAGCGGAAAGAACCATTATTCCATAGTCCCCTATTTCTGATTTAAGAGGGATGGCAATATATCCTCCAAAATCATTGTCAACATCAACGAAAATTGTGTTTTCTTCTCGTTGGTGTCTTTTAATTAATTCATTAATGATATTCTCAGCGCTTTTATCACCGTGGTATTCTAGATATTGCTTATCATTAATCCTGAGTAAAACAGCAGCTGCGGAAAAGTTAACAGCATTTTTTAACAGCTTCAGAACACTATTCAAAATCATCCAAGGTTCTTCAACAGAAGAAATTATCTTATTTATTTCAAACAAGGCAGATAGTCCCTCGTATGTTGCAGTTAATTCTTCAAGCTGTGCATCAACAAGTTGTCGTAGCGCTTCGTTGTTAGACTTCTGATCTACAACCCATCTTTGTATATATTCGTAGAGCTCTTTAGTTGCAACAAACAGTTCTTCTAGACTATTCACTGGTTTAAAATTCCTTTCGAATAGTCTCGCTATCTTCTCCAAGGATTCTACAAGAGGTTTCAGTATTTCCATAATCTGTACTTCATTTTCTCTATCAGCCATTTACTAAACGTTTAACCTCCTCAACAAGCTGTGTGGGACTGAACGGTTTTGTCATAACTTTCTTCGCACCAAGCGAGAGTGCTATTTGTTCATCATCTTGACCACCCTTTGCGGTCAAAACAATAACTGGGATATCTTTTATCGTTTCGTCTTTCTTCATCTCTTTTAGAACGGTAAACCCATCCATTCGAGGCATCATGATGTCTAGAATAACCACATCTGGACGCCACGAACGCATTTTCTCGAGTCCATCTACCCCATCCACAGCTTCTTCGACTTCCATTCCCAATTTTTTCAAATTGAACACTGTAATCTTTCTCAGCACATCCGAATCATCAACAACAAGAACTTTCATGAAGGTTTCCCCCCGTTTTTAGTTAACAAATCGCGTAGTTCGGTTTCTTTTGAAAATGCTTTTGTTCTGATAGCTAAGAAAACACCGTCTATCAAGTAAGGGTTAAATATCTTCTGTCGGTCTACAGTGTATTTTACCATATAAAGTCCTTTTTTCAAAGTGACCTCATAGTGGTTCATTACTTCACTTGGCACAAATGATTTACCTGAGTGCTTATAAACTGTCTGTTCTAGGGCTGGAGCTTTTCGCGAAAATAAAACATACTCATAGGAAGTAACAATTCCATTTAGATTAATATCTGTTGGAAATATCTCAACCAACTCTAAACCATTCACAGAAACATCCCTTATACTACGTTTTATTTTTGCAATTTCAAGACTATCGTCGGTTTGTTCAAGTTTGACATTTACATAAAGTGCCAAATCAATTACACCTGTGGCAACCGTGTCCAAAAACGAAACCTTCGGTTTTGGATGAAAGCCTTCGGAATACTGGATTTTTAAACCCGCTCTTAATAAAGTCCTAATAATTGCATTTGAAGTTTCGATAGCCGATAAGAATCGCAAAAGTCCTTTCTTTTTGAACAATAAAATCATTGGGACCTCCAGAAGTAATCTATTGATTTATTCTTCACCAAGGTAGACAGTTTTGACCATTTCGTTTGACAAAACTTCCTCGGGCTTACCTTCTGCCAAAACTTCTCCTTTGTGTATCACGTACAATCTATCAACAATAGGTTTCAACGCTTCTACGGAATGGTCGGTAATAATTACACCCATTCCTCTTTCTTTCAAACTTAACACAACTTTTTGTATTTCTTTTACAGTTTTGGGATCTATACCGATAAACGGTTCATCGAGAAGGACAAATCTTGGTTCTAGTGACATCATCCTTGCTAGTTCCAATCTTCTTTTCTCACCACCAGAAAGGGAGAATGCGTACTGCCTCCTTAATGTTTCTATTCCAAACTCGGTAAGTGTGTTATTGATTATGGATTCTATTTCGTTTTTCTTGAGTTTTTGAAACTCCAAAACAAGCCTGATGTTGTCCTCCACCCTTAAATCCCTGAAAACCGAAGTCTCTTGCTGGAGATACGTTATCCCAAGCCTGGCCCTTTTATGAATAGGCATGTTTGTGATATTCTTACCGTTGAAATATACTTTTCCTTTCGTTGGAACAACCACACCGAGTATGATATTAAATAAAGTAGTCTTGCCTGACCCATTTGGGCCAAGCAAGCCTACTACCTCTCCCGTGTTCACATACATATTAACGCCTTTAAGGACTTCTTTTCTGCCAAATCTTTTGTATATGCCTTCGCAGGAAATCTGGTCAAAACCCTTTTCCGTTTCTACTATCTTATGACGCATATTCCAAGTAGTTTTCCGTGCCCTAGTTGTTACTTCATTACTTCCTAGAGGTTTTTAAATACTTAATGAACGCATCCGTTATATTGTAAGCTTGACTTCCGTAAGCCATCGTCGTGCTGTTGAAAATAAAATCATACCCCATTATTTCCGCATATTCTCTGACCTTTGCCAAAATCTCGGCTTCTATCTGTTGTTGAGTTTGCGCTATTTTGCTATTAATTAGTTGCTGGTATTCTAAATACTTTTGCTGTTTTTGATTTTGGTCTTTGATTTTGTCGAGTTCTGCTTGGTATTTTGCTATTTCGTCTTGCATCTGCTTTTGGAAATTGACCCACTTATCGTAGTTTTGTAAAACCTTGTTTGGATCAATATACCCCAACTTTGGACCCGTTTTGGAATCTGCGGCCGTTCCAACAATAACAGCGAGAACTACAAACGTTGCAACTAAAACGTAAAGAAAATACTTGCTCATGCTAAAAACACCTCCAAATGTGATGACTTGAAATTATCCAACTTATTGTTGGCTCACGTTTCTCTGCAACACGATAGAAGCTGCTCCAAGTATGCCAGCATCTTCAACTAATGGACTTTGGACAATCTCATAGGTACCTTTGAAAGAAGGCATAACAAGATGTTCAACCTTTTCTCTCAGTGGTTTGAAGAGAATGTCACCAGCACGGGAAACTCCTCCACCGATGACAATTATGCTTGGATTAAATATGTGGATAAAATTAGTCACACCTATAGCTAATGCATTAATAACCCTATTCACTATCGCTTGACCAAGCAAATCACCGTTTCTTGCTGCATCGAAAACAGCCTTAGCGCTGACTTCTTCTGCTTTGAATATTTCGGACTCTGGAAATTTTCTTTGTCCTTCCAAAGCCATTCTTTTTATTGCCGTTGCAGAAGCTATCGCTTCAAGGCAACCATAATTTCCACACCCACACAACGGTCCATTCGGTTCTACTATAACATGTCCCAATTCAGTTCCTATTCCATCCTTTCCAGTTATGAGGACACCGTGGGAAATAACACCTCCACCCACGCCTGTCCCAAGTGTTAGTGCAACTATATGCTCGTGTCCTTTACCTGCCCCAAACCACTTTTCACCAAGTACAAATGCGTTCGCATCGTTTTCAACAAAGACAGGCTTGTTGAGCAAAGAAGAGAGCTTGCCACCAAGTTCGAAATCCACCCAGTCTGGAAAGTTTGGTGAAAAACGCACAATCCCTTTATCATGGTCTATAGACCCTGGTGAACCCACTCCAACGCCAGCGTATTCGTAACCTTCGGTTACTTCCAAGACAGCTTGTGCCATACGCTCAACCACTTTAATTCTACCTTCATGCACCTTCGTTTCTCTCTCAATCTTTCTTACAATCTTTCCGTCCTTTGCATCAACCAGACCTACTTTGAAAAAGGTTCCACCTAAATCTATACCCACTACATACACCTGCGTTTCCTCCCTTGACGATTTAATGGGATTTGTTACTCGTTCGAAGACAAAAATCATAAATCATTATAACACAAACTCACGTAATAGTGTATAATATTAACGGAAGTTTTGACTACAAGTTTGAAACATCAAATTGTTCACAGCAATTGTATCACATCAAACCTTGGAAAACCCTTAGAGACTATAAATCGTTTCACAAGGTGCTAGTTTTTTTAAATACCCAAAAAATAATGATTTCCGAGGATGTGATAACATGCCTGAAATTGTTGAACTAGAGCTTGCGGAAAAGATAAAACTTCTGTCCCCGGGCACAAAACTTAGAAAAGCCCTCGATGATATCATCCATGCCCAGTTGGGAGCGTTGATAGTTTTTATCGATGAAGAAGAATTCCCAAAATATTCCAGCATACTGCAATCAGGCTTCAAATTAGACTGTCCATTCTCACCCGAACGATTGTACGAACTTTCAAAAATGGACGGAGCTATAGTTATGGACAAAAACGCATCAAAAATCTTAGCGGCGAATGTTCACATAGTGCCTGACCCAAGTATTCCAACAACGGAAACTGGAACTCGTCACAGAACAGCCGAAAGATTGGCTAAACAGTTGGGGGTTATGGTTGTAGCCATTTCAAAACGAAGAAACGTTGTAACACTGTATTATAAAGACAAAAAGTACGTTTTCGGTGATATAAACCTTGTCTTAACGAAAGTTGGTCAGACAATTAACGCTCTCGAAAGGTTCAGAGAATCTTTTGACAAAAGTTTAGAATTGCTTGACAAACTTGAGATTGAAGGGAACGTTTCATTGGGTTCTGTTTGCGAGATACTCATTAGAGGCATAGAAATCAAGTCTATATCGTCCAGCATTGAAATCAGTATCGTTGAACTGGGTGTTGAAGGGCGGTTGTCTCAACTTAGGTTGCGTGAAGTTCTTAAAGACTTAGATGAGATACTAACATTGATAATCATGGACTACTCAAAAAAAGATATTGCCGAAGACGAGGCGAAACAGATTCTCGAAACTATGCTAAAAATCGACCACCGACTTGTTCCCTTTGCTAAAGCATTAGGATACGACGTTGTGAATTCACAACAAGTTTCAGACACCATCGTAAGGCCAAGAGGTTACAGAATTCTAAGAAACGAAGTTCATATACCGATGAACATATCACAAAATGTTATAAAGTCTTTCAGGTCTATAGACCAACTGGTTAAGACCAACCCAAGTGTGTTGCAGAAAGTAGAAGGTATTGGTGATAAACGAGCTAAAGCAATTTTGCGAAGATTACGTGAAATAAAGAAAAGGCGCCAGTAAGGCGCCTTTTCTATCGCTTTAACGACGTATTATTTAAATCAGATGAACTACAATACCGCTCTTCAATTTCGGTTCGAACCATGTAGACTTAGGAGGCATAATTTTACCTTCATCAGAAACTCTCAAAAGGTCATCGATAGAAGTAGGATACATAGCGAACGCTACCTTGAACGCCCCACTATCAACAAGTCTAATCAGCTCTTCAATCCCAAGAATTCCACCAACAAAGTCTATTCTCTTGTCAGTTCTTGGGTTTTCGATTCCAAGTATCGGAGCCAGGAGGTTATTTTGCAATATCGACACATCAAGCGAGGCGATAACATCGTTTTCATCGTACGTTCCACTCTTCGGTTCCAATCTATACCACTTGCCTGACAAATACATACCTATTGTGTGTTTTCTTTCCGGTTTGTAAACACCTTCTACTGGTGTAACTTCAAACTTTTCCGAGACCTTTTTCAAGAACTCATCTTCACTCATGCCGTTCAAATCCTTAACTACCCTGTTGTAATCGAGTATCTTTAATTGATTGTGTGGAAAGAGCGCCGCCAAGAAGAAGTTAAATTCTTCTTCTCCAGTGTAGTTCGGATTTTCGTTTCTAAAATCAATCGCAGCCCTTACCGCTGCTGCAGCTCTGTGATGACCGTCGGCAATGTAGAATGCATCAACATTCTTAAAAGCATCAACTATCTTTTTAATTTCTTCTTCATCTTTCAAAACCCAAACTATATGTCTTACTCCCGTTTCATCAGTAAAATCGTATTCCGGGGTTCCAGTTGCATGCTTGAAAATCAAATTATCGATTTCTGGTTTAGATTTGTACATCAAAAATACCGGTCCAGTGTGCGCTTTGACTACTTTAACATGTAGTGCTCTTTCATCTTCCTTGTCTTTTCTTGTGAGCTCGTGCTTCTTTATCTTGTTATCGATGTATTCGTCCACTGAAAATGTGGCGAAGAAACCTGTCTGAATATGGTCTCTCCAATGTTGCTGATATATGTAAATGCAAGGCTTATCTTCAACGAACATATAAACATTTTCAATAAGCCATTCCAGATGCTTTCTTCCGGTTTCTAGGACCTTTGGGTCGTGTGTATCCACAGGATGGTCAAAGTTTATCTCGGGTCTGGAAACCTTGTAGAATATGTAAGGGTTGTTTCTTGCAACTTCTCTTGCCTGCTCTTCTGTTACAACATCGTATGGTTTGGCAGCAATTTTAGAAACCATTTCTTTTGTTGGTCTCAAAGCCTTGAACGGTCTGACAACCATCGTCGCACCTCCTATTTTACCTTATCTCAGGATAACTTTATTTTTCCTTCATACAATGGAAATTGCTTGCACAATTCGATTACTTGTGAGGAAACTTCTTTGGCAATACTTTCATCGATGTTACCTTCCTCATCTTTGATGTTCCTCAAAACTTTAACAATTAGGTCTGCAATAATTTCCATTTCTTTCTCTTTCATGCCACGTGTAGTTAGAGCAGGAGTTCCAAGCCTTATACCGCTGGCAACAAATGGTGACCTTGTTTCGTTTGGTATTGTGTTCTTGTTAACTGTGATATGACAGTATCCAAGCGCTGTTTCAGCAGCTTTACCTGTTACGTTGAGAGGATTCAAATCAACGAGCATCAAGTGAGTATCCGTTCCTCCAGATACAATCCTAAGTCCTCTTTCTTCCAATGCTTTTGCCAACGCTTTGGCATTCGCCACAACCTGTTTTTGGTATTCTTTGAACTCTTCAGTAAGAGCTTCTTTAAAGCAGACTGCTTTAGCGGCTATCACATGCATTAACGGACCACCCTGAATACCAGGGAATATGGCTTTATTGATTGCTTTGTAAATTTCCTCATCGTTTGTCAAAATCAAACCACCACGTGGACCGCGCAACGTTTTATGTGTTGTACTTGTGACCACGTGTGCATATTCAAGTGGGTTTGGGTAAAGTCCTGCTGCAACAAGACCTGCAAAGTGTGCCATATCAACAACGAGGTAAGCTCCCACTTCGTCTGCAATTTCTCTGAATTTTTTGAAATCTATAATCCTTGAATAAGCACTGCCACCTGCCACGATTATCTTTGGTCTGTGTTCCAATGCAAGCCTTCTAACTTCATCGTAATCAATTACTTCCGTCTGCGGATTGACACCGTATTGGACCACTTTGTAGATTTGACCTGAGAAATTTACGCTCGCACCATGTGTGAGGTGTCCACCATGACTCAGAGACATACCCATAAGGACAGAACCAGGCTCTGCAAGTGCAAAATATGCTCCCATATTTGCTTGAGAACCTGAGTGTGGTTGAACGTTGGCGTACTTTGCATTAAAAAGTTTTTTTGCACGTTCTCTTGCAAGTGTTTCGGCAACGTCTACCCACTCGCAACCTCCATAATATCTCTTCTTTGGATATCCTTCTGCGTACTTGTTCGTTAAAACGCTACCCATCGCTTCCATCACAGCCAAAGAAACAAAGTTTTCGGAGGCTATAAGCTCAAGTCCGTACTCTTGCCTTTCCCATTCTTTTAAAAGCACCTCATAAATCTCAGGGTCAGTAGCCTTAACATGTTCCCACATACCCGCACCTCCTACACTGACATGCATTAGTCTGTTATCCATTATACATTCTTAATAAAAAAACGTGGAGTCCAAAAAACTCCACGCATCATTGAAAAATCACTTTATTCATGTATTTTTATTCTTTAGATATCAAAAGCATAACAATCGAATCTTATTCTCCGCATATGCTTTGCATACTCTTCCTAAGTCGATTCAATTAGTTCTGTGCATTGGTTGTTAGATAACTTTCAAGAAAGGCTTTTATCGTTCCTGTCATAACCACTATTATCTCTTTTGTCACTTTGTATAGTCCATCAAGTTTACCTTCCGCTTCTAACTTCCGGTAATCATCGATTGTTGGCACCCTTTCTATCAAAATATCTCTCATCGCAGTTTTTATATGCTTGTGGACTTCAGGAAATCTTGAATAACCGTACATCATAACTTCGTTTATAAGTGCCTCGTAGTTAGAAGGTATCCTTCTTTTCGGAGTGTTTATTATCAGATTGCGAATTTCTTCGCTGTGTTTTGAATAATGAATCAAGTAAGCTAAATAATTATCGTAAGCGTAATGAGCGTTGTTCAAAAGGTTCTTTGTTTTCTTATCCATCAGACTTCTCACTACTTCCCAGAAAGTACCAGGAGTTTCGTGATATGGCTGAAAAAGGTCTTCCATGTAGTGGAGAGCATAAGAAAGGAACCTATAACCCCAATACTCATCTCCTTTAGCAAATGCCTCTTTGGACATATCAACAAAATACAAAAACGACTTATCACCCTCGAATGCTTCGATAAGTCCCAGTTTATATCTCATATGTCTAACACCTTGACTGTTACCTATAAGTGACTGGAGAGGCGAAAGTTCTAATTCTTCGTCCATGCCAAAATCTGGGAACTGAGCGTAAATAGTTAATATTTGCCATGCAGGAAGCTTTCCATCAACGGGAGACGGGTCTGGTGGAAACTTTCCATCGTTCATTGGGTCAAAGAATTTTCTTTGACCAGCAAAGTCATCAGTGTAGTAATACTTCGTGTTGTAAACTCGGGTTTCTTTATACGTATAAGGTCTTATCTCAACTAACTTGTCGAGACTCAGGTTCAGTGATTTTACAACCAGGTAAGTATAAGACTCATGTCCACTCCAAGAGAACAACAAACTCGAAAGTGCTAAAAAGATTGACAATAACAAAAACAAAAAACGAATTTTTCTCAACATACTCTCACCCTCTCTTTCTTATGCTTTACTTACCAAAGAAATACAACAAAGTTTCAGGTAATCTTCTTGCCCATGCACTCTCCGAATGTGGTGCTCCCCTATCTTCTAAGTACATAACATCAAGGTTTTGCTTGCCAAGCAAGAGTTTGTAAAGTTCACGAGCGTCGTTCAGGTGAGCTTCCGGATTGGAGCCTTCTGCAGTCCCCATGTCAACATATATCATAGTAAAGTCTTTCACTTCGGTGTTTTTTACATATTCAATTAACCGCCTGTTCGCAAACCATATAGAGGGACTCATCGCTCCAACTTTTGAGAAAACATCGTTGTATTCAAAACCTATGTAAAGAGAAATTAAGCCTCCCATAGAAGAACCCAATATCGCAGTATTTTCTCTATCTGGTAAAGTTCTGAAGTGCTCATCGATATAAGGCTTAAGCGTATTCACAATAAACTTAGCATAGGACTCCCCCTTTCCTCCACCATAGTTACTGTCAACCCACGGAGAATACTCATTAATTCTTTCTACACCAGTGTTGTATATGCCAACAATTATGATGGGACGTATCAGGCCTTTCTTTATTAAATCTTCGGCTGTCTCATCAGCTCCCCACTCAACTCCAGAGAACGATGTTGATGCATCAAAAATGTTCTGCCCATCGTGCATATACAAAACTGGATATCTTTCATTTGAAGTTTCGTAGTCCGGAGGAAGGTAAATGATTATGTCCCTTTTATTTCCTAATTGGGGAGAGTAAAAATCTTTTATGAGCTTTATGTTTCCTGTGTAAGTTTTTCTTAAACCAGCCTGTTGTTTTTCCACAAAATCCCTCCAATGATTCACAGTTATATTAACAATCATATCTTTGTCCACATTCAGTACTCTGTTAGGTATCTCCTGACCCCGTTGACCTTTTTCAACTGTCTCCCAAGAACCACGTGTAAATTTGTATTCGATAAGACCGCTCAAATCGAGTGTTATTGTGTATGTATCACCTGATTTAACCAACCTATACTTTGGGTCCCCAGGGTTCCAGTTGTTAAATGTCCCTGCTATATAAATCTCGTCGTCGAAAGGTGTGTAAGTCGGAACCTCAACGACGAATGTAACTTTGAAACCAAATATTGTCGTGAAGCTACCTAAGAGCATAAATAGAACGAAAAGTAACCTCCTTCCGATAAATGTTCCTGACAACTTCCACTTCATAAATACCCCTCCACAACGATAAAGTTAAACTTTCATTAATTTCACTAAATAACTTTACAAAAGATTATATCATACCTTCCTTGTGGAACAAAAATGTTATTCGTGTTTTTTCAAATTTTGTCTACAGGTTCTCTACAACTTGTGCTTAATGTTCCGATAATATAATTAGAAAAATTAGAAAAACTTAGCCTCCCAAGCCCAAAGGATGGTGGTGGCACAATGAGAATAGAAGAATACAACGTGGCACTCTCATCCGAAAACCTTAGTTTGAACTATGTTAGAAATTCGTCAAAGATTCGCACATACAGGATGCCTTCAACTATCGAAATTACGGTGCATGAGAAGACACCTGTGATTGATGAAAAGACTTTGAACAAAATAAAGATATTGAAGATGATGCTTGAAAAACTTACGGGCAAAAAGCTAAAAATTTACCTACCAGGTCCTCAATACGAAATCTCCGTAACTAAAAAAGATGCTCAAGATGTTACAGAGATTGAAAGCGAGATGGAGACACTTAACATTCAGTACTCGAATTTCTCAGCGAATGGTCAGGTGAGAACAAAAGATGGCAGAATTATAGATTTCTCCATACAACTATCTCTTTTCCAGTTTAGCTATTCTTACGAAAAGGCTTATGGAAAGGTTGTAGACCCTCTGATTCTTGACTTGAAAACTCCAACTGCCAAAGAACAATTAGTAGAACTTGATTTGAATTTCGATGGAGAAGTGGATAAATTCTACATTGGTGGTGGAAGAGGAATATTAGTATACGACAAGAATGGAAATGGAAAGGTAGACGATGCAACAGAATTGTTAGGTCCTGTAACAAAAGATGGATTTTCTGAACTCGCCAAGTTGGATAGCGATGGTGATAATTGGATAGACGAAGATGATTTAGAATTCCTAAAATTGAAAATTTGGACAACCGATGAAAACGGGAGGGAAAAACTTGTCGGTTTGCTTGACTTAAATGTCGGAGCTATATTTCTTGGAAGTGTTAGCACGCCATTTGATTACTACGATTCCGTTGTAAGGCGAACCGGCGTTTATCTTACGGAAGATGGAAATGTCGGAACAGTCAGGCAGTTCGATTTCAAAGTCTAAAATCCTCATTCCCAGCCCTAATGCCTCTATGCTGGTACGCATAACCTCACCTTACGAAAACTTTCGTCCACCTGAAAAGGTGGACTTTTTTCTTTTCTCTGATTTTTGGTATAATTTTAATAAAAGCAGATGTAATCTGAATGCTTGAAGGAGAGATGAGGATGTCTAGAATATCTAACGCAATTTCACCTGTTGAACTCAGACATAGACTCCATATGTCTCCAGAAGTTGCGTTCAACGAATACAAAACTCAACAAATACTTATTGAAGCGTTGGAAAAGCTTGGAGCCAAGTACGAAAAAGTCGCTAAGACAGGGTTAGTGGTTTTAATCGAACGTGAACCCACAAAGCCTTCTGTTCTTTATCGAGCTGATATGGATGCACTCCCTATAAAAGAAGAAACCGGTTGGGAATTTGCTTCCAAAAACGAAGGTTTTATGCACGCATGTGGGCATGATATCCATATGTCCGTAATGTATGGAGTGATTAAGAAAGTATTAGAAGAAAGCATTGAAGGAAATTACGTTTTTGTCTTTCAACCAGCTGAAGAGACTATCGGTGGTGCGAAATACGTCCTCGATGAAATGAGGGAGAAGTACAAAGTAAAATTTGCAACGGCATTGCATGTAACAGATGAATACCAACTTGGGGAGTTTGCTTCAACCAACGGAACATTGTTCGCTTGCGCAATGGAAATCACAGCTAAATTCAAAGGACTATCAGCACATATCGCACAAAAAGAAAAAGGGATTGATGCTATCAAAAAAGCGGTAGGTTTCCTTTCTGAATTCTATGATAACCCCATTGACGATGCGACAAAAGGTCAAAGGGTGTTGGCAGGTTTCGGAAGAATATTTGGTGGAAGTGTTCGAAACGCCGTTGCAGATTATGCACAGATAGAGGGTTCTATTCGTGGAGAGACACTCGAAATCGTCTTGGAAAATTTCGAAAAATTGAAAAAGATGGCAGAGAAATATGAGGGCAATCTGGAAAAAGGAAGTCTTTACCCACCTGTTATAAACAATGCGAATCTCTTTGAAGTGTTCAAAAATTTCCTTACTGAAAACTCTTATAAATTCATAGATTGTGGGATGAAGTACACGGGTGAAGATTTTGGATTCTTCACCATGAAATATCCATCTATAATGTTTTGGGCTGGTGTTAGAACTAAGAACGAAATCGTTGGATTACACAACCCACAGTTCCTTCCAGACGATGAGGTTGTTCCATACCTCGTTGATTTTATGGTAAAATGGTTAGCAGAATTGTACAATCACATCTAAGTTCAACTAAATAAGAAACAGAAAAAAGAAATAGAAAGGAAGGTGTCATATGTGATTGTATTCATGACAGATTGGGGTAATTCACATTACGTTGGAATCTGTAAAGGTGTAATTCGTCAGATAACAGATGCGGAAATTATAGACCTCACACACAATATCACACCGTACAACGTGCGGGAAGCGATGTACATATTAGACAGAAGTGTTGATTACTTCCCTGAAAAATCCGTTTTCCTGGTTGTAATAGATTACGGTGTTGGAACCGCTAGAAAAGCTATAGCTGTCGAGACAGAAAAATATTATTTCGTCGCACCTGACAATGGTGTTCTTACTTTAGTCTTAGAAAGACACCAGCCGAGAAAAATTGTAGACCTCGTGAACAAAAAATATCACTTTGGAACGTCCAAAACCTTCCACGGACGGGACATTTTCTCTCCAGCTGCCGCATATATCACAAAAGGTATTTTCGATGATTTGGGAACGAGATTGCCAAATTATGCCACCGTGCCTTACCGAAAGGCTCATCTGAGTGCTACAGGTATCTCTGGTGAAGTTGCTTATTTCGATAGATTCGGCAACATAGAAACAAACATACCTTTTTCTTGGGTTGCTGACAAAGAACAGGTAAAAATAAAGGTTGGAAATAAAACCGTTCTTGTTCCCGTCGTTGAGACTTATGCAGATGTTGAAGAAGGTGAATTGTTAGTCCACGAAGATAGCACAGGATACATAGAAATTGCTGTAAATAAAGGGGTTGCGAGAGAACGGTTTAAATGTTTCGAAGGTTGTGAACTGGAAATTCTCTTCTGACGAAATAGAAGAGGTGGTCTATGAAGCAATACCCAAAGTTTATTAAAATTATTTGGATTATTCTTCTGATATCAATTTCAAACACCCTAATTGCAGGCGAACTTTTCGAATTCGCCTATATGTTTTTAACATCTCACAAAGTGCCAGAAAACCATGCAAAACTTATGGCCAAAGCTTTGGAAGAGGAATCAAAGATAGTTCCGAAGAGTGTGGATCCTTTATACATCCTTGCCTTTGGTCTTACGGAAACAAATTTTATGAACATTTTTGGTGACCAAGGTAAAGCCGTTGGTTATTTTCAACTCCATGAGAGCGCCGTATTCTATGTAGCTAATTTTTACGAAGATGTTAAACAATTCAAACGACAATACAGAAACCATGCAGAACTCATTAATTATCCAGATTGGCAAGTAAGAATTGCATACCGTTACATCTACTTAACCCTTCGCTACGTATTTGATTGGGACCTTGCAAGAGCAATATCCGCGTACAACGGCAGAACCGATAAGTATAACATTTACACAGTCAAGTTCTTCAGCTACTATGCAAACGTAATTAGTGAATACGTCGCATTTTTAAATTCAAAAAGTTTGAGGACAAGCAAATGATTTTCTAATCACTAACAACTTTGAGCAGGTGATTTATATTGAGACTGACCATAGGAAAATACATTCCAAAAGATTCCCCTATTCACAACTTAGACCCCAGAGCAAAGATGATTTCAGTGCTCTTTCAGGTTACCAGTATTATGCTCGTTAAAAACCTCTTAGGTTATATTATCCCTGTGGCCTTTTTTATTTTATTCATGGCACTGTCAAGGATTAAGCCGGTTGTTTACTTGAGAAGTTTGAAAAGCATGTGGTTTTTGATAGTTTTTGCTGTTGTGGTTCAGTATTTCATCGGTGGTATATCTTCCAGCCTTTACATAGGTCTACGATTATCACTCATCTTTCTTTTCGCCACCATGTTCACTTACACTACCCCTCCATTGCTAACGGCACGAGGTATCGTGGACATTCTTAAATACTTTGGTGTAAAAGACGAACAGCGGGAAGATTTCGGCATGATGCTTGCGATATCAATCCGTTTCATTCCCATACTCCTTGATGAAGCTGACAGAATTATCAAAGCCCAGATATCTCGAGGTGCCAAGTATTCTGAAAAAGGCCTCAGAAACAAACTATCTGCAATTACGAGCATAATAATTCCTTTGTTAGTTTCTTCATTAAGAAAAGCTGAAGAGCTATCCTTAGCCCTTCAGGCTCGAAAATACGGTATATCGAAAAGAACACATTACTACACACTCAACTGGTCTAAAAGCGATACATCGTACCTTATTGCAAACGCAGGATTGATGCTTGGCGTTTTAATAATGCGTATATTTTAGTGAACAATAACTTCACAAAATCTCTCGTAAATCTCGTCGATTTGCTCTATGGTTATATTTAGTGGTAGCAGAAACCGGACAACACCGTTTCCTAAGATATTAACCAAGAGTCCTTGGTTTATAAACCTTTCTATCCACTTTGAGTCAACAGACAACTTCGGCTTTAGTCCTCTCATCAATCCCATACCGAGTACATCACCAAGGTTTGAAAAACGTTCTTCAAAATACTTACCCATTTTTACAACATGGTTTAGCAAATTTTCATCAATCATCTCCAAAACCGCTCTTCCTGCAGCAAGTGCTACCGGATTGGGAGCAAAAGTAGAACCGTGTTCACCTGTTTTAAAAACATCAGCATATTCCTCAAGCATGATACATGCTCCAAGTGGTAGTCCGCCACCTATACCCTTTGCCACAGTAACAATGTCTGGTTGAATTGAAAAATGCTGATACGCATAAAACTTGCCTGTTCTACCGAGTCCGCTTTGGACTTCATCAGCGACGATAAGATATCCATGTTCTTTTTTGTATTCTGATATCAACTGGACGATTCCCTCCGGAATAACATCTAAACCACCACTACCATGTACTACTTCCAAAAAGACCGCCGCTATGTGTTCTTCGTCTTCCAAAAACCTTTTTACAGTTTCATAATCATATGGAAGAAAAACAACATTCTCATCATTAATGAATTGACTTCTTATGTTTTCAAATCCAGTTACACTCAACGCACTTAAAGTCCTTCCATGAAAGTTTCTAACGAATGAAAGTATTTTACCCGTTTTTTTGACCTTTCTGACCACTTTTAGGGCACATTCTGTACTTTCCGCACCCGAGTTTGTGAAAAAAACTTTTCCATATCTTCTCGTTTCTTCGACGAGTCTTTGCGCAACAAACAAGGCATCCTCATCAAGGAAAAAGTTCGAAAGATGAACGTACTTTTCCATCTTTCTTTTCATTGCATCTATTATCTTCTCATGGTTGTGCCCAAAAAGAAGGACACCAATACCCATGAATGTATCGATGTAAGATTTTCCATCATTATCCCAGACATAAATTCCTTTAGCATGTGATACTTTGATGGGATACCTATTATACGTCCCAGCTATATATGTCTCTTCTGTCGAAACGTTCATTTAGATTCCTCCCCGAATTTTTTCAAGTTTACAAATCAAAAGCCTTGCAAATGCTTTTTACCAGTTCTTCTGCCACATTTTCTGGAACCAAAACGGAGATTTTGATTTCCGATGTAGTTATTAGCTCCGGTTCGATACCGTGTTCGGAAAGCACTTCCAAAAGCTTTGAAGCAACGCCGTGATGAGACCTCATGCCTGTTCCAACAACAGTGATTTTTGAAAATTTCCCATAGAAATGGTATTTAGCACCGTAATCAGCAAGTGTTTCGTTGAGCAATTCTTCTATTTTGTCAAGCCTTTCTGGAACGACCGTAAACGACACGTGTGTTGATGTACCGTTCTTTACGAGAGATATCATATCGACATTTATTCCTTTCTCTGCAACTCTCTTAAAGATATCAGTTACCACTTTTGCATCATTTGGCAAATCCATTATAGAAACCTTCACCTGATTTTTGTCCAAACTAACCCCTGTAACAAGTGGTTCTTCGAGCCATTCAGGTATTCTGTCAACCACCCAAGTTCCCTCCTCATCGTTAAATGATGAACCACAGTATACTCGCACCTTGTATTTCTTGGCTATTTCAACTGAACGCGAATGGAGTACTTTTGCACCTGTTGCTGCCATCTCAAGCATATCATCGTACGTAACATACTTGAGTTTCTTTGTCTCGGGATAAAGCTTTGGGTCGCACGTATAAACACCTGCAACATCACTGTAAATCTCACAATCGCACTTTAATTTGGCAGCCAAAGCCACCGCCGAGGTATCGGAACCACCTCTACCAAGTGTTGTAAGATGCTCGTCTTCGGTAATTCCTTGGAAACCGGTTATCACAAGCACGTCGTAGCTATCAAGATATTCTTTCAGTTTTTTAACACTTATATCCATTATTCTCGCGTTGTTATAAGACTTTGTGGTTAGAATTTTGACCTGGAAAGCATTTAAAGAAATTGCATTAATTCCCATGTCTTTCAAAGCCATCGCAACAAGTGCGCACGAAACCTGCTCACCTGTGGTGAGAAGCATATCAAGTTCTCTTTCGTCAGGTTTGCTTGATACACTCTTAGCAAGTGAAATCAAATTGTCCGTTGTCTTACCC
The DNA here is from genome assembly GCA_964452455.1 of uncultured Fervidobacterium sp. Classification (GTDB taxonomy): domain Bacteria; phylum Thermotogota; class Thermotogae; order Thermotogales; family Fervidobacteriaceae; genus Fervidobacterium. Next base: position 91,069 of record CAYVMA010000031.1, on the reverse strand, counting down.
ATTGCAGAGACAACGGTCACCACTTTGTAACCTTCTTGGACTTTCTTTGCTATTCTACGTGCAACATTTCTAATTCTGTCCGGGTCAGCTACCGATGAGCCTCCATATTTTTGAACAACTATTCTATTTTGAAGAATGTTTTTCACCAATTTTTCTTCACCTACCTGCTCTTCGAACAGCTTACCTGTTAATTTCTCTGAGACTTTCCAAAATTTGTGTCTTATTAGCTGTCTTTTCATCAACCCTTTTGATTACCTTAGCTGGAACACCTGCGACAACGGTGTAAGGTTCCACATCATCAACGACAACTGCACCGGCGGCAACAACGGCATGATGTCCTACTCTTACGCCTTCCAAAATCACAGCGTTCGCCCCAACGAGCACATAGTCCTCAATGACAACAGGTGTAGCACTTGGTGGTTCAACAACACCTGCCACAACCGCCCCAGCACCTATGTGACAATACTTTCCAATACGAGCTCGTGCACCAATTACAGAATTCATATCAACCATTGTCCCCTCACCAATTACAGCGCCGATATTTATTACAGCTCCCATCATTACAACCGCTCTGTCACCAATTTCAACGAGCTCGCGGATAATTGCACCTGGCTCTATCCTTGCGTTGAATCGCGATATATCTGCCAGCGGAATTGCCGAATTCCTAGCAATGTATTCCACTTTGTATTTTTCTATCCCTTCATTTCTAAGCACCTGTGAGATGATTTCAAAATCCCCAAATAATACTCCAAAATCTTTCCCTACAACGAAATCAAATTCAATTTCTTCAGATTTGTACTTGCCAAAATCAACACTGTCTAACCTTCCCGAAATGTAGACCCTTACCAGGTCCTTTTTCTTACTTTTCGCAATAATCTCGATGATTTCTTCACTTGATAATTCACTTACACTCTTTTTAATGTCCATCCTAACCCCTCCACTCACCGATTATCTGGCTTGCGCAGATTCCAAAACGTCATCGTAGCTAAAAAATCCCTTCTTTTTTCCCAGCACAAACAGTGCAGCATTCCTTACACCTATCGCAAATGCTCTTCTTGATAAAGCTCTATGTGTAATTTCAACAGTTTCACCTGAATTAGAAAAAATCAACGTATGTTCACCAAAGACCCCACCAACTCTTATAGAGCTTATAGGTATCTCCCTTCCCAAAACTTGCTTAAGCATTTTGGCAGTGCCGGATGGAGCATCCTTTTTCTGGTTATGATGAATTTCAACCATAGCCGCATCCCAATCTTCGAAATAGCTCGCATATTCCTTTACAATTCTTTTTAAGATAGCGATTCCCGTTGAAAAGTTATAACTTTGAACCACGGGAACATGTTCAGATAATTCTTTCAGTCTTGCAAAATGCTCTTCGGTTAGCGCGGTTGTACCTATCACAAGTCCACAGCTGTATTTTCTGCACAGTTCAATTGTTTCAAAAACAGCATCAGGAGATGAAAAATCAATTATCACTTGTGGTCGCTCAATCTCTTCAAAAACCCCCCTATCTTTTCTCAAAACGCACAAATCACCTAACGATGAGAAATAACTTTGAATCTCCGCACCCATTTTCCCGTTTGCGCCCACTAAACCGTATCTTATGTTCACTTTGTTTGGTCTATTCATTCTATCGCCCCCAATTCCTTAAGAATCACCCTCAGTCTTTCTACAGTTGATTCCTTCGGTGGAACAAGCGGTAGTCTGAATTCGTTTTTAAGTAATCCCATCAAATGCATAGCCGCTTTAACAGGAAGTGGATTGGTTTCTATGAAAAGGGCTTTGAACAATGGGGTAAGCTCCATGTGAATTTTGAGGGCTTTTGAGATGTCAGCTGAAAAGATTGCATTGACCATCTCTACCATTCGAGCGGGAACAACGTTCGAAGCCACAGAAATTACTCCCTTTGCACCCGCGCATATCATATGAAATGCTCTATCATCGTTCCCTGAGTAGATGTAGAAGTCGAGGTCCTTTGTCAATCTGTAAATCTCATCAGATTGAGCAACATCTGGATTTGCTTCCTTTATTGCTTTTATATTTCGACACTCCACTGCCAATCGTGCCACGGTTTCAGGAGATATATTCACACCGGTTCGAGAAGGAACGTTGTAGATGATTATCGGAATTTCAAGTCTTTCTGATAAATACTTGTAGTGTGCGTAAAGACCTTCCTGTGTAGGTTTGTTGTAGTAGGGAGTAACTATTAATACAGCATCTGCACCAAACTTTTGCGCACTTATAGAAAGCTCCAATGTCTTTTTCGTATCATTGGTCCCTGTTCCAACAACAACTTGAGCCTTACCTTCACAAATTTCCTTTGTTAACGCTGTTAAACGTTCTCTTTCTTCAACTGTCAAAGTAGCACCTTCGCCTGTTGTTCCAGCGACGATAACGGCATTTACACCGCTTTCAACCTGCCATCTTAGAATCCTTTCATAACTTTCGTAGTCAACCTCACCGTTCATGAACGGTGTTACTATAGCTGTTCCAACCCCGTGAAACATACGCATCTGACCTGATGAATTACTCATGTTCGACTCCCCCTTCCAAATAAATTCCATCACTCTCAAAAAGCACATTGAGAATTCCGCCTTTTGTTTGAGCTGTTAATTTGTCTGGTATTTTGTTGTAACGAAGAATATAATACTTGACGAAATACGCAGTTGCCGTCGTTCCTGAGCCGCAGGATAATGTTTCTCTTTCAACACCTCGTTCAAACGTCCTAATCTCAAAGGTGCTGGCATCTAAGACATTAAACAAATTAACATTGGCATTGAACTTATGTCTAAGCAACCTTGCAATTTCCATATCGAACCCCCAGATTACTTTTCCGACGTTCATAACAAGGTGTGGTACACCTACTGTAATCAATATCCCTGCAAAACCCGAAAGTTCTTCTTGAGGCACGAAATAATTAGCCACAGGGTCTGGCATTTGGACAAAAATTTTCTCTCCGATGTATCCATTAAGCACACCTGCATTGGTTTCTATGGAGACTTTTCCAGAAACGTTGAAATTCTCTGAGAGAAATTTCAAAAACGTTCTTGCTCCATTTCCACAAAAAGTTGCTCGTTTTCCATCTCTGTTAAAATAATCCATAAAGAACCGCTTACTATGTTGTTCAACAAAGATAACTCCATCTCTGTCTTCGACAACTTCAAGCACAATCTTTTCTTTTGCCACATCGTTTAGAGTTGTCTTCGTCGTATCAACAACGACAAAAGTATTACCCGTAGCCGAGTAGTTGCAAATCAAACTAATTCCGAGCTTTCTTAACTCATCTTCCCTCAACTTCCCTCGCCTCACTTTCAAAAACTAAATCAGAATTCAGCTGACTGTGTAGCTTCAGAATCCTAACAGCATTCGTTGCAGCTCCAACTCTCAGGTTGTCAGCTACAACCCACAATCCAAATGTGTGCGCGTCAAAGAGCCTTATTCTACTAACGTGAACATAGTCGTCACCAGCTACCTCTATTGGTGTAATGATATCGTCATGAACTATTACATCCTCACCTGAAGCAATAGTTTCTACTAAGTCTTCCTTTGACATTATCGGGAAGAGAGTCCGAGCTACGACACTTTCCGAATGTCCCACCCTAACAGGAACCCTTACAGTTGTTGGGAATACGGCAATAGACCTTGAATTCAATATTTTCCTTGTTTCGTTTATCATCTTCCATTCCTCTTGAGATACATCATCTTTTAAATCACCTATGAGCGGAATGACGTTATGGGCTATCTGTCTTGGGAAAACCATATTTGTTGTATCACCGGCAAGTTGCCTTTCGTATTCAACAACTGCCTTATGACCTGCTCCAGAAACTGCCTGGTATGTTGAGACAAATATCTCGTGCAGATGGTATCTGTCGTGTACCCTGTAGAGCGCCAAGACCATTTGAATAGTTGAACAATTCGGGTTTGCGACAATTCCATGATATCCCTTTACCAACTTCCCATTTATTTCTGGAACAACAAGCGGAATTTCTGGGACCATCCTGAATGCAGATGAGTTATCAATCACCGTTGTTCCCGCTTGTGCTGCAATTGGCGCGTATCTTCTTGAAACATCCGCACCAGCTGAGAAAAGTAAATAGTCAAAACCTTCCCTCATAGCTTCTTCTGTAAGAACCTCAACCATCACTTGCACACCTTTGAACGTTAGAGTTTGTCCAGCTGACCTTTCCGATGCAAAGAGCCTGAGTTCGGAAACTGGAACCTCACTTTTTTCAAGAACTTCGACCATCGTCCTTCCAACCGCCCCTGTTGCACCTACAACGCCAACCTTGATCCCCATGAAAGATACCTCCTTTTTTATTGATGCATTTAAGAATTTATAAGTTTAATAAAAAAGCGGGCTACAGTTTTTCACTGTAGCCCGCCTATGGTAGTCTTTTGTTACTTGCTTGCGTTTGATTTTATCCCAGGCCAAACGCAAGCTGACCACCATAAAGCGGGCAGCTGCGTTTAGCTTTAGATTTCATATTGATTTCAACATTCATGAAGTTCTCAATTGATAAATTTTGATAATCAAGCACGTTATGACATCCTCCTGACTAAATTTCGTTAAATCTCTATTTTACTCGTTTTTTCTCAGTGTTTCTAACGTAACCTATTTGCCCTTATTATATCACAAAACTACCATACCTTGTCAATACATGATTTTAAATAAAAAAAGCCCCCGTCAAAGGGGGCGAAGCTATGAGCAAAGAGCATGGGAAGGGATTTACTATACAATCTCTTTGAAACCTTCTCCGTAAACAAATCTAGCCTCGTTTACAAGAAAGAAAGCTTTTGGATCAACAGTTCTGATTGCGTTTACCAATTCGTGAAGTTCTCGTCTTTTCAAGACAACCAACAACACATTGCGTGGCAGATTAGTATACCCACCTTTGGCTTCGAAAACGGTGCAACCTCTACCTAATTCTGATAAAACAAAATCCCTGATTTCGTCAATTTTCTCGGAAACGACCCATACATTTACGGAAAGCTCCAAGCCCTTCAGTACAAAGTCAATAGTTGTTCCGTTGACTATTATGGCAAGTATCGAATACAAACCCGTATCAATGTTGTAAACAAGTCCTGCAGCAAGACCTATGGCAAAGTCGATAAACAAAATTGACATACCAAATGGTGCACCAAAAAACTTATTCAATATTTTTGCGATAATATCAGTCCCACCTGTCGAGGCGTTCTGAGAAAACGCTATAGCCATACCAATGGCAGTTAATATATCCCCAAAGAATACAGCAAGAATCACGTCTTTACCTTGATACTTGTAAATAGGTGCTATCCTATCAAAGAAATCTATCAAAAAATTCAGCAAAAAAGTGCAGTATATTGTTTTAAAACAGAAGTCAAACCCTATTATCAAAAATGCTGTCAGAAAAAGTGTAATATTTATGATATACATCCAAATACCCACCGAAAGTGGGATTAATCTGTTCAAGACAATTGCAAGACCTGATGCCCCACCAGCCGCAATGTTATTAGGGATGAGGAAAATAACCAACCCTAGAGCTGTGAGGAATACTCCAAATGAGGAAAGGAAGTATTCTTTCAGCAATTTCTCCAAGCGTCTTTTACTTCCCACGGAAATTTCACCACCCTAACTCCTAATTCTTTTAGTCTTTGTTCCTTAAAAGAAACTTTTCCCCTTTCTCCTTCAATAATTGCTCCCGCGTGCCCCATACGTTTCCCTTCTGGAGCATGTCTACCTGCGAAGAAAGCAACAATGTTTTCTGGAGAAAATCCTATTTTTAATGCGTGCTCAACGCCTCTCACCTCATCTTCACCACCAATTTCACCGATTAGCAATACTTTTTCGTAACCTAGTTTTTTCACTATCTCAAAAGCTTCCGAAACATTTGTTCCCACAACGGGGTCTCCACCTAACCCAAGTGCTACACCGACACCTGGACCCTCGCTCAGATGTTTTGCCGTTTCATACATCAGCGTTCCACTTCTTGAAATGATGGCTACGTTTCCTGCTTTAAAATACTTTTCTGGCATGATACCAACCTTAACTCGTTCATGAGGGTTTATAACACCTGGGCAATTGGGACCAACCATTCTGGCTCCCTTTTCTTTTGCTAATTTCAACATCTTTAACGTATCATGAACAGGCACATGTTCAGTTATTATTACAAAATTCACCACACCATTATCAACAGCATCCTTAAACGCTTCTAAAACATTTTGAGGTGGCACGAAAAAAACAGCCGTATCTGGCTTTTCAAAACTCTCACCGAGACTTTGATAAACTGGTACACCCTCTATGCGCTGTATTTGTTTATTCTTACTCACCACACATACTACATTCGTTCCGTATTCAATCATCCTTTTTAGGTGATAGCTTCCATACCTTCCTGTCCCACCGTAAACGCAAACTCTATTTGTTTTATAAAACATCGCCAACCCCCCTACTTAAAGTTTTCGTGACCTTCTGAAGACTTTCAATTAGTTCTTTCATATCATTAACAGCATCAATATTATGTTGTTTCAGTAGCTCTCTTGCCAAAAACTCGTTGTTTCCAGATAACCTTATGTAAATTTCAAAATCCGGGTTCTCTTCTTTGAAATTTACGACACCTTTAGCTATTTCCAAACAATCTGTGATGCCCCCAAAGATATTTAAAACAGCTTTATTACTCAAAGATTTGACTTTTTTCAACGCCTCGTACACGCTTTCCCTTGTTGCTCCTCCGCCCAAGTCACAAAAATTAGCCGGTTTGTAACCATATTCAACAAGAGCGTCTATCGTTGCCATGACAATGCCTGCACCACACCCAATTACGCCAACTTCTCCGTTTTCAAACGGCACAAAAGAATTTGTTTCTTCATCATCCTCATATGCCCACAATTGTCTAAATAACGCACTGTCGTCTACATGGAAGACAGCGTCTAACGCATAAAAATCCCCATCTTTGAAAACGAAAGGATTGATTTCTAATAAATTCAAGTCATATCTAACAAAAATTTCGTACAACTTCTGCGCAAATTCCTGAAGGTCTTTTGGAAGCTCGTATATATTATTTGTACGTAATAACTTATCAGGATACTTTAAAGCAAACTCCTCTATGTCTACACCACCAACCTCAGAATACACAAACACAACATCTCTCATATTTCTGTCAATCGAAAGTGAAATATACCTCTCGGTGTCATGAGGGATGTATTCTTCAACTAACACCCCATAAGGTTCTTCTCCTTTTATCTTCATCCCTAAAATCTTCTTGATGCCTTCAATACTTTTCTCTAAATCCTCGGCAACCACAATTCCGCCAGCTTTCATCCTTCCACCAACTAATACTTGAGCTTTAAGGACCTGTGGAAAACCTAGCCTTTCCAAGCACTTTGTTAAAGACTTTTCCTCTGCTAGTTCTTCAGACGTCACCAAATAGCTTCTTGGTACTCTTACTCCTTCAGCTCGCAGGATATCCTTTGCCAAATACTCGTGAATCTTCACAACATATACCCCCTTTCAGAAATTCAAAGAAAAATACCCCCAAAAATCGATGGTTTTTGGGGTGCCCATTCCCTTAAAGGCAGGTCTCCCGACTTGTGGATCATCCTACTCCCTGCGCCTTCCCAGCATTAAAGCCAGTGGCATTTTGCAGGTTTCGTCCCCACTCACGGTGGCCCGACCGTCCCGGATTTTCACCGGAGTTCCCTTTTAAGCACGTAAGTGCACCTTTAAGGGCTGGGGAATATTAAGTTTTTTCTTTTCAATAATATACTAAATCCTATCCTATGTAATTGCAACTACCAGGTGTTATTCACCAGAGACAATTATTGAATATTATCTTCTCATTCGTTGTTGTTTTTCAATAATTCATTCCTATGCTTGTTTTTGATTTATCAAATCCTTTAATTAAAATACATATGTAGACAAAGTCTATCTTTTTATGTTATAATAAGTTAAACCTAATTCACTAACTTCGACATGAGTGAGGTGATTGGATGAAAAACTTGGGAGAGTTGTTAATCCAGAAAGGTCCTTTTTCGGAAATTGTTATCGGAAACACTGCAATTGTGAGGGCGATGATTGAAAGCGGTGTAAGAGTGGTGACATCATATCCTGGTTCACCTACACCTGAAATAGCCGAAGCGATAAATGCCATACCAAAGGACAAAAATCCACTGTACTTCGAGTTTTCAACAAACGAAAAAGTAGCATTAGAAGTAGCGTTTGGCGCAGCAATCAATGGATTTACCTCATGTGTGTTTTTCAAAAGTGTTGGTATGAACGTGGTTGCCGATTCGTTTGTCCAGCTAAGTATGATGGAAATCCCTGGTGGGATGGTAATTGTAATAGGTGATGACCCGGGTGCCAACAGTTCACAAAATGAGCAAGATAACCGACATTACGCAAGGCTTTCCTACACCCCTGTCTTTGAACCAAAAGATGCGCAAGAGGTTTACGATATGTTCAAACAAGCTGTCGAATACTCTAAACGACTCCGTTCTCCTGTAATTCTGCGCTTAACCACCCACACAGCCCACTTCAAACAAAAAGTCAACTTTGGAACGTTTACTCCCTCCCCACTAGGTTCGCCTGTCTTTGATGCTAAAAACAACGGTCCATACATTCCTATAGCTCAAAATGTTCCGGTGATGAAAAGAAGGGCACTTGAAAAACTGCAAATGTGGGCTGAGATTTCGGAAAAATATGCTTTTATAACAAACAACGGGAGTGAGATAGGAATTATAACAGCTGGACTCCCCTACCTTTCATTGCTCGATGTCCTGGGAGAGAATGTGAAAAAAGTAGACATTTTAAGACTTGGCATGGTTTATCCGTTGCCAAGGAAGGCAATAACAGAATTTCTTAAAAAGCACAAAATAGTAAAAGTTCTGGAAGAGTTAGATGATTTCATCGAAGAGAAGGTAAAAGCAATAGCCTTTGAAGAAAGGATAGATGTAAAAATCGTTGGGAAAACTGACATAGAAGAGTGGATTGGAGAATATACTCCAGAAAAAGTTTATTCAGTTCTTTCGAAATTTGCACCGGAGTTGGTCAGAAATATCAAAGTTCCAACCAACACAATGCGAGTTCTAAGCCGTCCACCACAACTTTGTCCGGGTTGTGGTCACAGACCTGTTTTCTATGTCCTCTCAAAAATTTTGAAAGAAAAAGATATATCTGTAGCGGATATTGGATGTCACACACTCGGCTTTTTGGAACCTTACAACGTAGGGCAAGTCCTTCTATCGATGGGTCACTCGACAGGAACATCATCTGGTCTTAGCATGTTCAACCCAAATAGAAAAGTTGTCGCATTTCTTGGAGATTCCACATTCTTCCACGCTGGAATACCGGGGATTATAAACGCCGTATTCAACAAGCACAACTTTACACTCGTGATTATGGAGAATGGGACAACAGCTATGACTGGTCACCAAGACCATCCTGGAAAAGTAATGAAGATCAGGCAGTTACTTGAAGCAATTGGTGTAAAGCATATTTGGGAAGTCGATACATACCAGCAAGATAAACTAGAAGAAATCTTGCGAACAGCTCTTGAAACAAAAGAATTCAACGTTGTGATTGCAAAACATCCATGCATGTTGAAATTCACAAGGGAAAGAAAAAGGAAGGGAGTTATAAAAGTACCTCAGATGAAGGTAACTAACAGATGCACACTTGCCGGTGTGTGTATAACTAAATTTGCTTGCCCATCGTTCCAAAGGGCGGATGATGGAAGCATCTTTGTCCACGAAGACCTCTGTATTGGCGATGGTTCATGTATGGTTGTTTGTCCATCTGGAGCGTTGGAGTTTGAAAAAGTGGAATCAGGTGGTGATGCGAAATGAGAAAGTTTGACATATTCCTCATAGGCGTTGGCGGACAAGGAATAGGTCTTCTGAGCGAAGTATTAATCCGTGCCATCGATTACAGTGGTCAAAAATGCATAGGTGTCGATACTCACGGCTTAGCCCAAAGGGGTGGGATTGTCTCTTCACACATAAGAATTGGGGATGCGAACTCTCCACTTGTGATACCTGGAGATGTTGACTTGGCACTTGCACTTGAAAGACACGAAGCTGCACGTGCGCTTAACTACCTGAAGGACGGCGGAACTCTTGTTTATTACAACACATCCTGGCAGCCATTACCTGTAAGGTTAGGCAGGGAAGGTGAAATAAAGGAAGAAGAAATTGAAAACGTAGCTAACACGCGAGGCGTAAAAGTATACAAAGTCAAATACGATTTGCCAGATGTGCGTATGCAAAACATCGCACTACTCGGGGTAGTTGCAAGAAACAACCTTATACCTGGTGTCGAACCTAAACATTATCTGATGGCTATGGAAGATTTAATGAATGAACGAATTTATACTGCGAATAAAGAAATATTCGAAAGGATTTTGGAGGCGATATGAGTATGGAAAAGAAGAGTGAGATTTCAATTGTATTAAGTGGTGCTGCAGGGCAGGGTATTCAAGCCGTAGAACACATTTTAACAAGAGTAGCAAAGGATTCTGGATTCCATGTCTTTGCAACAAAAGAATACATGTCAAGGGTGCGCGGAGGTAATAACTCAACGGAGATACGTATATCATCTCAACCAGTAAAGGCCTACGTAGACCGTATCGATATTTTAGTCCCTCTCAACGACAACGCTATAGAACGATTAAGACCACGTATCACGGAAGAAACGATTATCCTTGGTGAAAAGAAATATGTTGAAAATGAAAAGAACTCTATAGGCATCCTGCTTGAAGAGATTGCAGAAAGTTTTGGTAACAAGATATACGAGAACTCAGTAGCGATAGGTATCCTGGCTGGGATTATAAACGCCGAGGAAGATGCCTTGGTTAACAATATAAAAGCCTACTTTTCTAAGAAGTCCGAAGAGGTAGTTAAGGCAAACGTTAATGCAGCCCTAAAAGGTTACGAAATCGGTAAATCGTTAGGTCTAAGGTTTGAAATCACGCCTTCCGACGAAGTAAAAAAACAATACCTTCTAAATGGGTCCGAAGCAGTCGCAAAAGGTGCTATAGCCGGCGGTTGTAATTTCATATCATCTTACCCTATGTCACCAGCAACAACGGTATTTACAGAACTATCAAGGTTGTCAAAACAGTACGGTATACTTGTCGACCAAGCGGAAGATGAAATTGCAGCTGCCAATATGGCAATTGCTGCATGGTACGCAGGAGCTCGTGCAATGGTATCAACCTCCGGTGGTGGATTCGCGCTGATGACAGAAGCCATCAGTTTATCGGGTATGATTGAAACGCCGATAGTTGTGCACCTTGGTCAAAGGCCAGGACCAGCTACAGGTTTACCAACAAGAACTGAGCAAGGGGATTTGAACCTCGTGTTATACGCAGGGCACGGTGATTTCCCAAGAATCATTTACGCTCCTGGAAATTTGTGCGAAGCCTATGAGCTCAGTGCAAAAGCGTTCAACATGGCTGATAAATATCAGATACCAGTTTTTATCCTCACAGACCAGTATTTTCTTGATTCGTTCTACAATGTCGATGAAATGCCGGAAGTAAACATAGAACGTTATATCATCAAAACCGATGAGAATTACAGAAGATACGCACTTACAGAAGACGGAATATCGCCACGTGGCATTCCTGGTTATGGAAAGGGACTGGTAAGAGTTGATAGCGACGAGCACGATGAATACGGACACATAACAGAAAGTGCTCAAGTAAGGAGAAAAATGGTCGAAAAACGGTTAAAGAAGATGGATAAAATTATCCAGGATGCAGTTCCTCCAAAGCTTTTCGGGAGTGAGAACTACAGATACCTCATTGTCACATGGGGCTCCACTCAATTGATAGTCAAGGAAGCTCTTGAACAACTTGGTAACAAAGATGTAGCGATGCTTCACTTCTCGCAGGTGTACCCCGTGCCACCAATTGCGGAGAGTTACCTGAAAAAAGCGGAAAAGGTAATATTCCTTGAGCAAAATGCAACAGGACAATTTGCGAATCTTATAAAACTAACATTTGATGGTGTAGACACCCGAAGAAGAATATTGAAATACGACGGATTCCCGTTCTCAGTGGAACAGGTTATGGAAGCTATTTCCAAGGAGGTTGAGTAATATGAGCTATACGAATACCGCATTTGACCCAAAAATTTACGACATTCCCGATGCGGACATCGCCTGGTGTCCAGGATGCGGAAATTTTGGAATAATCAATGAACTAAAAACAGCTCTTGCACAGTTACAACTTGACCCAACCCAAGTTGTGTTGGTCTCTGGTATAGGTCAGGCAGCGAAAATGCCTCAGTACGTTAGAGCTAATATGTTTAACGGACTGCATGGGAGGTCACTACCTGCAGCAGTTGCTATAAAGATGGTTAATCCCAACCTTATCGTAATTGCTGAGAGCGGAGATGGTTGTACATACGGTGAAGGTGGTAATCATTTTATACACACAATAAGAAAGAATCCTGATATAACAAACATTGTGCACGATAACCAAATATACGGATTGACAAAAGGTCAGGCATCACCAACAACTGCACGAGGGCAAGTCACAACGCTCCAATTCGATGGAGTTATTGTTGACCCATTCAACCCCATTGCTGTTGCTGTTGCTCTTGATGCGTCTTTTGTTGCCAGAAGCTTTTCCGGAAATTTCCAACTTACTGTAGAACTCATCAAAATGGCTATAAAACACAAAGGATACGCTCTAATTGATATATTGCAACCATGTGTCACGTTCAACAAAGTTAACACATACCAGTGGTACAGAGAAAACACATATCTGCTTCCAGACAGTTACGACCCAACCGACAGACAAGCTGCATTTAAAATTGCAACTGACACCTCAAAGCTTGCACTTGGAGTGATATACATGAACCCAAACAAGCCGGTTTATGAAGAGCAACTCGCTCCATACCAAATTGATAAAACACCTGTTGCTTTGAGGGGGTTGGAGTTATGATTCAATCACGCTTTAAGCTCATTCCCCAGTTTACTTTAAAAGATGAAGAAGGAAAAGATTTTTCCTGGACAAACCTTTTGGGAAGGTATACAGTGGTTTATTTCTATCCCAAAGCAAACACCCCAGGTTGTACACTCGAGGGTATCGATTTCACAAGACTTCTCGATGAATTTAACGGTAATGTAATAGGAATATCCCCTGACGATTGCAAAGCTATTGCAAGTTTTAAATCTAAAAAGGGTCTAAGAGTAAAATTACTTTCAGACCCGGATAAGATAGTAGCAGAGCAATTTGGTGCAGCAAAAGATGGAAAATTAATAAGGTCTACATTCATAGTCGACCCATGGGGGAGAATCAGAAGAGAATGGATTAAAGTCAGCGTAAATGGGCACGCAGAAGAAGTGTTGGAAGAATACAAAAAAATCATTGAAGAAGACCAAACGCTTAACGACAACATCCTTGTGAGAAGGGCATTCAGAGGCGTAAGACCAGACTCTGTTGAAGATGAGAAGATAGAAACCCTTTTAAAAGCAGCACATTTGGCACCTTCATGTATGAACAAACAGCCTTGGAGATTTCTTGTGGTGAGAACGAAGGAAAATCTCGAGAAACTTCATTCCACACTCTCTGAAGGCAATTATTGGATGAAACAGGCCCCGGTAATGATTGTAGTCTACACAGATGACGAACTTGGCTGTCAGTTGAGCGATAGGAGAAATTACTCGCTATTTGACACAGGAACTGCCGTTGGATTACTGTTAGCCCAAGCAACACAGATGGGACTTGTTGCACACCCAGTTGCTGGTTATGACCCTGTAAAGATAAAAGAGATATTCGGGTTGAACGGGATAATTATTACCGTAATAGCAGTAGGTTATTGGGGAAATCTCGATATACTTAACGAAAAACACGCTACCATTGAGCAGGGCGATAGGATAAGAAAACCGCTTGAAGAAGTGGTGAAGTTTATATAATCTCTGTATGATTAAAAAAGACCACCCAGTTGGGTGGTCTTCTGTTTTCTTCGTAACAGAATTCTACCAGCTTAGGCTATCCCATAATTTTCCAGTGTTTCTCAAATTCCTTTTGAACTTGGGCCAATCGCTATACGCCAAGCCATAAGACGAGCCTGTGTAAATTGCGTATAAATATCCATCGTCTGTTCCCACATAGAGTGTCCCATCATCATCTAAAGTCGCAGAAGAAGGATTGTATCCCACAAATATTTTCCATTTTTGCTTTTTATCAGATGAAATTGCGTAGACATATCCATCATTACTTGGGACGTATATCGTCCCATCTGAACTAATAACTGGTGTAGCTCTTATATAACCATTTGTTTTGAACGTCCATTTTATCGTCCCATCACTGTTAATTGCATACAGACATCCATCATCACTGCCGGCATAGACCGTCCCATCAGAACCTATCACTGGTGAAGAACGTACCCAGTCACCTGTTTGAACTTGCCATTTGGAGGTACCATCCGACCTTATTGCGTAAATAGAACCATCGTCACTACCTACGTATATCGTTCCATCACTACCTATCGCCGGGGATGAGTAAATAGCTCCGTTAGTTTTAAATGTCCATATCTCCTTTCCATCCCTGTCGTCAAGTGCGTATAGATAACCATCGTTGCATCCTATGTATATCGTTCCATAACTTCCTATAGCTGGTGATGAATACACCGCATCCCCAAGTTGAACTTTCCATTTTCGCGTGCCGTCGTACGTGCGAATTGCGTAAACTTCTCCATTCGTAGTTGCAACGTAAACAGTAGGATAGTCCAAAGCTGGTGAAGACCTTACCCAACCGTTAACTGGATGTTTCCACTTAATAGTCCCATCTGGGTTGACGGCGTACAAATATCCATCGTCACTTCCAACGTAAATTGTTCCATCTGAAGCAACTGCGGGAGAAGTGTGTACCCAATCGTTGGTTTCGTACTTCCATTTAAATAAGCTATCAAGTGATAACGCATACAAATATCCATCGTCACTACCGAAATAAATTGCTTCCCTACTCCAGTTTGTGTCAATAGCAGGACAGCTGTATATTGCCCCACCTGCTTTGAACTTCCAAATAACATCCCCAGCGGATGGCTTTTGCAAAGTTACATTTATGCTCGCCTCTTTCTTATTTTCAGCCAAATCATACGCTGCAGCTTTCAAAGAATAACTACCCGAAAGGTGTTTCCTTGTGTCAATGACAAACGTATATGGTGCTTCCGTCTTTTCGCCTACCTTTGAATATCCTACGTAAAGCTCAACTTTGCTTATTCCGAAATTATCAGATGCATCAACATTGACTTGCGCCACTCCAATGATGACTTCTCCATTTGTTGGTGATGTAATACTAACATTTGGAAGCGTATTATCGAAATTAACTTGTAAACTTGTTTCACTGCGTTTGTCAAATACATCGAAAGCTACTGCCTTCAAAGTGTATGGTCCATCTGAATAGCTCGTAGTGCCCAAAGCAAATGTGTAAGGTGAATTAGTCTTTTCTCCTATTTTGTTGTTGTTTAAATACAGTTCAACTTTACTTATCCCATTCCCATCGACTGCTGATACTTCAATATTTTTCGTTCCAGAGATATATGAACCGTTTGTCAATGACTTTATCGAAAGACTTGGAGGGTTATTGTCTATCTTAAACAAAATCGTTGCCTCGTTTGTGTTACCTGCTTTATCGTAAGCTTTGGCTTTAAACGTGTATTCGCCATCTGGATATTTTGTCGTATCAACAGTAATAGAGAAAGGACTTGAAGTCTTTTCACCGATTTTTGTCGAGTTAAGGTAAAATTCAACTTTTTCAAGCGTTTTGTCATCTGAAGCTTCAACATCAATTACTCTTGTCCCACTCACGTACGGTTCACTAATCGTTGTCAGGATGCGAACCTGAGGCTGGACTTTATCCACAATTACCGTCTTAGAAACTTCACCAACGATGCCAAATTCACTTGTAGCTTTTGCGGTGAGTTGTACCGTCTCTTGAGCATCGTCTGGAAGGTTAACAGGAATCATTACACTTCCACCTGTAAGGTTAGTCTCTTTCATCCCCACAAGATTATCATTAGAATATATCTCCACTTTCTTTACCTTAGGTCCGCTCTGGATTGATACATTGACATTAAAACCCACATAATCGTTTACAATACTTAACTGTGGTCGGCGGAAATCTAACGTTAAATTGTAAGTAGAAGACTCGACAGAGTTACCACTTTTGTCGATAGCTCTTGCCTTAAATTGATACTGCTTAACCACATCTATTTCTATAGGTACAGTAAGTGGAAATATTTCTGTTCCGGATTTTGATTTGACTTCCTTTTCATAAATCTTCTCTGTTCCATTGTAGAGCTCTATCTTATCAACTAACTCGTTATCGGAGAATTCAACATTTACCTTCACATTCACGTTTGATTCGACAACTTCGTATGACACAAACAAGCTCACTTGCGGAACTTGGGTATCTCTGACTGGAATACAAGAGCTTGTTAGCAAAACTAAGCCGGATAAAATTACCCAAATAGAAAAGGGTAAAACAATTGTTCTAATACTTCTTGGTTCCTTCACAGCAACCACCTTCCCAAGAAACCAAACCACACATCAATTTTACCACTAAGCCATCAGGACAAATCCTTAATTTTTTAAAAAGAACGGCTACCCTATACGGTAGCCCCTTTCTTTTCTTTTTTCTTATCTTCCCAGAATACGGTTATAACATACAAAACTTTTCCTGAAAGTTGCAATATAGCACTGATTTCGCCGTTGGTGATTTTGAGCCTAAAATTCTTTTGCATCATTGCCATTGAATCTTTTGATTCGAGCAATTTTATAAGGTCTTCCAAAGTGATACCTCTTTCAACCATGCGTTCGTATACGTGAGGCGTAAGCAGAACATCTCTATCTAATAATGAAACATGGATAATCGTGTCTTTGTTGTTTTCCATACTACACTGTTCAACCTCTTTTAAGCCTCTTTTATCAGCCTTTCTATCTCTACCTTTTCACCTTTCGACTTGATAGCCGCCTCAAAAAATGCAAGGTCTTTGAGCGCTTCCGCAGGGTTTCCAAGGATGTTCGGCTTTTCGGTTGTCAGGACTTCGTAGAAGTCTTCAAATTCCTTCTTGAACGTATTCTCCTGGATAAGTGGTATCTCTTCGTTTACCTTTCCATACAATACTATTGAATTCGGTGTTAGTCTTATCTTCCCTTCTGTTCCAACAATCTCGAAATACTCTTCACCTTTGACTGCGTAACTAACTGTGTAATTACCTACAACACCTGTTTTGAATTCAAAAAGAGTAGAAAGGAAATCAACGTCTCCCAAATAATCTGTGATGCGTTTGACTTGCCCACTAACCCACTCGATGTCTCCTAACATAACCCTAAGTGCGGCAATATGATGAACCCCGCCATCTGACAAAAACCCACCTATGTGTTTTGGAACTTGTCTCCAGGTTGTTTTCACGTACTTGTTCTCCTTATCCATACCAATCCATAGATGCCAGTTAACGAAAATAGGCTGACCAATAGCTCCTTCGTGCAACAATTCTCTTATCTTATTGTACTTAAACGCATGCCTGTAGTTTTCAGCAATGTATATCACTTTGTTACTTTGAAGTGAGAACTCAACTAATTCCTTCCCACTTTTCACATCGGTTGATATCGGTTTTTCACAAATCACATGCAAATCATGTTCAACGGCTTGCTTTATAAAAGGCACGTTCAACTCTATGGGTAAGGTTAAATCCACTGCATCAACTTGCTTTGAGAGTAGTAACTCTTCGTAGGAGTTAAATACCTGCGGAGTATAACCTAACGTCTCAGATACCAACTTTGCAAAATCCTCAGCGTGCTCTCTGGTTCTACTCGTAACGGCAACTATTTCAAACTTGTCTGTTAGCTCTTTCAGCGCAGGAAAATGCAACTCACGAGCCGCGATACCACAACCAACGATACCTAAACGGATTTTCTTCATCTTTATCACCCCATTCACTTAGGATTTAATCATCACTGATTTTGTTTCCCTTACCTTCAAAGTACTGCTCTGCTAATTGTTGAACCTGAGGCAGGAATTTTTGAACTATCTGGTAAAGGTTAAACATATGCTCAACCATCTTATTTTGAAGTTCATCCCATGTTTTTGTTCTGTAGATTCCACCATCAGGTATCTTTTTATAAATTAAACATGACCTATGTTTGTCATTTCTTTTCCATTCTATATCGTTTCCTAATACTTTTTCAAACTCTGCTCGGTGTTTGTAAAAAAAGTCGAAAACTTTCTTGTTTACTTCCTTGTGCTCCTTCCCAAAATCAATGTACGTTCCAATAGCTCCGTAGTTCTTGAATATGTAATACACAAGTTCCAAACCCTTTGAAATTCTCTTTGATAAAAATGTATCTGGTGTACTAGATCTTGTAGAGAAAAGATTGAACTTTTGGTTACTTTTTTCAAGCAAAGATTTCCAGAACAATTTATTTAACTTTCGAGGGTTGTTGTCTAAGAACTTGCTGTATTTTTCAAAACTTATAATCTCTTTTATCCTTTCAATCATCAGTTTCTCCCGCTTACTCACAAACCGTTCAAAATTTCTCTTTATTTCCTCAGCAGATAAATTCTTAGTTGTGCTCTTCAGAATTTCATACATTTCGTCGTCGATAAAGTGTGCCTTCAAAATTTCCTTGACTTTCTCCTCAGCTTGCTGTCTTGTCAAACCTATTTCCATCTGCTTTTTTATCATCTCTTCAATATACTCTGCCGGACTTTTGTTTGAGATTTTTCTATTTGTTTCTGAGAAAATCAACGTCCTATTCATCAACGTATCAGCTTCTACCTCAACGTTCTTTTCCTTCAAGAACGCTTTTGGAAATATGTGATGGTCTTCTAAATCATTAAAAGCCAAATTTTCAGGATAATAAAAATCTCGAGCTTTGTTCATGAATATTAAGTTAAATACCCCTCTATACTTTGCTCCGCCGCTCCTTGTTAAATTCTTCAATACGAATAAATCTTTCGATAATTGAGTCAAAAAATCTCTCACAACCTCTGGTAAAGACTCCTCATCTTTCATCCAGAGGTTTACTTCCCTGAAATCTTTCATCGTGGATGTTTCTGAGGAGCCCGAATACCTCTCTGTAAATACCGCACTCCAATACCATGCCTTGATTTTTTCAATATCTATGTGATTTAAACTCAAGTAGAAAGCTGTGAGCAATGTTACCAATGGATTATACGGCAACCATTTGTTTATATCTGGAATTCCAAATTCATCGATTTGTCCCAAATACGGCAAAAGCTTGTTTTCAGCAACATCAACAACCTTGTTCCAAGTCTCCTTGTTAAGAACCGAGTTGTCGATTTTAATGAGTTCTCTCGACTTAATACCCATTCCTTTGGATAAAGCAAGAGCTTGTATAAAAGAATATGGCACATTGGTATTGTCTACTCTGTCCGCCAATTTTCTGATATTAGGATTTTCTTCGAAAACTTTCTCCCACTCTTCTCTTAACTTTATATACTTGTACAACCTTGCATTTAACAAGTCGTATGTGGAGAGTCGTATACCTGTTTTATTTATCCTTTCGAACAATATAGCTATCTCTTCGGGTTTTTGGTTGTAAGAAAAGTCCAGAGAAAGTGTCAAAACATCGTATCCTAACATGTTCTCGATATACTTGTCTATTTTACTGAGCTTTTTATCATCAAACATGCTCTGGAGCTTCACATAAACGTTTTTGTAATATTCGTTCTTCCTCTGGAAGATACTCAAAGGTAAAATTTTCTTTTCTAGAAGTTTTGAAATATCGAGATTTCCATTTTCATCGAGGTATGAAGCATATTCGTATGATTTAACAGACCAGCTAAACACAGCATCCTCAACGTTATCGTTTGCAAGCTTTTCGAGGTTTATAAAAAACCTATACGGAGCTTCTGTGTTTTTCAATGGGATATTTGGACAATAAATAGCGTAGAACATAGCAGTTAAACGTTGTTGACCA
The DNA here is from genome assembly GCA_964452455.1 of uncultured Fervidobacterium sp. Taxonomy (GTDB): domain Bacteria; phylum Thermotogota; class Thermotogae; order Thermotogales; family Fervidobacteriaceae; genus Fervidobacterium. Next base: position 71,142 of record CAYVMA010000031.1, on the reverse strand, counting down.
TCCAAGATGAGCTTGTGTGGATTTGCTTTTACCTCTGGGTTTACTTCTTTGACGCCTGTAATAAATACAGGCTCAAAAGGAATTACGTTTGGGCTTGTATCAAGAATCAAGAATGTTCCGATGAACATCCCTTCAAGCAAGGATTTAATTAGCTCTTCTATATCCTCTCTTTTCCACACAAAATTTCTTTGGAAATCTGGTAGCATTACTTCACCTTTGTAGGCTGATTCCAGAAGTTGCAACAAATTGTATCTTCCTTGCTGAAGGTTCATGAGTATTATTCCCTCCTACTCCGATGAGTAAGCCTATGGAGTAATTTCTCAAAAAACCTTAGTATTCTTGTCCCAAACGCTTCCTTTGACTTATCAATCGGCTCGACTTTGATAACATCAACTCCGAGTAATTTCGCAAAAAGCACGTCCGTAAAGACTTGGTCACCAATAACTACTATTTCTTCTTTTTGCTTAAGTTTCTGTTTGAGTTTCAATCTCACTTTAAAAGCCAACGGCTTAAATGCACGCCAAATAACCGGAACTTCATAATCCAAGTTTCGCTTACGGCCGTTGGAAACGATATAAATTTCTGCACCTTTTGATTTAAGATAGTCAAATAACTTTGCAGCTTGTTCTGGAACATGTGTTGAACGCCATACGTTTATTGTATTGTCGAAATCAAAAAGAAAAATCCTCTTCCCTGAGTTCAAAAGCTTCTCAAAATCTATATCATGTATGGATTGCACCTTCTTAACTCTTGCCAAACATATCCCTCGCTTTGTTTAATCTACGATAATTACCCTTCCAGGAACGGAAGAATTGAAGCACTAAGTCTGCTTCTAATGATTCTCTTCACCTTCTGAATGGTGTTGTCGACTTTTTTAAAGTTAACCCCTACTTGCTCTTCTATCTCTTTGTAGCTATACCCATCCAACCAAAGTTCGAATATTTTAATTTCGTCTTCCTTCAGGGATTCAAGAATCTCTTCGTGAACTATGCTCAGAATTGTATTCCTAACGACATTCGTCGTTGCTGACGTATCGGCTACAAAGTAATCTATCTGCTCATCGTCGATTTCATCATAAATTGAGTCCATGCTTGTGGAATCAGATAACATTTTGTTCTTCTTTCTGTTTTGGTAGGTTATAAATGTTTTGACTTCCGATTCTATGCTTCTCCACGCAAATGTAGAAAATGAACTTTTGCCAGGTTCGTAGTAGAATATGGCTTTGATGAGTCCTATCAGCCCGTTTTGAACAATGTCATCGAATTCCGCCCAAGGAGCATAGAACTGTGAGGCTATCCTCACAACCATCGGGTAAAATTTCTCTATGATAAGGTCCATCGCTTCCGTCAGACCACTTTGTGCAAGTTCTACAAGCTTTTCCGTTGGCTTACTCCTAAGTGCGTATTTTATCATCAAGGATACCTACCAAGTTCTGTTCTATACTATATTTCCCCAATCAGGATGTCAGCAAGCACCCCTATGTCTTTCGCAATTAGATGCGGCTTTATCGGGCTTTTCTCAGCTTGTTCCATAGTAGCTTCTCCGGTGAGTACTAACACTGTCCAAGTTCCCGCTTGGATACCTGCAAGTATGTCTGTGTACAATCTATCTCCCACCATACAAGCCTCATTTTTGCTGACATTGTTGTGCCTAATCACCATCTCGATTAGCTTAGGTTCTGGTTTTCCAAAAATGATGTTGGGATAAACCCCTGAAGCCTTTCTTATGACCGACGCAATCGCACCTGCATCAGGAAGTGGTCCTTCAGAGGAAGGACAGTTGAGGTCGGGGTTAGTTACAACAAAGAGTGCACCTTTTGAAACAAACTGTGTGGCTTTTTTGATTTTTTCATACGTTAGGGTCTTATCAAACGTTACAACCACGACTTCCGGGTCTTCTTCGACAACTGTGTGACCAACTCTTTGAAACTCGAACTTTATATCATCAGTCCCAACGATATACACACGCTTTGGACCGAATTCTTCGAAAAGATACTCAGCTGTCGCCACTCCAGCCGTGACTATTTGGTCTCTATTAAGCCTGATTCCCATCTCTGCAAATTCGTTGATGTAACTTTCTATAGTTCTATTGGAGTTGTTTGTAAGAAAAACTAGCTTTTTACCCAATCTTTCAAGAGCCTCCACAAATTTTCTGGAACCTTCGAAAGGTTTTCCACTCAGATAGAATGTCCCATCAATGTCAAGTATGAAAAGCTGGCAACTTTTGATTTGTTCTTTTGCACCTTCCTTCAGTTCCACGTAAGGTTTGCTGAGGTATTGATTTGCGTTATCCACAATTCATCCCTCCGAACAGTTTTAAAAACAATATCAGTGATTGCTACTCTGATTATTATACCACACCAAAGAAGCCTTTTGGTGAAATAACGGAGTAAGTGGTATAATTGATTAAATCTAACACTCCCATACGAAATGTTCAATTTGCTGAACGTTCGAGTAAAAAAGAGTGTCTAAAAAGTGCTGGATGAAGAAAAAGATAATTCTAACTTTTTTTCAAATCACTTGAGGAGGTGAAAACATGAAGAAAGTGCGAAGAATACTTGCTCTAAGTTTTCTAGTTATTGCATTTAGTATCTCTTTGGCAGTGCAAAGTGGAGATTTTGTGGTAAGCATCGTACCGCCACATAAGGAAGGATTGTTTGTTGAGTTTACCTCTGTAGGTTACTCGTTTGGCAACTGGGAAATTTCTACGCAACCATTGTTCGATATCGTAGGAGCTTTCAATCTCAAAATACGCTATTTCCCAGCAGAATCCACAGTTTTTAACCTTGAAACATTCTTGTGGGATCCGTTCTTTATTAACAAAGCCTATCTTGGTGAGACTGTGGACCCGAGCTTCCAAACATATATCCTTCTCAATATGGCGCATATCCACAACAACACGATACTCGGACCGATAATTGTTCGTCCTTATCTGCAATCCGCACTTGCAACGATTTTCTTGCCTGGTCAGTCTGAGTACGTTTCAGTTCTAGTAGCACGTGGTTTTTTGAGTGGTGGAATCTTGCTTAGCAAGGACTTTGAAGTTTTTTCGCTATTGGAGGGTGGTATGTTGATAAACGTTTGGCAATCACAAACGCCGCCGGAAGATTGGCAGAGTATTTTGGAAGAAGCAAGAAGGCAATCACAGTACGTAATGGCAAGATTTGGAGGCATATGGTATTACGATAGATACTCTGGAATAGAAATCGGGTATCGAATAACTCTGCACGGTCACGAGAGCCCGCTTAGACTAATTCAGGGATACACTTTTACAGACTGGATTTATAATTACTTTAATGTTGTTTTTTACGCCAATCCAGACCAAAGAATTTCAATTCCATTTATAACAACAGATTATTATCTTAGTTTTTCAACAAAGTTCTAATTGCAACTTATGGTAGCACATGTGAAAAATATATTTTTTCTTTGTTTTGCATGTTCTCAAAAATAGCAATTAGAACTAAATTTCAAAATATAAAACGGAAATTCTCTCATTTTCTTTTCGAATTTTACTATTTGTCACTTGTGAAATTTTTACTTATGTGGTAGAATAACATTAGATTTATTCTTTGCTATCATTATACGGAGGTGGGTGGCCGATGGTAACTATCTACATCAACGATAAGCTTTATCAAGTTCCAGAAAACAAAACCGTTCTTGAAGCAGCGGCAGATTTAGGTTTCAAAATTCCAACCCTTTGTCACCATCCTGAACTTGAACCAATCGGGGCTTGCAGAATATGTGTTGTCGAAATTGAGGGTGCAAGGACTCTCCAACCTGCTTGTACAACAAAAGTAGCGGATGGGATGAAGATAAAGACAAACACAGAAAGAGTGGAAAGTGCCGTCAGGTTCAACCTCTCTTTGATAATGTCGAACCATCCTCACGAATGTATGTACTGTGAAGCGGACGGCCGCTGTGAACTCCAGAAACTGGTTCACATGTATGATGTTCAGCCTATATTTGGGGTAAATGTTAACATAGAAAAAGAAATAGATATGAGTAGTCCTTCTGTTCACAGAGACCTGTCCAAGTGTATCAAGTGTCAGAGATGTGTGAGAGTGTGTAGTGAAATACAGGGTATGAACATATACTCAATGATTGAACGTGGTTACGAATCCCTTCCAGAAACAGAATTTGGCATCCCACTTTACGAAACTGACTGTATAAGTTGCGGTCAGTGTGCTAACCTGTGTCCAGTAGGAGCTATTTACGAAGCACCAGACTGGAAGAAAGTTTGGAAGATGCTAAACAGCAAGGAACCTGGCAAAGTTTATGTTGCACAGACTGCTCCATCTGTCAGGGTTGCAATTGGTGAAGAATTCGGAATGGAACCTGGAAGCATAAGCACAGGAAAGATGGTTGCTGCACTTAGAAGACTTGGATTCGATTATGTCTTTGATACAAACTTTGCAGCTGACCTTACAATTATGGAAGAGGGTTACGAACTTATTGGAAGGCTCCAGAACGGTGGTAAATTCCCAATGTTTACAAGCTGCTGCCCTGGTTGGGTAAATGAAATGGAAAAGGAATGGCCAGAACTCAGAGAACACCTTTCAACGGCAAAATCCCCACAACAGATGATGAGCAGTGTAGTTAAAACATACTTTGCACAAAAGATAGGTGTAAAACCTGAAGATATCGTTATGGTTTCAATTATGCCATGTACAGCAAAGAAAGATGAAATCACAAGACCACAACAATTGGTAGATGGTATCAAAGTGACAGATTACGTCATTACAACAAGAGAACTCGGAAAAATCATTAAACTCAAAGGTATACCGTTCGTAAACCTCCCAGAAGAACAATACGATAGCCCACTTGGAACGTCAACAGGTGCTGGTGCACTCTTTGGTGTGACTGGTGGTGTTATGGAAGCGGCTCTCAGAACAGCTTACGAGGTTCTGACAGGCGAGAAATTACCAAAACTTGTGTTCGAAAGTGTGCGAGGTCTTGACGGTGTAAGAGAAGCTGAAATTGATATCAAAGGAAGAAAACTCAAAGTAGCTATTGCACATGGTATGGCAAATGTGAAAAAATTGCTGAGAGAAATGAAAGAAGGAAAGAGATATTACGACTTCGTCGAAATAATGGCGTGTCTTGGCGGTTGTATTGGTGGCGGTGGACAACCGAAGAGTCTTGATCCAGACATTCTCAAAAAACGTGCACAAGCGATTTACACCATCGACGAACTCAGCGTGCTAAGAAGGTCACACGAAAACCCAGATATTATAAAACTTTACGAAGAGTTCCTCGAAAAACCAAACAGCCATATTGCTCACCACTTGTTGCATACACACTACACCGATAGGTCAAGAGCCGTCAGAAAAGCTCAACAAACAAAAGAGGTTGAAAAGGTTAACTAAAACTTATAGTTACAATTGCTGGTGTGCTCTATGCACACCAGCTTTTTTTGTTATCCGAAAGTCATAAAGAGAAAAAGTGAAAAAATACACAAATATATCATACATTTTCCAATATTAGCCTTTTTCTAAAAATATATCCAAAAATTCAACTTGTATCACTGTACGGCTTTGTGTTATAATATATTCGACATGTGAATATTTTCTCTAAGTGTTTGTTTGCGCTTTCTGAGGTGAAGGAGCAAATTGCTCTGACACCAAGGAAAGAGGGATGGAGATTAAAGAGTAAAGGCAAAGCTTTGTGTTAGACAATAATGGCTTTGCATTGTACAAATATCTTTAAGCTCGGTTAAATCCAATTCGTCCCTCTTTCCTTGGTTAAAGGAAAGAGGGATTTTTGTTTTCAGCTCCGCTCTGGAAGGAGGGGTATTATGGTTACAATTTATATCAACGGTAAAAAATACGAGGTCGAAGAAGGGCAAACTATACTTGAAGTTGCATCAAAGCTTGGGTATAACATACCAACGTTATGTCATCATCCTGAACTCGAACCCATAGGTGCTTGCAGAGTTTGTGTAGTAGAAGTCGAAGGTTTTAAGACCCTTCAACCTGCGTGCACGACAAAAGTTGCCGATGGAATGGTGATTAAAACGAATACTGAACGTGTAGAAAATGCTGTGAAAATGAACCTTGAATTAATTATGGCAAACCATCCACACGAATGTATGTATTGTGAAGCCGATGGCAGGTGTGAACTCCAAAATCTTGTTCACATGTATGATGTTCAACCTACCTTTGGAATTACTGTTAGTTTCCCTAAGCATATAGACACAAGCAGTCCATCGATTCACCGTGACTTAACAAAGTGTATAAAGTGTCAACGATGTGTGAGAGTGTGTAGTGAAATACAGGGAATGAACATTTATTCAATGGTAGAGCGTGGCTACGAAACGGTTCCTGAAACGGAATTCGGGCTACCGGTTTATGAGACAAACTGTATCAGTTGTGGACAATGTGCTTACTTGTGTCCTGTTGGGGCAATATACGAAGCTCCAACTTGGAAAAAATTACTCCACATGCTTGAAAACAAAAACGGAAAAGTGTTTATTGCGCAAACCGCTCCTTCGGTGAGAGTGGCGATTGGGGAAGAATTTGGCATGGAACCAGGAACTGTGAGTACTGGAAAGATGGTTGCGGCACTTAGAAGATTAGGCTTCGACTACGTTTTTGATACCAACTTCGGAGCAGACCTAACAATTATGGAAGAAGCGCACGAACTTCTCCATAGGCTAACGGAAGGTGGAGTATTACCTATGTTCACAAGCTGTTGTCCAGCTTGGGTGAACATGGTTGAAAAAGAATTTCCAGAGTTTATACCAAACTTATCAACAACAAAATCTCCGATGCAAATAATGAGCAGTACTCGCGAGTATTTTGCAAAGAAACTTGGGGTCGCGCCTGAGAATATTGTCATGGTAGCAGTTATGCCCTGCACAGCAAAAAAAGACGAAATAGAAAGACCTCAACATGTCGTGAACGGTATAAAAGTTACAGATTACGTAATAACAACTCGTGAATTTGCAAAGATGCTGAAGTTCAAAGGTATTTCCTTTGTTAATCTTCCTGAGGAAAAGCACGACAGTCCACTCGGTGCTTCCTCAGGTGCAGGTGCTATATTTGGTGTCACTGGTGGTGTTATGGAAGCTGCATTGAGGACCGCTTACGAAAAATTCACAGGTGAGAAATTGCCAAGGCTTGTCTTTTCTGAAGTTAGGGGATTGGATGGGATTAGAGAAGCTGAGGTTGATTTTAAAACAAGAAAGCTTAAAGTTGCAATTGTAAATGGAACTGGAAATGCTAAGAAGTTGCTGAAAGAAATCAAGGAAGGAAAGAGAAACTACGATTTCGTTGAAGTAATGGCTTGTATGGGAGGTTGTATCGGTGGTGGTGGGCAACCCAAGAGTTTAGACCCAGATATCATTAAGAAGCGTGCCAGAGCAATCTATAGTATAGACGAAATGAGCGTTATCAGACGCTCACACGAAAACCCAGAAATTATTCAACTTTACGAGGAATTCGTCGGAGAACCTAACGGTCACGTAGCACACCATTATCTGCACACTCACTATACGGACAGGTCAAAAGCCAAAAGAAGACAAGAAAAAAGTTCTGCAGAAAAAGCAAGTGGAGGGAAGTAAATGGAAGAAAAGACAGAAAGATACTACACTATTGACATAATTGTCCATGACAGAGAAAACGCTTATTCTAAAGTAAATGAGCTTCTCCATCAATATGCAGATATTATCAAACTCAGAGTAGGTTATCCCGTTCCAGATGAAAATATAGCCATTGTGTTCCTCATAGTCAAAACAACAAACGACAACGTCGGAGCATTTACGGGAAAATTGGGGAATATAAAAGGTGTGAAAGTGAAAAGCGTGGCTGTAAACTGAAATATTAATTCGATTAAATTCGGAGGTGGAAAGTATGTATGTATTTACAAAAGAAATTGATACGGAAAAAACGTTCGTCCCAGAGGCAGAAATTTGGGAACTGCTTGAAAGAACAAAGAACCCTGATAGAAAAAGAGTTTTAGAGATTCTTGACAAATCACTGAACAAAAACAGGCTCGAACCTGAGGAAGTGGCTACTTTGCTCAACGTTGAAGACCCAGAATTGCTCGAAGAAATCTTCCACGCCGCCAGAACTCTTAAGGAACGTATATACGGCAACAGAATTGTCCTTTTTGCACCACTCTATATAGGTAACGACTGTGTTAACGACTGTGTCTACTGTGGATTTAGGAGTTCTAACCAAGAGGTTTACAGAAAAACGTTGACCTTTGAGGAACTTAGAAATGAAGTCAGGGCTCTTGTATCCAAAGGGCACAAAAGATTGATAGTAGTTTATGGCGAGCATCCAAGATACAGTCCCGAGTTCATAGCTGAAACAATTAGAATAATTTATGAAACAAAAGTCGGAAACGGAGAGATAAGAAGGGTAAATGTGAATGCAGCACCCCAAACTGTGGAAGGTTACAAAATCATCAAAGAAGCTGGTATTGGAACATTCCAAATCTTCCAAGAAACCTATCATCAACCAACTTACAAAAAACTTCATCCACGTGGTCCAAAATCGAATTACGCTTGGAGACTATATGGTCTTGACCGTGCCATGCTTGCCGGTATAGACGATGTAGGAATTGGAGCACTCTTCGGTTTGTTCAACTGGAAATTCGAAGTAATGGGTTTGATTTACCACACAATACACCTTGAAGAACGATTCGGAGTTGGTCCTCACACAATATCCTTCCCAAGAATAGAACCGGCCGTTGGTAGCGAGATTTCATACAATCCACCACATAAAGTTAGCGATGAAGACTTCAAGAAACTTGTTGCCATCATAAGGCTTGCTGTTCCATACACTGGCATGATTCTCACAGCTCGTGAACCAGCGGAATTGAGAAGAGAAGTTCTCAAAATGGGCGTTTCTCAAATCGATGGCGGCTCCAGTATTGGCATCGGTTCGTATTCACAAGATGACCCAGAGAAAGTGAGAAAAAGCCAGTTCATACTTGGTGATAACAGGTCACTTGAAGAGGTAATCCAAGACCTTTTGAAAGAAGGATACATCCCTTCCTTCTGTACAGCGTGTTACAGAATGGGCCGAACAGGAGAACACTTTATGGAATTCGCCATTCCTGGATTTGTAAAAAGATTCTGCACACCAAACGCACTCTTTACGCTCAGAGAATATCTGAACGATTATGCATCAGAAGAAACTAAAAAACTTGGTTACGAATTAATTCAAAAAGAGCTCGAGCGTGTAAATAACAGAGAACTGGTTGAAAAATACCTTGAGCGGATTGACCGCGGTGAGAGAGATGTCAGATTTTGAAAAGCTCAGTGAAGTATTAAAACCATACGCAGAAAGACTAAACACAAAAATATGGGTATGTGAAAAGATAGGGCGTAGGTTGTCTTGTATTGCAAGAGCAGGAGAAGAAAGTTACTGCGAAAGCTTCATCGCATACGAAGATGATAAATACGCTATATTCTGCGAACGCGAAATAACGGATGAAGAGAAAAATCTAATATTGCAAGCTTTGGACGACATCATTAAATTCCGTAAACTCTCAACAAGTTCTTAAGAAAATTTTAATGAGGTGATTTCCCATGTTGGATGTGAAAAAGATACAAAACGTTGACTTGGATTATCTTACGCACATAATCGAGAGCGGAAAATACGATGAGGAGATATTCAAAACAGCTGATGAAATAAGAAGAAAATACGTTGGTGAAGAAGTTCATTTAAGGGCAATCATAGAGTTTTCTAACATATGCACACAGCATTGTCTTTACTGCGGGCTAAGAGCGGATAACAAAAATTTACAACGGTACAGGATGAGTCCTGAAGAAATTATTGAACGAGCAAGGCTAATTGCAAAGTTTGGTATCAAGACAATTGTTCTTCAATCAGGTGAAGACCCGTATTATACAACGGAAATCGTAAGTTACCTGATAACCGAAATAAAAAAGCTTGATGTTGCAATCACACTCAGCATAGGTGAACGTGAGTTTGAAGAATACCGTATATGGAAAGAATTGGGAGCAGACAGATACTTAATGAGGCACGAAACTGCTTCACCTGAACTTTACGCAAAACTTCATCCGGGCGATAGTTTTGAAAATAGAAAAGCACACTTGCATGAACTGAAACGCCTTGGTTACGAAACAGGCGCCGGTTTCATGGTTGGATTGCCTGGACAAACAGCGTATGATTTAGCATTAGACCTTGCATTCCTTAAAGAGCTTGATGCTGATATGATAGGTATTGGACCTTTTATACCAAATCCGGATACACCACTGAAAGATGCAAAAGGCGGAGATTTACAAACGACGCTTCGAATGATTGCACTTGCAAGAATTGTGGTCCCGACTGCAAACATACCAGCGACAACCGCCCTTGGTTCGATAAATCCGTTTGGAAGACAGTATGGACTAAAATATGGCGCAAACGTAATTATGCCGAATCTCACTCCTAATCCGTATAGACCAAATTATTCGTTGTATCCTGGAAAGATATGTCTATTCGAAAGAGATACAGCTTGTGTTGAATGCACAAAACAAATGATTAGAAGTGTCGGACTTGTTGTAGGAGAGGGATATGGGTACAGAAAGAGGACGGAAATGAGTGAAGAAAAAGAAGTAATAAACGTTGAAAGGGCATAAAAAATTAAACATGGCGAGACGTTCATCGTCTCGCCACTAAAATGCTCAAGCTATATCTGTCACACTTCGAGTTTCATGTACTTTGCTTGAACACCATCGATAGCATTCAATTTCTGGCAAAGTTCTTCATGCTTTGTCTCATCATCAACTAATTCAAGAATAATAAGTCCAACGGGTGAACAATACTGACCTGCGCCTTCGTGGAGTCCCAAACGTGTTTTGATATAACAACCATACTCTGTCAAAAGCTTTTGCACTTCAACAGCGGCTTGCTCTCTTTTGTCAACAAGAACCGCCATAACCGTTCTGACCGTGATATCTCTTGGCATAGACACACCCCCTTGTTTTTTGTGGTATTATAATTATAGCAGAGCGAACTATACTTTGTCAAAAATGTCACAATATGTAATTTTTTTAAATGAACCAAATTATAAGAAATAAATAGCCAAAAACCTGAAAGGAGAATACAATTGGAAAATCTTTGGAAATATCTAACGGGAATATTGGTTATATTTATCACATGGACAGTGCTCTCATTTGTAATCAACTCACAACTAATTCTTCCCGACCCGTTGACAGTTCTGAGGACGTTGGTATCAGAGATACAGAAACCGGAAGTTTTGGAGGCCTTGCTTACAACCCTTTCCAAAATAGGGGTTGTCTTAGCAATTACGGTGACATTCGGTGTCCTGATAGGATTTTTGATAGGTTTAAATGATGTAATATACGACATCTTAAGACCTGGCATTCTCATTATCCAAGCGATACCAATCATCACCTGGCTTGCATTGGTAATGTTTATTTGGGGCATAGGATGGCTTGGACCGGTTATAGTCAGTATATTATCACTTTTGCCACATACTATATTATCAACAGCGGTTGGTATAAGAACAACAGACAAGAGATTAATAGAGATGGCGAAGGTATATAGAGTGTCTCGCTCAAAAGTAGTTAGGAACATATACCTTGGTTCAATTGTTCCTCAACTTCTTAGTGCTCTACAAGTAATCATAGGTAACGTATGGAAAGTCGTTGTAGTAGCGGAATACATGTGTGGAGACAAAGGTATTGGCGTACTCATAGCTTGGGCAAGACAATCAGTTGCAGTAGAAAAGGTTTATGCATACACAGCAATCATAATACTCATAGGTCTTATCGTCGAAAACATACTTAACCACTTTGTCAGGAAACTTCTAAAGAACTGGGAGTTGGTTTAATTGGCTAATTTCGATAAAATAAATCGTAAAACATTGGGCAATACACTAAACGAAGTTATTCTAAATGTGAAATCAATAAGAAAGTCTTACGGAAAATTGAAAGTAATTGAAGACATATCCTTTGATTTGAGCAGAGGAGAATCTATAGCCCTTCTTGGTCCTTCTGGATGTGGAAAGACAACACTCATACGTATTATTGCTGGTTTAATAGACGATTACGAAGGAACTATCGAACGCAAAGTACAGAGAATAGGGTACGTCTTTCAAGAGCCAAGGTTGATACCTTGGAGAACGGTTACAGAAAATCTGAAATTTGTTGAAGAAAACGAAGAACGGATATTTAAAACCTTAGAAGTGTTGAAACTACAGGACTTTGCTAACTTCAAACCATCAAAATTAAGTGGTGGGATGAGACAACGAGTGAACCTTGCAAGGGCTTTGATTATTGACCCAGAGCTACTCCTTTTGGATGAACCATTTGCTTCACTCGATGTGCATTTAAAGGTTTCAATAATCTCGGACATAATTGAAAGAAGGAAAGACATGAACTTTTCGATGATTGTTGTAACTCACGATGTCAGAGAAGCACTCTTGTTGTCAGATAAAATCTATCTGTTGAGCGACAAACCCAGTAGCATAATTGAAGAACTCGACGTTTCCAATGTTCCAAAGGATATATCAAATCCGGAATTTCATAAAGCAGAATCTCAAATTCTTTCAAAAATCTTAGGGAGGTGGAGAGGATGAGAGGTATCAAGTTATTTGTGAAAATTTTTATCTTCGTATCTATTTTATTCACAGTTGCGGTATTCGGAGTTACGTTCATTAACCCGTTTGGTCCCACAATATTCCCCGTAGCAGGTTTGATAAGCAAAGAAGTAAAGACAGATATGGCGCTCGATATAAAATTCTGGAAGACAATGGACGAAGCAACAGCTTACATTGTTTCAAAGAAAGTGAATTTCGCTGCATTACCGGTAACCTTTGGTGCAAACCTTTACACAAAAGGTGTTGATGTAAGGCTTGTTGGTGTTTACAGCTGGAGATTGTTCTACGTTGTAGCAAGCCCTGATTTTGAATTTAAAGGTTTCCAAAGCTTCAAGGGAGAAAAGATATACACAGCTCATGGTAGAGGTCAAACGGCAGATGTGGTTCTCAGGTTCTTACTTGTGAAGAACGGACTTGAACCCGACAAGGATGTTACATTTGCTTACGCTCAACCCCAAGAAATAGTCTCGCTTTTCAGAAGTGGAAAAATTAAAATTGCAGCAATCCCAGAACCGTTCGTAACCATGACTTTGTCAAACGGAAAGATAATAATGGACTTGCAGGACGAATGGAACAAGGCAACTGGTTTCAAATTTGGAATACCGATAACGGGAATTTTCGTAACAGGTAAACTGATAGATTATCCACAAACTGTCAAACTCTTCGAAAAGTCTTTCAAAGAAAGCCTTGCGTGGGCATACAAAAACGTAGATAAAGCTGTTGAAATAACAAGCAAACAGCTCGGAATACCTGCAAACGTCCTTAAATCATCTCTTGAAAGAAGCCAATACAACTACATTTCTGCTGCAGAGTGTAAGGACGAAGTTCTCTCATACCTTAAAAAGCTTAACGAACTTTATCCTGATGGTATGCCAAAAGTGCCTGATGAAAAGTTTTTCTACATTGTTAGATAAAAACAAAAATGGAGGTGCAGTATTTGTTACCAACAAGCGGGTTTAGAAAATACATTTCCATCGTAGGAAGAAGAAATGTTGGCAAGTCATCATTCATGAATGCACTAACTGGTCAGGAGATTTCCATAGTAAGCGATGTGCCCGGGACAACAACAGACCCTGTTTACAAATCTATGGAGCTTTACCCTGTTGGTCCTGTAACATTGATAGATACCCCTGGGCTTGATGATGTTGGCGAACTTGGAGAAAAAAGAGTTCAGAAAGCGTTAAGAGCGTTCTACAAATCGGATGCCGGCATACTCGTAGTTGATGATTTTCCTGGCGAATACGAAAAAAGGATAGCCGAGATATTCAAAGAACTGGAAATACCTTTCATAGTTGTTGTGAACAAATCAGATATACTCGGTGAAAATGCTCAGACAGTTGCTCAGGAATATGAGAAAACCTTTGGCGTAAAAACCTTCGTTGTGAGCACACTTAACAAAGAAGGATTTGAGAACATAGGAAAAACATTGAATGAAATTATACCAAGCGACGAAGAACTTCCATTTATACCAGAATTCGTAGATGCTGGAGATATCGTTGTTCTCGTTGTTCCCATCGACCTTGGTGCACCAAAAGGTCGACTCATAATGCCTCAGGTCCATGCAATCAGAGAAATCCTCGATAGGGAGGCAATAGCTGTTGTTGCTAAAGAACGAGAATTGCGATACACAATAGAAAAACTCAGTGAACCTCCACGCCTTGTAATAACAGACTCACAAGCGGTTATGAAAGTTGTTTCGGATATTCCAGAGGATGTGCCATTAACTACGTTTTCAATCTTAGAAGCAAATTATCGTGGAGATATCAGGTATTTTGTTGAGAGTGTTTACAAAATCGAAGAACTCCAAGACGGTGACACAGTAATAATCATGGAAGGTTGCACGCATAGGCCTCTCACAGAAGACATTGGAAGGGTGAAAATTCCTCGTTGGCTTGTCAACCACACTGGAGCAAATCTGAACTTCAAAATCTGGGCAGGGGTTGATTTACCAGAATACGAAGAAGTAGCCGATGCAAAGCTTGTCATACACTGTGGCGGATGTGTGAACACAAGAAATCAAATGATGAGAAGGGTAAGAATGTTCAAACGTCTTGGTATCCCCATGACAAACTACGGCATAGTCATATCTTACATGCACGGAGTTCTTGAAAGGGCATTAGCGCCACTTGGTATCGAAATCAACAGGGGGATTTAAAATGGAAAAATCAAATGCTTTAGAATTCAGAACAGAGACCGATTACCTTGGCACAGAACAAATACCTGTTGACGCTTATTACGGCATAGCAACAGTCAGGGCTTTGAAATTGTTCCCAAAAACTGGTGAACAATTTGACGAAAAATTTATTTGGGCTTACTTCATGGTAAAAAAATCAGCTGCACTACTCAATGCCGAAATCGGAAGGCTTGATAAAAACATATCTGCTGCGATAACTACTGCATGCGATGAATGGGAAAGACTAAAGGAATGGGTAGTTGTTGACCCTCTGTCTGGTGGCGCTGGTACATCTGTGAATTTAAATATAAACGAAGTGATTGCTAATCGAGCTACAGAAATTCTTGGTGGAAAAAAGGGAGAATATCTCGTTGACCCATACAACCATGTTAACATGCACCAATCAACGAACGATACATTCGTTACTGCAGGAAAGATGGCAGTTATCGTAAGATTGAGAGAACTTGTCGATGCGGTTATCAAGCTCCAAGAAGTGATTCAGGAGAAAGAAAAGGAATTCTACTCTATTCGAACTATCGGACGAACTCAATTGATGGATGCCGTTCCAATAATGATGGGACAACAATTTGGTGCATGGGCTGATGCACTTGCACGTGACAGATGGAGACTAAACAAGGTAGAAGAACGTATAAGAAGCGTGAACCTTGGGGGAACCGCAATAGGTACGGGAGTTGGCGCTCCCAAAGAATACACCCTAAGAATAGTGGAAGTTCTAAGACAGATTGCAAACGTGAAAATAGCAAAAGCCGAAAACCTAATTGATGCCACGCAAAACCTTGATACATTTGCTGAAGTTCATGGACTTTTGAAATCACTCGCTGTTAACTTGTACAAAATATCCAACGATATACGACTCCTTGGTAGTGGACCTAGGACTGCCATCGGCGAAATAGTTCTCCCTGCCGTCCAAGTTGGTAGCACAATAATGCCTGGTAAAGTAAACCCGGTAGTACCGGAATACGTATTACAAAACGCCCTTGTGGTCTTCGGGCACGATGAAATAGTTTCCCATTCATGTGCTCAAGGTAACTTACAACTCAATCAGTTCGCACCTATCGTTGTCCATTTCACACTCAAATCGATGAGACTTCTCACTTCATCGTGCAATGCATTGGCAAAATATGTAGAGCTTTTAGACGTTGATAAAGAACGGTGCCAGCAAAATCTTGAAAGGTCTTCTTCCAACCTCACACCGTTGATAAACTACTTTGGTCACGAAGTAGTTTCTGAAACTATCAGACAAGCAAATTACGATATAGAAAAAGCTTTAGAGTTGCTCGCTGAAAAGGAAAACACAACTGTCAGCGAATTATTGAAAAAACTGAACATCCAAAAGATGACAGGGCTTGGGTATTACTAAACCTTTTTCGCAACAAAAAACAGATGCTCAGATTCAAAAATAAAATACTTGCCATATTTGATACTTGATTCAAGGCTTGGCATACTTGCAAGTGCTGACAGTTCAATAACTTTAAAACCATAGTCTTCGAATATATTTTCAATCTCCGCAGGTTCAAAAGCTCTTGCTTCAAAAGTCCCATACTCTGAACCAATGGGAAGTCTTCGGTGATTTACTAAGTAATTGTAATCCTCCCAAGAACCATAGATGATAACATCCTTAAGATACGAAAAGTAATTATCAACCGTTCCAAAAACGAGGGTGCCCTTCTTGGACGCCCTTAATATATTTTCCATTGTCTTTTCAAGATTGTCCACATAACTCAGCACATCTCCAAGTAGTAAAATAACATCGAACTTCTCTTCAAGATGTAGATGGAAGTCTAAATCCTCTGCAGGACAATTGATAAATTCGATAGGAACCTCTCGTAAATCCATCCCCATCTCTTTCCTTAGTTTATCTTTTGCTTGCTCAATCATTCTTTGGGCTGGTTCAACAAATGTCACTCTTGTCCCTTTCTTCAATGCCCAGAGGCTCCAATATCCAGTTCCACCGCCGATATCGATAACACTCAAACCACTCATGGAGAATATGTGCTTTTCAATTGTCACTTTGATTTGTTGCCTTGCAATGTTCCAATAAACGTCTTCGTACATTTTGTCGTAGACATTTGCTATTGAGTTGTAGTATTCGGCGGGAAATCGATAATTCAACACAAGTTGTTAGCACCACCTTTTTTCTTGGGTCTATGCCGACTTTAATTTAATAAATCCTCTTATACATGTTATACCCATTTCTTGGCTTATTCGTAACTCTTAGCAGTCTAAAACCTTTAGCTGGGATATCGATAGTCATAACTCCTGCAGTAATCCAAAACTCTTCGCCTGTTATCAAGTCAGTAAAACACGTTCCTGCAAGTAACCTGCCATCTGGGACTGAAACCGTGACTGATTTTTTCTCTACTTAAGCACTTGATAATACAGCACACCAAGTATTATACAAGGAATAGTCCATATGCGCAATTTTTACGAGCAAAATACGGCTGGTTTACTCTCTATGATGAGCGAATTGATAGTATCATGCGAAAGGAAATAAGGAGGAAAAACAAAGCCACTCTTCAGCAACTCAGAGCTGAGAATTACCTAAACGAAGTGTAACAGCCGAGAGCGTTGTTGAAACGGTTTTGAAGAAGTTTTATCCAGACGAAGAGTCTGTCTTCGAATCTAACTGATTTGCCTAAGTTAGCCTTCTTTGAACTTACAGCAAAAAATACTCCCAAATTCATGGCAACCTGTTTTCCAAAGACTGAATAGTATAAATCAAAGTCTTTGCCTGGCATATCTTGAAGTATTGAGATACGATACAAATAAGTTCTCTTCAAAAATTTATTTGGTAAAGAAAAACTCGAATTTACTGAACTTATCACAGAGGGACTTGATGCATTCGTATATATGAAAATGCGGTGAAAATTTTGCTCAAAAAAGTCAATTGCATATTAATAATGATTCTTGGTAAGAAAACGTGTGAATCGCACTTTTCGTACTGAAAGATATTCTCCAGCTAAAGCAAGTTTTTGAGAAATTGAAAGCTGTTAATTTATATGTTCTAATGTGGTTAAGATTTTTTTGGAAACATAACAATGGGAACATGAATGACGTGATTCGACCAGTGGATTTTTCCATTATTGAAAATTAAAACATTATCAAGTCTCATTTCACCACTTCGTAGAGAGTTCTTAGAAAACTTTTATTTTTTGATTTTATTTGAACCTTTTCAAAGAATTCCAGGTCAAATATATTAGAAGCTCCCAATTTTTATGCAATGCACAGAAATTTAAAACTGTGGTTGATTCGTAAAAAAATTACAGGATCAACGAAAAAAACACTAAAAATGGCACAAATTAGAAAATGAATTAACATTACAATGCAGTTGAACGATTTACTCTAAAAGTCTCTATCGAAAATAAAAGTTCTACATTTGGCGGGAGGTGACAGGTTATGGATAACATCCTCTATCTTGGTGTAGAGTTTGTTCTCGTAGCAGCTCTTATAATTGTAGTCCCATTCCCCGGATACTGGATTGTAGGTTACGAGAAAGAGTTTGGCAACTTCTCTTTGGCAGTTGAGACGTTTGTCTCTCCGGATTTAAACATGTCTGGGATAAACGCCGTCGGTTTAAGAGGGCATTTGGGTTATAAACTATTTGAAAGTGATTTTCTTACTCTTAAGCTCTTCGCAGGGGAACCAATCATTGCATACAATATGACCAATTCAAACATTGAGTTTGTCCTTTCACCAAGAATAGGTGCAAACGCTGAATTACTGAAAAGCTTTTCCATAACCGTATTTGGAAACGTCATAACAACTCGCCCATACTTGTCGCCAGGAGCAGGACTTTTTGTCGTAACCCATTTTTAAAACTTAGTGCGAGCAGTTACACAAAGCAGAATCGCTAAGGAAATCGAAATAACTAAAATTACACTAAAACTATTATGTGATTGGTGTTTTTGAAAAATGTCATCACTGTGAGAAGAAATTGTTGATTGCCGTATTTGTCGTGACTGTTTTTGTATAGTTTGGTAGAGCCACACTTTGGGCAAGAAGGTGTTGGGTTATTCATCTTTGGGAACCTGCTTTTGTTAAGAGTTGTTGGAGGGTGTCCCCTATTTAAAGAATAATTCGGTTTTTGGAGAATTTCAATACTTTTAGTTAACATTATCCCTTAAACGGAGGTGATGGAATTAATGAAGACACTGCGTGGGAAACTTTTTGTGTATATGTTGCTTCCACCCGTGGTTTTATTCTTAGTTATCACAGTGAGTAGTATAGTCAATCTTAACTCTATGTTGCGTTCTGAAAGAATGCTAAAACAAAAGCATCTTGTTGAATCAGCTTATTCAGTACTTGAGCATTTCTACAAACTATCACAAACTGGTACATTGAGTGAAGAAGAAGCAAAAAATATGTCTAAGGAAGTTATAAGGGCTATGAGATATGAGAAAGTTGAATACTTTTGGATTAATGACGACAAGTTACCTTTTCCAACGATGGTTATGCATCCAACAAAACCAGAACTTGAAGGGAAGATTCTTGACAGTTCTAACTACAATTCTGCAACATTAATCCAACCCGTCAATGGGAAACCATCTAAAACTGATGGTAAGAAAAACCTATTCCAAGCGTTTGTAGAAGTTACCAACGCCGATGTTGATGGTGGTTACGTCGAATATCTTTGGCCAAAACCTCTTGCAACCGGTGGAACAACTAAGGAAAACTATCCTAAATTGTCGTACGTCAAGAAATTTGCTCCATGGGGTTGGATAGTCGGTAGTGGAGTGTATATCGATGATATCAAGCAAACGCTAAATAAAAGACTAATAGTCTTTCTGGCTATAGGAATTCCTTTGCTCGTTGCTATTGCAGTACTTATAACAATGATTACTAATTCCATAACTGCACCAATAAAGTCAATGATGACAAATGTAGAAAAGTTCGGTAAAGGTGACTTAACTGTAAAGTTCGAAGCCAAAGGAAAAGATGAAGTTGCTCAGATGGCAGTTGCACTCCAGCAGATGGCCGATTTACTCAAGGAAGCCATGAGAAGAATCTCTACTGGTTCTAATGAAGTAAACAGCGCTGCTCAGTCTCTTGCAAGCGCTTCTGAAGAACTGAGTGCCACAGCTGAAGAACTGGCTTCACAAGTTGAAGAAATTAACAAAGCTTTGCAAAATGCTTCTGCTTCCATTGAAGAGACAACAAGTGGTATTGAGGAAATTTCCGCCAGTGCTCAGAATATCTCAAAAGCTGCCCAGGAACTCTCCGAAAAGGCTATGCTCGTGAATAGTGCTGCAAAAGAAGGTGAAAGTGCCGTTAAAGTAATAACCGATGTCATTTCTCAGGCAAAGGAAAAATCATCAATCACAGATAATATCGTTCGTGAGTTAAGTGAGAAGGCAAGGAATATAGGTGAAATAGTCCAGACAATCAATTCAATAGCAGAACAGACAAACCTACTTGCATTGAATGCAGCAATAGAAGCGGCAAGGGCAGGAGAAGCTGGAAGAGGATTTGCCGTTGTTGCAGATGAGATAAGAAAGTTGGCAGAAGAGAGTAAACAAGCAACGAGTAAGATAGGACAGATGCTATCAGAGATACAAAACGGCGCACAAAAAGCAAGCGATGCAACAACGGAGACAGTTAGTGTGGTTGAAAGGGCATCAACTGAATCGCAAGTAATAAGTCAGAAGTTGATGAATATATTGAAACAAGTGGAAGGCATAACGAATCAGATAGAAGGATTGGCTGCAAGTTCACAAGAACAGAGTGCAGCAGCACAAGAGATGACAAGTGCAATGGATACGGTAACGAAGGCAATAACATCGATAGCTCAGCAAATGGAAGAAATAACGCAAGGTGTAAGACAACAAGCGAACGCAAGCCAAAATGTAAGTAGTGCAGCGGAACAGCTGAGTTCTATAGCCAACAGCTTGCTTGAACAAGTAAGGAAGTTCAAGATTTGAGGTAAATATACTATAGTGAGCAGAAAGCCGTCTCTTGCGAGACGGCTTTTTTTTAGGTGCTTAGAGATTCTATTGTTGTACTTTCTTATTTAACAGCCGCTTTCTTTGGCTTGACCTCTTTACAAAGTCCAACTGCACATGTTTTATCTTTTACATGTGCAATGAACTCATCCCTAAAGTTGTTAATTAAGGAAAGCAATGGCACGTTGATGCTCTGCCCCAGTCCACAGAAAGAGGCATCTGCGGTAACATAAGCTATCTGCTCAAGGTATTTCAAATCCTCTTCAGTTGCTTGGAATTTCGTCATTTTTTCAAGAATATCGCACGCAACTTTTGTGCCTTCCCTACATGGAGTACATTTACCACAAGACTCGTGTCTAAAGAATTCCATGACGTTCAGAGCGATATCCACAGCACAATGAGTATCATCAATAGCAAGTATGACACCCGAACCAAGGCTGACACCGTAATTCTTCATTGAATCATAATCAAGTGGTGTATCAAGTTTATCTGGCCCAATGAATGTTCCAGCCAGACCTCCTGTTTGGACCATCTTTAATTCTCTTCCACCTTTTATTCCTCCACCGAATCCATAGAGTACTTCTCTAACGGTAACGCCCATGGGTAGTTCTACCATTCCCCGCCTGTTAACATCTCCAGCAAGGCAGAAAACCTTTGTACCTGGCGAGTTAGGAGTCCCTATGCTCCTGAACCATTCCGCACCGTTTAGTATAATCTGTGGAACATTTGCCAATGTCTCCACGTTATTTATCACCGTAGGTTTGCCGAATAGACCTACCTGAGGCGGATAAGGAGGTTTCAACCTCGGTCTACCGGCTTTACCTTCTATCGACTCGAGTAACGCAGTCTCTTCACCGCATACGTAAGCACCTGCACCAAGTCTTACAGTCAAATCAAAGTTGAAACCACTACCGAGAATGTTTTCTCCAAGGAATCCGTATTCATATGCATCCTTAATCGCTTTTCTCAGGTTCTCAACGGAATTGTAGTACTCACCGCGTATGTATATATACCCTTTCGTTGCTCCAACAGCGTATCCTGCTATAATCATCGCTTCGATTACCGAGTGCGGGTCGCCTTCCATGATTAATCTGTCTTTAAATGTTCCAGGTTCACCTTCGTCAGCATTACAGACTATGTATTTCTGGTCTGCTTTTGCCTTTGCTGTGAACTCCCATTTCAATCCTGTTGGGAAGCCTGCACCACCACGGCCACGTAATCCACTTGCTTTTATTTCGTTTATGATTTCTTCAGGTTTCATTTGGAGCGCTTTGGAGAGTGCAAAGTAACCGTCTCTTGCAATATACTCTTCTATGTTCTTGGGGTCGATGACACCTATATTCCTTGTGACAATTCTGTATTCTTTAACTTGGAATTTTTCACCAGGCTTTAGCTTCGATTTGTCAACTGTCAAATCCCAAACCTGTCTACCTTTGAGCAAATGTTCTTCCACTATCTTCTTTACATGCTCTTTTGACTTGACGACATAATAAACATCATCCGGTAGTACATGCATAACAACACCATCGTATGCTCCTATTGCCACTGTTTCTAAAACACTCACAAGTGAATCGAGGTTATAATCTTTTATCAACGTTCTCAAATAGTTTGCAAATTCTCTTGCTCCCAGAAGGATGCTGTTACTATCCACAGAAACCAGAACGGTAATTGGTGTCATTTCGCATCACCGCCCTTGAGGCTTTCGATAATCTCTTCAACTTTTTCTACTGTTAAATCGCCATAGTATTGGTCATTAATCATTATCACTGGAGACACTCCACACAACCCAAGACAACCTGTCTCTTCCAATGTGAAGAGCCCATCTTTCGTAGTCTCACCGAAATTCACACCGAGTTTCTTTTTCAAATACTCAACAATTTCCCGCCCTCCAGGTACATGACAAGGCAAACTGGTGCAAACACGGATGATATACTTTCCTCTGGGTTTGGTGGAGAACATTGTGTAGAAAGTCAGTACTTCGTAAACCTTTGAAGGTGGGACATTTAGTTCTTCAGCTATCATTTCACCTACTTCAGGTGGTATGTAATGACTTTGGTAGTAATCTTGGACTTTGTGAAGCAAGTAAATTAGTATATCTTGCTCTTCAAGTTGTTCACTTTTCAATTCATCGATAATATTTCTTAAAGTCGCGCGATCCACACACCTTCCCTCCCCGAAAAAAATTATAAAGCTTTCAAAAATCAAAAGACCAATAAACAAAGGTGAGCCTCCCTCTTTGCGGGGGCTCACCTTTTATTGTTACTTCGTAACGCTTCCCACTATTGCTGGTGTTACCTTGCTTATTGCTCCAAATCTACAAACTTCGATACAGCTACCACACCTTACACATGCTTCTTGGTCGATTTCGTGAACCTTTCTTACCTCGCCGTGTATTGCATTTACTGGACATACTCTTGCGCATGCGGTACAACCTACACACTTCTCTGAATCTATCACATAGCTTATAAACGCTTTACACTTCTTAGCTGGACATTTTCCTTCTTTCACATGTGCTTCGTACTCGTGTCTGTAATATTTAAGAGTCGACAAAACTGGGTTTGGTGCTGTTTGACCAAGGCCACACAATGATGAGTCCTTTATAACCTGAGCTAATTGCTCGAGCTTCTCTATATCTTCCATTGTTCCTTCGCCTTTTGTGATTCTGTCGAGTATGTCATACATAACCTTTGTTCCTTCGCGACATGGTGTACACTTACCACAAGACTCATCAACTGTGAATTCTAGGAAGAATTTTGCAACATCCACCATACAATCATCTTCATCAAGCACAATCATACCACCAGAACCCATTATAGCTCCGAGTTTCCCAAGCGATTCGTAGTCCACAGGTGTATCGAAGAACTCCGCCGGGATAACCCCACCACTTGGTCCACCTGTTTGGACAGCTTTGATTTGTTTTCCTTGTGGATGACCTCCCCCGATATCGTAGAGTAGTTCCCTTAGCGTGATTCCCATTGGGACTTCTACAAGACCTGTGTTTTTAATCTTACCCGCAAGCGCAAAGACCTTCGTTCCAGGTGACTTTTCAGTTCCGTATTGCCTGAACCATGAAGCTCCTTTGAGGATTATTGGTGGAACAAGTGCGAGTGTCTCAACGTTGTTTATGACTGTAGGCTTGCCCCAAAGACCTTTTTGAACCGGGAACGGGGGCTTAACTCTTGGCTGACCGCGTTTTCCTTCGATCGAGTGCATCAACGCAGTTTCTTCGCCACACACAAATGCTCCTGCACCTATTCTTATCTCAATATCGAACGAAAAACCAGTTCCGAAGATGTTTTCTCCAAGAAATCCATATTCGTGCGCCATTTCTATCGCTTTTTGAAGTCGTTCAATTGCAAGTGGATATTCCGCTCGCACATAGACAAAACCTTTTTGGGCACCTATCGCGTAACCGGCTATAGTCATTGCTTCAACTATTGAATGTGGGTCACCTTCAAGTATAGACCTATCCATGAAGGCTCCTGGGTCACCTTCATCAGCATTACAAATCATGTATTTAACATCTGATTTCTGCTGTCTTGCTAATTCCCACTTTAAACCAGTTGGGAATCCCGCTCCACCTCTTCCTCTTAAACCACTATCTTTAATTTCTTTGATAACTTCTTCTGGCGTCATCTGTGTGAGTGCTTTGTGCAGTGCAAAATAACCATCTCGTGCAATGTATTCTTCAATGCTCAGTGGGTCAATGACACCAACGTTTCTCAGAGCTATCTTAACTTGTTTTGCGAAGAACGGGATTTCCGTTGATGGCTTTTCTTTTATTGTAAGCTTTTCCTTTTCTCCTTCAAACAGAAATTCAGGAACAACACGACCTTTCAATATGTGCTCTTCTACGATTTTCTCTGCAGCTTTCGGTGTGAGTTTTTGATAATAGACCCCATCTGGGTAAATAACTGCAAGGGGACCCAAACTACACGCACCCATACACCCAGTTTCAACAACCGAAACTACCGTGTCAAGACCATATTCTTTTAATTTTCTCTCAAAAGCCTGCTTTACACTCTCTTCGCCAGCGGATATACAGCCACCACCAGCACATATTAGTATTGTATTAGTCTTAAGCGCCACGCCTTTCGCCTCCCCAAGTTAAAAGAAATACTTTTCTTTTAAAGAAAGTCAAGTGTTCGGTTCGACTTTCACAAAATTTGCGTTGAGAGCCTCTTGGCTCTGTTCCAGCCCTACGTGGTATTTAATTATTGTTTCAACCAGCGACGGTGTGACTTTTCCATAATAGTGTTTCTGTAAGCCATCTGAGACCATCATAGAAGGTCTAAATTTACAAGTTCCAAGACATTCAGCTTCAATTACCTCAGCTTGGTTCTCCAATTTCAATTCATCAATAACTCGCTTGGTTTCCTTTAATATCTCTTCACCACCATTTTCTTTGCAACACCCAACTACGCACACATACACTTTTATTTTCTCCATTTCAGTTTCTCCCCTGTTTATTTTTAAACCTCTCCTCTCTTAACAACTAAATCTGAAACAACTTTTCCTTCAACTATGTGCGACTGAATTATCCTCTTCGCATTTTCTGGTGTCACATTCCCGTAGACTATAGGTTCTTGACCTTCAAGGGCAACTTCTATTGTTGGCTCAACTTCACATAATCCCATACAACCTGATTGCACAACTGCAATATCGTCTATTTTCATTTCATTTAGATACTCAACTATCGCTTTCAACGTATCCTTTGCACCTGCTGCAATTCCGCATGTACCCATTGCAACGACAATCTTCCCTCTTTTTCCTGCTTCCCTCATCTTGATATTTTGAAGTGCTTGTTCTTTAATCTTCATTAATTCTTCCAAGCTCTTTACTTTACTCATTGCGACCCACCCCTCCTGTACGCAGCAATGATTTTACTAACCATATCGGGAGTTACTTTTCCATAGAAATCTTTTTCGCCAATCAAAACAACTGGTGCCATACTACAAGCTCCGAGACATCTCACTGGATGAACGGAGAACAACCCATCCTCAGTTACTTCCTCCGCCTTTACGCCCAGCTCCTCTAAGAACCTTTCCATAACCCTGTCACCGCCTTTAACATAACATGCGGTTCCAAGGCAGACCTTTATTTGATACCTACCTTTTGGCTTAGTGGAGAAGAAATTATAGAACGTCACAACACCGTAAACTTCAGATACTGGGACGTTCAACTTCTCTGCTATATGCTCTTGAACTTCCTGTGGTAACCAACCAAAAAGTTCTTGCGCTTTGTGAAGAACACCTATAAGCATACCAGGTTTGTCTTTGACCTTTTCGATATAAGCGTCCAGTTCTTCGTAAAGTTCTTTATGTTGCTCACATACGGCCACACACATCCCTCCTTCACACCTCGTGATTATTATAACATGCTAATGCGCAAAGTTCACCATTGTAAAAGACTATCTAATTGGCATCTTCTGGAGATTTCTTTCTTTTTTGCAAGTTATTCGGCTTTTTCTATCACTTATGCTTTTTTTCACAAGGTTCTTAGAATAAAAAAACATCTTGTTTTACTTCTTTCATTTCAAAGAGCTAGTGAAATAAGCACGATTAACATTCCTAGGACTTTGAAAATACTTAACTTTTCCCCAAGCAAAATTAGTGCAAAAATAGTCGCAACTACAGGTTTTAGGAAAAACACCCTGCTGGATTGTGTTGCACCAAGTGTCTCCATGGCTTTAAAATAGGTAAGATAAGCAACTCCGGTAACAATGAGACCTAAATAGATAAGAATTATCCAACCAGCGAAATCGATTTGAGCGGGAATAGTAAATTTTCCGAAAGCCACGAGTAGGGCTATGTATACAAAGCTAGAACAAAGTGACGAATAAGCCGTAACAAGTAAAGGACCGTATTTTTTCGTATATTTTCTCATCGAAACAGTGTAAAGTCCGAAAGTTAAGGCGGCAAGAATACCAAAGAATATACCAAGCCACGAATCACCTTTAATTTTTCCCAAGCTGAAAATAAATATACCAATAAAACCAAGTCCGATACCAATATATTTTCTCAATGGATATTTTTCTTGCAAGATAACCGATGCGAATAATGAAACAAAAATAGGATTACTCGCAACAAGAGTCGCGGCAGTTGAAGCATTCGAATATTTTACTGCTAACTGTAGCGAGGTCATAGAAATAATACTGTTAAGTGCACCTATGATTGTGATTGGAAGTACATCTTTTACCTCCGGATCTTGCTTAACAAAGAGTATCAGAAAAAGTCCGCCAATTAAAAAACGGAAGGAAGTCATGAAAAATGGGTCTACCTTGCCCATCAAAGGTTTGGATACAACTTCTATACTCGAAAAAGCAAGCAACGTGATTAGCAAAAGCACGTAAGCCAAAACTTTACGTTTTTTCTGTTCGTTATCCATAGAGGTATCCTCCACATATTCATTTTCTTCATTATCCAATTTTATAATGTTTAAAAATCCGTTTCTTCACATGCCAAGTGCAAGATACCCCACCTTCAAAACGCACCATATCCCCTGCTCCAAACTTTACCTTTGTTCCATCATCGAGCTCAACTTCGACTTCGCCTTCAACCACGTAAAATTGTTCAGGCTCATCGTAATACCAATCAAAAGTACTTTCTTCTTTGCTCCATGTACTCCATGTTTTTGCTTCTTTAATTTCCTCGTCTGTCGGTTTCCAAATCCTTACTTTTTGCATAATACAACCCCCTTTTGACCTAGGTTTTTAATCAAGTTTTCCAAATTTATTGTACAACAACTGTTCGTTTATGTTAATCAAGAATTTGTTAATATTTGAGAAAATAATCACAACGTCTTAGACCTACTTTGATTTCCCTAATGTTTGACAAATCAAAGAAGAGTAAGGTAGAATTCTTTTTGAATTGTCTCTCTTACAATACCACCTGGGAGGGGATGAACTATGGATTCTGGCAACAAGAAACTAACAATTCTTCTCACTGGCTTTGAACCTTTTGGAGGTGAGAAAGTCAATCCAAGTATGAAAATCGTAAAGAGACTATCAAAAAGGCACTTCCAAAACATCCACATCAAAGCGTTGATACTGCCTGTTAGTTACGAGAAAAGTACTAAAGTTCTTGAAGAGTATTACAAGAATCATTATGTAGACTTCGTGCTGCATTTAGGGCAAGCAGGTGGAACTCCCGGAATAAGAATTGAACGAGTTGCGATAAATTTACTCGACTCGAGACATCCTGATAATGATGGACAGATAAAAAGAGAGACTCCTATCTTAGAGAACGGTCCTGATGGATATATGACACGTATCAATGTGAGGGAAATCGCTAATTTTTTAAATGCAAAAAAAATTCCCGCTTTTGTTTCTTACACAGCGGGTCAGTATATTTGCAATGAGGTCTACTATTATTCGCTCCACCATTCAAGAACTTTTGGTATACCAAAGCATGTATTGTTTATACACCTTCCTTTTCTACCTGAGCAGGTAGCAATCAAAGAGGGGAAAATAGAAAACATACCTTCCATGTCGCTTGAGCTACAAACAAAAGCCATCAGATTGTTACTGGAGAACTTGGAGTGCTTTATCTGATTTTTTCTTAGCTTTATTTGAACAGTTTCACACATTCAACTGCATCAAAACTCATTGTTATGCTCATTGGAAGTTTTCTCAAAATTCGTCCAATTTCAACATTTTTGGTCACTATTGACCAATATCTCTCGTGGTCATTAATCAAGAGAGTATAGTTATCCGCTCTAGCACTCAGAAGAATTTCGTTCACTAATTCTTTCATGTTCTGGTCAAAAGGTATCGTCTCGTATTTTGAATTCTCCGAATAGTAGTTTATCCCCCGACTACGTCCAAAAGCAACAAATGAATAGTCATCAGGTAATTCTGAATATCTCTTTTTGAGAGCACCAGCCACTGCAAATGGCAAAGCCTCAGGCATTATCCCAGAAAGCTCCTTGTTTAGAAATTCTAACAATAGACGCATTGAATCCTCAGAAGACCTTATTCGCTCGAATATGGAATATAAACCATCTGAGTATGCGATAAAAGTAAGACCGTTTTGTAATTCAAATCGCCCACAGTCTTCACTGGTATAGTTATAATCCATGAGTCCGACTGGAAAAACGGACTTCATCATCATCTGACTGAATCTGTGCCCGTCGTAAACAATCAAAGGTGGGTGCCCGCAATTAATGTACTCAACTTCGTTACCGCTTATTTTTAAAAAAAGTCCAGTAACATAGTTGTACCCTAAGACTGTCTTTATACTTTCCTGGAGCTCGTTGACTGTATCAGCCATATTTAGACTCCTCTGTGCTGCCGAACGAACAACAGACTTTACAGCGGAGCACAAAAGGGCCGATTGAATGCCGTGGCCAGATATGTCGGCTGTGTAAAGGTAGACATCATTATTAACAGTAAAGTAATCGTAAATGTCACCGCCTACTATTTGGGAAGGCATGTATTTCGATGTTATCCAAATTTCATTACAAGCCTGAACTGGTTCTGGCAACATTAATGTTTGAAGTGAACTGGCAAGATTGAGGCTGTCTCGAAGTTCTTTGTATAAATTTTCGATTTTTTCCCTGTTCTTTTTGAGTTCGATATGCAAGGCTATTTTCGATATAAGTTCTACATCGATAATCGGCAACTCGATATAGTCCGATATACCTATTTGGTATAATTCCAACAATGTGACATAGTTCTTCTCTTCTATTATCACAATAACAGGCAGGTCCTTTATTTCACCATTTGTCTTAATATACTTAACAACGTCTTGCGCATTTCTAAGAAACCGATAATAAACAAGAATAAGTTGAGCACCTGTTTTTTTCAAAATTGTGCTAACATCTGAGGCAATACTGACATCATAGCCAACAAACTGCAGTAATTCGGCAGTATCTTGGATAACATCTGGGCTGTCTGTAAGGATTATAACACTATCACTCGGCATCCCAGCCACTCCTCAAGCTTCCAATGATTTTTTGTCACTCTTTCACAGTTTTTATTATACAATACTTTTGGAAGAATTAACACTTCAATCTTTCCAGTAACAAAAGAGGGGGGCGCATTCGATGGGTAAAACAGGGTTAAGAGTAAGTATTATAGGTGCTGGGAGTGCAGTGTTTTCAATGAAAATCATCTCGGATTTTTGTAAGATTTCCAACCTTTCAGACTCTCACATTGTGCTCATGGATATCGACAAAACACGAGTTGAGAATGTTGTAGTGCTTGCAAAAGAACTAAGTCAGTACTTTGGTGCAAAACTCACATTTAAGATTGCTGATACTATTAAGGATGCTGTTGAAGGTTCCGACTTTGTTATAAACACAGCGATGGCTGGAGGGCATGGATATCTTGACCTTGTCAGGTCTATTGGTGAAAAGCACGGTTATTATCGTGGAATTGATGCTCAGAACTACAATTTTGTATCTGACTATCTCAACCTCACGAATTGGAATCAAATGACTTTGTTTCTGAAGATAGCTCGAACAATTGAAAAATACGCTCCAAAAGCTTGGTATCTTCAGGCTGCTAACCCCGTCTTAGAAGGTACCACACTTGTCTCTACCCAAACTGGAATAAAAATGGTCGGATTTTGCCACGGACACTATGGAGTAGAGGCTCTTGCAAGGTTCTTAGGTGTTTTAGAATACGAATGGCAAGTCGGTGGAGTAAACCATGGAATTTGGTTAACAAAATTCACAACAAAAGAGGGCAAAAACCTCTACGAGGAAATCGAAAAAGTCGCTCAAAACGTTAAATACGAAGAATTTAAACCTTCCAATCCTTTTGATGACCAGATTTCACCGGTTGCTTGGGAGATGTATAAAACGTATGGTTTGTTCCCAGTGGGTGATACCGTTAGAAATTCAACATGGAAATACCACAGAAATCTGGAAACTAAAATAAAGTGGTATGGAGCTCCATGGGGTGGTGCAGATTCCGAAATAGGATGGAAATGGTATGTAGAACAGCTATCACAAGTTGTTAATGTGATAGATATGTTTGCGAAAATGTTACTTAGTGGAGTAAAAATAAACGAGCTAAAAACCGGAACACCTATTGATGATTATCTAAAAGAAATACTAAGTGAAAAATTGAGCGGTGAGCAACACGTACCGTTTATAAACAGTGTTGTCACTAAAACTCCAGGAAGATTTGTTGTAAACGTTTTAAACACTGGCAAAATTAAGAACCTTGATAACGATATAGCAGTAGAAATCTGCGCTACAGTATGCGGTGAAAATTTTGAGTTTGAAGAAACTCACATTCCAGAACGAATCGTGAACTGGTATTTAAAACCAAGAATCCTACTTGCAAAGCAAGCTTTAGATGCATTCTTAAGCAAAGATGTCAAACTGATAGCCGATATTTTAGAGAGAGACCCAAGAACAAAAAGCAGTGAGCAGGTGGAGAAACTGATATCCGAACTTTACCCGATAGTAATTAAAAAGGCAAAGGAGATAGAAGAACAAGAGTAACACAGTGAGTTGTAAGCAAGTGTTGAAAAAGGCTGGGAACCCATCCCAGCCTTATTTTTCTTTACCATTACTTAAATCTCCAATAATTTCTATAACCTCTTTTCCACCAAACATTCTCTCAATCTCTTCGATTCGCCCTTTTTCATCTAATTCTATCACACGACCGGTGTCACCAATTCTTCTCAAAGACAAATGCTTGTCAGCTTTCAAAGCAATCTGAGGCAAGTGGGTTACAACTATCACCTGATGTTTTTTCGAAAGTTCACTTAGTTTCTGAGCCAATTTTACAGCAGTTACCCCACCTATGCCAGCATCAATTTCGTCGTATACCAGCACATCGGTACTAGCCATGCTGAGTTCCAACGCAAGCATCAAACGTGATAATTCACCACCAGAAGCTATCTTTCGCAATGGATACAGTGGACCATCGGAGAGCGTGCTTCCAACAAGTTCAACTTCATCTATCCCGTTTCTTGCCATTGTTTTTTCATAGAAGGAAAAATCTATCCTTGCGTTCATATTCAAATCCTGCAAATGCTCAGAAATCGCTTTCACAATTTTTCTCGCAGCACCTTTTCTTTTTTCGCTTATTTGAAGTGCTAAGTCACGCAATTCGCTTTCCAATCGCTGACGTTCTCTTTCCGCATTTTCTAAGATTTCAATCGTCTTTTCAACAATCCTTATTTCCTCGGACCACTTTTTGAAATTTGCCAGTACATCTTCCGTTGTTGGACCGTATTTTCTGCGTAATTTCTTGTAAACCCACAATCTGTTTTCAATCTCTTCAAGGTTTATATCTTCTATCTTAGCCAATTCTTTGCCAATTCTGTTGTTAAGCTCGGCTATCGATTCAACAGCATTGTCCAGTAAATCGTGATGTTTATCTTCTAACAGTGAATAGACTCTTCTCAATGCGTATTCTATCTCTTCCAGCTGTTGAGAAGCGGTGCTATAATTTTGGAGAAGAGTTTGCATGTTAAGTGCCCTTTTGTATTTTTCTTCGAGTTCTTGTTCTTCGTCTTCACTGAGATTTGCATTCGCTATTTCGCTAACTCTTTCCTTTAGCTCTTCAAGTTTTTTCAACTCTGTAGCTTTGTCCGTGGTAGTGATAATTCTAAAAACTTGTTGATATTCATCGTAAAGCTTTTTGTAGTTCTCGAGTTTTTTTGAGTTTCCAGCTATTTCGTCGAGTATCTCAAGGATAAAATCTTTGTCTAATAGCTTCATATGTGAGTTTTGCTTATGGATAGTTATGAGACTCGAGAGGACGTTTTGGACTTGCTCACGACTAACCAATCGACCGTCTATTTTGTAGAATAATCTCTTGTTTTTTCGCTCAACACTGAACACATGTTGACCTTTTTTAATCCCTAGCTCATCGCAGTCCATACGGAGGTTTACAACCATATCTGCCGAGAAGGTCTCACTACGGATGTTCTGATAATCCAAAAATGAACCAATCACGTCGAGAATTAAGCTTTTGCCAGTTCCTGTCTCACCAGTTATTACGTTAAGGCCTTCCGAAAGATATATATCCACATCCTTTAAATAAACATATTCATTGATGTGTATTAATTCAATCAAGAGCAACTCACCTCAGCAAAATTCAAACAAATGTCCAAAGCGTTTTACTTGTGTTCATCTTTGTCCTTCAAATCTTCTTTATCAAATGCATATGGTAGCAACTCGTCAACAGTGGTCTCAAACACTTCACCTTTCAGATTAGCCAGTATGACTTTAAAATTTCCGAATTCAGCCATAACCTGCCTACACGCTCCACAAGGAGCAACTGGTTTTTCCGTATCAGCAATCACGACCAAAGTGTCAAAGTCCCTTTCACCGTTTGCTACAGCACTAAAAATTGCAGTTCTTTCAGCACAGTTTGTTAAGCCATACGATGCGTTCTCAACATTTGCACCTACATAGATTTTACCACTCTTTGTAAGCAAAGCAGCACCGACATGAAATTGAGAATACGGAGCATAAGCGTTTTTCATAGCCTCTTTGGCTTTCTGTATAAGTTCTTCAGTCATCCTTATCCTCGTCCTCCTCGTTCTCATTCTTAACTGTGTCTTTTTCTTGCTTGATAGTTACCAAGACCTTTTCTATCTTATTTCTTGAGGCAGCAACAACTTTAAAAGCTATTCTCTCATCCTCGTATGTTTCTCCTACCTTCGGAATGTGCTTAAACTTTTCAAGAAGATACCCTGCTAATGTGTCAAATTCCCCTTCTGGGAATTCTATCCTGAGTTCCCTCTCGATGTCATTGAGTGAAAGCGTGGCGTCAACCAAGTAGGAATTATCATCAATTTTCTTGATTCCGATATTTTCTCCTTCATCGTATTCGTCCATTATCTCCCCGAAGATTTCTTCAAGGATGTCTTCCATAGTGACTATACCGGCTGTTCCTCCGTATTCGTCCACAACTATAGCCATATGAACCTTCTTGGCCTTGAACTCTTTTAGCAATTCAGACACTGGCATAAACTCAGGCACAAAGAGAGGTGGTCTCATCAGTTCCTTGACTAAAACTTTATCCACAACATCCATCCCTCTTTCAGCAATGAAGCTGAGCACATCTTTTGCGTAACATATTCCAACAATGTTATCTATTGTTTCGCGATAAACAGGAATCCTTGAGTATTCTTCTTCCACGATGATTTCCATCGCCTCTCTCAATGTCTGAGTTTCTTCTATAGCTACTATATCTATCCTTGGGATCATTATTTCCTTAACCAGCGTCTCGTCCATTTCGATTGTGCGCTCTATCATTAATCCCTCTTCGTGCGTAATCGACCCTTCCTCACGTCCCATCTCCAAATAAGAGGCTATATCATCCATCGTTATAAATGGTGTTTCCTGAACCACATTCCCACCTAAAAGTTTAACTATTGCGTTGGCAATTGCAATAAACATAGTAATTGCTGGTGACAGCATCTTCGAGATAAAAATTATGATTTTGATACTTCTCTCGAACATTTTCTCACTGTTTTGTCTCGCCAAAATCTTTGGAGTAATCTCTCCGAATACAAGCAAAAGAAAGGTCATCACAAGTGTAGAAAGTATTGCTGAAAGCGATTCTGACTTAACCACTTGCGAAAACATTACTGCAGCTAATGAAGAAGCTAAAATGTTCACCAAATTGTTTGATATCAACAGTGCTGTGAGCAATTTGTTAAAAAAGTGCATTTCACTTTCTTCCTCTTCCTGCTCTTCTTTACTCTTGGCAAGAAGTCTCAGCCTGTGACGACTAACAGATGTCAGCGCAGTTTCTGAGGCAGAGAAAAATCCCGATATCATAATCAACAGAACAATGAAAAACGTATACCACAAATAACTCAGTGGGTCTTCCACAAAAACTTCACCTCCAAGGATTTTTAAAAGAGCGTGCACTGATTTATATTATACCATAAGGGCAATACAGGGTCACGTCAAAAAATTTAACGGTATGATATAAGATATGATATAATTTGGATAAGCGGTAAAATTAAAACTAGTCACGATTATAAATTCAAATAAAAGAGGTGGGGTATATCCAAAGCAGCGGACCAGTTTTAGATTTTGAAACCCTTAATGTTGCCCTCGAAAGGTCAAAGATATTCTTACTTATCTTCGATGAACGCGGAGAAATTTTAAAAGTCTCCGATAATGTTCCCGTTTATCTAAAAAATCTAACAAACATTTTTCGTATCTTTCCGGACTTTTCTAACGTAATCAAACGCGTTAATGAAAATGGTTCTTCACAAGATATTATAACTTTGCACAAACCAAAAGCTGAAAAAATAAAATTTTTAACGTTTAAAGCCGAAGAATATTATTGGACCTTAGGTGAAGTAATAACAGAACAGTTACTTGTCGATGAGGTTATAACTCAAAAGCTTGAAACGTTAACAATGTACCTTGAGTTTGCTCCCGTTTTCTTCGTTGTTTTAAACGAGAAAGGAGAAATCGCATACGTTAACAATTGGACTCTTGAAAAAACAGGCTACAGTTTGGTAGAAGTTCTTGGAAAGAATTGGTTTGATATATTTATTCCAGAGGATATAAAAAGTATAGTTAAGCAGGTTTTTGACGATATCATGAATGGACGAGTTGAACTTCGCAAAACATTTGAAAACGATATCTTAGCAAAGGATGGAAAAACCATTACAGTGCTTTGGGAAAATAAACTGCTCACCAGAAACGGTAAACCATTCGGAACAATAAGTGTGGGAGTCGATGTCACTGAACAAAAAATCAGAAATTTCGAAGAGGATATACTACTTTCCGTTCTTAGCGCTGCTTCGGAAACCAACTACCATGACGCCATAAGCAAATTGGCAAAGATATTAGAAGAAAAGTGCAACATAAGAAAAATAATTGGAAGAGTCCAAACACATGAAGAAACAAAATCTCTGGAACTTCTGAATAAAATTGAAACCTATGAAACGGATACCCACAAGGTCATCTATTATGAACGTAGGTTAGATGAAAAAATCCTGAGCATAGAAATGTTTTACCAGACACTGCCAAAATATGCTACAGCAAGATGTTTGGAAAATATTGCAACGGTCATCCTGAATTTCATAGACCGTGTTTACTATGTCCAGAAGTTAGAAGAAGCCTCCTTCAAGGATCCATTGACCAAGCTTTTCAACAGAAGGTATTTCGTGATGATGTTACAAGCTGAAATTAGACGAATAAAACGATATGGTGGTGACTCGTGTGTCGTGATGATCGACTTAGATGGATTAAAACAAATCAACGACACCTATGGTCACGACAAAGGTGACCTTGCGATAACTACGTTAGCCCAGGTCATGATAGAAAACACACGAAATACCGACGTGTGTGCGAGATTTGGTGGCGATGAATTTGCAATACTACTTCCAAATACTCCTCCGGAATTCGCCAATCTAATTATTCAAAGAATAATTGACAAGCTCGATACTCTTGATATAAAAGAATTTCGAATATCAATAAGCGCTGGTATTACCAAAATCCAACCAAGTGATGATGCCGAAGGTATAAGTGTGCTCAAAAGAGCAGATGAGTTGCTTTATAAAGCAAAAAGAAGTGGTAAGCACACCATATGTATTGATGCTACTGAAGAATAGAATAATTCCTATAACTGAAATTTTTATTTCAGCAAAAATGTTCTCTAACCTCCTTGTACGCCTCAACAATGGTATCCAAATCGTATCTTCCTGGTGTAACACTAAGGTGCGAAGCATTTATTACAATTGATGCCCATGATTGTATCTCGTCCTCGGTAATTATGGTATCAAGTCTTACGTTCAACAAACGGTAGAATTCGTACAGTGAACCGTCGAACATATCAATGATAACGTTAGCTTTTTCACACCCATATCTTTTTGCGATTTTTAATTCATATGGTAGAAAAACAGCTGTAGCAAGTCCATGTTTTACACCTTTGTCCGTTGTTAAAGAGTAACCCAATGCATGCGCAACCGTGGTCCCTGTTTGAGCAATAACCATTCCTGCCAATGTCGATGCAAACATCATCCGTTCTCTGTAGAATTCATTAGTCAAATCATTCATTAACTTTGGGAGATACTCTTTGATTATCTTAACACTTTCAATTGCAATCATGTCACTGAAAGGTGTAGCTCTTGTTGATAAAAAGCCCTCTATTGCATGAGACAATGCATCAAGAGCTGTAGAGAGTGTTAGTGCTTCACTTAACGTTAGTGTGTATTTATAATCAACAAATGAAATTTTTGGAAACACGCATTCGTGTGAAAAACCACGTTTTCTGCCATTTACAGTCAACACAGAGTACTGAGTCACCTCACTACCAGTTCCTGCCGTAGTAGGAATACATATTATGGGTTTTGCACTTTGGTATTTGCTTTTGTCGTACAAGTCTTCGGGTTTCAAGTGTTTGTTTTCGATAAGCACTGCCACAGCCTTTGCAGTGTCCATGGGACTTCCACCACCAAGTCCAATAACTACATCAACGTCTTGGAATCTTTCTGATATCTCATTTACAACTTCCAAAGGAGGATTTTCGGGAGTTTCATCGTATATGTAAACATGCTTTCCCTCAAGCACATCTAAAATATCATCAAAACTACCATTTTTTCTTGAACTTCTTCCAGTGATAATAAGAAATGTCTCACCAAGAGATTGGAAAAGTTCTCTATTCCTAAGAACAATATCTTTCCCGTACAGCACTTTTGTTGGCATGAAAAAACCCATCCGACTACCTCCCTTTCATCTCTATTTTTCAACTGTTTTCAATCTTCCAGAGGATTTACAAGAAAAAGCTGGTCCGAAAGGACCAGCAGTTGAGTAAACTTTAAAAAATACCAATTAGGCAGATATCATCACTGCCTCTGAACAGCAAACCAGAGGGCTATTCCACCTAATATTACCCCAACAATACTGAAGATCAAAGATATGTTACCCATTTGATTTGTTTCAAGTGCCGACACTTTTGTCTTTAAGTTATCATTTTCGCTCTTTAGTTGTGCAAGTTCATCTTTCAAATTCTCAACATCTTGCAAACTCTGCTGTTTTAAGGCTTCAACATGACTTGAAAGCGTTGAAATGTCGTTCTTAGCTCCTGTAACTTCTGATTTGAGATTTTCGATATCCTGTTTTGTTTTTTCGTTTGCACTCAGCTGTTGCTGGACTTGTTTTTCGAGGCTCTCAATTCTAGTTTTTGTTATCGACATTTCATTTTTGAGCTCAACCTCTTTTTGATTCAATACTAAGAGTTCTACTTTCAAATCGTTAACATCCAAGATCAGCTGGTCTATCTTTTCACTGAGCACATTAACATTTGACTTGGTAACATAGTCCGATGAAAGAACATTACTCATTTCTTTTACTTTCGCTTCGAGCTCTTCAACCTTGACTTTGACTTGGATTACTTCTTCAACTTTGCTATTCAAATCGCTTACTCTCGTATCCACCGTTTCAATCTTCTGCACACTTTGGTACAATGTTTTAAACTCTTCTCTTAAACCATTGATGTCCGAACTCAGACTCTCAACCTTGTTTTTAACTTCATTAACATCGTTCTTTAATTTGTTGAGCTCTTCAGAAAGTGTATTCTGAGACATCGATACAGTGTCAAGAAATTTCTTTAAAGTTTCTATTTCTGTATTCCCTGTAGAGACAGAACTAACTTTAGTATCCAACAAATTCTGAAGTTCCTTAAGACCTTTTTCCAGTTCAGAGACCTTTTTCGATAAGTCAGAAACGTTTCCAAGCTGATTCTTAATAGCGGCAAGTTCAGTTTGCGTATCCTTAACACTTTTCTCAACGTTTAAAACCCTTGTTGAAATAGTATTAACTGAAGAAACCGACTGTTCCAAGCTCGCTAACTTGCTCATTAAATCATTAACATCTTTTCTTATTTCAGTTATACTTTGTGATAACGTGTTAATATTCTGCCCTGTTGGGGTCATAGCTACCAGACTTCTCATTTCAACAACTTTTTGAGCTAATGCATCATACATTGCCTTTAAACCATCCAAATCCACCTTAAGATTATTCAAGTCTTTATATATCGAGTTAAAATTCTTTGTTAGAGAATTAATCTGTGTTGTTAAGCTATCAACCTTTGCGTTTATATTCTTATCTGCTGTTGCAAGTTCAAGAATTTTATTTGAGAGCTCCTTAAGATAAGCATCAAGGTTTGCAGGAACTGCTGTTTGTTGAGAACTCGTTGTCGTTGGTGCTGTCTTTTTTTCTACTGCTGCGATCCTGTCGTTTAGCATGTTTATAGTTCTGTACAAAGCTATCGCAAGTTGATACCTGGTAGCTGGTTGATTCCCTTGGAAAGTTCCATCCGGCATGCCACTCAGGATTCCGAGCTTTGTTAATTGGTCAACGGCTTCATAAGCCCAATGGTTTGCCGGTACATCCTTAAACGTTGCTGCGTAAAGGCTACTGAATAATGCAACAGCAATAAAACAAACCAAAAGTAGTCTTTTCATCTTTAGATACCCTCCTTTTTATTTTAGTTTTCCAAGCTCGTTAACTCTATTTTATCACAGGTTTTACCTTACACAAGTTCCACAAGTTTTTCTGGAATCTTATCTGCCGGAAGTACATGATCAGCGTAACCCTCTTCTATAACTGACTTAGGCATACCAAAAACCACGCAAGTTTCTTGACTCTCAGCTATGACAACACCTTTGAAGAATTTAACTTTAAAGGCACCCTTTGTACCATCCTTCCCCATTCCGGTAAGAATAACAGCGATAGTATTTTCTTTGTAGATTTCTGCAACTTTATCGAGAGTATAATCAACAGCAGGTCTAACGTTGTTAATTTTTTCCGTGTTTTTATCAAGATAGATAATGCCTTTTCTGTCCTGATACTTAATTCCCATATGGTAATCCCCTGGAGCTACATAAACCCATCCAGGCTTAAGAACATCACCTTCTTCTGCCTCTTTGACAGACAGGTTGGAAATTCTATCTAATCTCTGCGCTAAGGATTTCGTAAATCCTGGAGGCATATGCTGAACCAGCAAAATAGGTGCAGGAAAATCCTTGGGAAGGGGCGGGATTACAAGATCCAAAGACCTTGGTCCCCCTGTTGAAGAACCTATAACAACTATTTTGCCTGATACTACAGATTTCACACGGAGATTAGCCAATGGCTTTCTCTTCATAAGGATTTGCGAAATATTTATTTTCATAGCATCTCGAATTTTTTGGACTAATTCTGGTCCCATTCTTCGAAAATCCATAGATACGCTACCAGAAGGCTTGGTCACAAAATCAACGGCACCTAGTTCAAGTGCTAAGAGTGTTATTTCTGCTCCTTCTTCTGTCAAGCTACTTACCATTATAA
The DNA here is from genome assembly GCA_964452455.1 of uncultured Fervidobacterium sp. Classification (GTDB taxonomy): domain Bacteria; phylum Thermotogota; class Thermotogae; order Thermotogales; family Fervidobacteriaceae; genus Fervidobacterium. The sequence goes on along the minus strand of CAYVMA010000031.1, from coordinate 31,162 downwards.
TCCGCGTAGGTGCCCTCTTCATTATCTCCTTTAATGCCTCAATACCGTTCAACTTTGGCATTTCAACGTCCATCGTAATTACATCTGGTTTGAGCTTCAAAGCAAGCTCAACGGCTTCCATCCCATCCCTTGCTACACCAACAACTTGCATATCTGCTTCTTTGTCGATTATATCCTTTAGAATCATCCTCATAAATGGCGAATCATCAACAATCATCACTTTTATTTTTTCTTTTTCCAACTTCTCACCACCTTGATACTTAGTAATGGGAACGTTACTGTTGATATTATAGCAAAAATCTTCGCTATTTCCAAACTCCAGTCAAATAGAATACCACCAAAGACCATTATTCCTACTGTTACGGAGAAAAGTGTTGCCCACAATACAACACCTGCACTAGCATCTTTAACTATTTTAATTACAGGGTGGTATTCCTTACTATACAAGTTCATCAGGTGTTCAATAATAGTGTTCACAAGCTCCGACCAGATGACAAAGAAAACAGCGAATATAATCCACAACGTGTCTTCCCTTTTCACTGGGAGGAAAAATGTTGCGGCAATGACAAACAACCCTATCGCAAAATGTATCCTTAAGTTTCTCTCTGATATTATTGATTCAACAATGCCCTCTATTGCATGTTCAAATGATTCTTTTAGATTATTCGAACCCAATTGTTCGTTTTCTTTTCCTTTCGATGCGTGGTTTGTATATTTTGTCTGTAAGCGACGCTCCAAATTTTATCGCCTCCACGTTTAGTTCGTAATATTTGGGGTTAACTTCTTCCTTTACAGCTTCGAACAATGTATCGAAATCAACTAAAGCTGTGCTTTTTACCAAAGTCCCGAGCAATATCATGTTTGAGACCATCACATTGCCGAATTTTTCAATCGCTAGTTTGCTGGCTGGAATATCAATTATTCTTTTTGTGACTCGTCTGAATTCGTTTGGAATGTCCTTTATATATGTGCTATCATAAACAATTATACCATTGGTTGCAACAAATTTAGCCTGGCTAACCATGGAAGGATGCATTATTATCAAAGAGTCAAATACTACAGCTTTCGGATAAAGTATCGGCTCGTTTGATACCAAAACATCGCAGTAACTCGGTCCACCACGAACTTGTTCGCTGTAATTTTGTGTTTGGACAACATATTTTTCTGCTAAAACAAAGGCTCTTGATAAAACATAACCAGCAAGCAAGTTACCTTGTCCACCAATTCCTGCAATCCTTATAGAAAAAGGTCTGGTCATTGTCATTCCCCCTTGCTTTGATTAGCGTAGGTAAGTTTATATCTTGTGTAGAAATCAGGCTTAGACTCATCTTTTCTAAACACTCCTATAACGATTTTGCCCTTTAGCTCTTCTTCTGTCATTTGGTCAGCCTTCTCTTTCATGACGGTATTGTTCTTGAAGTAATCCATCATCTGCCAGGGCTCTCTTAGTCCATTGTATCTTCCGTAATACGTATGGCAGTTTGTGAGAACTTCTACGATAGAGATACCCTTGTGGAGAAGCGCTTCTTTTATGTATTTCACACTCAGCTGATAATGATATACAGTCGACCTTGCAACGTACGTAGCACCAGCAGAAAGAGCAAGCTTTACAACGTCGAATTGCTCCTCGACATTACCCAGTGGCATTGTTCCAGCAATTTTTCCAGCTGGAGTTGTAGGTGAGTGTTGACCGCCTGTCATTCCATAAATCATGTTATTGTATATTATGACTGTTAGATTTATGTTTCTTCTACATGCATGGATGAAATGATTGCCACCGATAGCTGTAATATCTCCATCTCCACCCATCACAACAACCTTGAAATCTGGCCTTGCCAGTGCCACACCTGTTGCAAAAGCTATGGCTCGTCCATGTAGCGTATGCATGGTGTTAAAATCAAGATAACCCGTCGACCTCGATGAACAACCTATACCAGAAACAACCGCTGTTTGATCCGGATTCAAATTAGTTTGGTCGTAAGCTTCCAAAAAGCTTTTGAGTATTATTCCATTTCCGCAACCTGGACACCATACCGTGGGCCATCTATCTTCCCTTATATACTTGAGCAGCCTATCTACCTTCACTCTCTCCACCTCCACACACTTCTATTCCACACGTTCTGAAAAAGAAATCGGTCAAAGGATCTGGGTAACCTTCTATGTAAACTACTCTCTTAATACCAGCATTGATTATAAGGCGTGCGCAAACCGAACAAGGCTTGTGAGTCACATAAATCGTAGCACCTTCTGTTGAAATTCCAAACTTTGCGGCTTGCATAAGTGCATTCTGCTCAGCATGTAACCCATAACAGATTTCCTGATTCCTGCCTGATGGAATATTCAAATCGTCCCTGATACAACCAATCTGATCACAATGTGGAAACCCAGAGGGTGGTTGATTGTAACCAGTTGCTAGGATTCGTTTGTCCTTTACTATTAGAGCACCAACTTTCCTGTGAACACAAGTGGACCTTTCTGCAATTAATTTCGCTAATCTTTTGAAATAGTCATCCCAACTTTCTCTTTCACCTTTTGACTCTCTTATGGTAACATTTTTTAGGTACGCCTCTAAATCCATAACTTCACCTCTTTTATCTCTCAGACCGAACATTTAAAGCTGGTAGCTAATTCTATTTTAAACCAATTAGTAAATAATATCAACTGATAGCAAAATTTACGAACTAGAGCAAGGGGGCGGAAATGTGGAAAAGCTTGAAATTTCAGTTGTTAGAGCAGAAATTGGTAGTATTTTAATATTTACAAGAAACGATGTCTGCGAACAAATTCAACTAACTGAAGAGGTTTTACCAGACTACGGAGACAACGTATTTACAAGACAGATTAAGGAGTATCTTAGCGGTGAGAGGAAAGTTCTTGACTTCCCAGTCAGGTATTCAACGGGACCGGTCTTTGAAAAGATTTGGTCGTATTTGAAAGAAAATGTGACTTATGGTAAAATCATAACATACGGAGAACTGGCTAAAATATGTGGTACAAGTGCAAGAGTTGTTGGATTTGCTATGGCATCAAACCCGTTACCTTTGTATATTCCATGCCATAGGGTTGTTGCCAAAAATTCTATAGGCGGGTTTACAGCAAACAATGGTAGACCTATGATTAAATGGAAAGAATATCTTTTGAAGTTGGAGGGGTCACTTTGAAGAAATTCTTGTTCACATTGTTTTTAACCTTTTTCTTTTTGTCCCTGTTTACACCTCTTGTGATTTACAACAGATACACTGCAAATCTCACAGCGCCACAGAATAAAATTCCAACAAGCCTGGTAGTTGAATATTCTGACGGGACACCATTGTACAGCCCAAAAACTGTTTGGGTTGATTTTGACGACATTCCAGCAATTATCAAAGACAGTGTTATAGTATCCGAAGATAAGAGGTTTTACACCCACAGTGGTGTCGACCTTATAGGCATAGCTAGGGCACTTTTTACGATAATCACTACCGATGAAATTCAAGGTGGGAGCACTATCACACAACAATTAGCAAGAACGTTGTATCTAACCCAAGAAAGAACTTGGAAACGTAAGATAAAAGAGGCGCTCATTGCACTTTGGTTGGAACAAAATTACTCAAAGAATGAGATTTTAGAAATGTATATAAACTCTGTATACTTAGGTAATGGAGTTTACGGTTTCCCAGCGGCTGCAAAATTTTACTTTAACAAAACTCTCGAACAACTAACACCTCTTGAAATTGCAATGCTCACAGCAACACTTAGATCCCCGGAGAAAGCCAATCCGTTGAAAGAGTTAAATAAGGACTTCACAAAAAACGTTCTAAGAAAGATGAAAGAAGCGGGAGTGTTAACTGAAGTTGAATATTCCCGTGCACTGGAAGAACTAAATAACATAGCTATAAGAAATACAAATAATTTCGCACGCTCATTTGATCAGGACCTTTTCTGGATAGTCATCACAGAACTCAAAGAGCTTGGATTTGAACTCGGAGATTTAAGGAATGGCTTCAGAGTTAGGACCACAATTGATAAAAAGTTGCAAGAGCTTTTAGTTGCTAATATAACAAAAGACCAATGGGCAGGATTGATAGTTGAGCACACAACTGGAAAAATAAGAGCAGCCTATGGGCTTGGTATAATTAATGGACGTCGGCAGCTTGGTTCGTCTATAAAACCATTTTACTATTACCTCGCATTCATGGCAGGATATAATCTTGATGACTTTCTTCCAGACAATCCTATCAAAATCGGTCGATGGGAACCTGAAAACTTTGATAAGAAATTCAGAGGACAAGTTACTATTGAATATGCGCTCGCACATTCTTTAAACATACCATCCATCAACTTGTTTTTGAAACTCGGACAAGGAAATGTTACGAATTTTCTAAAAAATACATTAATGATATCAGGTTTCTACCCAAACGACGCCACCTTGGCACTTGGAACGTTAGAAACATCCGTTGCCGATGTTGCGCAAGGTTATTCAGCGATATTCACCGGCGGTCTAGTCATCAAACCACGCATTGTTGAGTATGTCAAGGATAAGAATGGATACATTTACTATTCATACAAACCCGCTTTAGTAAATGTTGTTAAACCACCTAAGGGTTTTGATAAAAGGACTCCACTCGAAGCTTCAATTCTGACACTGAGAGCCATGGAAAAAGTGGTTACCGAAGGAACCTCTCGGTCTGCACAAATGCCTGGAAGAAAAATATACGGAAAATCAGGTTCCGCAGAAAACTACGCATGGTTTGTTGGAGGTGATGGAAAATACCTGTTTATACTGGCGAGGGATAACGTAAAGGAAGTCAGTGGTCTTGTCGTAACTCCAAAGTGGAGAGAAATAGCTATCAAAACCGAAATAGGATACACTCCTATTTCTTTACCACTCAACAGTAAGATTCAAAGATTCAACGTTATGGGAGATTCTGAAAACCTTGCAGAACCTAAAACTGTTGCGGGCGAAGTTTCAGAAAGCGTTTCAACTACTTCACAATCAGAAACAATACCAAGTCCCGTTCAAGAAACAAACGAAAATAAATCAATAAACCTTTCTCGGGAAGAGATTATCTCACGGGTGGAAACATCTTCAATCTCAGCAAACGAGCTTGTTGAAGCTTTGAAATTTTATAGTCCGGGTGAAAGAAGAGCCATCCTTTCTGAAATAAATTCAGTGTCTCAAGAACTCGCAGCTGAAGTCTATCAAAAACTCTTAGAACAAGGTATAGAGTTCTAAAATATATTGGAGGTGTTGGGAAGTGAAATTTTTTTACAACCTGGAGAGAAAGGATAACTTCGAATACATTGTTCTGAGAGTCGAAGAAAACAACCTGTCAGGAACAGGTGCAATACTACCAATTAGAAAAAACGGTGAAAATTACAAGATTTTCATGGGTGTAATTGAAGAATACAGAAGCATTGTCGAAAAGTTGCATTGTGAAGACGTCTTTGTTATTACAGGTATACTTGAAGAACATTTTCCAAACCATCCAAAGGTTAAATTCGCCATCCAAGCAGCGGTACTTGAACTGTTTTCCAAAAAATACAAACTCGACATAACCAAACTCTTAGGAGGCCTAAAGTCAACCAAAAATGAGTTGTGTGGTGAACGACTTTTCCCCGAGTACTTGGGAGATGTCTTTCATGCAAAATACTATCCAGAAACCAAAAAAGAGACAAATACAACGTTTGTCTTAACAAAATACCCAAATAATGAGATGGACACCATCCTCAGTGCTCTTTCTTCAAATTACGAGTATTTGGAGGTGATTTCTTGGAGAGAACTTTTATAATACTTAAACCCAACGCTGTTAGAAGAGGGCTCATTGGAGAGATACTGAAAAGATTCGAGCAAAGAGGAATAAAAATCGTCGGTCTGAAGTTTCTTTGGATGACACGGGAGCAATGCGAAAAACTGTATGAACCTCACAAAGGTAAACCATTTTACGAAGAACTTGTGAACTTCATGATGAGCGGGCCTGTTGTAGCAATGGTTGTAGAAGCACCAAGGGTAATAGAAATGGTAAGACACATCGTTGGAGCAACTGATCCACTCAGAGCTGAGGCAGGAACGATAAGAGGAGAGTTTGCACTAACCGTAACTAAAAATCTTATTCACGCAAGTGATTCTGTCGAAAATGCCGAAAGAGAAATGTCCATCTTCTTCTCACCAGAGGATTTGATAGAGTATAAACTTGATATACAAGATGATATTTGATAAAAAGCCACTTGTAAAATTCAAAACCTGGGGGTTAACCCCAGGTTTTGTTTTATTTAAGCTATCTGTCATTCTTCAACAGGTTTGCTAACGCGTACCATAATTTCATAAGCAACGAAGAACACTACAAGCGATGAAACAAAACCTACTATTGGATTATCAAATATACCAGCAAGTAAATAACCCACGACAGAGACTGCCATAACAAACATAGCGTAAGGCATCTGTGTGGCAACGTGTTCAAGATGCGGACAACCGGCTCCCGTTGAAGATAAAATTGTAGTATCTGATATAGGTGAACAATGGTCTCCGAAAATGGCACCACCAATCGAGGCACCAACTGTAACAAGAGCACTGTTCAAAAGGTTAGCACCCGTTTTCTCAGCAAGTGCAATAGCTATTGGCATGGCAATAGGAATCATTATAGCAAATGTTCCCCAGCTTGTTCCTGTAGCAAAAGAAATAGCAGATGCGATTATAAACACAACAGCCGGTAAAGCCCACAACGGAAAACCACCGCTTGTGACTACATGAGCAAGATACTTTGAAAGTCCCAATCCGCCATCTTCCGGGGAATTTTTAATAACCGTTCCTATTGTCCAAGCAAGGGTCAGTATGACAAGCGCTGGAACCATTGACCTTATACCACTGACAATAGCTTCCCCAACTTTTTGTATTGTAAGTAATCCTCTTACCATAAAGTATACCGATGCAAAAACTAATGTAAACAACGATGCATAAAATAGGGCTTTGGATGCATCAGTGTTGTTAAACGCCTCTTTGAGCGTCATAGACTTCACAGCTTCTGAAAATGTGTGTATGTTTTCTCCGTCTATTGCACCAAGGTACGTGGTAACCGGGAAGAAAATCACCGCAAGTCCGACAAGAACAAGAATTGGCAAAATCATGTCAATCGCTCTAGCCCGTTCCTTGACAACTATACCTTCTTTAACTTCACCTGTTGGTTGACCAAATTCCTCATTGTAGAGTCCCAAACCTTTGAGTGCTCGGTTTTCACTTTTTGCCATTGGTCCGAAGTCTCTTCTGAGTATGGTTTGAAGAACCATAAGTATCGCAAGTATCGCGTATAGGTTTATAGGTATGAGTAGGATAAAGAATGTGAATTCACTAACACCAAGCTTTGAAAAGCCATCTGAAGCTTTGATGATACTCATTATGGTAACCACCCAGCTTGAAATAGGTGCCAAAACACTTACTGGAGCTGCCGTCGAATCCAATATATATGCGAGTTTTGCCCTTGAAATCTTTTGTTCATCAGTAACAGGTCTCATAACGGTGCCTATTGTTAAGGAATTAAAATAATCATCGATGAATATGAAGATACCAAAAAGCCATGTTATGATAAGCGTCCCCTTTCTACTCTTAACCTTCGAAGCCATCCATTTTCCAAAGGCATTTGCAGCACCTGTTGCTTGCATCAGACCAACAAAAGCACCAAGGAGTGCACAGAATAATATAATTCTTATGTTCCACCCATCGTTAAGCGAATTAGCGATACCGTCTGTAGCATCAATTAAAGCAGTAACAGGATTCCAGCCGTTGACTATAAGATAACCTACAAACACTCCTGTGAAGAGAGAAAAGATAACCTCTTTGGTCAAAAGTGCTAACGCTACGGTAATAATGGGCGGTAACAAGCTCAACCAACCATAATGTTCCATGTTTCCTCTCCTCCCTTTGTAATATAGTGGAAACAGAGTATATAGTCATTTTGCTAGATTATACCACTTTTCAGTTACAAAACAAAGCAAGAATTACAATTTTCTGTAAATATCTATAAACTTTGCTATTTAATGAGTTTGTAATTACCACATTTTCGTGGTATAATAAACCTAAAGATGTACTTGGTTCATTAACTTGATTTGAGAAATTTGGGGAGGTGTGAACATGACAGGGAGAGAACTTTTCAACATCGCTATCAAAGTAGAATCGGCAGGTTACACTTACTACTCTAAACTATCCGAAAAGGCTACAGGCCAACTCAAAGAATTCTTCAAAGAACTTGCAGAGGAAGAAAGAGAACATGCAAAAAGATTCGAGGAACTAATGGAAAAGTACCAAGAAGATCAATCACTGGCAACTTGGCAAAATGAAGAAGTGAGTGGTTATGCAGAAACTTACGCAAAAGCTTTTATCTTCCCTGAAATTGAAAGCGAAACAATCCCGGAAACTATCTTTGGTGCTTTGAGAAAAGCTATAGAGGTCGAGAAGGATTCGATAATTTACTATAATGAAATCAAGCAAATAGTCCCCGACCCAAAACCAGTTGAAGAAATCATCAATGAAGAAAAGGAACATCTTAGAAAGCTGTCCGAAAAACTTCAAAGCGAGGATTTATCAACGTACAGTGAAGGAAGCATGATTTAACGGACAGGTAATCGTAAAAAAGAACCCGGGCAACCGGGTTCTTTCTAACACATTTGATTGTAAATTTAGGAGACTGCTGTGGATTTGTCAAATGCATATAAAATGGAGAAATTTTGCAAAATCATCTTTTGGATGTTATTTTTTTACATGAATCTCTTTGCCAGTTCTTTTTTATTCTCCTTGGAAATAAAACTCTCCTTTGTTGGAGACGTCATGTTCCATATGCCTACTGTAAATTCCGCCTATTCGAACGGAAGATATCATTTTGAAAACATCTTTCAACACGTAAAAAAGTATATCGAAAAAAGCGATATTGCCTTTTGTAACCTTGAGACTACTCTCGGTGGCCAACCGTATACTGGCTATCCACGGTTCTCTTCACCTGATGAAGTGCTCGATGCCTTGAAATATGCAGGGTTCGATATTATCAACGTGGCAAACAATCACATGCTTGATAGAGGTGTCTTTGGGTTGAAGAGAACGTTGGAACAAATAAAAAAACGCGGATTAATATACGTAGGTGCACGTTCCACCCCACTTGAGGAACTGTACAAGATTGTTGAAGTGAAAGGTCTTAGAATTTCCTTCGTTTCTTTCACTTATTCAACAAATGGAATCCCTATCGATGGAAAGCACAAATACATGTTCATGTATATCACAAAACAAACACTTCTTTCGATTCTTGATGAAATGAAGAAGATATCAGATGTGATCATAGTTTATTTCCACTACGGAAATGAATACCAAACAACCCCTACAATAGAGCAAACAGAACTTGCATACCTTGCGTTGGACAACGGTGCAGATATAGTTATTGCAAGCCATCCCCATGTTCTTCAGCACATAGAACTTGTAGAATACGGCCCAAAGACAAAACTTATAGCCTACTCACTTGGTAATTTTCTTTCAAACATGAGAGCCCCGGGTACAGATGAGGGCGTAGTACTAAACGTAACTTATCATCCCATAAAGGGCGTTGTTGATGTAACCCCTATCCTTACGTGGGTCCACGGTTACAAGTTAGCAGGTAAATCCTATTATAGAATATTACCTGCTGTGGATTTCACTCTGTATCCCGATGAATGGCTGACACAAACTGATACAAAAAGACTGGCACAAATAGCTCAGAAGAAATTACCCGAACAGAAAGTAAAAAGACCGCTAAGTTCAAAAACTTCTAGTAACATTAATACTGCCTTAAGGAATTACTTTTACAAACAACTTATGAACTCCCTATACTTTTGCACTGACATTAAGCCCTTGCACTGATGCAAAGCTATCAAAGAAATGCTTATGTAGTAATCCTAGTATGAAGAATTTGCCCTTGCTGATAAATAAAAAAGAGGACGACTTTCAGTCGTCCTCTTTTTGGCTCCGGCGGAGGGACTCGAACCCCCAGCCTAGTGGTTAACAGCCACCCGCTCTGCCGGTTGAGCTACGCCGGAACACTCTTCACATATCAATTTCCATTATACCATATTCGTAAAACTTGTCAAGTCCTAACTTTTTTGAAGGTTCTTTTTTTCGTTTGCGCGCTAAAATGATATTATAAAACTTTTCTCTTGTCAAGAGACCTTTTTTAAGTAAATTAAGACATCGATTAAACTGAGAATAAAACTGCATTTAACGTTAAAGATGTTGAATTTTCACAACCGTGACTGTATAATTATTTATAGAACAACCAAAAACAACATAGTTAGCATCGGAGGTGATAACATGCCAATGTACAGATACGTGTGCGAAAATTGCGGAAATGAAGAAGTCCACATGCATGGATTCAACGAATCTCCAACGATATTATGTTCTTCATGTGGCGGCAAGATGGCAAAAACAATAGGAAGAGTAGGAATTGTGTTCAAAGGTAGTGGCTTCTATATTACTGACAGTAGAAAATCAACGACATCAAAAAACGAAAATGACTAACCAAAATTAAAGCCCCCGGGTTCGGGGGCTAATTTTATCCTCTACAAAGGCTTACTTTATAATCCTTACGTTAGCTGCCTGAGGACCTTTTGCACCATTCTGAATATCAAACTCGACTTTGTCGCCTTCCTTGAGTGTTTTGAACCCTTCAACTTGAATAGCACTGTAGTGAACGAAGATGTCTTCTCCGTCTTCTTTTGTGATAAAACCGTAGCCTTTCTTTGCGTCAAACCACTTAACTGTACCTTTCATGTAACAACGCCTCCTAAAATCTTATTTACTAACCGCCGTCGTAATTACAGCGGTTGATTAATTATACACCCGTCCAGCAAAAAAGTCAATAGTCATTCGTTATAATAAACCCTAAATCGTTTAATCAAGCGTTTATTACATCATAACACTATTCTAAATCTTTTGGACAAGACTTTTATTCTACTTACCCAACATACAGTCAGACAGTCAGACGATTCGACCTATTCGAAATCCGCATATATTAACGCATTGCAACTATATTTGACAAATTGTTGCGATTATGATAAAATAGTGATTGGATTGTTAAAAGCACATTTTGCCTTTTTGGAAGGTGATGTTAATGCGCATTTCGGTTATTGGCGCAGGTAATGGCGGTCAGGCACTCGCTGGGTATCTTGCCTTAAAAGGTTTCGATGTTTCTCTGTACAACAGAAGTAAAAAAAGAATTGAAACAATAATGGAAAGCAAGAAGCTAGTTCTAGAAGGTGAAATAAAAGCAACAGTTCAAATTTCACACGTAACAACCAATATTGCAGATGCCGTAAAAGGTCGGAAACTTATACTTGTTGCTGTGCCAGCGAATGCTCACGAAGACATTGCGAGAACACTCGCTCCACACCTTGAAGATGGTCAAGTGATTGTTCTAAATCCCGGTAGAACAGCAGGAGCGCTTGAATTTAGAGCTGTGCTAAGGAAGCTAAATGTGCAAAAGAAGGTAGTTATTGCGGAGGCCGAAACATTCATCTTCGCATCACGAATTGTACAACCAGGTGTGGTGCGTATCTTTGGGATTAAAAAACACGTACCTGTTGCTGCATTGCCATCATCAGAGAATACAGTACTTGAGGAAACTTTGCTAAAGGTTCTACCTGAATTTGTAATTGTGCCAAACACACTTTACACAAGTTTTAACAACATTGGAGCTATTTTCCATCCCGCAACCACCCTTTTAAACATAGGGTGGATAGAATCATGCGCCGGAGAGTTTGCATTTTACATGCAAGGTATGAGCCCTTCTGTTACGAAAGTTCTTGAATTCCTTGATAACGAACGGTGTGCAGTTGCTAAGGCATTTGGAATCAAGCCTATGTCATTAAAAGAATGGTTAACGTACCATTATGGTGTAGAAGCAGATACGTTATACGACGCCATCCATAGCTCTCATGTTTATGAACATATTAAAGCACCTTCAACCATTGAAAACAGATATATTTTAGAAGACGTACCGACCGGTTTGGTCCCATTCTCTGCTTTCGGGAAGTTATCCGGAGTCGAAACTCCTGCCACTGATACGATAATAAAACTTGCGTCACTGGTCATGGGTATGGATTTCTATTCCCTTGGCAGGAACCTCGAAAAACTCTGCTTGACTGGGAAGACGGTCGAAGAAGTCAAGCAGATCATGAAGGAGGGATTTTAATGAAACTTAAGATTTTGGGAGCATCAATTGGTAGTTGCGTGCATAGCGTTGGTGTTTTTAATTTTCTTAAGCTGGCTCAAGAGAATGGATATGAAACCATTTATTTAGGTTCAGCAGTACCAATAGAAGTTTTGGTAAAGGAGATTAAGACAGCCAATCCGGATATTGTTGGTATAAGTTATCGTTTAGGGGCATCCGCTCTTAGAAAGCTGTTAAAAGAACTTGAAATGTTGTTGAAAAGGCACAAACTTTTGGATAATAGAACTTACGTCTTCGGTGGAACATTAGAAACAGCAAATGTTGCAAGGGAATTCAAATTCATTTCAAAAGTGTTTGATGGGACCGAAGAAATCGAAGATGTGATAATGTTTTTAAGAGGAGAAGCAAAGAAAAGTCTTGGGAAGTTTGAGTATCCACAAACCTTGCGCGAAAGGATAAAGTTCAAAAGTCCATATCCACTAATAAGGCATCATATAGGATTACAAACCCTGGAAGAAACAATAGAAGAGATTAGAAAATTAGCAGAATCTCATTTACTTGATATTATATCTATTGCTCCAGACCAAAACTGTCAGCAATTCTTCTTTGAACCGGAAAAAATGGACCCAAGCCAAGATGGAGCCGGTGGTGTACCTATTAGATCAAAAGATGATTTTGTAAAGTTGTACGAAGCATCTAGGACAGGTAATTATCCACTCGTTAGATGTTATTCAGGAACAACTCACTTGTTAGAATTTTCAAAACTACTTAAGGAAACTATTAATAACGCTTGGGCCGCAATTCCTGTAATGTGGTATAGTGATCTCGACAGGCGTTCAGATAGACCTTTGCTAGAAGCTATCAGGGAAAATATGGAAGCAATTCGATGGAATGCACTGAACAATGTTCCTGTTGAAGTAACTGATTCCCATCAATGGGCATTACGATTAGCACATGATGCTGTTGAAGTTGCAACTGCATACATTGCAGCATTTGTTGCAAAAAAGCTTGGTGTTAAGGAATATGTCCAACAATTTATGTTAGAAACACCATCAGGAATATCACCAAGAGCAGATATAGCCAAGATGATAGCCAAGAGAGAGCTGGTTGAGAGTTTGGCTGGTAAAAACTTTACTGTTTACAGAATGATACGTACCGGATTGATGTCAATGCCAGCAAGTATGGATGCTGCGAAAGGCCAGATAGGTATTTCTATGTTCTATGGTATGGCTCTCGAACCTCATATTGTCCATGTCGTAGCCTATAGTGAGGCTGTGGAACGAGCGCGAGCAAAAGAAATTATCGAGAGTGTTAAAATTGCTAAGAGGGCTATAAGTATTGCAATGCGTGGGTATGTAGATCCTTTGGCCGACCCATGGATTAAGAATGAGAAGGAGAGAATTAAGCAGGAAGCGCTTGAGATAATCGAGGCAATAAAATTTCTCGGTGATGGGACAGAAGATTCTTTGGCCAACCCAGAGGTGTTGACAGAGGCTGTTAGAGTAGGTATTTTGGACGCCCCTACGCTTAAAGGTTTCTCAGTTGCAAAAGGTATTGTTAGAACTGCCTTAGTAGATGGTCAATATCGATGTGTCGATGAGCATGGAAGAGTAATACCAGAACACAGAAGATTGCACGCTATACTGAGAGCCGTTAGTATCTCAAAGCACAGCTATATAAAAAGAAGATGAATTTAAATACAGACTGTCCCTGGAAAACAAATAAATGTTAAAAATCTACGTCATAAAAGGGAGGGAAGAGCACTATTTATTGCTCATAAGCCATGAAGGTTGCAGTCGTGTTTGACTTGGATAATCTCGACCCTGAAAGAGAAAAAATGATAGATGCTGTTTATAATTCATTACTAAAACATCCAGAAATTACTTTTGTTGAGAAGATACCATTTAACAAAGATTTCATGCATACTGTTGTAAAATTCGATGCAGTTTTTAACTTGTCAACTGCACACAAACAAATGCATGTTCCAGCTATCTTAGATTTGTTAGGTATACCTTACACAGGTTCTTCGGCTACAACACACGGTATATGTATAGATAAAACACTCACAAAAATAGTTTTGAAGCATCATGGAATACCTACACCAGATTTTTTCGTTGTCAACATTGGTGAGGAACCACAAAGTCTTCACCTTTCACCAGCTATAGTTAAACCATCACGACAAGGAAGTGCAAAAGGTATCTTTTACGATTCTGTCGTACATGATATATCAGGATTGCGAAAAGCAGTTAACAGGATTCATGAGCAATTCCAAGAACCAGCTTTGGTAGAAGAATTTATCGAGGGAAAAGAACTCAGCGTAGGTATTGTAGGGGATAAAGTACTTCCCATTCTTGAAATAGACTTTTCCGAATTACCCGAAGGGTTAGAACACTTTTATTCATATAGGGTTAAGCATTTTTATGCAGAACAAACGCGTTACTATTGCCCAGCACGTATAAGCGATGAGATTGCTGAAATTATTAAATTCTATGCATTAAAAGCATTTCACGCTCTTGGATTAAGAAATTACGCTCGTATGGACTTACGTCTAAAAGGTGACAAAGTGTATTTTATTGAGGTAAATTCTCTGCCTATGTTAACTCCTAAGTACTCAGATATCACAAAAATGGCGGAAGCTGCAGGATGGAGCTATGAAGAACTGATTTTTGCCATATTCAACGATGCAATAAGGAAATTATAAAAAATTACTTGAATATTAACAAAAACCCCCCATTACGGGGGGTATTGTTATCCTCTAAAGCTTACTTTGAAAGCCTTACATTGGCTGCCTGAGGACCTTTTGCACCATTCTGAATATCAAACTTGACTTTGTCGCCTTCCTTGAGTGTTTTGAATCCATCAACCTGAATAGCGCTGAAGTGGACAAAAATGTCTTCTCCGTCTTCTTTTGTGATGAAGCCGTAGCCTTTCTTTGCATCGAACCACTTAACTGTACCTTTCATGTTATAACGCCTCCTAAAATCTTTCTTTCTAACCGCCGTTCCATTTTTCAGCGGATGATTGATTATACACCCCTGGCAAAAAAAGTCAATAGTCAATACCTTTTAAAAAAATATTTTTCCTTTGATAAGAAAAGCTCTTCAAATCCTTATTGTTAATGCTATAATTAATTGATGCAAATCATGAAAGTTTTATAACTCAATTAAAAAATACCGTAAGCTGGTAGAACAAGGTCTTGAAGGTCTTGTAGTAGATTTTGTCCTCTAAAACTCATTTAAAACTCATTTTTGAACCACCGAAAATCACTATGCTGCAGTATTTCATAAGTCTTGAAACCTCTACATAATATATCAGACCAAGCAAGGGAGGAAAAACATGAGGAAAGACAAAAAAACAGAAAAAGAGTACAGAAGATTGAACAAGATTTATCAACTTAGCAGAAGCGGAAAGTTGACGATAGAAAGAATCCGGAAAACGAAACTCAAAATTGGCATAGTCGCCTCGTTGGTTTTTCTCATAACCTTTGTCACGTTCTTCACGCTTATATTTTCTGAAACTGGAGTCGTAAACACAAAAAACCCGGAGAACTTAAACCTCTCATCAAATAGCACGGCAACTTATTTAGAGACTCATCAGTCAACCAACATGATAGATAGCGTCACTAAAAACAGCACAGAAACATCTTTTGGCACGAGGATATCTTTGCCGACAACAAATGAACTTCCAGGAGCCAGTTTGCTCTTGTTAGCACCAAAGATGCCCAATGTATCGAACGAAAATGATGAGAACATTAATAATAGCCAGTCAGAGCAAAATGAAGGACAACCAAATGAAGGAAAACAGAGTTCTTTTAACACAGAACAAACCAACCTTAAAGGTACCCAAGTGATTAACGTTATAGCGACAGAAGCAGAATCCAAAAAACAAGACCAAGACGTGGACATTAAAACCGACATTACGTTTTCTCCTTCCAAATATCATTACATTATTGCGTACAATATCAGTGTTTTTGACTCCCCTGAAAACGAGAAAGTTATAGACACGCTAAAATATGCTACGTATGTTGAAAAGATAGATGAGGTTACATACAACAACATTAATTTCTCAAAGGTCAGATATAATACGCCAAATGGATTAAAAGAAGGATGGGTCCGCTCAAGTTTCCTAAGCGATTCGTTAAAAACTATAACAGGTGAAGAATATAACGAACTGGTATTCGAACCCTTCAAAAAGATTAGGGCGAGAATCGACGATGTAAGAGGAATATATCTCACAAGAACATCATTTAGTAACGTCCAAAAGATACATCGATGGGTAGAATTTGCAAAGTCAACAAATATAAACGCGTTTGTTGTGGATGTTAAAGACGATGACGGGCTTATGCTTTTTGAGACGAACGCTGCAGCTGAAATAGTGCCTGAAGCAAATGCCAGGGCTTTTTATAAAAAGGATGAAATGAGGGCAATTATAAGTGAACTCAAGGACCAAGGTATCTACTTAATCGCAAGAATTGTTTGTTTCAAAGATCCTTCTTATGCACGTGCTCACAAAGACAGGGCGATAGTATACAAAGATACCGGAGAACCTTATATGGGAATCTACAAAGTGCCGTGGGCATCGGCATATGATAGACAACTGTGGGAATACAACGTGAGAGTTGCTATAGAGGCAGTCGAAGTTGGTTTCGATGAAATTCAGTATGACTACGTTCGGTTTCCGGAGCTCTCTAAGGAAACTCGCCAGAGGGTAAATCTAAGACAAGTTGGAGATGAATCTTTTGCAGAAGCAATTCAGAAGTTTTTGATTTACTCAAAACGAAAGCTTGAACCTTATAACGTCCCTTTAGCAGCGGATGTTTTTGGACTTGTGTCAACTGCTGTTGATGATGTTGGTATCGGCCAATATTGGGAAGCCATTTCAAACGTTGTTGATTACATATGTCCGATGGTATACCCTAGCCATTATGCGCCAGGCTCTTTCGGTTTGAGTGTGCCTGATGCGTATCCTTACGAGACGATTTACAACGCTCTAAAAGATGGAATTAGGCGAAATTTGCACATACCGACCCCAGCAAAAATTAGGCCTTGGCTCCAGTCGTTTACTGCAACGTGGGTAAGAGGGCACATCGTGTACGACGAAGAAGCCATCCGAAAACAAATAATGGCCGCTAAGGACTTGGGAATAAACGAATATATGTTATGGAACGCATCAAACAACTACAAGAAGATCTGGTATAAATGAACGTTTTGTTCGTGTCTCGAACTATATGAGATTTTTGTGATATAATAGATTCTAGATACTGATACTCAAAACTCCCGGTGGTGAGCAAATGCGCTTAGATAAATTTCTCAAAACAAATAGAATAATTAAAAGGAGAACGGTCGCTCAAGAGGTTGCAAAAGCTGGACTTGTGAAGAAAGATGGAAGGGTTCTAAAGCCATCTTATGAAGTCAAGCCCGGAGACATTTTGGAAGTTTCATACGGTAGACGTACTTTGAAAATTTTAGTTACCGATGATATGAAATATCAAATTCTTGAGGAAACATTCCGAGGTGATGAAGATGAGGAGTTTAATTGAAAATCATATCGACGATTTTTTGGAAATACTTACATACGAAAAGAGATTTTGGAAGGAATTCTGGGAAAAGTTACCGTTCAAGCCTATCACTGAAAATTACGCAAAACACTTTGAAAATTTCTATGAGAAATTGGCTAACCTTTCTCGTAACCAGTTGACCGAATTCTCCCACGTATACGAAGAAAGCAAAGAAAGGATGAAAGAAGAACTTTCCATAAGGCTTCGAAAAAATGCCCGCGATTTGGAATTGTCGCGTGAGGATTTTGTTATTTACCTTATAGCAGGCATTGGTGAAAAAGATTGGGTAGTTGTTGATGGTAAACATGAGAAAGTAATCGTTTTTGATGTCTTTTCACTTTGGAAGAAAGGAAAATTTCCGTCTCTTGCCGATGCTGTATACCAAGCTGTTATACATTTCAGACACGGAGATCTGGAAGGAGACTACTATGATAAGTCCGAAATATTCTCAAAATTAAAGGATGAAATCACACAGCTTGACAACGAGAACATCTTGCAAAATATCTGTGAACTTTTGGATAAACATGTTCCATATTATAACTGGACAGGATTCTATTTAATGGATGAAACCGAAGAAGGCGTACTTGTCTTAGGTCCATACGTTGGAGAACCAACAGAACACGTGCGGATACCTGTTGGGAAAGGTATATGTGGCCAAGCCGCTGCAACAAAATTAACATTCGTAGTGCAAGATGTTAGTTTGGAAACCAATTATCTTTCCTGCAGTCCTCATGTGAAAAGTGAAATCGTTGTGCCTATACTGCGCAAGGATGGCAGTGTTTTTGGAGAAATTGATATAGACAGCCACTTCAAAGCACCTTTCGATGAGAGAGACCAAGAATTCTTAGAATGGATAGCAAAACAATTACTGGTGAGAGTAGTGCACTGGAAAGATTTTGAAAGAAGAATTAAGATAGCTTACTTGGATAGTTACATCTCTTATATTTTGAATGAAATAGTGAAATTCAATATTCCTTTTGACGTAAGTCTTTATGTACACTATGATGATGAAAAAGTTCCAGAAAATCTGTACAAACTCTGGAGAATTGCTCGAAAAATGCGCAACGCAAAACTCGATAAAATAGTGGTAGTAGATAACGTTGAGGAACAAAAAGTTGAACTGAGAACAAAGCTTGGTAATTTTATATTAAACTACAACGACTTACAATTACCTGTTCCAGAAATAGTAAGAAAGATGATTGTTGAAGGAGCTCAAGAAGTTTCCAGAATACTCTTTTCAATCCACCATACTGCAACAAAATTAGCGCAAAGCTTGGTGAACACAAGGCTTATAACAGAATACGCGTTGCAACCGGAGAGCAATGTTAATACGATTTTGTACGCTTTTTTAACAGGTATAACCGCGGGCTATTCAGGTTCTTTTAACAGAGCAATGTTTTTCTACCACACTGACGGTCAGTTTGTCTTTCAGAAAGCTCTGGGGCCTAGGACTGAAGAGGAAGCTCACAGAATCTGGGAAGCCATTGAAGACATAGAACTGAATATGTCAGATTTCTTGGAAACGGTCTCTAAAGATTTTAAGTCAGCCTTAGAATTGCTATACGAGGGAAAAGCTATAAGCGAGGAACAAATAACCAGATACCTTGATGGCGAACCTCATGTAGTAAAAAAAGAAGATTTACCAGAAATCGCTGAAGAGTTTGATATTGTTAACGAGTTCGCTATCATGACTCTTAAGAGCGGGAACAAACTTGTTGGTTTGCTATTAGCAGATAACAATTTTGACCGTAAACCTATATCTGAGTACCAACTCGCTGTTTTAAAAGATTTAGGACACCAAATGGTTCTAATTTTGGAAAATAGAAGATTCATCGAAACAATGAAAGAAAAAGCCGAGGTTGATGCATTAACTGGCTTAAGAACTCGCAGAGCTTTGGAAGAATTCATGTTCAGTCCTCCATTGAAACAATTCTCAGTCGTCTTCATGGATTTGAACAAATTTAAGCTTGTAAACGACATGTATGGCCACGAAAAAGGTGACGACGTGCTTAAGAAATTAGGTAAGTGTATAAACTTGAATATAAGAAAAGAGGACCTAGCATTTAGATATGGTGGAGATGAGGTAATACTCATCATCGATTCGATTGACAAAAATGTTGTTCAAAAAGTTGTGGAAAGAATCTCCGAGTGCTTTGCAAAGTCTGCTGAAATGTCTTTCTCAATCGGTGTAGCGTTTTACCCAGAAGAAGGCGACATCAATAAAGTGCTGAAACTTGCGGATGAACGATGTTACAAGTCCAAATTAACAGGAAAGGTTGAGTTCTAAGGTATTGGAGAACTTACGCTACGGGGAGTGGGCTCTGTGAAAAACGAAGACAATATGAAGAAAGAAGGAAAAAAGAAAAAAGCTGGTGTATTTTTCAGACTATTAAAATACGCTCTACCGTATTGGCACCTTTTAGCTTTGGCTATCGTAGTTGTGCTTGTCCTTACATATTTAGCGCTCTTACCACCGCAAATTGTGAGGAAAGCTATAAATACTTATATACTTTCAGAGTCTTTGCAAACAGCTGAAAAGCTTTCGGGAATATCGAAACAATCACTTCTGTTCCTTATCGTTTCAGGCGGGATTTTTCTTTTTGAGTATCTTTCAATACTTGTTACTACGTACATCGGTGGTCGAGTTGTTTACGACTTACGACGGCAACTATACGACCATGTATTAAAGCTTCCCATGTCTTTCTTCGATAGACACCCTAGTGGACAGATAACAACAAGGATAACGAGCGACACACAAAATGTCCAAGAGTTCTTCACATCAGTTATAACCAGTATCGTCAACGATGTTTTCCTGCTTGCAGGTGTAATCATAATGATGTGGAGAATTAGTTCGAGACTTTTCCTTGATATTATTTACATTTTCCCCGTAATTATCTTGGCGATGGTTGTTTTCAGGTTTTTTGATATCAGGGCATACCGAGCTGTTAGAACAAACATCGCACGTATTAATGCCTACATCGCTGAAAACTTGGCTGGAATGCCCGTGATAAAATTGTTTAATGCGGAAGATTTCAAAAGAAAAGAATTTGACCAAATAAACAGAGAACTTTACAAAGCCAGAATGAATCAACTCTACGTTTTCGGTATCTTCCGACCGTTGATTAATTTCTTATACTACCTCACTTTATCGCTTATCATCTGGTTCGGGTCTAAGTATATCTTAGGTAAAGTGTTGAACTTCGGAGACCTTTACGCGTTTGTTTCTTACATAGATACATTCATGAGACCCATCGAGGATTTATCGGAAAAGTACGATATAATCCAAAACACTATTGCCAGTGGCGAGAAAATCTTTGCGCTTCTGGATGAACCGCAAGAGGAACAAGGTAATTCTAATGGAAAAAAGACCATAGAAAAAGGAACCATAGAATTCAAAGATGTGTGGTTTAGCTACGACAACAAACGTTGGGTTTTGCAAGGCGTAAGTCTTTCATTCTTTCCAGGGCAGTTAGTTGCAATTGTTGGCGAAACCGGTGCAGGTAAAACTACAATAATGAACCTTATAAATGGAATGTACAGACCGCAAAAGGGTGTTATTCTAATAGATAATATGCCACTGGAAGAATACGACATCCACGCTTTGAGAAAAGAGGTATCGGCCGTTCCCCAAGACGTAGTGCTATTCAGTGGTACCTTGTTAGACAACATCAGGCTCTTCCATGACGAAATACCAGAAGAAGAAGTTTACAAAGCTCTTGAGAAAGTCGAGGCATTAGAAATTATACAAAGATTACCAAAAGGGATATACACTGAGATAGTTGAAAGGGGAAAAGGTATTTCAGCAGGTGAAAGGCAACTGATAGCATTGGCAAGGTCTGTGTTATTTGGAGCTAAAATATTCATACTTGACGAAGCAACGAGTAATATCGATGTGGAAACAGAACACAGAATCCAGAAAGCAGTTAGAGAGTTGTCGAAAGAAAATACTGTCATAATGATAGCACACAGGCTTTCTACAGTTGTAAATGCTGATAGAATAATCGTCGTTGCTGATGGGAAAATTGCAGAAGAAGGTAAACACTTTGAGCTACTGAAAAAGAAAGGTGCCTACTATAAGCTTTACGAAATACAATTCGCCAAAGAGGAGACTGCATGAGTATGATTCTGAGAGCTTCCTATTGGACTTGGAAGTTGCTTAATGGAGAATCCATACCCGATGAGATGCCCACTGCTTACCTTATGCTTGACGGAGAATGTATGTATAACTGTGCTTACTGCACACATGCAAAAGATTCAGAAAGTGATAATTCGTATTTGTCAAGGGTAGTTTGGAAATTAATAGAGCTTAAAGATTTGAATTCAATAAGCCTGAAGTTTAAGCGTGTTTGTCTTCAGACTGTCAATTACAAAGGTTATTTTGAAGACTTGCTTAACGTTGTTAAACGTCTGAGAGGCTCCGACACCAATAACAAACTACTCGTTTCTGTTTCCACACGTGTGAAAAACGAAAAAGAAATCGATGTATTAATGAATTCAGGAGTTAACGACTTAGGTATTGCTATCGACGTAGTTTCTGAAAGGCTTCACAGATTGTATCGTTCTTGGCCTTTAGAATATACCCTCTCTTTGATACGTTACGGAGCAGAAAAGTATCCAGGAAGAATTACAACCCATATTATCGTAGGACTTGGAGAAACAGACAAAGAACTCTATGAAATATTCCAGCTAATGAAAACTTACAACGTAAAAATCGCACTCTTTGCTTTTACTCCTGTACGTGGGACAAGACTTGCTCATTTGACACCACCATCTCTTGAACGATACAGAAAAATCCAAATACTCAGGTTCTTGATGTTCGAAACAAACGAAACACCTGAGGTAGATTTTGATGAGTCTGGTAATCTGAAGACATTAAAATACGACAATTCTATAGACATCTCAAAAGCTTTCCTTACATCCGGATGTACGCATTGTACAAGACCTTACTACAACGACAGTCCAAGAAATAAAGTGTTGTATAATTATCATACAATCATAGGAACAAAAAAGGAATGATTCTACATTCATGAGATCTTAAAAGATTTCGCCTAACAAGTGAGGCGATTTTGTTGAACATGAATCAGTTCTACGACTTGCTTCAAAGGTATGCATTAAGTTACGGATTAATTCTTACGCGTCTAACAGGAATGATGGTAATTGCCCCGCTATTTGCAGGGTTTTCATTACCGCTGGAGATAATGGTTATACTACTTTTAGCACTTGGGTACGTAACATTGACTAATGTTGCTATTCCTGTTTTGTTGCCTATGCCTATACTCACAATTGTTGGCTCGGCATTGTACAATTTTTTCATAGGTTTCGTTATTGGATTGATAGGATACACCATTGTTAGCTCAGTCTACGTTGGAAGTGAAATCTTTGGTATCCAGTCGGGATTTAATGTAAGTGGTTCGTTAGACCCTACTATGGAAGAGTCACCTTTAACAAGTGAATTTATCTACCTGTTATCGGTATACATATTCGTCTCTTTAAAAGGTCACCTACTTCTGTACAAAGCTGTTGTTGAATCTTTTCACAAATACCCGATTCTTATTTCTGAAATTTCCTTCAAAGACGTTAGTGGACATTATGTAAGGATATTTACCGATGCGTTTTTGTTCTCCTTGCAAATAGCATTACCTATAATTGGTCTAATGTTTTTAATAAATGTGCTTTTTGGAATTCTCTCTCGACTTGTTCCTCAAATGAATGTTTTTATGGTTGCTTTACCTGCTTCTACACTGATACTTTTTGCTGTGCTTGTGGGGATGATTCCTGTATGGGTAGAACTGATATCGCGGATGGTTTACAGATTGGAACCATATCTCAATCAGTTACTATCAAAATAGCCAAAATAAATCTGCAACTATTCGCGGATCCTGATAAAACAGAAAAGGCAACACCACGTAAAAGACAAAAGGCAAGAGAAGAAGGTCAGGTTCCTATATCACGTGAATTCATCTCCGGACTTGGCTTTCTATTTGTATCAACTCTTTTTTTATTTACTGGCAAACAGCTCTTAAATGCGTTAATGAATGGAACGATATCCACCTTCGAGATATCAGATGTCGAGATAAGAACTTTCGAGGACTTTCTAATATATGGTGTCAAGCCTTTCACATCTGCTTTTGTGTCCCTCTCTTTTCTAGTTCTTAGTGCTGCACTTTTTTCCCTCATAATTGGATTATTGCAAACCAGGTTCCTTTTCACACTTAAGCCTCTGAAACTTGACTTCAACCGTCTCAATCCAATAAGTGGGCTGAAAAGAATGTTTTCGCTTAGGTCCCTTTTCGAATTAGCAAAAGCTATTGTAAAACTCTTAATCGTCGGTTTCGTTGGCTACAGTGTTATTAAAGGGAATTTCCAAGAGATAATGATAACAGCTGATTCCAGTTTAATTGACGGTGCTTTACTTGTTTGGAGCACCTTTACAGAGCTTATAATCAAATGTTCGATAGCCTTATTAGTTGTTTCAGTAGGTGATTACTATTTTTCACGCTATGAATACGAACAAAGTATCAAGATGACAAAGCAGGAGGTAAAGGAAGAATTTAAAGAAATAGAGGGAAACCCTGAGATTAAAAGGCGTCAAAGACAAATAATGATGCAATACGCAATGCACAGGATGATGCAGGAAGTTCCGGAAGCAAGCGTAGTTATAACCAACCCAACACATTTCGCGTGTGCATTACGGTATGACCCAGAAAAAGACTTTGCCCCAGTATTGGTTGCAAAAGGCGTTGACAGGGTTGCACTGAGAATAATAGACATTGCAAGGGAAAACGATGTTCCAATCGTCAGAAATCCAAAACTTGCAAGGGAGATATACTACACCACTGAACTTGGAGATGTTATACCAGAAAAACTTTACAAAGCAGTTGCAGAAGTTCTTGCTTACGTTTTTACACTGAGGGAGAAAAGAGAAACACTCAAGTAACAGTCAAGTAATTGCTCTGACGAAGATTTACTTTTCAAGGGGGGAATCTTTTGAAAATCTACTATGACCCTAATTTCACTTTCCAAGAACTTTTAGATTATTACTCTCCTTCACTTTTGGATATAGATGGCGAAAAATTTATTGACTTGCACTCACTAAATATTGTGAATTTTTTGGGTTTGCAACCAATTAATCGATACCATGAGGAAATTAATGGGTGGTTTTTTAACGTCAACGAATATGAAACCAACGAAATTCTACCTCTCGAAAACCTTTTACCATTCACCAATGAAAATTTTGAAAAATTCAAAATCTCAAACGCGTTATCTTTTGAATATCTTAAGTATAATGAAGTTTACAATAACTTGTTTCTTAAAGTGGAAAATACACTTAACAATCTTGAATGCGTAATATCACTAAATAACAACTTTCTTACCCAGCATCTTGAGATTTTTGCAGACGTAGGTTTTGAATTCCTGCTTGAAATAAACATTGTGCTAACCATTAAGAATTTGGCACGTAAGTACTCTTTCAGTTCTTGCTTTAATCATCCATTTGTTTTTCGAATAGAGCTTTCCAACACTTTCTATGACCAGGTCTATGAATTTTTGGAGGAATTTAGAGACTTTAATATGAAAATTTCCGGACAAATACCAACCTTATACAACCAATTCAAAATGCTTCCAAAATCAGATGAACTCGCACGCATCTTGCAGAATAGTTCGATAGACAGTTTCAGTAAAACAATCTACAGCTACGGAAGTATAGAGTTATTCATAGATGATTTGAGAAAACTGGCCGAACTATTGTCCTTGTTTTTCGAGAACTCAAAGTTAGATTGAAGAACTACACTTAAAGTTATAAGTAACTGCCCAGCAAAATACAATGATAGAACTAACAAATCCCTGTTTGGAATTCTTTTAACATACTTATCATATGAAAGGAGCAAGTCCGATAAAAAGAAAAGGATTGCACCAGAAAAAGCCACTGATAGTATTCCATAGGACTTCCCTGGATTAAATCTCCAGTGTCAATTACTATGACATTGCCTTCTCCATACTTTTGTCTCTGTTCTTTAATCACCGACGCCACCTTCGCCAAACCGTAGTTTGCTGGTTTGTTTGTTGCATAATCAACAGGATAAATGTAGCCATGCAAGTCGCTTGTGTGCAAAATAACAATTTCCCTTGTTTCGGCAAACAGCAAGACAACCGCAAAAAGTATCAAAATTCCTACTAAAACTTTCCTACTAAACTTCATACACAGCACCCCCTTCTTTAGTGTGGTGATAAAAAGTCCTTTGTCATTGCTTGAACGTATGTTCATTTATTATCTCCAATGCTTTCCTCAACATTACATCTTCTATACCTTTCACATAATTAATCCTATCTTCTGTAGTTAACTCTATTTCATAATCCGGTTCTAAGACTGCATCATCTCGAGTATCTTCACTAATCACAGCTGACGGAAAAATGAAATTCATCTTAGCTACAGAATCAAATTTGTAATCTATTTCGGTTGTATGATTTATTCTCATCAATGTTGGCTCGCCTATGGTTCTACCTTTACGAAGTTTTCTGAACGTATATATAAAGTCCAAAGCCGCATTTGATGTGTACCTGTCAAATAAAATCCAAACATCAGCCTTCACAATTGGCTCCCTTGGGTCGAATGTGTGGAGAAATTTTATTCTGAGCAATTCGCTTGTTGTTTTTTCAAAATCTACGTCGTATTTATTAAGCACGCTTATATTGTAAGCAGTGTTAACTATGGAAATCCATCTCTCAACTGCTGTTCTCTTATCTACAAAATGCTCGAACAGTTCTTTGAAGATTGTAAAGTCTCTGCTAGCAACTCCTCGTAAGTCTACTAAGACAGCCTTCATATCTTTATTCTGCACAAGTGTGCTCGTTACAAAATCTCTGTAACTGTTATAAATCGTTCCAGAGAGAGTAAACGTTCCAAACTTGAACACTCCGATGTCGCCTTCCTTATAAAACTCAAAAGGTCTCCTTGTCGGAAGAGCTGGAAACCGGGCACTTTCACGTGGGTAACTCATAGCAGTCATCGTTTTCACAACCACGGTTTTCTCACCATTGTCGTTCTTGAGTTTTATATTATACAGCCTTTGCCTATAAAAAATGCCAATTTTATCTTTCTTCTTATCGACTAACTCAGGAATGAGCTGTATTAACGATGATAATTGCTGCTCACGAATAGAGTAATTTTCACCAGATGTGTATGGTAATAACAGGTCTATCAATTCTGAAATCTTTCTCCAGTTTATTTCTACTACCTCATCACCAGCTCTTATCTCTTCCACAGCACTTGAAGACACAATAGCCCTACCATCAACCACTGTTACTGTAAACGGCAAAACACTATAAACAGGTTCTATGGGAGGATAAAGCCTAAAATTCTGGTCATTAACAACAGAAAGTGCAGGTTGGATAACCTTAAAGACATCAATAGGAAGCATTTTCCTCCTGTTTGGCTTATACTTATGATATTCATCCAAGACCCTTCTTGCAATTTCTTCTCTATCTTCTGAGGGATAGGTTTCTTTAATCGTTCGTACAGCACTATCAAATAACCTCTCCACTCTATCCAATGGCACTAAACGTTTTTGGTACTTGTAAAATTCGATAATCCAAGACAAAGAAAACGTCACCACGATGCCACTTATCATGAATATCACGAACAACTTTGTCCCAGTCTTCAAAATAATCCCCCTCCGTTTAAAATATTACCTAAGTCCTCATTTCTGATATTATAACATCCAAGCTTATTTATTTAAAAAGTAAATTTCCCACCTAAAATGCTTTCTGCCCGAAAGACAAAGCAATTCAGATAGCTTGCCCAAGAAAACAAGCGTATACTCAAGTTTCTTTCATGATGTAGTTGAAAATTCATAAGTTGTAGGATTTTTTACGTGATATTATTCACAACTGTGCTTAACATTTTCCAAACAAGTGATATAATGGAATTGAAGTTGTGAATAATTTCACACTAAGGTGCTTAGAAGAAATATTCAGCATGCAATAGAATTAAAACTATAACTGAACTGGAGGTATAAGCGATGGATTATTTGTTGACGAAAGAGCAATTATTGGCAAGAGAACTATTTCGTGAATTCGCTGAGAAGGAGGTTAAGCCTCTTGCACAAAAGGTTGACGAGGACGAATACTTCCCAACTGAGACGGTGAAAAAGATGGCAGAAATAGGTATGATGGGCATACCTTTCCCAAAAGAAGTCGGTGGCGCAGGTGGAGATTACCTAACTTACATAATCGCCGTCGAAGAAATAGCAAAATACTGCGCAACAACCGCGATAATCCTCTCTGCACATACATCTTTGTGCTGCTATCCAATATACATGTGGGGCACAGAACACCAAAAAGAAAAATACCTTAGACCTCTGCTTAGAGGAGAATATCTTGGCGCGTTTGCATTAACCGAACCCAACGCTGGTAGTGATGCCGGAAACCAACAAACAACGGCGAAACTCGTTGGTGATTACTACGTACTTAACGGTTCTAAGATATTCATAACTAACGGTGGAAAGGCTGATGTCTTTATTGTTTTTGCAATGACAGACAAATCGAAAGGAACAAAAGGCATTAGTGCATTTATCGTGGAAAAAGGCTTCGAGGGTTTTAAAATAGGAAAGCCTGAGAGAAAACTTGGTATTAGAGGTTCCTCAACAACCGAGTTAATTTTTGAGGACTGTAAAGTCCCTAAGGAAAACCTCCTCGGAAATGAAGGGATTGGGTTCAAAATTGCTTTGCAGACACTGGATGGAGGGCGTATCGGTGTTGGTGCACAAGCTCTTGGAATTGCTGAAGGAGCCATTGCAGAGGTGTTGAAATACGCTAAAGAACGGAAACAATTCTCAAAACCAATAGGCTCATTCCAAGGAATTCAGTGGTACATCGCGGATATGATAACAAAAACGGAAGCTGCTAAATTGCTGGTCTATAACGCAGCAATAAAAAAAGATAGGGGAATTTTGACAAGTGCAGACGCTGCCATAGCTAAAAAGTTCGCATCCGATGTTGCTATGGAAGTTACAACTCAAGCTGTCCAAATATTTGGAGGTTACGGATACACAAAAGACTATCCCGTAGAACGCATGATGAGGGATGCAAAGATTACTCAGATATACGAGGGGACAAACGAGGTTCAAAAAATGGTTATAGCATCCCACTATATAAAGTGAGGTGTGAATGATGAGTTTTAAAATTATAGTATTTGCAAAACAGGTCCCAGATACAACAGAGGTTAGAGTTGACCCAATAAAAGGCACGCTTATTAGAGATGGTGTCAAGTCAATAATGAACCCTGAAGATAAGAATGCGCTCGAAGCTGCACTACAGCTCAAAGATAGATACGGGGCAAAGGTCACAGTGATAACAATGGGACCTCCGTCGGCCGAAGCTATCCTCAGAGAAAGTTACGCAATGGGAGCCGATGAAGCAGTGTTGGTAACAGATCCTCTCTACGCAGGAGCGGACACATGGGTCACCAGCATGATATTAGCTAAAGCGGCTCAAATAGTAGGCTTTGATTTAATATTAACTGGTCGCCAAGCAATAGATGGAGACACAGCGCAAGTAGGTATTGAAATTGCAGAGCACTTGAAGATACCAGTGATAGCCTACGCTGTTGATTTGAAAATTGAAGGAGAACGAGTAATTGTCACTCGAGAATTAGATAGCACGTACGAGGTGGTCTCAGCAAAGCTTCCTTGCTTAGTGACATGTACAAAAGAGCTCAATAAACCAAGGTATATGAAGGTTGGAAATATCTTCGGATGTTTTGATAGACCTATCAGTATCTTTAACAATTCAGTTCTAAAATTTGACAAGAACGAAGTAGGTTTGGTTGGTTCACCTACAAAGGTTAGAAGAACATTCACAAAAGGTCCAAAGGAACAAGGAACGATTTTCAATGGCAGTGCTGATGAAGCTGCTCAACTGATTTTGTCAAAATTAAAGGCTGAAAAGTTAATAACAGAACAATAGACATGTTTAAAAGGGGCGTGACAATATGATAATGGTATACTGTGAACAAAGGAATGGTGAACTACTGAATGTTGGTTTAGAACTTATTGGGAAGGCGGTCGATTTGGCAAAAGACTTAGATGGTGAGGTGACTGCAGTAGTTTGCGGAAATAAGATAACCCATCTGTCTGATAAAATTTCCCAATACGGAGCGACAAGGGTTATAATAGTAGAACATCCACTTTTAGAAAAATACACAGTCGATGCTTACACAGAAGCACTTTATCAGGTTATCAGTTCAGAAAATCCTGACATCCTCCTTATCGGAGCAACTTTCACAGGACGTGAACTCGGCCCACGACTTGCTGCAAGACTAAGAACAGGTCTCACAGCAGATTGCACAAACTTGGAGATAGACCCTGAATCAAAGTTGTTACTCATGACCCGTCCAGCGTTCGGTGGCAACCTTATGGCAACAATAATTTGTCCAGAACGAAGACCTCAAATGGCAACGATAAGACCTGGTGTGTTCCCTCTGCCAAAAACTGACATCCAAAGAAAAGCCGAAGTGTACATCCTCACGCCCAAACTAAGTGAAGAGGATATAAAAGTCAAAATTCAACAAATTATCGCAAAGGTGCGCAAACATAAAGATATAACCGCCGAAAGGGTAATAGTTGCCGGTGGAAGAGGTGTCGGTTCAAAAGAGAATTTTGAACTTTTGGAAGAACTTGCAGAATTACTTGGTGGTGGCATTGCTGGTTCAAGAGCAGCAGTTGATGAAGGGTGGTTGTCAAAAGATTTACAAGTAGGTCAAACTGGTAAAGTCGTTAGACCAAAGCTCTACTTTGCCGTTGGAATAAGCGGTGCTATACAACACCTTGCCGGTATGCAGGAAAGTGAATATATTATAGCTATAAACAAAGACCCTGAAGCACCTATAATGAAAGTTGCAGACTTGGCTATAGTTGGAGATTGGAAACCTATAGTTAGAAGACTTATACAACAATTGAAACAGACAATGGATATCCAAGAAGAAAAGATTTCCTAAGATTAATTGAACAGTTGAAAACAGGTCCATGATGGACCTGTTTTATATATATTTATTGATTATAATGTCTTGATTATAAGCCTCAGCCAACTTTTTGGAAGTAAAATAAATATACCTTGGAACAAACAAAAAAAGAAACATTAATCCACCAATTAAAACCAAAATACCTTCAAACAAACCGAGAAAAGACGGTCCAAGATACTGTATTACAGCAGCTCCTAAAAGCGGACTGAATATTCTCATCAAACTATCAACCGAATTGAATATTCCCAGTGTTCCACCGAGTTTATCTCGTTCAACTGATTTTGTAACCAGAGAACTGAGCGATACACCAATCAATGCGGAAGATACTGAAAGCGGAGCTAAAATCAATAAAAGCGTTATTAAATTTGGTGAAAGAGAGTACAAAACAAGAAGTGGAGATGCTATGAAGACCATCATTTTGACAATCTTGCT